>JBMOQP010000011.1:0-82718 GCA_049322715.1 Pseudomonadota bacterium
CGGTGCGCAGCTTGCGCTCCTCCTCCGGGTTGGAGAGGAAGGCGCTCTCGACCAGCATTGATGGGATGTCCGGCGACTTGAGCACCACGAATCCCGCCTGCTGGACGCTGCGCTTGTGCACCGAACCGATCTCGCCCAGTTCGGTCAGCACGCGCTGGCCGGCATCCATGCTGGCCTGCATGCTGGCGGTCTGGGAAAGGTCGAGCAGGACGGATGCAAGGGTGTCGTTGCGATCGTTGAGGCTGACGCCGCCCACCAGGTCGGCGGCGTTTTCCTTGTCGGCCATCCAGCGCGCAGCCTCCGAGCTGGCGCCGTTGAGCGATAGGCAGAACACGGAGGCGCCGCGCGCGTCCGGGTCGCTGAAGGCGTCCGCGTGCAGGGAGATGAACATGTCTGCCTTGTGCCTGCGCGCGATGCGGGTGCGCTCGCGCAGCGGGATGAAGACGTCGCTGCCGCGGGTCAGCACCGGCTTGAAGCCACGCTCCGCGCGCAGCATCGACTCCAGCTTGCGGGCGATGGCGAGGGTCACGTCCTTCTCGCGGGTGCCGTCGCGCCCGACGGCGCCGGGATCCTTGCCGCCGTGCCCCGCGTCAATGGCGATCACGAGGTCGCGCAGGCCGCCGCGCGGGGCCTCGCGCACCGGTACCGGGCGCTCGGCCGCCACCGGCGCCGGGCGGGCCGGCGGCTCGGCCTTCGCCACATTGGCCGGAGCGGCCATGCCGAGCGGCTGGTGCGGCAGGTCCAGCACCAGCTTGAAACCCTTGCCGTCGGGATTGGGCAGGAGCAGCGCGCTGGGCTTGGTGGGCTGATGCACATCCAGCACCAGGCGCAGGTCACTGCCGTTCTGGATGCCACTGCGCAGGCGGGAGACAATGCAGCCTTCCGGCAGCCTGAGGTCGAAATCGCGCGGCAGGCTGGTCTCGCTCAGGTCCAACACCACGCGGTTCGGATTGCTCAGGGTGAAGACCTTGTGGTCCGTCGGCGCGGTGAGGTCGATGACCAGGCGCGTGCCGCGCTCGCTCAGGCTGGTGCTGGCCTCGCGCACGGAGGCACGAACCCCGGCATAGGCGGATTCGGGCAGCCAGAGCAGCGACGCCCCACCTCCCAACAGGCCAAGCAAAAAACGACGACGGGCGTTGCTCTCATGTGGTGAAGTCATGACCCACCTCGCGCATCCAACAGACTCATGCGCGTTTTTATAGTCCAGAGACGGCGAAAGTTCAATGCTATGAAGGAGATAAGCCCCATTCCTTGAGCCGATCCTCAACTCGGACCAGCCAAGAGGATCCGGTGGGGCTCAACCCCTCCAGAAAACACGCCCTCCCCGCGGGCTGGTGTTCCAGGCGGATCGCCAGGTCCGGCGGCGGAAGCACCCCCTCGCCGCGCTCCGGCCATTCAACCAGGCAGAGCGTGTCCGCGCCGAAGTCCTCGCGCGCGCCCATCCACTCCAGCTCCTCCGCGTCCGCCAGGCGGTAGAGGTCGTAGTGGGCGATGCGGCGCCCCTCGATCTCGTAGGGCTCGACCAGGGTGTAGGTGGGGCTGACCACGCGCCCGCCGTACCCCATGGCGCGCAGGAAGGACCGCACCAGCGTCGTCTTGCCCGCCCCAAGGTGGCCGTGCAGGGCCACCCAGCCGGAGAAGGGTGCAGTCTGCGCCAGCACGCCGCCCAGGGCCTGGGTGGCGGCCTCGTCGGCAAGTTCCAGTCTCAGCATGGGGAGATCTCCTCGAGCAGGCGGCGGGCATGGGGCAGCAGGTCGAGTGCGAGCATGCCCCGCCCCCCCTCGGCGCTGGCCGCCGCCTCCCCCGCCGCGCCGTGCAGGCAGACACCGAGCCGAGCCGCGCGGGCCGCGCTCAATCCCTGGGCCAGCAGGGCGCCGAACATGCCGGACAGCACATCGCCCATGCCACCGCTGGCCATGGCCGGATGGCCGTGGCCGCAGCGATCCAGCCCCTCGTCACTCGCGACCAGGCTGCCCGCCCCCTTGAGCACCCAGACCCCGCCAAAGGCCTCGCGCAGGGCGCTCACGGCCGCAGCGCGGTCGGCCTGGACATCCGCGGCGCGGGTACCGAGCAAGCGTCCGGCCTCGCCGGGATGGGGAGAGAGGATGGCGGGCGCATCCGGCCGCCGCGGGGATGCCGCGAGCAGATTCAGTGCATCGGCATCGACGACCATCGGCAGGCCTGCCGCAAAGGCCACTTCGAACAGGTCACGCGCCCAACCGTCCAGGCCGAGGCCGGGACCGAGCACGACGACCGTGGCGCGCGCCAGCAGCGGCGCTACTTCATCGGCGGTCTCGACGCCCTGCACCATCAGTTCGGGCCGCGTGACGCCGAGGAAGGGGGCGTGGCTGGCGCGGGTGGCCACGCTGACCAGCCCGGCCCCGAGGCGGGCGGCGGCCTCGGCTGCCATCCTTGCAGCCCCCGCCATGCCATGGTTGCCACCGATCACGAGCACGTGGCCGTAGTCGCCCTTGTGGCTGTCGCCCCTGCGGGGCGGGAGGGCGCCACGCAGGTCGGCGAGGACGAGTGCCCCGGGGTCGGTCATCGGCGCGGGATGAAGCCGAGCACGTCCATGGCGCTGCGCAGGGTCACCTCGGCCCTCGCCGCGGCCTTGTCCGCGCCGTCGTTGAGTAGACGCATCAGTTCGCCGCCCTCGCCGCGCAGCTCGCGGTAGCGCTGCTGCACCGGCTCGAGGAAGGCGACCACGGCGTCGGCGGTGGTCTTCTTCAGGGTGCCGTAGCCCTGCCCGGCCAGCTGCGCCTCCCAGTGCTGGATGCTCTGGCCGGTGACGGTGGCGAGCAGGGTCAGCAGGTTGGAGACACCGGCCTTGGTATCCGGGTCGAAGCGGATCTCGGTTTCCGAATCGGTCACCGCCCGCATCAGCTTCTTGCGCACCTTGGCCGGATCGTCGAGCAGGGCGATGGAGGCCTGCTCGTTAGGATCGGACTTCGACATCTTCTTGCTCGGGTCCTGCAGGCTCATGATGCGCCCGCCGACCTCGGGGATCATCGGCTCCGGCACGGTGAACACCTTGCCGTACAGGTTGTTGAAGCGCATGGCGAGGTCGCGTGCAAGCTCCAGGTGCTGCTTCTGGTCGTGGCCGACCGGGACCAGGTTGGACTGGTAGAGCAGGATGTCGGCCGCCATCAGCACCGGGTAGTCGAACAGGCCGACGTTGATGTTGGCCTCGTGCTGCTGCGACTTGTCCTTGAACTGGGTCATGCGGGACAGCTCGCCCATGTAGGCATAGCAGTTGAGGATCCAGCCCATCTCGGCATGCGCCGGCACGTGCGACTGCACGAACAGGGTGGACTTGGCCGGGTCGATGCCGCAGGCGAGGTAGAGGGCGATGAAGTCCAGACTGCGCTCGCGCAAGATCTTCGGGTCCTGGCGCACGGTGATCGCGTGCAGGTCGACCAGCATGAACAGGCTGTCGTGGGTATCCTGCAGCTTCACCCAGTTGCGGATGGCGCCGATGTAGTGGCCGATGAGCAGGTTGCCGGAAGGCTGGATGCCGGAGAGAACCACCGGACGGGTCGTCGTTTGCGCGGTCATGGGGGCTGGAGGATCGGTTCGGAAGCGGAAAATGCCGGCCATGATAGGCCGGGCGCGGAGGGCGTTCAAACGCCGCTTGCCAAGACCTGCGCACACCGATAAGTTCAAGCGATGCACCACAGTCCCCTCATCGACGTCCTGCTCCTGCTCGCGGCCTCCGTGCTCGCGGTCACCCTCTTTCGCCGCCTCAACCTGCCGCCCATCCTCGCCTATCTCGGCGTCGGCGCGCTGATCGGGCCGCACGCCCTCGGCTGGGTGGAGGACACCGAAAACACGCGCCTGCTGGCCGAGTTCGGCGTAGTCTTCCTGCTCTTCACCCTAGGCTTGGAGTTCTCGCTGACCCGGCTGGTCGCCATGCGGCGCGCGGTGCTGGGCATGGGCGGAGCGCAGGTGGTGATCACCGCGCTGGTCGCGGGCAGTGCGGCCTGGGCGATGGGACTGTCCGCCCCCGGGGCCCTGGCGGTCGGCGGCGTGCTGGCCATGTCCTCCACGGCCATCGTCATCAAGCTCTTGTCCGAGCAGCTGGAGATCAACTCTCGCCACGGACGGGCCGCGATCGGCATCCTGCTGTTCCAAGACCTCGCGGTCATCCCGTTCCTGATCCTGATCCCGGCCTTGGCCGCAGGGGGGGACCACATCGGCCAGGACATGGCCATCGCCCTGATCAAGGGTGTGCTGGTGACCGGCCTCCTGCTCGCCGCCGGACGCTGGCTGCTGCGCCCTCTGTTCCATGAGATCGCCAAGGCACGTTCGCCGGAGCTGTTCACCCTGGCGGTGCTGCTGGTGGCCCTCTCCTCCGCCGCGCTGACCCATGCGGCTGGTCTTTCGATGGCGCTTGGCGCTTTCCTCGCCGGGATCATGCTGTCCGAGACCGCCTACCGCCACCAGATCGAGAGCGACATCCGCCCCTTCCAGGACGTCCTCCTCGGCCTGTTCTTCATCACCATCGGCATGCTGCTCGACGTGCAGGCACTGCCCCATTACCTGCCGAGCGCCCTCGGCCTGCTGGTGCTGCTGGTGCTGATGAAGACGCTGATCATCTTCGGCGTGGGAGTCGCCCTGCGCGAGGAGCCCGGCGTGGCCCTGCGCACCGGCCTCGTGCTGGCGCAGGGCGGGGAATTCGGCTTTGCCCTGCTGGCTCTGGCCTCGCGCGGCAGCCTGCTGTCACACGAGGCAGTGCAGGTCGTGCTCACCACCGTGTTGCTGAGCATGGTCGCCACCCCTTTCCTGGTGCGCTACAACGGCCGCATCACCAAGTTCCTGATCCGCGGCTACCGGCAGACCTATGTCGAGCGGCGCGAGGAGATCGCCCAGCAGAGCGCCGAACTGGAGGGGCACGTGATTCTCTCCGGCTTCGGCCGCGTGGGACAGAACCTCGCCTACCTGCTCGAGCAGGAGGACATCCCCTACATCGCGCTCGAGGTCGATCCCGACATCATCCAGAAGGCCCAGCGCGCGGGCTACAACGTGCATTTCGCCAACGCCACCCACATCGACCTGCTGCGCGCCGCCGGCATCGACAAGGCGCGCGCGCTGGTGATCACCCATCACGATGCCGAGGCGGCGCTCAAGACCCTCAACGTGGTCCGGCTCCAATACAAGGAGCTGCCGGTGCTCGTGCGCGTGCTGTCCGTCAACCGCATGGACGACCTCCTCCGGGCGGGCGCGACCGAAGTGGTGGCGGATGCCTTCGAAGCCAGCCTCATGCTGGGCGCCCACCTGACCACCCGCCTGGGCGTACCGATGCGGCGCGCGCTGCACCGGGCCCAGCGCATCCGCCACGACCACTACAGCCTGCTGCGCCACATCTTCCAGGGCCGCGGCGACAGCGTGGATGCCGCCAACGCCCTGCGCGGCTCGCTCGCCAGCATCACCCTGCCCCCCGAGGCTTGGGCAGTGGGGCGCACCCTTGGCGAGGCCCTCGCCGGACTGGATGTCCTGCCCGACGCCATCCGCCGTGGAGGAATCAAGGGGGACATGCCAGAATCGACCACGGTGCTCCAGACGGATGACACCTTGATCCTCTACGGAACCGAGAAGGAACTTGAACGGGCCGAAGCCCATCTGCTCGGAGGGCAATGACTGATCATGAATCCCCCATCCGGCTCATGGAGCGCCTCCTGCATCGTTGACGACGGCGCCCCCCGCCTCCCTCTGCAGGGCGCGCGCGCATCCTGGTCTCGCACCCTTGATCCCTCCTCTCCGACCCTTCCGGCATCCATGCCGGAAGCCCCTTCGGGGTACGGCCGTCGAGAGCGGCCATCCGTGGCCTCGGCCCGATGCTCGGGAAAGGCGCTCGACGCATGACCGACCCCAGGGACTCCGCTCATCCACGCCAGGAGTGTCTCGCAGCCTTCCGCGACGCCCTCGGCACGGTCCTCCTGCAAGCCGAGGAACTCCTGTTCGCCCTCGCGGGACAGTCGAGCGAAGGAGGCGCGGTCGACCTGCATCTGGATACGCTGCGCTACCTGCGCAGCATCCGGAGCGACGGCGCCCAGGCCATCACCCGGCATCTCGAGGAGCAGTGGGCTGGCGCAAAAACCAACGCGGAAGTGGACCCCCTGGTGATCCAGGCCCTTGGCCGGCTCGCCGCCCATGCGGAGGCTGTGCATTTCGAGGCGCTCGCCGCCATCGAGCGGGACCTGCAGTCCGCCGGTGCCGGAGCGGCCTTTTCGATGGACGACCTCAGGCCGCAGGCCTTCGCCTCGGCCATCGCGGCCTATCTGGCCGAACAGTCTGCCCCTCCCCCCATCCAGCTGCTGCTGGTGCGCCTGCTGGACCAGCTGCTCGTCCCGGCCATGGACGAGATGTACCAGCGCATCAAGCAGGTTCTTGAACCGCACAGCCTCGCCGGCGAGGGACACGCCCCGGGCGAGACGGTCGACCACACGGCCACCGGGGTGATGGAGCGCGACGCCCTGCTCGCCCATCTGGATGCCATCCAGTCGCGCGTCTGCGGCCGGATCCCCGACCAGGTCACGGAACTGCACCAGCTCCGCGGCGTGCCCGAACTGCCGCACGAGGTCGTCCTCGCCCCCGAACTCCAACGCCTGATGGACCTCATGGGCCTCATGGTCTACGACGCCGTGACCGATCCCGGCCTGTCCGTCAGCTTCAAGACCACGCTGCTGCGCATGCACCTGCCGCTGATGAAGGCCGCCCTGCTCGACCGCGAGGTCCTGCACGACGCCAAGCACCCCGTGCGCCAGCTATGGAACCGGCTGGTCGATCTGGCGCGGGTGCCGAATGCCGAACATGCCCCATGGCGGCCACGCGTGGAGCGCGTCATCGGCAGTTTGTGCAGCGACTTCGCCCACGACCTCGGCATCTTCTCCACGGCGCTGGAAAAACTGCGCACCGCGGAGCACCTGCCACGCGACATCTCCCCGGCCATGGAGCGGGCCGCCTCGCAACGCGCCCCCGCGGTGAGCTTCAACGAGGCACGCACCGCAGCCACCCAGGCCATCCACACCACCTTGGCATCCCATGGCACGGTTCCGCAGCCCTTGCGCACCTTCCTGCTGCAGACCTGGGGGCCGCTGATGCTGCTGATCGCGCAGCGAACGGGCCCGCAGGGAGACGACTGGGAGCAAGCCCACGGCATGATGCGGGAACTGGTGCGTCTCTCGGCTGCCGGGGGTGCGAGCCGCCCCGGGGGCACGGAACCCCTGCTGCACAGGATGCAGGAGACCCTGAGACGTCACGGCCTTGAGCAGAGAGGCTTCCACAAGGCCTTCGAGGAACTGCGCCAGGCCTTGGAGAGCACGGCCGCCGCAGCCCCGCCCGCCTCCGGATCGAGCCCGCAGCCTGCGCAGCCCCCCTCCTTGCCGCAGCCCTCCCTCGCCCTCCCCCCGCGCGTGGTGGACGAATTCATCCGCATGGCCTTCCAGCCCGGGGACTGGTTCCTCGTCCATGTCGCCGAGGGACAGGTTCCGCGCCGCCTCAAGGCCTACCATGTGGACACGAGCCAGGGCGTGCTGGTGTTCGCCGACCGGCTGGAGCGGCCGGTGCTGGAGCGCTCCATCAGCCAGTTCATCGACGACGTGCTGGCCGGACGCTCGCACCCCGTGTTCGAGGACGAACGCCACGGCCATGCCCTCAGGCAGTTGCGGCAGCATATCTCCACATCTTTATCCGGCACGGAGCGTCGCGGATCATGAGCCATTCGAATATCGAACGCCGCCAGCAGCCAAGGCGGGCATATTTCGACGCCCTTTTCGTCAGCACACTGGACGAGCCCAAGGTGACCTTCCCCTGCCAGACGCTCGACATTTCGGCGGAAGGGCTGCGCATCTCCGCCGACCACCCCCTCGCCGTGGGGCGTCCAGTTCAGCTCTGGCTCCGCCTGGCGAGCCAGCCCGGCACCTTCCTCCTGCGCGGCCAGATCCGCTGGTGCGAGGCCGCGGATGCGGGCTACAGGCTGGGCGTCGCGATCGAGGCCGAAAGCGGCGACGGCCAGGACTGGAAGGCCCTGCTCATGCCCCTGGCCGGCGTCGAGCTGTCGCTCGACGCGGGCTGAACCCCCGGCCTGGTCACCGGACCGGGAGAGGCCCCACTCAAGAAATGCTGAAAAAATCCATCCCCGGATTTTTTCAGCTCGCTTGATCCCTCCTCTCAAGCCCTTCCTGCATCCCTGCAGGAAGGCCCTTCGGGCTTCAGCTTTCGAGAGCACCGCGAAGTGAATTTTCTCGAGGGCCGTACCCCGCAGGGGCTTCGGCCATGAATGGCCGAAGGGACTTCGATGCGGGACCCGCGGCGGTCTCCGCGAATCAAGGGCTTACGCCCTTGTTCGCGTTGCGGCCTCCTGCCGCAAACAGGAAGCGCTGAGTTCTTCAGCGCTTCCCTCAAGGCACGAGGACGATCTTGCCCTGGGTATGCCCCGTCCCGATCCGCCGGTGCGCCTCGGCCGCCTCTTCCAACGGCAGGACCGCCCCGACATGCACCCCCAGCCGGCGATCGGCCAGCATCCCCAACCCCTTGCGCAGGATGTCGACCTGGTGGGCGCGCGCATCGGGCAGGTCACGCAGCATCGGCGTCAGCATCAGGTCGAAGCCGATCCTCAGGTTGCGGTTGCGCGCCTCCTTCCACGGCGCGTCCGCCGGCGGCTCGAGCAGGGTCACCACGTCGCCGGCATAGGCCGTGCAGGTGATCCCCTGGTTGAACGACGCCCCGCCCACCGTATCGAACACCACATCCGCGCCGCGCCCGCCGGTCAGGCGCATCACCGTCTCGACCATGCCCCCCTCCCCGTACAGGATCGCCTCGTCCGCCCCCAGCGTCCGCACGAACGCAGCCTTCTCCGGCGTGCCGGCCGTGGCCAGCACGCGCGCCCCGGCAAGCCCTGCCAGCTGGATGGCGACATGCCCCACCCCGCCCGCCCCGCCGAGGATGAGCACGGTCTGGCCGGGGCGCAGGCGTGCACGGTCATGCAGCGACTCCCAGGCGGTGATCAGCACCAACGGCAGGGCCGCCGCCTGCTCGAAGCTCACCCCGTCCGGGATGGGAGCGATCTCGGCCGCCTCGAGCACGGTGTACTCGGCATAGTTGCCCGGTGCCCCACCGAGCCCGCCATGGCAGAAGGCCACCCGGTCGCCTGGAGCAAGACCGGACTCCGCGCCGGCCTCGACCACTTCGCCCGCCCCGTCGCAGCCGAGGATGGCCGGCAGGGCGTCCGGATAGAACACCCCCCGCGCACGCAGCTTGGTATCGATGGGATTGACCCCGGCAGCGCGCAGGCGCACCTTCACTTGGGTCGGACTGGACAGGGTGGGCTCGGGAACATCCGCCAATTGCAGGACCTCGGGTCCGCCGGCGGCGGTCATCAGCATGGCACGCATCAATAATTCCTGTTGCAGCGGCGCCGTTCACGCGCCTGTCATGTCGGAAGAGAACGATGGCAGGATTTTATCCGCAACACCCGCGCTGCGAGGGTTCCATGCGACTGCTGATGGTTTCCGACGTGTATTTCCCGCGCGTGAACGGCGTCTCGACCTCCATCCAGACCACGCGCCGCGCCCTCGGTCAGCTCGGGCACGAGGTCATGCTGATCGCGCCGACCTATCCCCTGCCTCACGCGGACGACGAAAGCCTGATCAGGGTTTCCGGCCGCTGCGTCCTGCTCGATCCGGAGGACCGGCTCATGCGCTGGAGCGAGCTCATGCGACTTGGCCGTAGCCTCGCCTCGCATGATTTCGACCTGCTCCACATCCACACCCCCTTCGCCGCGCACTACGCCGGCCTGCGCCTGGCCCGCTCGCTGGGACTGCCGGTGGTCGAGACCTACCACACCTTCTTCGAGCAGTACCTGGAGCACTACATCCCCTTCCTGCCCGGTGCGCTGCTGCGCCTGGCCGCGCGGCGCCTGACGGTGAGCCAGGGCAACGCGGTCGACACCCTCATCGCCCCATCCCTCGCCATGCGCGACCAGCTGCTGCGCTATGGCGTGCGCACGCCCGTGGAGGTGATCCCGACCGGCATCGACCTCGAGGCCTGGCGCCGGCCGGAAGCCCCCGATCCACGCCCGGCCCTGGGACTGGCCGAGGACCAGCCGATGCTGCTCTTCGTCGGACGTCTGGCGTTCGAGAAGAACATCGAGTTCCTGCTCGAGATGTTCGCCCACGTCCTCGCCCAGCGGCCGGATGCCCGCCTGGTCCTGGCCGGGGAAGGTCCGGCCGAGGCACGCCTGCGCCAGCGGGTCGATCAGCTGGGCATGCGGGAGCGGGTGCTGTTCCTCGGCTACCTGCCGCGGGACGGTGCCCTACAGGCCCTTTACCGCGCCGCTGACGTTTTCGTCTTCGCCTCCACCACCGAGACCCAGGGATTGGTACTCATCGAAGCCATGGCCCTCGGCACGCCCGTGGTGGCCCTGGCGGAGATGGGTACGCGGGACATCGTGCGGGAGGACGATGGTTGTCTGGTCGCGCCGCATGAGCCGGCGGGATTCGCGGCGCGCGTCCTCGAACTGCTCGCCCATCCGCACCAGGCATCAGGCCTCGCGGCCCGGGCCGTGCTGGCCGCCGAAGCATGGCGTGAGGAGCGGGTAGCCGGGCGCCTGGTCGGTCTCTACGAACAGGTGATCGCACAAAAAAAAGACAGGGCCGCAAGGGCCCTGCCGAAGGATGAGGAGCGGTCCGGGGGACCGGCCGCGTAGGAGCTCAGGACATGCTGAAAAAATCCATCCCTGGATTTTTTTCAGCTCGGCTGATCCCTCCTCTCAAGCTCTTCTGGCATCCATGCCAGAAGGTCCTGCGGACTTCAGCTTTCGAGAGCACCGCGAAGTGAATTCGTGGTGGCCTCCGCAAATCAATGGCTTACGCCCTTGTTTGCGCCGGGGCTTCCGTGCCCCGGACAGGAAACGCTGACTTTCAGCGTTTCCCTCACTCCTGCGCCATGGAGCGCAGCATCCACGCGTTCTTCTCGTGGGTTTCCATGCGCCGGGTCAGCAGGTCGATGGTCGGCTGGTCGTTGGCCTTCTCGGCCACCGGCAGGATGTCACGCGCGGTGCGCACCACCGCCTCCTGCCCTTTCACCATCTCGATCAGCATGGCCTTGGCATCGAGCTCCCCTTCCGGGATGCCGAAGGAGGACAGCTTGTCGAACTGCTTGAAGGTTCCGGGCGCCGCCACCCCGAGCGAACGGATGCGCTCGGCGATCTCGTCCACCGCGCCGAACAGCTCGGTGTACTGCTGCTCGAACATGGTGTGCAGCGCGTTGAAGTGCGGGCCGACCACGTTCCAGTGGAAATTGTGGGTCATCAGGAACAGGCTGTAGGAGTCGGCCAGCAGGCGGGAGAGCCCACCGGCAATGGCCTGGCGCTGCTTGTCATCCAGCCCGATGTTGATGGGACCGAGGGTGGCGCTCTTCTTCTTGGCCATGGCTCATCTCCTTGTGGTTGGGTCGTGTCAACAACCTTAGACCATGCCCTGCCCGCCTGCAGTGGTTTGTTTCAATGCCAAGCATTGACGGCTTCTATTGTTCGGCGGGCTTGCCGAAGAAGACGCGCACCGCTTCCAGCGACTGTGTGCGCCGCATCGGCGGCAGGCTGTCGAGGAACTGCTTGCCGTAGCCCTTGCTGCGGATGCGCGGGTCACACAACATCAGCACCCCGCGGTCCTGTTCACCGCGGATCAGCCTTCCCGCGCCCTGCTTGAGGGTGAGGATGGCCTGCGGCAACTGGTGGTGGACGAAGGGTTCCAGGCCCTGCTTGCGCATCGCTTCCATGCGCGCCTTGAGCACCGGATCGTCCGGCATGGCGAAGGGGAGCTTGTCGATGATGACAAGACTGAGCGCCTCGCCCTGCACATCCACGCCCTCCCAGAAACTCTGCGTGCCGAGCAGGACGGCATTGCCGAGTTCGCGGAAGCTCTCGATCAGCCGATGGCGCGGCATCTCGCCCTGCACCAGCATGGGGTGGGTCAGGCGGTTGCGCAGCAGCTGCTCCGCCTCCTTGAGGGCACGGTGACTGGTGAACAGCAGGAAGGCGCGGCCCTGGCTTGCCTCGAGCACCGGCAGGGCAGCCTCGACCACGGCGCGGGTGTAGGCCGGGCTGTTCGGCTCCGGCATGCCGGGTGGATGGTAGAGGATGGCGTTGCGCGGATAGTCGTAGGGGCTGTCGAGGCGCAGCGTGACAGCCTCTTTGCCCAGCCCCACCCGGCGGGTGAAGAACTCGAACCGCCCCTGCGCGGTGAGGGTCGCGGAGGCGAACACCAGCGCGCGCGGACGGCCGTGCAGCGCGCGAGCAAGTCCGGCGGCGGCATCCAGCGGCGTGGCGTGCAGGGCGAAGCCGCGTGCGCTCAACTCGTACCAGAGCACCTCATCGGCGTTCTCGGCCTGGCTGAAGCGGGCGAACAGGGCAAGCACCGCCTCGGCGCGCTTTTGCGCGTTTTCCAGCCCCTTGCCGCGCGGCGCGGCAAGCGCCAGGCCCTCGCGCAGCTCGGTCAGGGCCCGCTCAAGGGCATGCAGGGCGTCGATCAGGACGGGCTTGTCGCGCGCCGCGCTCCAGGCATCACGGGGCGGCTGCAACTCGAACGCGAGGCGGAAATCGGCCACAGCCTTCTCCAGCGCGGCCGCCAGATCACGCAGTGCGCCCATCTCCGGCGCGTCGCGCATCTGCTCGTTGAGCGTGTCGCGCGCGAGGTCGAGCAGCTGGCGCGAGGTGAGCGTCTCGCCGGCGAAGGCGCTGGCGATCTCCGGCAACTGGTGCGCCTCGTCGAAGATCAGCGCGCCGGCCTCCGGCAGGAACTCGCCGAAGCCTTCCTCGCGCAGCGCGGCGTCGGCGCAGAAGAGGTGGTGGTTGATGACGACGAGATCCGCCTCCTGCGCACGCCGCCGAGCCTCGAACACGAAGCAGTCCTGGAAGTCCGGGCAGTCGCTGCCGAGGCAGTTGTCGGTGGTCGAGGTGACCATGCCCCAGATCGGCGAGCCTTCAGGCACGCCCCCGCACTCGGCGAGATCGCCGCTCTTGGTTCGCATGGTCCAGGCGTCGATGGTGCGAAGCTGCTCGCGCAGGTCGCTCGAACGAATGAACTCCAGCGTCTTCGCCCCCTCCAGCCGGTAGCGGCAGAGGTAGTTCGACCGCCCCTTGAGCAGGGCCACGTCGCGGCTGGCCCGCAGGATCTGCTTCACCCGCGGCAGGTCGTTGAGGAACAGCTGGTCCTGCAGGTGGCGAGTGGCGGTGGCGATCATCACCTTGCCAGGAAAAAGCATGGCGGGCACAAGGTAGGCGAAGGTCTTGCCGACGCCGGTCCCCGCCTCCACCACCAGGGTGGATTGCCGGTCGAGCGCCTCCCCCACCGCGTCTGCCATGCGGCACTGCGACTCGCGCACGGCGAAGTTGGGGTTCTGCTCGGCGAACGGGCCGTGCGGGCCGAGGAGTTCGGAGGGAAGTGTTTCCATATCGGATCTACGCCCCCGTGCCCTCGAGGGCATGAGGGGAGTGCCGTGTCGAGATCAGCGGCCGCGCGCCCGCGCAATGATCTGGTCGTTGCGAGCCTTGAGCGCGGCGTTGCCGGCCGCCAGGCCGTTGGACTTCAGCGCCAGCTGCTCGGCCTGGGTATTGTCACCCTGGCGCAGGCGCACCTCGGCCAGGCGCGACCACAGGCCGGCGTTGTTCGGCTCGATGCGCAGGGCGCGCTCCAGCGTGGCTGCCGCGGCCGCCAGGTCGTTGGCGCGTATTTCCCCGTCGGCACGCTTGGCCAGCGCCATCACCGCGGGGCCGCCGCTGGGGGCAGGTGTGGCGAGGGCGAGCTGGGTCGCGGCCGGGGCGGGGGATCCAGCCTGGGCCGGCTCAGCTGGCTGCGGGAGCTCGGCCACCGGCGCCCGCTCGATGGTCGGCGTGAGCGGCGCAGCCGGCACGGCGGGCGGGGCCGCCTGCGGCAACGGCTTGACGGCCAGCGGGGTCTCCTTCATGCCCGCTCCCGGCAGGGTGCGGACGACCGGTTCCTTGGGAGCCGCGGCCGAGGGTCCAGGCAGGGGCTTGGGCTTGGCCACGGGCTGCTCGATCGACTGGCGCACGGAGGGCGCGGAACAGGCTGTCATCAACAGGGCGGCGGTGGCGAGAACGGTCAGGCGGGTGATGTTCATTGAAGCAGTTGGTTGAACCAGTTGATCAGGGATTCTTCATTGCTGCCTTGGTCGATCGGCGCCTCGCCGCAGCCGCTCATTTCGCGTGGCGCGGTGCCCTCGATATAGGGCAGCTCGACCACGCCCGGGCAACCGGGCGGGGCAAGCAGTCCGGTGCTGGGGTCGATGGACACCCACTCGACGCCGGCCGGGGCCTGGGACGAACGCGGCTGCTGCGGCAGGGCTCGCATCAGCTGGGTGAAGATCGGCAGGGCGCCGCTGGCGCCGGTGAGCTTGGTCGGCTGGTTGTCGTCGCGACCGACCCACACCACCGCCAGGCGATCGGCCGAGAAGCCGGCGAACCAGCTGTCGCGCAGGTCGTTGGTGGTGCCGGTCTTGCCCGCCAGGTGGAGCCCCGGCAGGGCCTTGCCGAGGGAGGCCGCCGTGCCTTCGCGCACGGTGCCCTGCATCGCGGTGGTGACGAGGAACACCGGCGCGGGCTGGGCCGCCTGGCGGACCGTCAGGGCGTAGCGGGCCAGCGGGCGGCCGTCGGCATCGAGCACCCCGCGGATGGCGCGGAGCGGGGTCTGGAAGCCGCCGGCGGCCAGGGTCTGGTACATCTGCGCCACCTCGATCGGGGCCATGTCGACCGCGCCGAGCATCATCGCCGGGGTCGGCTTGTCGGGCGGCGTGCCACCCAGGCGGCGCAGGGTGGAGGCGACGTTGTCCACCCCAAGGTCCAGGCCCACCCGTACCGCCGGCAGGTTGAGCGAGTGCGCGAGGGCCCGGAACAGCGGTACCTGGCCTCGATATTCGCGGTCGTAGTTCTCCGGCGACCAGGGCGGGCTGCCCGGCTGCTCAAGGGTGAGCGGCGCATCCTCGAGCAGGGTACCAAGACCGTAGTGCTGCGGCTGCTCAAGGGCAGTCAGGTAGATGGCCGGCTTGACCAGCGAGCCGATCGGGCGGCGCGCGTCGAGCGCGCGGTTGAAGCCCTCGAAACGGGGTTCTCGGTCGCCGACCACGGCCAGCACCTCGCCCGAGGTCGGCTCGGTGACGATCACCGCAGCCTGCAGGCTCCCGGCCGGCAGCTTGCGCGCCTTCTCTAGTTGCGGAAGCTGCCCCGCCACCGCCTGCTCGGCCTGCAGTTGCGCCTCCGGGTCGAGCGTGGTGTAGATGCGCAGGCCCAGCGTGCGCAGCGCCTGCTCGTCGTATTCCTGCTTGAGCTGCCGGCGCACCAGCTGCATGAAGGCCGGCTGCAGCCCCTGCCCCCCGCCGGCGGTCTTGCTCACGCCCAGGCCCTGCCGGCGGAGTACGTCGTGCTGGTCCTGCGAGATCAGCCCCTGCTCGGCCATCACGCCGAGCACGACGTTGCGCCGCTCGAGCGCGCGCTCGGGATTGCGGCGCGGGTTGTAGTACGACGCCCCCTTGACCATGCCGACCAGCAGGGCGAGCTGGTCTGGATCCAGCTCCCTCAGCGGACGGCCGAAATAGAACTCGCTCGCCAGGCCGAAGCCGTGGATGGCGCGGTTGCCGTCCTGTCCCAGCCAGACCTCGTTCAGGTAGGCCTCGAGGATCTGCTCCTTGCTGTAATGCAGCTCCAACTCGATGGCCATGATCAGCTCGGTGAGCTTGCGCGAGATCGTGCGCTCGTTGCTGAGGAAGAAGTTCTTCGCCAGCTGCTGGGTGATGGTGCTGCCGCCCTGGGTCAGCTGGCCGCTGACCATGTTGACCACCATCGCGCGCAGGATGGCCCACGGGTTGACGCCGTGATGTTCGTAGAAGGATTGGTCCTCCACCGCCAGCAAGGTCTGAACCAGAAGCGGCGGGGTCTCCTGCAGGCGAAGCAGGACGCGATCCTCCTGCTTGTCCGGATAGAAGCTGCCGATCACCGGCGGGTCGAGACGGGCCAGGTCCACCGGCTTGCGCGCCGCGTCCCAGAGACCGGCGACACGGTTGCCATCGAAGCGGATGCGCAGCAGGCGCTCCGGCTCCTCACCGTCCACATGCTGCGCGCGTCGGGCATGCACCTCGAAGTCCACGCCTGCCTTGCGGTACTCGCCAGGCTGCGGATTGCCGTCCGTCTGGCGATAGCCCAGCCTGCCCAGCTCGCGCTCGAGCTGGACAGGGGAAAGCGGCAGGCCGGCCCACAACTCCATCGCCCGCGCATGGACCTTGGCCGGCAGGGCCCACAGGCTGCCGGAGAAGCGCTCCTGCACGCGGCGGTCGAGATGCGTGGCGTACAGCGCCAGCAGCAGGCCACCGACAAGCAGGAGGGCAAGGGCCAGCTTGAGCAAGAAGGCAACGATGCCCGCACGGGCATGGGAGGGCCGGGGACGGCGGGAGGTCATGGGAATGGATGCAATAGGAGTGCTGATTTATGCTTCCGGCATATTAACTTATGTGAACCCGCCATGTCCGCCGCCCTCGATGCGCACCGCACCCTCGTCCGCGCCCTCCTCCAGCAATTCCAGGCCCGGGATCCGGCCGCGCGCCTGGTCGAGACGCACATCTCCTCGGTCATCCTGGCGGGAGACCGCGCCTGGAAGCTGAAGAAGCCGGTCGACTTCGGCTTCCTGAACTTCACTGACCTCAGCCAGCGCGTGCATTTCTGCCGCGAGGAGCTGCGCCTGAATCGCGCCCTCGGCGGCGGGCTGTACCTCGAGGTCGCGGAGATCCGCGGCACCCCCGACGCCCCGCGCATCAACGGCGAGGGCGATTTGCTCGAGGCGGCGGTGGTCATGCGCCGCTTCCCGGACGGCGCCCAGCTCGACGAGGTACTGACCCGCGAGGGCCTGCCGCTTGCGCGCATGGACGAGCTGGCCGACCGCATCGCCGCCTTCCATGCCGCCGCCCCCCGCGTCGAGATGGACAGCCCGCTGGGCGAGCCCGGAACCGTGTACGCGCCGATGGCGCAGAACTTCGAGCAGATCAAGCCGCTGCTCGACCCAAAGGATGCCGCACGCCATGAACAGCTCGAGCGCCTGCGCCTGTGGACCGAGGCAGCCTACGCGCGCCTTGCGCCCACCCTTGCCGCCCGCAAGGTGGACGGCTTCGTGCGCGAACTGCACGGCGACATGCACCTCGGCAACATGGCGCTGGTGGACGATGCCATCGTCATCTTCGACGCCATCGAGTTCAACGACAGCTTCCGCTGGATCGACGTGATGAGCGAGCTGGCCTTCCTGCTCATGGACCTGGAGGACCGCGGCCTGCCAGCCCACGCCCGCCGCCTGCTCAACCGCTACCTGGAGAACAGCGGCGATTACGCGGGCATCGGACTGCTGCGCTTCTACCAGGCCTACCGCGCCATGGTGCGCGCCAAGGTCGCCCTGCTCGGCGTCGCCTTCGGCGGCACGCCGGAACAGATCATGGATGCGCGCGCCCGTTATGCACGCTACGTCGACCTGGCCGAGCGCTACACCCACCCCGGCGCGCCGCGCATCCTCATCACCCATGGCTACTCCGGCAGCGGCAAGAGCCATGCCGCGCTGATCCTGGCCGAGAGCGCAGGCCTTATCCGCATCCGTTCCGATATCGAACGCCAGCGCCTCTTCCCGGAGCGCGGCGAAGACCGGCTCTTCGCCGGGCGCTACAGCCCCCAGGCCACCGAACAGACCTACGCTCGCCTGCTGGACCTGGCCGAAGGGGTGATGCTGGCCGGCTTCGGTGTCATCCTCGACGCCACCTACATCAAGGCTGGTCCGCGCCAGGCGGCCCGCGCACTGGCCGAAAGGCTGAACGCGCCCTTCCACATCCTCGCCATGCACTGCCCCGAGGACACGCTGCGCCAGCGCCTGCTCGCCCGCGCCCGGTCCGGCGGCGACCCGTCCGAGGCCACGCTGGAGGTCCTGAACGCCCAGCAACAGGGTGCCGAGCCCCTGGACGACGGGGAAAAGCGCCTTGCCCTCCCGATGCGCTGCGATGCGCCGGCGGAGGGGCAGATCGCGGAGCTGATGGCCATGCTGGGGGGTTGAATTCCCACCTTCCCCATCCCATTTCTCGGAGTTACCCGGGGTTATACCGTAGGCCCGGGGCCCATGTCCGGCCATCCTGGGCCGGTCGGACGACTCTGGAGACTGCCATGAACGAGGTGGAGAGAAAATCCTTCCTAACCGAATTCAAGAACCAATGGGAGCGTATGGGGGCCTACGACAGGTTCGAGCAGATCATCGCCCTCGTACTCTCGGGCGTGATCGCCGTCGTCATCGTCATATCCCTCATCCAGCTCATCACCACGGTCTTCAGACTGCTCTTCCTCGAAGCCTTCAATCCGCTGGATCACGAGGTCTTCCAGGTCGTCTTCGGGATGATCATGACCCTGCTGATCGCGATGGAGTTTAGGCATTCCATCGTCAAGGTGGCCCTGCGCAAGGACAGCATCATCCAGGTCAAGACCGTGGTCCTGATCGCGCTGATCGCCCTCTCGCGCAAATTCATCATTCTCGACCAGGAAACCAGTCCGGCCAAGATCGCGGCACTTTCCGGAGCCGCGCTAGCCCTCGGGGTGGTGTACTGGTTACTGCGCGAACGGGACGACCGGCAGGCTGAAGTCGACGCCAGGAGAGCGGGATCGGCATAGCCCCGTCCGGGCTAAGCGGGCCGACCCGTGGCCTGTTTCAGGCCCAAGGCCGCAAGGGCATCCCCGATCAGCTCGTGCGACGGCTCGATACCGTGCCTCTCGCGCAAGGCCTGCCCGATCTGTGCCACACTCGCGTCCAGCAGCCCTCCATCCTCGATCAGTTCCCCGAGGTCCTCGATCGCGGCCCAGGGATAGGTCACCCAGCGCCACTCGGTGATCTCCCGCGCGTAGTAGTCGGGCACGAACTTCGAGACGATCTTGTGCTGCAGGGCGCAGGTGCGCACCTCGAGCGGCACGCCCCGGCCCTTCAGGTGGTCGAGCATGGCGATGAAGCTGTCGCCGGTGTCGCTGACGTCGTCGACCACCAGGATGCGCCGGCCGTCGATGGAGACGTTCAGGGAATGCTTGACCCGCGCCTCCGGGGCCTTGTGGCGGGCACGGTAATGCTCGATGCGGACGCAGGCCATGTCCATGATGTCGAGGTAGTCGCACAGCACTCGGGCAGGCACCACGCCCCCGCGGGCGATGGCGACGATCATGTCGGGCCGGAAGCCCGATGCGCGGATGCGCAGGGCAAGATCGCGGGCGAGCCGGTGGAAGGACTCCCAGCTGACCAGTTCAACGTTCATGGGATGATTTCTCCGCGACGGGAGGTGAGCGATGATGCCGATCCACGAGCTGCTGAACCGGATCCACTGGGACAAGGCCTTCGGCTCGGCCCGTTTCCGGCTGGGCTACATCGACCGTCTGGCCGGTGGCATGGTCCACGGCGAGCTGCGCGAGCCGTATCGAAGCGAAGGCGAGCATTTTTCCGTGATCCTGTGGGACGAAAAAGGGGAACCCCACGAGGTTCCCCTGCATCGCATCCGGGAGGTCTGGCGGGATGGAAAGCTGATCTGGCAGCGCCCGTGGCAACCGGGGTCGGCCCCCATCGCGCCGACCTGAGGCGGCTTATTCGCCGATGTGGTGCTTGCCGATCACGTGCACGGTGGTCGCCTTCGGCCCCTTCTCGCCCTCTTCCTCGGCGAAGCGCACCTCGGCGCCCTTCTCCAGGTCCTCGAACTCCTCGTTCAGCAGGCTGTTGGGGTGGAAATAGATCTCGCGCCCGTCCGGGGTGAGGATGGTGCCGTGGTCGGGGGTGATCTCGATCACGCGGCCATGAGCGGGCATCTCATGCGCCTTCACCTCGCCCCTCATCTTTCCCACATAGGCGTCCAGCTGCCGCTGGGCGGCCACGAAGGCATCGCGGATGGAGACATAGATATCTTCATGTTCATGCTTGTCGTGGTTGTCGCGGCTGACCACGATCTCGTGACCCGGGATGGTGATGTTGATGCTCACCTCGTAGAGCTTGCCCTTGTGGTGGTGCTTGTGCGGCGCCTCGACGATCACGCGGCAGCTGGTGATGCGGTCGAAGTAACGCTCAAGCTTCTGCGCCTTTTCGCGGATGGCGGCTTCAATGGCTTCTGAAGGCGGGATATCGCGAAAGGTGATTTGCAGGGGAAGCTGCATGGTCGTCTCCTCGTCATGCCCGATGTCCGGGCGAAGCCTTTGATGAATCCTTGATTGAATTAATAGCACCGGGCACGGCGGAAGCCAAGTTCGGTTGCCGCCTTGCGCCTTGTCATCCGTAAGCCATACTCGGGAAGAGCCATGCTGGAGTCGAGATGGATACGCGCGGACACTGGCAACATTTCGAGCATGTCGCCGACATCGGCGTGCGCGGCCTGGGGCCGACGGCGGCCGAGGCCTTTGCCCAGGCGGCGCTCGCGCTGACCGCGCTGGTCGTCGATCCGGCGGCGGTCGAATCCCGGGAGAGCGTGACGGTCGATCTCGAGGGGGCAGACCTCGACTACCTCTTCTACGACTGGATCAACGCTCTGGTCTACGCCATGGCCACCCGCCGCATGCTGTTCAGCCGCTTCGAGGTCGCGCTCACGCCGGGCAGGCTACATGCCACGGCCTGGGGCGAGCCGCTGGACCGGGCGCGGCACCAGCCGGTGGTGGAGGTGAAGGGAGCCACCCTGACCGAACTCGCGGTACGCGAGGAGGACGGGCAATGGCTCGCTCAGTGCGTGGTGGATGTCTAAGCAAATGCTGAAAAAATCCATCCATGGATTTTTTCAGCTCGGCTGATCCCTCCTCTCAGGCTCTTCCGGCATCCCTGCCGGAAGGCCCTTTGGGCTTCAGCCTTCGAGAGCGTCGCGGCACATGTCCGCGACGGCCTCCGCGAATCAAGGACTCACGCCCTTGTTCGCGTTGGGGCGTCCTGCCCCAAACGGGAAACGCTGAATTTTTCAGCGCTTCCCTGACGGTTTCGGATCACGGCTTGTCGGGAGGGGTCATGGACATCGGCAAATTCGAGAAGGTGGACAACTACACCTGGCGCATCCCGCAGACGGGGGCCATGCGCGTGCCCGGCGTCATCTATGCCAGCGAGGCCTTGATCCGCGCCATGGACGACAAGGTGCACGAGCAGCTGTCCAACGTCGCCACCCTGCCCGGCATCGTCGAGGCGGCCTATGCCATGCCGGACGCCCACTGGGGCTACGGCTTCCCGATCGGCGGGGTAGCGGCCTTCGACCCCGAGCAGGGCGGCATCATCTCCGCCGGTGGGGTCGGCTTCGACATCTCCTGCGGGGTGCGCACCCTGCACACCGGCCTGACCCCGCAGGACATCCGTGCGCGCCAGAAGGACCTGGCCGACGCCCTGTTCTACCGCATCCCGGCCGGTCTCGGCAGTACCGGCGCCATCCACCTGAACGATGCCGAGATGGACGCCATGCTGCGCGGCGGCGCGCGCTGGGCGCTGGACCGGGGGTACGGCGTGCCTGAGGACCTCGCCCACATCGAAGAGAACGGCCAGATGTCCGGCGCCGACCCCGAACAAGTCTCGGCGCTGGCCAAGAAGCGCCAGCGCGACGAGATGGGCACCCTCGGTTCCGGCAACCACTACCTCGAGGTGCAGCACGTCACCGAGATCTACGACGAGACACTGGCCGCCGCCTTCGGCATCCGGCCGGACGACATCAAGGTCAGCATCCACTGCGGATCGCGTGGTCTGGGCCACCAGATCGGCACCGAATTCCTCAAGAGCATGGCCCTTGCCGCCCAGGGCTACGGCATCGTGCTGCCGGACCGCGAACTCGCCTGCGCACCGATCAAGTCGGATGTCGGCCAGCGCTACCTAGGCGCCATGCGCGCGGGCATCAACTGCGCGCTCGCCAACCGCCAGATCCTCACCCACCTGGCGCGCGGCGTGTTCGCCGACCTTTTCCCGGGATCCAGGCTCGATCTGCTGTACGACGTCTCGCACAACACCTGCAAGCTGGAGGAGCATACGGTCAGCGGCCAGAAGCGCATGCTGCACGTCCACCGCAAGGGCGCCACGCGCGCCTTCGGCCCGGGCCACCCCAGCCTGCCCGCCCCCCTGCGCCCGCACGGCCAGCCGGTGTTGATCGGCGGAACCATGGGCACCGCGTCCTACATCCTCGCCGGCACCGAGGAAGGCATGCGCAAAGCCTGGGGCTCGGCCTGCCACGGCGCGGGGCGCAGCATGAGCCGGCACCAGGCGACCCACGAGTTCCGAGGCCGCCAAGTCGAGGACGAGCTCGCCGCGCGCGGCATCCTGGTGCGCAGCCCCTCCCTGCGCGGCGTGGCCGAGGAGGCCCCGGGCGCCTACAAGGACGTCACGGACGTGGTCTGGGCAGCCCATCACGCCGGCCTTGCACGCATGGTGTGCAAGGTTGAGCCGATGATCGTGATCAAGGGCTGAGGGCATGGACGACCTGGCCCGAACCCTGTGGGAAGTGAAATACCGCCAGGCCGGCGAGAGCTCGATCGAAGACAGCTGGAACCGGGTGGCGACCGCCCTCGCAAGCTGCGAGGCGCACGACCGGGACGGCTGGGCGGCGCGTTTCCAGGCCATCCTGGCGGACTACCGCTTCCTGCCCGGCGGCCGCATCCTGGCCGGGGCCGGCACGGCACGCCGGGTCACGCTGTTCAACTGCTTCGTCATGGGCGTGATCGAGGATTCCATGGACGGCATCTTCCAGGCCCTGAAGGAAGGCGCGCTGACCATGCAGCAGGGCGGTGGCGTGGGCTACGATTTCTCAACCCTGCGCCCGGCCGGAAGCCAGACGCGCAGCGCGGCCGGCATCGCCACCGGCCCGCTCTCCTTCATGCATGTCTGGGACAGCATGTGCGCCACCGTGCTCTCGCAGGGCGCCCGGCGCGGGGCGATGATCGCCACCCTGCGCTGCGACCACCCGGATATCGAGGCCTTCATCGACGCCAAGCGCGAAGCGGGCGTCTTGCGTCACTTCAACCTCTCCGTGCAGGTTAGCGACGACTTCCTGCGCGCGGTGGAGGCGGACTCGGACTGGGCGTTGGTGTTCCCGGCGGACCAGCTCGCCGATGGCCCCGGCGAGACCATCCTGCGCCGCTGGACCGGGAGCCTCGGTCCCGTCCCCTGTCGCGTGCTCAAGCGGGTTCCAGCCCGCGCCCTGTGGCACCGCCTCATGCGCGCCGCCTATGACACCGCCGAGCCCGGCGTGCTGTTCATCGACCGGATCAACACCCTCAACAACCTCGGCTGGCGCGAGCAGATCAGTGCCACCAACCCCTGCGGCGAGGTGCCGCTCCCCCCATACGGGGCCTGCGACCTCGGTTCGCTCAACCTCACCCGATTCGTGCGCAAGCCCTTCACCGAACGGGCCCATCTCGACCTGGACGAGCTTGCGCGGGTGACGCAGGTAGCGGTGCGCATGCTCGACAACGTCATTGACCTATCCCGCTATCCCCTCGAAGCACAGCGCGAACAGGCCCGGGGCAGCCGCCGCATCGGCCTCGGCATCACCGGCCTCGGTTCGGCCCTGGTCATGCTCGGCCTTCGCTATGACAGCGAGGCCGGCCGCCAGCACGCGGCCGTCGCCATGCAAACGGTGCGCGATGCCGCCTACCGCGCATCGAGCGAGCTCGCACGCGAGAAGGGGCCCTTCCCCTTCTTCGGACGCGCGGCCTATCTCGCCCGCCCCTTCATCCTCGGCCTGCCGGAGGACGTATGGGACGGGATTGCCGCCCACGGCCTGCGCAACAGCCACCTGCTCGCCATCGCCCCGGCCGGAAGCATCAGCCTGCTGGCCGGCAATGTCTCGAGCGGGCTGGAGCCGGTCTACGCCGAGAAGGCCGAGCGCGAGGTGCGCGTGGGACCGGGTGAGACCCGCCGCTTCGCGGTGACGGACGACGCCCTGATCCGCTGGCGCGAATTCGGCCATGAGGGCCTGCCGCCAGCCTTTGTCACGGCCCCGTCCATCGACCCGCAGGATCACCTGCGCATGCAGGCCGCGCTGCAGCCCTTCGTCGACCACTCGATCTCCAAGACCATCAACGTCACGGAAGACTTCCCCTTCGAGGCCTTCGCCCGCCTGTACGAAGAGGCCAATGCGCTGGGCCTCAAGGGCTGCACCGTCTACCGTCCCAATCCGCTGCGCGGCGCCGTGCTGACCCCGGTGCAAACGGAGGATGACCTGCCTCAGCGCTGCGACGTGTGCGTAACGGCGTGAAGCCCCTGTTCCAGACCCATCTGGTCAACGGACATTTCGGCGACCCGGTGGTCTACGTCGACTTCCTGTTCGACCGCCGCGCCCTGCTGTTCGATCTGGGCACGATCCGCAACCTGCCGCCGCGCAAGATCATGCGGCTGACGGACATCTTCGTCAGCCACACCCACATGGACCACTTCAACGACTTCGACTGGCTGGTGCGCCTCTGCCTGGGCCGGCCGGTCACCCTGCGCCTTTACGGGCCGGAAGGCTTCATCGACCGGGTGGAGCACCGCCTGCGCGGCTACACCTGGAACCTCGCCGCGGGCTACGCGGAAAGCCTGGACCTCGTCGTGACCGAGCTGCACACGGACGAGCGGGGACACGCGGCCCGCTTCGAGTGCCGGCACAACTTCACCCGGGAGGCCGAGAACGCGATCGACCTGCCCGGGAACGTGCTGCTTCAGGCCCCGGGGTTCCGCGTGCGTGCCACCATCCTCGACCATGGCATCCCCTGCCTCGCCTTCGCCCTCGAGGAGCAGCGCCACATCAGCGTGCGCAAGAACCGCCTGGCCGAGATGGGCCTCGCCACCGGCCCGTGGCTCAAGGGCCTGAAGCAGGCGGTGCTGCAGGACGCGCCGGACGACACGCCCATCGTCCTCGACGACGGGAGTGTCATGCCGCTCGGCGAGCTGCGCGACGCCATCATCGACGTGACCCCCGGCTACAAGACCGCCTACGTGGTGGACAGCGCCTACACGCCGGAAAACCGCACGCGCATCATCGACCTCGCCCGTGACGCGGACGAGCTGTACATCGAATCCGCCTTCACCGCCGCCGATGCCGGCCACGCGGCGAACAAGCACCACCTGACCGGGGTGCAGGCCGGGCAACTCGGCCGCGAGGCGGAGGTGAAGCGCCTGTGCCCCGTCCACTGCTCGCCGCGCTACCAGGACCAGGGGGGAGACCCGGTGGGCGAGGCCCTGCGGGCGTTTGCGGGGGAGCGGGAGGGTTGATGGCGCGTTTGCGAAAGGAAGATTTTCCGGACAATTCAACGCTGGCCGAAGGGCCTGTTTCCCCTTGGGGTCGCCATGGACGGGGTTGTGGAGACCGGGTGAAAGGGCCATGGATGGCCCTTTCAGTCCCGCCACGACAGGATGTCGCGTCGGGACGGCCCGGTCGGAGCGGCCCCGGCCATGGCTTGCCCGAAGGGCGACCCCGCGGGGGTGCCCTTTCTTTGGTGCCGATCGATGGGCAAGCAAAGAAAAGAAAGGCATTCTCACGAGACCGCCAATATGGATTTCGTTCAGGCTGTATATGAGACCTATGATGCCTTGCCTGAGGGGTGGCGAGATGCCGTGGCTGGGGCGGGTTATCAGGTTCAGGTCACACGTCGTCTGACCGAGGCCTTGCCTCGACTCGTGGGTCTGACGCCGCGCGGCGGTATGCCGGGGTAGAACCCGCGGGGTAGAACCCCGCACGACGGAGTCGCTGGATGCGTTGACCTACTTCCCGAGAACGGCTGAAGTGCTGCATTCCTTGCTTTATATCGGTGGCACACCATGACGATTCGTGTCCGGCTCTATCTGTTGCCCAACGGGGATATTCTTGGCGGCGGCGGTTGGGTGACGTCACCCGAAGGCGATCACTATGAGATTCGCTGGACATCGCCCGCCGGCGAGCCGATCTATGACGTCTCCTATGAGGACGCGAAGCAGGTGGCCGAGAACGGCGGCGCGCTGGTGTGGGATGAGGCGTCGAGCGCGCTCGTTCTGGAGACGGTCGGGACATGATCGAGATCAAGCTCGACGACCGCGAGGTGCTGGATGCGCTCAACGAGCTGATGCAAAGGGCGAGCGATCCGGAACCGGCGTTGCGCTACATCGGCGAGAAGCTGGTCGAATCGACCAAGCAGCGGTTCGTGGACGGGCGCGATCCGGATGGGCAGACATGGGCGCCAAATACGCCGCTGACGCTGGCCCTCTATATGTCTGAGCACAGCAGCAACTTCAAGAAGGATGGGAGTCTGAGCACGAAGGGTGCGACCCGGCTCGGTGCGAAAAAGCCGCTGACCGGCAAGACGCGCGCCCTGCAGACGACGATCAACTACCAGGTCGTCGGCGACACACTGATGATCGGCAGCCCCGAGCCCTACGCAGCCATGCACCAGTTCGGCGGCACGACCAGCCCACGCAGCATGATCCCAGGCAAAGCGATCCCGGCGCGTCCGTTCCTGGGGCTGTCGGATGAAGATCGAGGCGACATTCTCGAGATCGTGAAAGGCTACCTTGCGGACGCCGTCTGAACGGACAAGCAGCGTCGCACCATCGCTTCCATATTGTGCAACGTTGTTCCAGAATCCTTCCCGAAATTAACCGGCAACGCCCACGAGTTCCCGGAATTATCGCAGCTGGTCCGTTCCAGTTATCTCAGTCGGGATCAGCATTCGCCCGCGTGCGCAAACGCACGTTCGAAGATGCAAGCTTCAAAGCGGGCGAAAAACCACTTCAACGGTTGTTCAAGGCCGCCTCAAGACAGGCTTGCGGGTTGTTTCGCCCGCCTCAAGCGGCGCGCTTCGAACCGTCCGGATCACACGCGGGCGACCCCATTTCTTTTCTTTGTTCGCGCAAAGAAATGGGGGAAAGAAACGCGCCCCCACGACCTTCGTTTGGCCTGTCCGGAAAACCTTCCTTTCGCAAACATCCCACATCCCCCTCGTACTCACACCACCGTGCGCAGCGAGGCCACGCGCCGCCCAAGAAGCCGCGCATTGATTGCCACGATCACCGTGCTCAGCGACATCAGCACCGCCCCCACCGCCGGGCTCAGCAGCAGGCCCCAGGCCGCCGCCACGCCCGCCGCGAGGGGAATGGCCACCACGTTGTAGCCCGTGGCCCACAACAGGTTCTGAACCATCTTGGCGTAGGTGGCGCGGGCCAGGCCGAGGATGGCCACCACGTCGCGAGGGTCGCTGCGCACCAGCACGATGTCGGCCGACTCGATGGCGACGTCGGTGCCCGCCCCCACCGCAATGCCGAGGTCGGACTGGACGAGCGCCGGGGCGTCGTTCACCCCGTCGCCCACCATCGCCACGGTCAGCCCACGCGCCTGCACCTCGAGGATCTTGGCCGCTTTCTGTTCGGGCAGCACTTCGGCGAAGAACTCGTCCAACCCCAGTTCGTCGGCCACCTCCTCCGCCACCGCCTGCGAATCCCCGGTCAGCATCATGCAGCGAATGCCCATGCGCTTGAGCGCAGCCACCGCCTCGCGCGATTCGGGGCGCACCACGTCCGAGAGGGCTATGGCGGCCAGGGGGCGCCCATCGACCAGCAGGAACACCAGCGTCTTGCCCTGTCCGGCGAGCGCCACAAGGCGCGGATGACCGGCCTCGATGTCGGCCTCGCGCAAGTAGCCTGCGCCGACCACCTTCACCTCCTGCCCCTCCACGCTGGCCTCGGCCCCCTGCCCGGTGATGTTCCGGAAACCGGTCGCATTCGGCCATTCAATGCCACGCTCCTTGGCGGCGCGGATGATGCCGCGGGCGATGGGATGCTCGGACTGGTTCTCCAGCGCCGCAGCCAACCGCAGGCAGGCCGTCTCGTCCAGATCGCCCAGGGGAACCACCTCGCTCACCCCGAAGCGGCCCTCGGTCAGGGTTCCGGTCTTGTCGAACACTACCGCCCCCAGGTTGCGCGCCCGCTCGAATGCAGCCCGGTCACGGATCAGCAGACCATGGCTGGCCGACAGGCTGGTGCTCATCGCCACCACCAGCGGCACCGCGAGGCCGAGGGCGTGCGGACAAGCGATGACCATGACCGTCACCGCCCGCTCGATGGCGAAGGCCAGGTCGCGACCGAGCCCGATCCAGGCCAGCAGGGTCAGGGTGCCGCCCCCCAGCGCAATGACGGTCAGCCACAGGGCCGCCCGGTTCGCCAGATCCTGGCTGCGCGAGCGCGACTCCTGTGCGCGGCGCACCATATCCATCACCTGGGCCAGGTAAGTCTCGCCCCCCGTCTTGTGGATCTCGAGGGTGAGGGCGCCTTCGCCGTTGACCGAACCGCCGATGACCTCGGCCCCCTCTCTCCGCTCCACCGGCCGTGACTCGCCGGTGAGCATGGACTCGTCCATGCTGCTGCTCCCGCTCACGATCACCCCGTCCGTCGGCACCCGCTCGCCCGGACGGACCAGCACCCGGTCGCCCGGACTCAATTCGCCGAGCGGCACATCCTCGCTCCCGCCGTCGTCCCGCAGCCTATGGGCCTCGGCGGGCAGCAGCCGCACCAGCGCCTCCAGCGCACCCGAGGCCCCCATCACCGAGCGCATCTCGATCCAGTGGCCAAGCAGCATGATGTCGATCAGGGTCGCCAGCTCCCAATAGAAGCCCATGCCCTCGAGGCCGAAAACCACCGCCGTCGAGTAGAGCCAGGCTGTGGTGATCGCGACGCCGATCAGGGTCATCATGCCCGGCTGGCGCCCGGCGACCTCCTCGGTCAGCCCCTTCAGGAACGGCCAGCCACCATAGAGATAGACCATGCTGGCGAGCGCGAACAGGGCCAGATGATCGCCCGCGAAGGCCAGCAAGGGAGGGAGTCCGAGCAGGTGCCAAAACTCCGACGAAAGCCCGAGGATGGGCAGGGTCAGCGCCAGGGAGACCCGAAACCGGCGCCGGAAGTCCTCCACCATGTGGGCATGATGTCCGGCGTGAGCGGACTCATGGTGATGATGGTTATGCTGGGGATGGACATGCTCGTGCATGGGAGACCCTCCCGGGAGGAGATGTCCCCAGAGCATAGGCCAGGCGGGGGAATTACACGACCAAGATCGCTCTCTGCCCCATCGTCCTGGTGGATTGCTTCGCTACGCTGACAACATTGCAGGAGCAGTGTTGCAACACCTTGGCGTTGGTCGAAGGCCAGAAGCCATGGAAGGCTTCTGCCGCCATGACGGGAGCGGCGGCCCGTCCTCCGATGCTCATCAGCTCAACAACTGCAGCTTGAAGTGGTGGTGCACCAGACGCTTGAAGCGCTCCACCGTGCGCAGGGCGTCGCGCAGCAGGTCGCGCTCGAAGTGGCTGAGCCGCTGCGGGTCGATGTGGCTGTCGGTGGCGGGAAGCCCCGCGCTCACGTCCTCCAGCATCGCCCCGAGCCGCAGGCTGAGCATGAAGTCATAGGCACCCGAAAGGTCGCGGGCGAAGGCCGGCTCGAAACGCCCCAGCTCGCGCAGGCGCTCGATCCGCTCGAAGGTGCTGGTCTCGCCGATGCCCGCCTCCAGCGCGTAGACCCGCACGCCGTGCATGATCGGGAACAGGCCGCCCTTCTTCAGGTCCAGCTCGCCCCGGTGCTCCCCCTTCTCCAGCACGAAGCCGGAAAAGACGCCGAGCGGCGTCTCGAAGGCGAGGATCTGGCGCGCCATGCGCGCCAGCACGGTGGGATGCGCGGCCAGCTGCACGTTCAACTCGGCGCGCATCGCCTCCAGCAGGTCGCTCCGGCCCGCCACGGCGCGGGCGTCGGCCAGCATCGCAAGACGCAGCAGGGCCTCGCCGTCGGGCTGCTCGACGCAGCGGATGATGTCGCGTTCCATCTGTGCCGGTGTCAGCCGCCAGCGCGGATTGCTCGCCATGATCCCCCCGGGACAGCGCGGCAGGCCGAGCTGCTCCAGTGCATCCACCAGACGCCCGGCCGCCTCCCCGGCGGCGCCCTCGTCGGCCCCCGCCGCCAGCAGCAAGCCGTTGTCCTGGTCGGTGCGCAGCAGCTGCTCGCCCCGCCCCTCGCTGCCCATCAGGAACAGGCAGCTCGCCTCCACCAATCCGTCCGGGGCGACCACCCCCCACGCCTTGGCGTACAGCTTGGCGTTCAGCTCGCTCACCCAGCCGCTCACGTGCCGCGCCCGTACCCCGCGCCCGTGCAGGCCGCGCACCAGTTCGACCAGATGCCCACCGACCTCGTGAAGATCATCGATGCAGGCTGCGCGCTCGATCTCGCGGTCCAGCAGCGGGGCATGGCTAGCCACGAGGCTGAGGATGTCCTTCTGCCGCACCAGTCCCGCCGAGCCGTCCGCCCGCCAGACCACCAGCTGGCTGATGTGGTGGCGCAGCATCAGCTGCAGGGCGGCAAAGAGGTCGTCCGATTCCTCCAGTGCCACCAGGGGGCGCCGGGCCTCGAGCACCGTGCCCGGATCGTCGGACTGCGCCAGGGCTGCAACCACGTCGCTCTGGGTCAGCATACCGAAGCCGTGGGACTCGTCCTCCACCAGGAGCGCCTTCGCCCCGTCGGCGTGCAGGGCGCGGGCCGCATCGCGCAGCGTCACCGGGCCCCGGAGGCGGGACAGGGGGCGCAGCGTCAGCTCCGACAGGCTCGTGTGCAGCAGCAGGGTCAGGGCACCGCGCTCGCCGGCCTCCGACCGTGCCCGGCGCTTGGTCTCAAGATCCTCCCGGTAGAAGTTCAGGAAGGCCGGATGCTGTTCCCCCAGTTCGTGGAAGACATGCGCCGGCAGCCAATGGGCGACCAGCTCTTCCTCCACCTCGAGCGCGCAGGGATGACTGCCACGCAGCAGGCCACCCGCGCCCACCGCCTCCCCGGGACCATGGAGGACCTCCCCGTCTGCCTCGCCGCATTCCCGCACCACGCCCTTGACGATGAGCCACAGCCCCTCGGCCGGGGCGCCGACCTCGGCCAGGCGGTCGCCGCGCGGGGCATAGACCACATCCAGCGCAGCCACGGCACGGGCCAGAAGACCCTCGGGAAGACGGTCGAAGGGCGGAAGGTGGCCCAGCGCCTGCGCGGGTTCGAGGAGGTTCATGCTTGCACCCTGGTTGTCGGTCTGGTCCGAGCGCAGCCCGAACGCGTTCCATGGATCGGCAAGGCAGCCTCGGGCTGCTTGCGTGCCGATGTGATCCGTCCCTTTTACCAGAAAGGAGGATGCGCATGGAGGGCGTCAGCCTGCTGCTATCCTTCAGCATGCATTCGGTTTCAACAACGGAGGTTCCAATGCGCCCCATGTTCCTCGTTGCCGCCCTCATCGCGGCCCCTGGTGTCCAGGCCGGGATCTACAAGTGCGTGGTGAGTGGCCAGACCGTGTTCAGCCAGCCCCCCTGCGGCGACCAGAGCGTGGAAGTGAAACCGAAGGTGATCCAGCCCTCCGCCAGCGCGATGGCCGAACAGCAGACGGCGAATGCCTCGGTGCAGGCTGCGGCGAACAACATGGAGCGGTCCCGGCGCATGACGCAGATCGAGCGCAGCATCGCGGGGCTGGACGATGCCATCGCGGCCATGACGGCCGAGCGCGACCAGCGCATCGCCAACCTCCGCTTCAACCGCAACTACGCGAACAACAACCTGGCCGGGGCCGCCTGGCAACAGAGCCTGGCGATGGAGATGGAAGCCGTGGCCGCCCTGTATGCGACCAGCATCGAGTCCGCCCAACTGGAGAAATCCCGCCTCTTGGAAGAGTACGCCCGGCTACGTGACGCGAAGCCCTGAGCCTGCCGCCAGGCTCTTCGGGAAGTTGGAGTGAACTATGGAAACACTGAAAAAATCCATCCTTGGATTTTTTCAGTTCGGCTCACCGCGAAGTGAATTCGCGGTGGCCTCCGCGAATCAAGCGCTTGCGCCCTTGTTCGCGCCGGGGCATCCATGCCCCAGTCAGGAAGCGCTGAGTTTTTCAGCGTTTCCCTATGCTTGAGTAACAGCTCGGTCATCGATCATGAATCCATCCACCACCGCCCCGCCCGTGTTCATTGCCCGCGGCCTGACCAAGACCTACCGCATGGGGGAGGTGGAGGTCCAGGCCCTGCGCGGGATCGACCTGGAGCTCTACCGCGGCGAGCTGGTGGTTCTTCTGGGGCCCTCGGGCAGTGGCAAGTCGACCCTGCTCAACATCCTCGGTGGGCTGGACACGCCCACCAGCGGCGAGGTGCGCTACCTCGACCACAAGCTCACTGGCGCCACCGAGGCCGAACTGACGCGCTTCCGCCGCGATCACGTAGGCTTCGTGTTCCAGTTCTACAACCTCATTCCCAGCCTCACCGCGCGCGAGAACGTGGCGGCGGTGACGGAGATATCCCCCTCCCCCATGCGCCCGGAGGAGGCACTTAAACTGGTCGGTCTGGGCGAGCGCCTGGACCACTTCCCGGCCCAGCTGTCCGGCGGGGAGCAGCAGCGGGTGGCCATTGCGCGCGCCATCGCGAAGAACCCGGCCGTGCTGCTGTGCGACGAGCCGACCGGCGCGCTGGACTCGGCCACCGGGGTGGTGGTGCTGGAGGCGCTGGAGAAGGTGAACCGCGAGCTGGGCACGCTCACCGTACTCATCACCCACAACGTGGGCATCGCGGACATGGCCGACCGGGTGATCCGTCTGTCGGACGGCCGCATCGCGGAGATCCGTGCCCATCCCCTGCGCAAGCATGCCCGTGAATTGAGCTGGTAAGCATGCGCGCGCTCGACATCAAGCTGCTCCGCGACCTGTGGCACATGCGCGGCCAGGTGCTGGCGATCGCGGCGGTCATCATGGGCGGGGTGGCGACCCTGGTGATGTCGCTCTCGACCTTCGACTCGCTGGTCGACACCCGCGACCGCTTCTACCGCGAATACCGCTTCGCCGAGGTGTTTGCCAATCTCAAGCGCGCGCCGGAGCCGCTGGCGGAGAGGCTGCGCGCCCTGCCCGGCGTGGAGCGACTCGAGACCCGGGTGATCGCAGGAGTTCGGCTTACGGTCGAGGGCTTCTCCGACCCCATCACCGGCCTGCTGCTGTCCGTGCCCGATGGCGACGAGCCGATGCTCAACGCCGTCCATCTCAAGCGCGGACGCATGGTGCAGCCCTACAGTTCGGACGAGGTGGTGCTGTCCGACACCTTCGCCGACGCCCACGGCTTCGAGCCCGGCGACCGGCTCGCCGCCATCATCCAGGGCAAACGCAAGGTGCTGACCGTGGTCGGCGTGGCGGTGTCGCCGGAGTACGTCTACCAGATCGCCCCGGGCGCAATCTTCCCGGACTTCAAGCGCTACGGCGTGCTGTGGATGGGGCGCAACGCCCTGGCCGCCGCGTACGACATGGACGGCGCCTTCAACAGCCTGGCGCTGACGCTGTCCCAGGGGGCGCAGGTGCAGGATGTGATCGAGCGCCTCGATGCGGTGCTCGCTCCCCATGGTGGCACGGGAGCTTATGCGCGCAAGGACCAGTTCTCCAACCGATTCCTCAGCGAGGAACTGAACCAGCTCAAGACCACCGCCACCGTGTTCCCGGCCATCTTCCTCGGCGTGGCGGCCTTCCTGCTCAACGTGGTGCTGGGCCGCCTCATCAGCCTGCAGCGCGAGCAGATCGCCATTCTCAAGGCCTTCGGCTATACCCACCCTGCCATCGGCTGGCACTACGTGAAGCTGGTGATGCTGATCACCTTCCTGGGCGTGGCGGCGGGTACCGCCCTGGGCGCCTGGTTCGGCCAGGGCCTCGCCCATGTCTATCAGGAGACGACCTTCCGCTTCCCCTACCTGGATTACCGCCTGAATCCCGCGATCGTGCTCTTTGCCCTGCTCGTCGGTGCGGCGGCCGCCATCAGCGGCACGCTGTTCGCGGTGTTCCGTGCCACGCGCCTGACCCCGGCGCAGGGCATGCTGCCGGAGACCCCCGCTGTCTATCGCGCCACCGCGCTCGAACGGATCGGACTGCAGCGCTGGCTAGCCGCGCCCTCGCGCATGATCCTGCGCCATATCGAGCGCCGCCCGGTGAAGTCCCTCCTCACCGTGGTGGGCATCGCCTTCGCCTGCGCACTGATGATGGTGGGCAACTACCAGAAGGATGCGATCGATTTCATGGTCGACGTTCAGTTCAACCAGGCCGCACGCGAGGACCTGGCGCTGACCTTCATCGACCCCACCAGCGGCCGCGTGCTGCACGAGCTGGCGGCGCTGCCCGGGGTGACGCATGTGGAGGGTTTCCGCGACGTGCCGGCCATCCTGCGTTTCCAGAACCACCAGTATCGCTCCGCGGTGTACGGCATCCAGTCCGAAGGGGCGCTGCACCGCTCGCTCGACCGCAAACTCCGGCCGGTCGAGGTGCCGCCCGGAGGCATCGTGCTGACGGACCATCTGGCCTCCCGCATCCTGCACGTCCAGCCCGGCGACATGCTCACGGTGGAGGTTCTGGAGGGCGACCGCAAGGTGCTGCAGGTGCCGGTGCTCGGCATCACCCGCCAGTTCCTCGGCGTCTCGGCCTACATGCAGCAGGAGTCCATCAACGCCCTGCTGCGGGAGGGGCCGGTGGTGACCGGCGCGTATCTCGCCATCGAACCGGGGTTCGAGCAAGAGGTCTACACGCGCCTGCACGAGCGCCCGCGCGTGCTGGGCATGGTGGCCAACGCCGAGGCCGTGCGCAGCTTCTACGCCACCATCGGCGAGTTCGTGCTGTTCTACACCATGGTCTCCATCCTCCTTGCCGGCGCCATCGGCTTCGGGGTGGTGTACAACAGCGCGACCATCGCCCTGTCGGAGCGCAGCCGCGAACTGGCCAGCCTGCGCGTGCTCGGCTTCACCCGCGGCGAGATCGCCTACATCCTGCTCGGCGAGCTGGCCGTGCTGACGCTCGCCGCCATCCCGGTCGGCATGCTGCTCGGGGTGGGGCTGGTCGGCATCCTGGTACTTGCCTTCACCAACGACCTCTACCGCCTTCCCTTGCTGCTGACGCCGAGCAACTACGCACTGGGAGCGACCGTCGTGATCGTGTCGGCGCTGCTGTCGGGCTGGATCATCTGGCGCAAGCTCGGCAAGCTGGACCTTGTGGCCGTGCTGAAGACACGGGAATGACGAATAACCCATACTCTTTTCGAAGCACCTGAGTCCGGAAGATCCATGCAACTTCGCTCACGCATCGGCATCACCCTCCTCGCCCTCGCCGTCGCCGGCGGACTGGTCTGGGGCTTCATGCCTCGCCCCGTCCCGGTGGAGCTTGCGAGCGCCATTCGCGGACCGCTCGAGGTCGCGGTGGAAGAGGAAGGCAAGACCCGGGTGATGGAACGCTACGTCGTCTCCGCGCCCATGGACGGCTATGCCCGGCGCATCGACTGGAAGGTGGGCGATGCGGTGCGAGCCGGCGAGGAACTCGTGGTGATCGAGCCTGCACGCTCCGCCGCGCTGGATCCGCGCTCCCGCGCCCGGGCCGGGGCCCAGGTGCAGGCGGCCGAGGCATCGCTCGCCGCCGCGCGCGAGAACGCCCGCGCTGCCGCCGCGCAGGCCGAGCTGGCCGGACAAGAGCTGGCTCGCGTCGCCGCGCTGCGCAAGGACCGATTCGTCGCCCAGCAGGACCTTGACCGCGCGCGGACGGAGCACGATCGAGCCCGCGCGGCACGGCTGGCGGCGGACCATGCCGTGAACGTGGCCCGCTTCGAGCTGGAGACGGCACGCGCCACCCTGGAGCAGACCGAACGACTGCAGGCCGGCGGACCGGCAGAAACGCTGTCCGTGCGAGCCCCCGTCGGGGCCCGTGTACTGAAGATGGAGCGCGAGAGCGAGGGCGCGGTGCAGGCCGGCCAGCCGCTGCTCGAAATCGGCGACCCGCGGGCGCTCGAGGTCGAGGTCGAGGTCCTCTCCACCCAAGCGGTGAGGATCGCGCCCGGCACCAGAGTGCTGCTCGACCGCTGGGGCGGGGAGAACACGCTCGAAGGCGTGGTGCGCGTAGTCGAGCCCTTCGGCTACACCAAGGTCTCGGCGCTCGGCGTGGAGGAGCAGCGGGTGCGCGTCATCGCGGACTTCGTCTCGCCGCGCGAGCAGTGGCAGCGGCTCGGCGACGGCTACCGGGTCGAGGCCCGCTTCGTGGTATGGGCGGGAGGCGACGTGCTGCAGATCCCCGCCAGCGCCCTCTTCCGCCGCAACAGCGGCTGGGCGGTCTTCGTCGTGCAGGATGGCCGCGCCCGTCTCGCACCGGTGGAGATCGGGCAGAGAGCCGGCCTCATCGCCGAGGTCGTCTCGGGCCTCGCGCCCGGCGACCAGGTCATCAGCCACCCGGACGACAAGATCAGCGACGGGGTCCGGGTCGAGCCGCGCTAGACTGCCCCCCTTTTCAGTGTCCCCGACTGCATGGCCTATGACACCCCCGCCGCCGAGGCCGTGGCGGAGATCGAGATCAAGAAGAGCCGCTTCATCGCCCATGCCCGCAAGGTCACCGACCGGCAGGCCGGCATGGCCTGGCTGGCGGAACTGAAGGCGGCCTACTCCGATGCGCGCCACCACTGCTGGGCCTACCTCCTGGGCGATCCCGCGCGCGCCTCCTCCGCCGCCATGGGCGACGACGGCGAACCCTCCGGCACGGCCGGCAAACCGATCCTGAACGTGCTGCAGCACAAGGGCGTGGGCGACGTGATGCTGGTCGTGGTGCGCTACTTCGGCGGTATCAAGCTCGGCGCCGGCGGACTCACGCGGGCCTACGGCCAGGCCGCGCAGGCGGTGATGGAGGTCCTGCCCATCGAGAAGCGCGAGCCGCGCACCACCCTGACGGTGCGCTGTGACTTCGCCCAGGAACAGGGCATCCGCCACTGGCTGTCGCTGCATGTCGGGCAGGTGACGGGCGTGGACTACGGCCAGGACGTGCGCATGCAGCTGGAACTGCCTGAGGCCGTCCTGGCCGACTGGCTGGCCTATGGCCGCGCCCACGACATCGAGTCCTCGCAGGGCGATTGACACCATCGGTGTGCATGCGCGCGGACACGGAAGCCCTCGAAAAAGACAAAGGGCCCAGGCATTTCTACCTGGGCCCTTTGTGGGTGTGGCGCGCCCGGAAGGATTCGAACCTCCGACCCTCTGGTTCGTAGCCAGATACTCTATCCAACTGAGCTACGGGCGCTAAACTTTGCTGGCTCCCCCGGTTGGATTCGAACCAACGACCAACGGATTAACAGTCCGCTGCGCTACCGCTGCGCCACAGGGGAGTGGCTGTGTTGTGGGTGCGCATTATAGAGGGTTTGCGCACCCTGTCAACGGCTTTTTATGCCAGCGCCCTGGCCATGCGGCGCATGGCCTCCTCGAGCTGCTCCATGGAGGTGGCGTAGGACAGACGCACGTGCCCCGGGGCGCCAAAGGCGGAGCCTGGAACGACCGCGACGCCCGCGTCGTACAGCAGCTTGTTGGACAACTCGACGTCGTCCTTCAGGCCCATGCGGGCGATGATGGCCTTCACGTCCGGGAAGCCGTAGAAGGCGCCCTGGCTCGGCAGACAGGACACGCCCGGCATGGCGTTGAGCGCGGCGACGACGAAGTCGTGGCGTGCCTTGAACGCCTCGATCATTGGCACGATACAGTCATCTCCACCTTCCAGCGCCGCCTGGGCCGCCACCTGTGAGATGGAGGTGGGATTGGAGGTGCTCTGCGACTGCACGTTGGCCATCGCGTTGATGAGCTTGACCGGGCCCGCGGCATAGCCGATGCGCCAGCCGGTCATGGCGAAGGCCTTGGACACGCCGTTGAGCACGATGGTGCGGTCGTACAGGTCCGGGCAAGCCATGACGATGTTGCAGAACGGCTCGTCCGCCCACAGGATCTTCTCGTACATGTCGTCCGTGGCGATCAGCACCTGCGGGTGACGGCGCAGCACCTCGCCCAGCGCCTCCAGCTCCTTGCGGGTGTAGGCCACGCCGGTCGGGTTGGATGGGCTGTTGATCACGAACAGCTTGGTGCGCGGGGTGATCGCGGCCTCGAGCTGCCCCGGGGTCAGCTTGAAGCCCTGCGCCTGCTCGGCCTCGACGATGACCGGATGGCCGTCGGCCAACAGCACCATGTCCGGGTAGGACACCCAGTACGGCGCGGGAATGATGACCTCGTCGCCTTCGTCCAGCAGGGCCATGGCCAGGTTGTAGAAGCTCTGCTTGCCGCCCACCGAGACGAGGATCTGGTTAGGGGCGTACTTGAGGCCGTTGTCGCGCTCGAGCTTGTCGATGATCGCCTTCTTCAGCGAGGGGATGCCGTCCACCTGGGTGTAGCGGGTGAAGCCCTTGTTGATCGCCTCGATGGCGGCGTCACGGATATGGCGCGGGGTGTCGAAATCCGGCTCGCCGGTGCCCAGGCTGATGATGTCGCGGCCTTCGGCCTTGAGCTTTGCCGCCAGGGCGGAGACGGCGAGCGTGGGAGAGGGTCGGACCCGTTGAACGCGATGCGACAGTTGGATGTCCAAGGAGCTGGCCTCAAGTTTTCGCAAAATCTTCAGAGGATGGGCATGATGCCCGACAAAATTGCCTGCATTTTACCGTAGCCAGCCCCGCATGTCCGAAGCCAATTTATCGAAAGTGTTCCAGCTCGAATCCGACTACGCCCCGGCGGGCGACCAGCCGGAGGCGATCCGCCAGCTGGTGGAGGGCATCGAGGCGGGTCTCGCGGGCCAGACCCTGCTCGGCGTGACCGGCTCCGGCAAGACCTTCACCGTCGCCAACGTGATCCAGACGGTGCAGCGCCCGACCCTGATCCTGGCGCACAACAAGACCCTGGCCGCGCAGCTGTATGGCGAGATGAAGGGTTTCTTCCCGCACAACGCGGTCGAGTACTTCGTCTCCTACTTCGACTACTACCAGCCGGAGGCCTACGTCCCCGCCTCCGACACCTACATCGAGAAGGACTCCTCGGTGAACGAGCACATCGAGCAGATGCGCCTGTCCGCCACCAAGGCCCTGTTCGAGCGGCGCGACGTGATCATCGTCGCCACCGTCTCCTCGATCTACGGCCTGGGCGACCCCGAGGCCTACCTGAAGATGATCCTGCACCTGTCGAAGGGCGACCGCATCGACCAGCGCGCGATCCTGCGCCGCCTCTCCGACATGCAGTACACGCGCAACGATATCGACTTCCGCCGCGGCACCTTCCGCGTGCGCGGCGACGTGATCGACATCCATCCGGCGGAGAGCGACCGCGAGGCGGTGCGGGTGGAGCTGTTCGACGACGAGATCGAGCAGATCACCCTGTTCGACCCGCTGACCGGCGAGGTCCTGCGCCGCCTGCCGCGCTACACGGTCTACCCGGGCACCCACTTCGTCACTCCGAAGGAGCGCATCGTCAAGGCGATGGAACTGATCAAGGAGGAGCTGAAGGAGCGCCTGGCCGAACTGCGCGCCAGCGACCGGCTGGTGGAGGCGCAGCGGCTGGAGCAGCGCACCCAGTACGACCTGGAGATGATGGCGGAGCTCGGCTACTGCAACGGCATCGAGAATTACTCGCGCTACCTCTCCGGGCGTGCCGCCGGCGAGCCGCCGCCCTGCCTGTACGACTACCTGCCGCCGGACGCCCTGCTGGTGATCGACGAGTCGCACGTGACCGTGCCGCAGCTCGGCGCCATGTACAAAGGCGACCGCTCGCGCAAGGAAAACCTGGTCAACTACGGCTTCCGCCTGCCCTCCGCGCTGGACAACCGCCCGCTGCGCTTCGACGAATTCGAGCGCATGATGCCGCAGACCATCTACATCTCCGCCACCCCCGCCGACTACGAGCTCGAACACAGCGGCCAGGTGGTCGAGCAGGTGGCGCGCCCGACCGGCCTGGTCGACCCGGTGCTAGAGGTGCGCCCGGTCGCCACCCAGGTCGACGACGTGCTGTCCGAGATCAACCTGCGCGCCGAGAAGGGCGAGCGGGTGCTGGTCACCACCCTCACCAAGCGGATGGCGGAGGACCTGACCGAGTATCTGCACGACCACGGGGTGAAGGTGCGTTACCTGCACTCGGACATCGACACGGTGGAGCGGGTGGAGATCATCCGCGACCTGCGCCTCGGCACCTTCGACGTGCTGGTCGGCATCAACCTGCTGCGCGAGGGCCTGGACATCCCCGAGGTGTCGCTGGTCGCCATCCTCGACGCCGACAAGGAGGGCTTCCTGCGCTCCGAGCGCTCGCTGATCCAGACCATCGGCCGCGCTGCGCGCAACGTGAACGGCAAGGCCATCCTCTACGCCGACCGGATCACCGGCTCGATGCAGCGGGCGATGGAGGAGACCGAACGCCGCCGCGCCAAGCAGATCGCCTTCAACCAGGCGCACGGCATCACCCCGCAGGGCATCCGCAAGAGCGTGGCGGACATCCTGGAGGCGGGCTACGACCGCATCCCCGGCGCGCGTCCGGGGGCCGGCAAGCGCAAGGTGGCCGAGCCCAAGGCGGCCTACCTGTCGCCGGAAATGGCGGCGAAGAAGATCAAGCAGCTGGAAAAGGACATGTACGCCGCCGCGCGCAACCTGGAGTTCGAGGAGGCCGCGCGCCTGCGCGACGAGATCGCCGCGCTGCGCGAGGCAGCCTTCGGTTTCCCAGAGCAGGAGGCAGTGTGAGAACCACGATTGCACCCTTCATGTCGCGGGCGTATAAACGCCCGATCGTCTGAGCCGCCCTTTACATGCCGAAGAAATATTTCCGCCGCATCGCGCCGCACCCGGACACCCTGCGGGAGCACAAATTCCTCAGCCGCTTCGCCCATCTGCTGCATGATCCGAACCTGTGGCACTTCAACCGCAATTCGGTTGCACGCGCCTTCGGACTGGGGCTCTTCGCCGCCTTCCTGCCCATCCCGTTCCAGAGCCCGATCGCCGTTGCCCTGGCGATCTGGCTGCGCAGCAACCTGCCGCTGGCGGTGCTGATGGTCTTCCTCACCAACCCCCTGACCATGGTACCGATCGAGCTGTCAGCCTATTGGCTGGGCCAGTTGGTGGTGCCGGGGGAATTCAAGGCGCTGCCCTACCCCTTCGAATGGAGCTGGGTGTGGGACAACCTGTCCTCCATCGGCCTGCCGCTCGTGGTCGGCCACTTCATGCTATCCGTGACCGGCGCCATCCTCGGCTATTACGGCATCCAGGGCTTCTGGCGCATCTACCTGTCCCTCCACCTGAAGAAACGCAGGCAGCGGGTCTACCAGCCCGGCCTGCCACAGGCCGGCCTGAACAGCGCTGTCGGGAACGGCGCTGGGACGCGAAGCGTCACCCGAAGGGCGGAATCCAGGGATGGATTCCGCCGCACCGCGACGATCCGACCGGAAGCCCCCCAGGACTGAGCCGGGCCACCTCCCGCGATCAAGAAATTAATTCCATGCCTCCATCATGGATTTCCATGACAGGACGAGGACAAGGCGGGCGTAAGATCGCACTGTCCCGCCGCGCTTCCGGATGAAGCGTGTGCCGGGACCGGCATCACCACGCCGTATGGAACAGCAACCGATGCCAACGAGAGAGTTCGGTCCATCCAAAGAACTCCGCCCGGAACCCCAAGGAGTCGTCCATGCTCAAGCGCGCCACCCTGATCCTGCTCGCCCTCGTCCTAGGTTCGTCCCAGCCCCTCCTGGCCGATGACGCCAATCCCTTCCCCTTCCGCAAGAACCACCCCCAGGTGCAAGTGATCGAAACGAGGGACCTGACGGCGAAATTCGACCAGTACACCATCGTCGATGTCCGCTCGCCCTTCGAATTCGACATCATGCGCATCAAGGGCGCCCACAACATCCCGGTGGCCCAGCCCGACTTCGCCGACAAGGTTAAGGCGCTGCAACAGAAGAGCGGCAAGCCGATGGTCTTCTACTGCAACGGCCATACCTGCGAGAAGGCCTACCAGGCGGCCACCAAGGCCCGCCAGATGGCGAACGTGGAACATGCGATCGCCTATGACGGCGGCATCTTCGACTGGGCCAAGGCCAACCCGAAGCTGACCGGCCTGCTGGACAAGCCCGAGCTGAACCCGAGCGCCCTGATCGGCGATGAAAAGTTCGAGGCGCACGTGCTCGAGCCGCAGGATTTCATCGACCGCGCCCGCGCCGGCAACACCATGGTCATTGACCTGCGCGACACCCTCCAGAGCGATGGCATATCCCTGTTCGCGACCCGTGACATCCGCACGGGCTTCGACATGCCGCGCCTGAAGGGTCTCATCGGCGAGGCGCGCCAGAAGGGGCAAACGATCTTCTTCTACGACGCTGCCGGCCACCAGATCAAGCACCTGCAGTACTTCGTCGAGGACGCGGGCCTGAAGGACTACTTCTTCATGAAGGGCGGCATGGTGGGCTACTACGCCATGATCCGGCAGAAGTGACCATCCCCGGCGACTGGAGCTGTCCGGAATGAAGAAGCCATGCCGCAGGGCATGGCTTCTTCATTCTCAGGGGCCAGAGGCCGGGACGGAACGCCCCCCCCTGCCTCCAGCCTTGTTGCGGAATCCATCTCTGGACTCCGCCCTTCGGGTGTCGCCTTACGGCGACCCAACGCCGCTCCCGGCGGCGTTGTTCATGCACCGGCCTCCAGCGCCCCGTCGCGCATGCGCAACACCCGGTCCATGCGGCCGGCGAGGCCAAGATCGTGGGTCACCACCACCAGGGCGGTGCCCTGCTCGGCGTTCAGTTCCATGAGCAGGTCGAACATCGCACCCGCGTTGCGGGAATCGAGGTTGCCGGTCGGCTCGTCCGCCAGCACGGCCCGGGGACGGGTGACCAGCGCGCGGGCCAGCGCGGTGCGCTGGCGCTCGCCGCCGGACAGCTCGCCCGGCTTGTGCTGCAGGCGGTGGCCAAGGCCGACGCGCTCGAGCATGGCCGTCGCCTGCTCGCGCGCCTGCTCGACGCGCTCGCCGCGGATCAGCAGCGGCATGGCGACGTTCTCCAGCGCGGAGAACTCCGGCAGCAGGTGGTGGAACTGGTAGACGAAGCCGAGCATGGCGTTGCGCACGCGTCCGCGCTCCTTCTCCGACATGCGCGCGAGGTCGCGCCCCTGCAGCAGGATCTCGCCGCTGCTCGGCACGTCCAGCCCGCCCATCAGCTGCAGCAGGCTGCTCTTGCCTGCGCCGGAGGGGCCGACGATGGCCACGCGCTCGCCGGCCGCGATCGCGAGATCGATGCCGCGCAGCACCTCGACCTTGAGCTTGCCCTCGGCGTAGGTCTTGCCCACGCCGACGCACTGGATCACAGTTTCGTGAATCATGGCCGCCTCACTCATAGCGCAGGGCCTCCACGGGCTGGGTACGCGCGGCGCGCCAGGCCGGGTACAGGGTAGCGAGGACGGAAAGGCCGAAGGACAGGGCCGCGATGCGCACCACGTCGGTGAACTGCACGTCCGAGGGCAGCTCGCTGATGTAGTAGACGTCGGCGGGCAGGAACTGGATGCCGAGGGTGTGCTCCAGCCAGGGCACAAGGGTGTCGATGTTGAGCGCCAGGCTCAGCCCGCCGATCAGTCCAAGCAGGGTGCCGACCACGCCGATCAGGGTGCCCTGCACCATGAAGACCGCCATCACCGAACCGGGCGAGGCGCCGAGGGTACGCAGGATGGCGATGTCGGCCTGCTTGTCGGTGACCACCATCACCAGGGTGGAGACGATGTTGAACGCAGCGACGGCGACGATCAGGGCAAGAATGATGAACATCGCCGTGCGCTCGGTCTTTACCGCGCGAAAGAAGTTGGCGTGGCGGCGGGTCCAGTCGCTGACCCAGTATTCCGCGCCCAGCTCGGCGGACAGCTCGCGATTCAGGCGCGGCGCGGCGAACATGTCGTCCAGCTTGAGACGCACGCCGTTGACCGCCGTCCCCAGGCGATAGAGCTTCTGCGCATCTTCCAGGTGGATGAAAGCCGTGCCCCGGTCGAATTCGTACATGCCGACCTCGAACAGGCCGACCACGGTGAAGCGGCGCTCGCGCAGCAGTGCCCCCACCGGAGTGACCGCGATGTTGGAGGTAATCAGCATGAGCGAGTCGCCCACGCCGACGCCGAGCGCATCCGCCAGCTCCCGGCCGAGCACGATGCCGTATTCGCCCGGCCTGAGATTCTCCAGCCGGCCGGCCTTCATGTGCTCGCCCACGTCGGTGACCGTGGCCTCCAGCGCGGGGTCGATCCCGCGCACGATGGCTCCGCTCACCGCCGACGGCTGGGACAGCATCGCCTCCGCCTGGGTATAGGGCGCGGCCGCCACCACGCCCCCGCGCGTCTGCACGCGCCCGATCACCGCCCGCCAATCCTCCAGCCGCTCGCCCGGGCCGGTGATGGTCAGGTGCGAAGCCATGCCGAGGATGCGCTCGCGCAGTTCTTTCTCGAAGCCGTTCATGACCGACAGCACGGTGATCAGCGCGGTCACGCCCACCGCGATGCCAAGGATCGAGGTCAGCGAGATGAAGGAAATGAAGTGGTTGCGGCGCTTGGCGCGCGTGTAACGCAGACCGATGAAGAGTTCGAACGGGCGAAACATGGTAATGCCGTCTAGAATAAGACCCGAATGATAGCCTGAAAGTGATAGCCTGAAAGCCGTGTTTCATGGCCTGGATGGCTTCGAAGCCTGAAGGGACCGCTGGATCATTCGGTGGTTCCCGATTGTGGCAGGATGCCGCAAGGGCTTGCTCTCGAAGGCCGTACCCCGCGGGGGCTTCCGGCATGGATGCCGGAAGGGACTGAGAGGAGGTACCAGGCGAGCTGAAAAAGCCAAGGATGGCTTTATTCAACATTTCCTGAACACAGTCATGGACTCAACGACGCGCCGGAGGACCGCCCATGCGACTGATCGCCCCCCTACTGACCCTTGTCCTGTGCGCAACGGGCCTGGCCGCCCACGCGGCCTCCCCCGTGCCCGAGCGCGGGCAGTCGATGAACTCGGTCCTCAGGCATTACGGCGAGCCGCAGCAGCGCATCGCCCCGGTCGGCAGGCCGCCGATCACGCGCTGGGTCTACCCCGAGTTCACCGTGTACTTCGAGCACCGCCACACGATCCACAGCGTCCGTCATCCGAAGCGGACCGCGTCTCCGGCGTCCCGCTAACCCGCCCATCACCCAAGGGAGTTACCACCATGAACAAGAATGTCGGTTTCGTTGACCGGTTCATCCGCGCCTTTGCGGGCATCGTCCTCATCGGGCTCGCCGCAGCCGGCGTTATCGGCTGGTGGGGTTACATCGGCATCGTGCCGCTGTTCACCGCCGTGGTGAGCTGGTGCCCGGCCTACACCGTCCTCGGCATGAGCACCAAGGGCAAGGAAGAGTCCGGCGAGTCGCACTGAGGCCCCGCGCCAGCGCGAGACACCCCGCCACAGACAGATTGTTGCAAAAGGGCTTTCCTGCCCTTTTGCAACTCGTCTGGTCCCTCCTCTCAAGCCCTTGTTGATCCCTCCTCTCGGCCCCTTCCGCCGTCCATGCCGGAATCCCCTTCGGGGTACGGCCTTCGAGAGCCCGACGGATCGGTCAAGCCATCCATGGCTTGCTCTGTCAGGCCATTTCGAAGGCTTTTGAAACGGCCTGACAAAGCCGGGTGTCTCGTTTCCGGAAGCCGATCCTCCGGGCGGCCTGTTCATATTTCCCGGTCGGGCTCCTGGCCCAGGAACTCCTCGGCCAGAGCGTTTTCCCCGTGGATCGCAATCAGCTCGTCGAGCTCCGCCAGCAGGGAGTCGTCCTCGTCCGGATCGATCATGCCCCGCCCGACCAGGGTGGAGGTGAGGCCGGACAGCATGGCCTTGCGCACCCCGCCGAGGGTCGGCACGCGCAAGGTCAGCATCGCCTCCTCAATCACCCGGCCGAGGTTGTCGCCCACCGGGGCCTGGATGAAATTGGAAGCGAGGGCGTCGCTGCCGAACTCTTCCATCGCGGCCTCCAGCTCGCCATAGAGGGCCTCACGGTTTTCCAGGTCGAGCCGTCCCTCCGCCTCGAGCTCATCGACCAGCCCCTCGTGCATGGCCTGCATGACGCTTCCCAGGGTCACCGGCTGGTCCAACTCCGGATCGTTCGCCACATGCACGAGGATCTCGCGCAGCAGTGGCCCGATCCGACCCGGCACATCGATGTTGATGCCCATGGCACTCTCCTTACTTGTGTGGCTCTCTCGGATCGAGCATAGACCACATCCCGCCGGCATTCAGGGCCGTCTCCGTTCGTGGGACAATACGCGCATGAACGCATCCGCCCACGCCCTCATCACCGCCCCCCTGCCCCTGCGCCCGCGCGATCCGCTCTACTGGCGGCGCCCGCCTGGCGCGGCGCTCGCCCTCCTGCTGGCGGAAACGGCCAGGCGGCATGAGGGCCCGCTGCTGCTGATCGCCCCCGGCATGCAGGATGCCTACCGGCTGGAGGCGGAACTGGAATTTTTCCTCGGCCAGGGCGATTTGAGCGCCGCACCTGCGAAGCAGGCGTCCGGCCTGGATGCCGGACGGGTGCGAAAACAGGATGCGCTGCCGGTGCTGGTCTTCCCGGACACCGAGACCCTGCCCTACGATCTGTTCTCCCCCCATCAGGATCTGGTCGCGCAAAGGCTGGCGACGCTGGACCGCCTGCCGGAGCTCAAGCGCGGCGTGGTGATCGTCTCCGCACCCAGCCTGCTGATGCGCCTGCCGCCGACGAACTACGTGCGCGGCCGCACCATCCAGCTCGCCAAAGGCCAGCGGCTGGACGTCGAGGCCTTCCGCCAGCGCCTGGGCGATGCCGGCTACCGCTCGGTGACCCAGGTGATGGAACACGGCGAGTTCGCCGTGCGCGGGGCCATCCTCGACCTATTCCCCAGCGGCCAGGCACTGCCGGTGCGGGTGGACCTGTTCGACGATGAGATCGAATCCCTGCGCCTGTTCGACCCGGAGACCCAGCGCAGCCTGGAGACGATCGAGGCACTCAACCTGCTGCCGGCGCGTGAGTACCCGCTGGACGAGGAGGGCATCAGGCACGCGCGCAAGGCCTGGGGAAACTACTTCGACACCGCCGGGCGCGACCTCGTGCGCCAGCTGCAGCAGGGCCTGCCCTTCCCCGGTATCGAGTACTACCTGCCGTTGTTCTTCGACGGCCTCGCCACCCTGTTCGACTACCTGCCTCCCAAGACGATCTGTCTGAGCCTGCCGGGCCTCGACCGCGCAGCGGACGACTTCCTGCGCGAGGCACACGAGCGCTTCGATCAGCGCCGCCACGACCGCGAACGCCCGCTGCTGCCGCCGGAGATGCTGTTCCTCTCCGCCGACCAGCTCGGAACCCTGCTGCACGAGCGCCTGCAGGTGCGCGTGCTCGCCGAGGACGACCCCGCCTTCCCGCAGGCCACCTGCTTCCAGGCCAAACCACTGCCTGAACTCGGCTGGCAGGCACGCGCCGACGATCCGGCCCAGGCCCTGCGCAAGTTCATCGCGGACTCAAAAGGCCGGCTGCTGATCGCCGCCGAGTCCCCCGGACGCCGCGAGGCCCTGGGCGACCTGCTGCGCCGCCACGACCTGCGTTTCGACACGGTCGAGACCTGGCACGAGTTCCTCGCCAGCGACAAACGCCATCTCATTGCCACAGCCCCGCTCGAGGAAGGCCTCTGGCTCCCCCTCCCCCTTGAGGGGGAGGGAGCTTCCATCGCCATCGTCAGCGAGGCCCAGCTCTTCGCCGAGCGCGTGGCCCAGCGCGGCAAGCGGGTCAAACGCACGCGCGATGCCGAGAGCATCATCCACAACCTGACCGAACTGGACGAGGGCGCCCCGGTGGTGCACGAGGATCACGGCGTGGGCCGCTACCGCGGCCTGACCGTGCTGGAGGTCGGCGGGCTCACACAGGAGTTCCTCACCCTCGAATACGCTGGCGGCGACCGCATCTACGTGCCCGTGGCCAGCCTGCACCTGATCAGTCGCTACACCGGCGCCAGCCCCGAAAACGCGCCGCTGCACAAGCTCGGATCGGACGCATGGGACAGGGCCAAGAAAAAGGCGATGGAGCAGACCCGCGATGTCGCCGCCGAGCTGCTCGACCTGCACGCCCGCCGCGCCGCGCGCAAGGGCCATGCCTTCCACCTCGACCCCGAAGCCTACGCCCGCTTCGCCGAGGGCTTCCCGTTCGAGGAGACTGCCGACCAGCTTTCCGCCATCAGCGCGGTCATCCACGACATGACCAGCGGACAACCGATGGACCGCGTGGTCTGCGGCGACGTCGGCTTCGGCAAGACCGAGGTCGCCATGCGCGCCGCCTTCGTCGCGGTGCAGGACGGCCGCCAGGTCGCAGTGCTCGCCCCCACCACCCTGCTTGCCCAGCAGCACCTGCGCAACTTCCGCGACCGTTTCGCGGACTTCGCCGTGCGCATCGAGGGACTGTCCCGCTTCACCGCGGGCAAGGAGACGAAGCAGGTGCTGGACGACGTGGCCGAGGGCAAGGTCGACATCGTCATCGGCACCCACAAGCTCATCTCGCCGGAAGTGCGCTTCAAGAACCTCGGCCTCGTCATCATCGACGAGGAGCAGCGCTTCGGCGTGCGCCACAAGGAGCAGCTCAAGAACCTGCGCGCCGAAGTGGACCTGCTGACCATGACCGCCACGCCCATCCCGCGCACACTCAATATGGCGCTCTCCGGCCTGCGCGAGCTGTCCATCATCGCCACCCCGCCCAAGGATCGCCTGGCGGTGAAGACCATGGTCACGAGTTGGGACACCGCGCTGATCCGCGAGGCCGTGCTGCGCGAACTCAAGCGCGGCGGGCAAGTGTACTTCCTGCACAACGAGGTCGACTCCATCGAGCGCATGACCCGTGAGCTGTCCGAGCTGATCCCGGAGGCGCGCATCCGCTTCGCCCATGGCCAGATGCCGGAAAAGGAGCTGGAGCAGGTCACGGCGGACTTCTACCACCAGCGCTTCAACGTGCTGGTGAGCACCACCATCATCGAATCCGGCATCGACATTCCCAGCGCCAACACCATCCTCATCAACCGCGCCGACAAGCTCGGCCTGGCACAGTTGCACCAGCTGCGCGGGCGGGTCGGCCGATCCCATCACCGCGCCTACTGCTACCTCATCACCCCGCCCAAGGGAGCGATGACGCCGGACGCGGTCAAGCGGCTGGAGGCGATCGAGAAGCTGGAGGACCTCGGCGTCGGCTTCACTCTCGCCACCCACGACCTCGAGATCCGCGGCGCGGGCGAGCTGCTGGGCGAATCGCAGAGCGGCCAGATGAACGAAGTCGGCTTCAGCCTCTACATGGAGCTGCTGGACCGCGCGGTGAAGGCCATCAAGTCCGGCAAGCAACCCGAGCTCATGCAGCCCCTGCGCCACGGCGCCGAGGTGGACCTGCGCCTGCCCGCCCTGCTGCCGGAGGACTACGTCGCCGATGTGCACACCCGCCTGATCCTCTACAAGCGCATCGCCAGCCTCGCCACCGAGCAGGAGTTGGACGAGATGCGCGTCGAGCTGATCGACCGCTTCGGCCTGCTGCCGCAGCCCGCGCAGAACCTGCTGCGCCAGGCCAGCCTGCGCCTGCGCGCCCAGGCGCTCGGCATCCGCAAGCTCGAGGCCGGCCCCCAGGGTGGCCGCATGCTGTTCGAGCCGCAGCCGCCGATCGACCCCATGAGCATCGTCAGGCTGATGCAGCGGGAGCCGAAGACCTACCAGCTCGGCGGGCAGGACGCCCTGCGGTTCACCGCGCCGATGGATGAGGCGGACAAGCGATTCGGGTTCATCGAGCGTCTGCTCTCCGAGCTCGAACAGGGGCTGAACCAAGCTGCCGGAAACACATCGGTGATCGCCGAAAGACCAACCCCGGAGGAGCCCGCCAGAAATGGCTGGCATCCGCGATGACCGGCCAGCCCGCCGGCCTGCTCCGCCGCCTCGGCGCCCTGTTCTACGACTGGCTGCTGATCGTCGCCCTCTGGTTCGTGCTGACCGCGTTGCTGCTGCCCTTCACCGGTGGCGAGGCCCTGCCGGAGCGCGGCCCATGGCACTGGGCCTACCAAACCGTGCTGTTGATTGTCGCGCTCGGCTTCTACCTGTGGTTCTGGCGCAAGGGGGGACAGACGCTCGGCATGCGCGCCTGGCGCGTGAGGCTGGTCGACGAGGAGGGCGAGACACCCACCCTGCGCGCCATGCTGCGCCGCGCCCTGTGGGCGGTGCCGAGCTGGGGCTTGCTCGGGCTGGGTGTGCTGTCCATGTACCGCGACCCCGAGCGTCGCGCCCTGCAGGACAGGATGAGCGGCACGCGACTGATCGTGGACAGGATCCGATGATCGAAACGAAAGAAAAAATCTACAGGCATGGCCGTGGCGGCAGCGATGCGGAGCACCAGGCCCATCAGGCCGACATCAAGGCACTGTTCGCGGGGCACAAGTCGCTGCGCCGTGTGACGGAACGCCTGCCGAACGGCATCCGAGCCTGCACCGCCAGCGACGACAGGAACCTGGCGATGATCCTGCGCCGCCATGCGGCAGACATGAAGGCGCGTTTCGCCAAGAGCCGGGCTATCCGCTCCTGGGACCCACTGTTCGCCGAGCTGTTTGAGCAGCGCGACAACATCCGGGTGGAGTTGGTGGAGCGGGAGGACGGCGTGTGCGCGGAACTGACCTGCGATAATCCGGCGCTGCTGCCCCTGATTCATGCGCACGATGCGGCGCTGCACCGGTTCATCCGGGAAGGGACCGCACGGACGGAAGAATCCATCCCTGGATTCGCCGATGCGCCGGGCGCTGCGCCCTCGCCGCGATATGGCCCCGTGGCCCATCAGGCGAAGAGATCAACGCCGCCCGAGCGCACCTGATATTCAATACTCCGGGCCGAGGCTTCCGCCGTATCCGCCCCCTGCCCCGTGCCCCATGGGCTGCCGTTGCCCTGTCCACTCTGGCCAGACTGTCCGCCCTGGCCGTTCGATGCCTGCGCATTCTGGCCTTGCTGCTGGCCGACGTTCACGTTGACTTGGGTGAATCCCTGCTCGGCCAGCATCTCGCGCAGCCTCGGAAGCGCCGCCTCGATGACCTCGCGCGTCAGCGCGTGGGCCGCGCCGAAATGCACGTTCGCCTCGTTGCCGCGCAGTTGCAGGTTGATCTCCATGGGGCCGAGGTCGACCGGATTCAGTTCGATGCGCGCGCCCTGCATCTCGCGGCCGAGCATCAGCATCACCCGCTGGCCAACGGCCTCGCCGAATTCACGCTGCTGGTGCACGGGGACGGGGATGCGCTCGAGAAGCGGGAGGTCCTGGGACCCCCGAGGCCTGGACTGATCCGCGGCAAGCGGGGAGGGAATGGCGGACGCGTTCTCGGACGGCGCGGGGGAGACTTCGACCCGGGCCATCACCTCGCCGGGACGGGCTGAGGGCTCCACGTCCCGCGCCTGAACGCCGGGGACTTCACCCGTCTGGGCCATCCGCATCGCCTCGGCCTGCTCCCGCCCTTCAAGGCCGGGGGCCGCGGCCATGCCAGCGGCAGGAGGTGTTGCGGCCTGGCGCGCATCAGGCCCCGCCCCCTCTCCGGGCACCATGGCCTGCGCCGCCCCCCCCATGGTCACCTGCCCGCTTGCCGGCAGGGGGGCCAGCGCGCTCGCTGCAAGAAAGCGAGGCTCATCGGAGGGGGGCGGGAGGGGCGCGCCCACCGCCATCAGCATGCCTGCGGCGGATGCCTCGCCCGTCGATGCAAGCAACTCCTGCGCAGGCTGCCGGGTGACATCCGTCACCGGTTCGGGGCCCGGGTCCACCTTGGCAAGCCCGGAAACGACCGCCCCCGGCGGGACGGGCGCAGGGGCATCCCCCAGCATGGCGAGCAGCTGCTCGATGACAGGGGCCTGATCGCCCCCGGAGTCGCCCTTGCCCGCGCCCGGGTCGAGCATGGCATCCAGTGCCCGAACCTCGGGACCATTCACATCGGCGACGGACTGGGCATGGTGGATCTCGCGCTGGAACTCGGCCATCAGGCTGGCGCGGGCGTCGGCCGGCACGCCCTCCATCTGCTGCTCCAGGGCGGGAAGCATGGACTGCAGGAAGCCAGCGAAATCGACCGTGCCATCCGCCTGCAGCACCTTGGCGGAAACGCCCTCCATCCCGCTGGGCAGGGCGTTCATCAGAGCTTGGATCAGGCCAGGTTGCATGGGGGGCCCTCAGCTGGAGGAGGTGGATTGGAACTTCAGGCGCAGGGCGAACTCGTCCTGCACCCGCTGGTCTCGGCGGGCCGAACCCTGCGCGATGCTGGCGGAAAGCTTTTCTTCCACCTTCTGCAACCCGCGCGTGCGGGTCCGCTGCTCGTTCCATGCCTGGGCGAGCTGGGCGTGCTCCTTGGCCAGTCGATCGACCACCTGGCGCTGCTGCCGCACGGCTTCCTCGATGCGCGCCATGAAGGCACGGTAGTTCTGCAGGGCGAACACCCCCGCGCTGCCGCCGGGATTGAACGACAGGCGGGCGGCGTATTCGCGCTGGTATTCCTCCAGCAGGTTGAGGCGCTGTTGCTGCTCGTCCAGGCGGGCGCGCGCCTCGGTCATGCGGAGCGCGGCCTTGTCCTCCTCCTGGCGGGCGAAGTCGCTCAGGCGCTCGAGGCGTTGCTGTCGTTGCTGGTTCGTCATGCGCACCTCTTGGTTGGAACAAGATTAATGCAGACGAGCGCGCACGTCATGCCCATAAGGGCACCTCGAAAAACCTTTCGAGGTGCCCGTGCGTCCCATGGATGGGGTTTGTCGAGATTCCCATAAATCTTAATGCTGCAAAAGGCTTTCCAGTGCCTCGATGCTTTCCGCCATGAGGCTGCCGTGGCGCAGGTCCTGGCGCAGGAACTCCTCCAGCCTGGGATGCATGTCGACCGCCGCGTCGATGCGGCTGTCGGTGCCGCGCCGGTAGGCACCGACGCTGATCAGGTCGCGGTTCTGGGTGTAGGTGGCGGCCAGCTGACGGAAGCTGAGGGCGGCATCGCGCTGCTCGTGCGGCACGATGGCAGGCATCACGCGGCTGACCGAGGCCTCGACGTCGATCGCAGGGTAGCGGCCGGTCTCGGCGATCTCGCGCGAGAGCAGGATATGACCGTCGAGGATGGCGCGCGCGGCGTCGGCGATCGGGTCCTGCGGGTCGTCGCCCTCGGTCAGCACGGTGTAGAAGGCGGTGATCGAGCCGCCACCCTCCTCGCCGTTGCCCGCCCGCTCCACCAGCTGCGGCAGGCGGTAGAACACGGACGGCGGATAGCCCTTGGTGGCGGGTGGCTCGCCGATGGCGAGTCCGATCTCGCGCTGGGCCTGGGCGAAGCGGGTGAGCGAGTCGATCAGCAACAGCACGTTCAGGCCTTGGTCGCGGAAGTATTCGGCGATGCTGTGCGCAAGCCAGGAACCATGCAGCCTCATCAGCGGCGAGGCGTCCGCCGGGGCGGCGACCACCACCGCGCGCTCCAGCCCTTCCGGGCCGAGGATCTCCTGCACGAACTCCTTCACCTCGCGGCCCCGCTCGCCGATCAGACCGACCACGATCACGTCGGCCCGGGTATAGCGCGTCATCATGCCGAGCAGGACGCTCTTGCCCACGCCAGAGCCCGCGAACAGGCCCATGCGCTGGCCGCGACCGACGGTGAGCAGCGCGTTGATCGCACGCACGCCGACGTCCAGCGGTTCACGCACCGGTGCCCGTCGCAGCGGGTTGATGGGACGGCCGGTCAGGGGCACGGGGTCGCCCGGGGGAAGGGGCCCCTTGCCGTCCAGCGGGTGGCCGGAGCCGTCCAGCACGCGTCCGAGCAGGCCCATGCCCACCCGCACCCCCATGCTGCGGCCGGTGGGGATGACGCGCGACTGCGGAGCCAGGCCCTGCGTGCCCTCGGTCGGCATCAGGTAGAGACGGTCGCCGGCAAAGCCGACCACCTCGGCCATCAGCTCCTGCCCCCCGGGGCTCACGATCCTGCACTGCTCACCCACCGGGGCATGGCAGCCCTCGGCCTCGAGGGTCAGGCCGACCATACGGGTCAGCACCCCCTCGACCACCGGCCGGGGCGGATCCGGGAGATGCGCCGCCCGCTCGCGCAGGCGTTCCGCCATGCGCATGGCCAGGTCATGCTTCATGCCCCCACTTCTCCACCGCTGCCGTCATCCACTCCCCGCGGGGAGGTGCCCCGTGCCTCCTCGCCAAGCACGCTGGACACGAGCTGGGCGATGCGCCGCTCGAGGGTGGCGTCCACCCTCGAGTTGGAGGTGACGACCACGCAGCCGCCGCGGGAGATGGCGCCGTCCTCCTCGATGCGCCAGAACGAGCCGGGGGAGTGGATGGTGGCGCGGACCAGGGCGGCATCCTCGGGGTGGAGATGGACGACGACCTCGCGCGCCGCCGTGGGCAGGGCGCCGAGCGCCTCGCGCACGACGGGGATGATCTCGTCCGGCTGGGTCTTCATCTCCCGCCGGACCAGCTGCTTGGCGAGGGCCAGTGCCAATTCGAGCAGGGCGGTCTCGAGCTCGCCCTCGGCAGCCTCCAGCGGCTGGGTCAGGCTGGTCACCAGCTCCTGCCAGCGGTCCGCCCGCGCCACAATCTCCGCCTGCCCGGCCGCCAGCCCCTCCGCATGGCCGGCGCGATAGCCTTCCTCCCAGGCCTCCCGCTGGATGGCCTCGATCTCCTCGGCCGTGGGCAGGGCGGGCGGAGGCGTCACCACCTCCTCGACCGTGACCCCCTCGGCCGCAACAACGCCGTCGGGAGCGGCGTTGGGTCGCGAAGCGACACCCGAAGGGCGGAATCCAGGGATGGATTCCGCCGCCTGGACAGGCTGCTCGCCGGCCTCGGCCGGCGCGTCCATGGAGGGCGGCCGCCACGTGGTCACCGGTCGGCCGCCCACATCCAGCAGACGCGGGGCCTTGCCCGTGGCCTGGATCGCGCTCATGGCGCACCGATTCGCCAGGCTCTCGACGGCCGCACCCCGAAGGGGCTTCCGGCATGGATGCCGGAAGGGACCGAGAGGAGGGACCAACGAATCGGTCGTTGCTCCGCGGGAGCAAGCCCGGAGGGGGCCAGCCAGGGATGGCTGGCATCCACCCTCACCCAATCAGCCCGCGCCATCACACCATCTCCTCGCCACCGCCCAGGTTGATCTTGCCTTCGTCGGCCATGCGGCGGGCGATCTGCAGGATCTCCTTCTGCGCCGCCTCGACCTCGCTCAGCTTCACCGGCCCCATCGCATCCAGATCGTCACGCATCATCTCCGCCGCGCGCTTGGACATGTTCTTGAAGAACTTGTCGCGCAGATCCTGATCGGAGGCCTTGAGCGCAAGCAACAGCTTGTCGGTGGGCAGCTCGCGCAGCAGGGTCTGTATGCTGCGGTCGTCGACGTCGATGAGGTTGGCGAACACGAACATGAGATCCTCGATCTGCGTCCCCACATCCACGTCGACCCCCTTGATCTCCTCCATGATCCGGCTCTCGATGCTGCTCTCGATGTTGTTGAGGATGCTGGCCGCCACGCGCACGCCACCCACCTTGGATGACTTGCCGCCCAGCTCGCCGGTGGCCTGCATCTCCATGATGTCGTCCAGTTCGATCAGGGCCTGCGGAGGGATGGAGTCGAGCGTGGCCACGCGCATGATGATGTCGCTGCGGGTGTTCTCCGGCAGCATGGACAGCACCTCGGCCGCCTGCTCGCCTTCCAGGTGGGAGAGCACGGTGGCGATGATCTGCGGGTGCTCGTAGCGGATGATCTCGGCGATCGAGCGCGCATCCATCCACTTCAGCGATTCCAACGTCTTGCCGCCGGTACCTCCCATCAGGATGCGGTCCATCAAGCTCTCGGCGCGGTCCTCGCCCAGCGCCCCGATCAGCACCTTGCGGATGTAGTCCGAGGCGCCGAGCGCGAGGCCCGTCTGGCCCTCCATGTCGGCGATGAAGCGGTCGACCACAGCCTGCACGTGTGGCCGGGTGATATTCGGAATGACGGCCATGGCCTTGCCGATCTTCTGCACCTCGACCGGGTCCAGTTCGCGGAAGATGCTGGAGGCGGCTTGTTCGCCCAGCACCATCAGCAGGATCGCCACCTTCTCGGCCCCCTTGAGCCCGACGAGGGGATCGGGGGCCGGGGAGCCCTCGCCCCCGGGGCCGGTAGTGATGTTATCGCTCATCTTCGCGCGTCCACTGTTTGATCACGGTTGCCACCAGGCGCGGGTCGCGCTCGACCAGCTTGCGCAGGTGCTCGATCTTCTGCATGTAGCCCTCGGCACCCGGCAGCATGGCGAGCAGGCCCTCCTCTTCCTCGGCCACTTCCGCCAGCGCCTTGGCCGCCGCCTCCTCGGCAACCGCCTCGCCGGTGACCATTCCCGGCAGGGCCAGCTGCTCTCCGGCAGGCGGCAGGGCGGCCATCTCGCCCAGCTGGGGCTCCTCGCGCTTCTTCTCGCCCAGCAGGGCGCGCAGCAGGGGACGCGCCACCACAAGGAAGACGATCAGTGCGGCCAGGCCAAGGAGCAGCTGCTTGGCGGCATCCCAGACCCAGGGCTGGGTGTAGAGCGGAGCCTCTGCTACCAGCTCCTCGCCGGTGAACGACACATTGCTGACGGTCACGCGGTCGCCCCGCTGCTCGTCGAAGCCGACGGCCTCCTTCACCAGCTGGGTGAACTTCGCCAGCTCCTCGTCGGACAGGGGCTTGCGCTCAGCGGTGCCGCCCTCGCCGACGACCACACGATCATCCAGGACCACGGCCACGGTCAAGCGCTTGACCTCCCCCGGAGCCACCTTCGTGTGCTGGATGTCACGGTCGAGCTCGAAATTGCGGGTCTGAGTCTTGTTGCTCTGCGCCGGCATCTGCAGCATCTGCATGTACTGCTGCGGATTGAGCAGGGGCTGCGGGCCGATGCCGTTGCCCCCTGGCGGCGTGGTCGTGCCACCGCCTGGCGGCTGGTTGGTCAGCGCCCCGGGCACGCCGCCAAGGGCATTGCCGCTGCCCACGGTGTTCATCTGGTCGCTCAGCTGCTCGCTGCGCACCCTGCCCTCGCCCGGGCCGTAGCGCTCGCTGGTGCCCTCGCGCTCCGAGAAGTCCAGCTCGGCATTGACCTGCGCCCGCACGCGCCCGGCACCGAGCAGCGGTTGCAGCAGCTGCTCGACCCGGGCGACATAGCTCTGCTCCATGCGGCGGCGGTACTCGAACTGCCGGCCGTTGAGCGCCACGCCGCTGGTGGCGATGTCCTCGCTCAGCAGTCGGCCAGTCTGGTCAACCACGGTCACGTCCGCGGCCTTCATGTTCGGCACGCTGGCCGCCACCAGATTGACGATGGACTGGACCTGCGCCGGCTCCAGCGTGCGCCCGGGATAGAGCTTGACCACCACCGAGGCGGTCGCAGGCATGCGATCGCGCACGAACACCGACTGCTTCGGCATGGCCAGGTGCACACGCGCGGTATCGACCGGGTTGAGGGAGGCGATGGTCGCCGCCAGCTCGTTTTCCAGCGCGTTCTGGTAGCGCGCGGTCTCCATGAACTGGCTGACCCCAAGGCTCTGCTCCTTGTGCAGGGCGTCGAAGCCAATCGGCGCCCCGCCCGGCAGCCCCTGACCCGCGAGCTGCAGCCTGACCTCGTGCAGGCGCTCGGCAGGCACCATGATCTGGCCGGTCGCCCGGTCGATCTCGAACTGGATCCCCGTGGTGCGCAGCGCATCGGCCACCTGGGCGGCATCCTGCGGGGCCATGCTCCCGTACAGCGGCTGCATGCCGCCGTCCTTGCCCGACCACAGGAAAAAGCCGAGCCCGAAACTGATCAGGGCGGCAAGGCCGATCAGCGCCCCCAGCTGGCGAAAGCTCTTCGACTGGGTGACCGCCTCGACCTGCTCAAGCCAGGCCGGACGACCGGCGCCCTTGACGCCCCCGGCCGCCGGATCCGCCAGCATGGACTGATTCGCTGTTTGTGCCTGTTCGGCCATGGTCAGTGCTCCGCTTCAACCTGCCTCAAACCGGCATGTTCATGATGTCCTGATAGGCCGTGACCAGCTTGTTGCGCACCTGGGTCACGGCGGTGAAGGCCAGGCTGGCCTTCTGGTCGGCGATCATGACCTGCGTCAAGTCCACGTCGCGGTCGCCGGCCTCGAAACGGGCCTTCAGCTGGCTGGAGGCCGCCTGCACGCCGTTCACACCGTCAACCGCCCGTCGCAGGAGGGAGGCGAAGTCATCCCCGCCGGCGACACGCGCAGCCTCGGCGCTTCCCAGCTGCAGGTTGTTCGCGGCCTGCGCGCGCATGGCGCGCATCTGGCTCAGGACCTGGTCGATGTTCATGTCGCTCATGTTGGGCTCCGGCATGCATTGTCATGAACTCCAAGCATGAAGCGGGCCAAATTTCGGGAACCTCGAAAGGTTTTTCGAGGTGCCCTTTCATCACTGGGCCGCACGGGCGAAGGGAGCGACAATAAAAAGGCGGCCGATGGCCGCCTTGAGACGCAGTTGCAGTGGGTCAGACGCGGAACTGCCTGACCAACCCCTGCAGCGACTCGGCCAGCCGCGCGAGCTCCTCGCTGCCGCGCACGGTGCTCTGCACCTCCTGGGTCGCGCCGTGGGCCAGACCGGAGATGTTGGTCACGCTGCGCGAGATTTCCTCCGCCACCTCGCTCTGCTGCTCCGTGGCATGGGCGATCTGGGCGGTCATGTCGTTGATGCGCTCGATGGCCTCGGTGATGGCGACCAGCGCCTCGCCGGCCTGCTGGGCCTGCTCCACGCTCTCCCGCGCCCGCGCCTGCCCAGCCTGCATGACCTCCGCAGCCTCGCCGGTACGCAGCTGCAGGGACTCGATCATCTGCTGGATCTCCTGGGTCGAGGCCTGGGTCTTGCTGGCGAGGTTGCGCACCTCGTCCGCCACCACCGCGAACCCTCGCCCCTGCTCGCCGGCGCGGGCGGCCTCGATCGCTGCGTTCAGGGCCAGCAGGTTGGTCTGCTCGGCGATGCCGCGGATCACGTCCACCACCATGCCGATGCGGTTGCCATCCTGCTCGAGCTGGCGGATCACCTGCGCGGCCTGCTCGATTTCGCCGGCCAGGGTCTGGATCGACTCCGCGCTCTGGCTCACCACCTGGCGGCCGTTCATGGCCTGGGTCTCGGCCGTGCTGGTGTTGTGCGCGGCATGCTGCGCGTTCTGCGCCACCTCCTGGATCGAGGCGGCCATCTCGTGCATGGCGGCTGCCACCTGGCTGATCTCCGCCTCCTGCTGGTTGGTGGAGCGCAGCACCTGGTCGGCCGTGCGCTCAACCTCCTGCGAGGACTGGCGCAGGGCGTTGGCCGAGCTGGAGACACGCACCATGCTTTCCTGGAACTTGCCCAGCATCGCGTTCAGCGAGGCCGCGACCGTGCCCAGCTCGTCCGCGTGGTCGTACTTCACCCGGCGGCGCAGGTCGCCGTCCTGCTCGATCTCGCGGATGGTGCCGCGCAGCAGGGTCACGGGCTGCCTGATGCCCTGGGAGATGAGGAAGAACAGCAGCTGGCCGATCACGGTCACGAGGCCGGTGGCGACGATTTGCACCGTGCGCAGGAAGGACTTGCTCGCCTCCGCCTCGGCGGAGACCTTGTCCAGGTAGCTGGAGATATCGTGCTCAAGACGTCCCATGCTCTCGGCCGACTTGGCATAGAGCGACTTGGTCACATGGCCATATTCAAGCCAGCTTCTGCGCAGCAGCTCCTCGCTCCGATCCGACGTGCCCAGCTTGGTCACGATGCGATTCCCTTCCGCCATGAACGCCAGGGTGTCCGTGCGAGCCTGCGCAAGCGAGGATTCGAGCGTGGCGAACTCATCGCCCCCCCGCTGGCCCTTGATCTTGACCAGCAGGTTCTGGAGCTCGTCGAAGGAGGCCATGGCCGTGCGTTCCCGCGCTTCCATGAGGGCGAAGGTCTGGGCGTAGTCGTCGCCGAGGAAGATGTGCTTGACCAGGCGGCCGTAGTCATTGCGGTCACGATCGACCAACAGGGCATAGCGCTCGATCGGTTCGCCGAGCTTGCTGTAGGCCTCGAAATGCGAGGCGAACTTCCCCACGTAGATCCAGATGGTCGCGGCAATCACCAGATTGCCGACGATCACGATCATCGCGAGCAGGTTCAGGCGGCCCCGAATCGTCAGATTGTTGAGCATGGTGTGATGTCCCCGTTGTTTCATCGTGAGGGGCTCAAGCAGGAAGCGTGCCGTTTTTTCTTATTCGCGTGCCAGGCCGTACTTGCGCATCTTCTCGACCAGCGTCGTGCGGCGCACGCCGAGCATGCGCGCGGCCTGGGCAACGACCCCGTCGTTGCGCGCCAGCGCCTGGTTGATCAGGCGCACTTCCATCCCCTCGAGCAAGGCCTTGAGATCGATGCCGTCATCCGGCAGGTCGAACGCGTCGGGCCTGATCTCCGTGGGGAAGGTATCGGCAGGAGCGGAGGAAACATGAGTGTCATGTTGCGCGGCCTGTGTGGCTGGATCCGCGCCTGCATCCAGCCCCGCGGGAGGCGCGTCGCCCCCCGACGCCACGCCATGGGACATCGCCGAGGCAAGCTCCTCGAGGTCGATCCCCTCCAGGTAGCGCGGCGGCAAGTCGTGAATCTCCACCGGCTGGTCCGGGTACAGGATGCTCAGGCGCTCGATCAGGTTGGCCAGCTCGCGCACGTTGCCCGGCCAGGCATAGCGGGACAGGACCGCCATGGCGCCAGGCGTCAGGCTCAGGCTGCCCCGCCCCTCGCGCTCGAGCCGGCCAATCATTTCCTCGACCAGCAGGGGGAGGTCCTCGCTCATCTCGCGCAGGGAGGCCGTCTCGATGGGGAAGACGTTCAGGCGGTAGTAGAGGTCCTCGCGGAACTCGCCCAGCCGGATACGCTCCTCCAGATCGCGATGGGTCGCGGCGATGACACGCACGTTGGCCTTGCGCGTCTCGCGCCCGCCGACGCGTTCGTAGGTCCGCTCCTGCAGCACGCGCAACAGCTTCACCTGCATGGGCATCGGCATGTCGCCGATCTCGTCGAGGAACAGCGTGCCGCCCTCCGCCAGCTCGAAACGGCCGGGTCGCGAACTGAGCGCCCCGGTAAAGGCCCCCTTTTCGTGTCCGAACAGCTCGGACTCCAGCAATTCGGCGGGAATGGCACCACAGTTCAGGGGAATGAAGGGCTTGTCGCGCCGCGCGGAGAACTGGTGCACATTGCGCGCGATCACCTCCTTGCCGGTGCCGGATTCTCCGAGAATCAGCACCGTCGCCTCGCTCGGCGCCACCTTGCGCACCATGCCGCGGATGCGCTGCATGGCCTGGCTTTCTCCCACCAGGGGACGGAAATCCGGCGGCAGGGAGGCCGGATGCACCGCGTCCGCCTGCCGCAGCGCAGCCTGCAATGCGGGCAGGCTGAAAGGCCAGGACAGGCGCGCCACCAGGCTGGAGGCGGGCAACCCGGTGCGCGCGGGCTTGTCGGTATCGAGCAAGACAAGAGGCGTCCTCCGCTCGGCTTGGCCTGCCAGGAAAACCTCATGCTCCTCTGGCAGGGGACCCGCGAGGAAGATGGCCCGCCAATGTTCCGGCGCATCAACGGCCTCCGTGCGCGCCGGCACACCGGCGAAGCGCAACAACTTGACCACCTCGGCAGCGCGCGCTCCGTCACCATCCAGCACCAGCACCTCGCTCGCCTGCATCATCCCTCCCCTGCTGTGCTATGTTCTCGAAGGCATGGAACGACCCGTCGACGCAAACCGTGAACGGCCCGCCCGCGATCCGGTCCATGCTAGTCATTGATTGCATAAGCCCGCCGCGGCAGCGACACATCTCTGTGTCTTGCCCTGTTGAACACTGCGTGTTCCATCGCTGTCCCTGACGGCGATTTGGCATGTGCCGCGGCGGGGCGAGTTGCCGCAGGGCAGAACCGCCCTCGTGCAACCTCCTGGCAGGGGCCGAGTTAACCACCCACCCTCGAGGATGTCAAAACCTTGTCACCCATCATGCCTGACCTGCTCGGCGTCGGCACCGCGCAGCCACGCCTCAACCTGACGGGCGCCTCGACCCCCACGCAGGCCCAGCCCCTGGCCAACGCCTGGAAGGTGGGGGAGATCCTGCAGGCGCACGTGCTCGGGGCAACGGGGGCGGGCATGATCCGGCTGGACATCAACGGCCTGGAGGTCAGCACCAAGGCCCCCCTGCCACTGTCCGAGGGCGACCGGCTGGAGCTGCAGGTCACCCAGCAGGGGCCGCCGCCACAATTGCGCATCCTGCGCTACCTGCCCGCCCAGTCGAGCGCGCTGGACCAGGCCCTGCGCCAGGCCCTCCCGCGCGGCGCCGGCAACGAGGTCCTGCCACGCCTGATGGACATGCTCCAGGGCACCACCGAATCGGCCGAATGGTCCCCAAGCCAGCGCCAGGCCATCAGGCAGCTGCAGGAGGCCCTGCCCACCCTCGCCCGCCTGGCCGACCCGCTCAGGCTGGAACAGCAGGTCCGCGCCTCCGGGCTGTTCCTCGAGCACGACCTGGCCGAGGGAGCCCCCCAGCCGGGCGACCTGAAGGCCGCCCTGCTGCGCGTGCTCGCCAGCCTGCCCCAGGCCCATTCCGCGCCCGCGTCCCCAGTCGCCCCCACCGCTCAGCCGGCTTCTTCCCAGAACGCACCCCAGGCATCGACGGACGCCGACCCTGGGCACCCCTCCCCTCCGCTGCCGCAAGGTGCGGCGCCGGGACGTCCCCCCCCTGCTGCCGAAGGCCGGACGCCGGACATGGCAGCCGCCACGCCGCGCGTGGTCGTCGACGCCACTCCGCGGGATACCGCGGGGACGGCGCGCCCTGGCGAGGCACCCGCCCCCTCGTCGCCATCACAGGGCGCCGCCAGCCAGTTGGCCGACACCCTGCGCGGCGCCATCGAGGGCGCGCTGGCGCGCGTGCACCTGAACCAGATCAGCAGCCTGCTGGCCCAGGATACGGAGCAAGCCCTGTGGGTAATGGAATTCCCGCTGCCGAAGGAGCATGGAGAGGGGCCGCTGAAGCTACGCCTCGAGCGGGATGGAAAGCGGGCGGGGGCAGGTGCCGGGGACAGCGGCTGGCGGCTGGACCTGGATTTCAGCCTCGAGCCGCTCGGCCCGTTGCGGGCGAGCGTGCTCATGCGCGGGGAGCAACTCAACGTGCGCCTCTGGGCGGAACGGCCGGACACCCTGTCCCGCATCCAGACCCATCTCGACCTGCTGGATGCCGGGCTGCGGCGCACCGGCCTGGAGGTTGCGCACCTGGCCTGTTATCCGGGACAGCCGGTCACCTCCGGAGCCGGCGATGAGGCACGCCCCGCCGGGGGTCTGCTGGATATCAGCGCATGAACGACAAGCCCCAATCCCCGCCCCTGGCGGTCGCCCTGCACTACGATGGCGGCGGAGCGCCACGCCTTGTGGCCAAGGGTGGTGGCGAGGTCGCCGAGCGCATCCTCGAGGTCGCGCGCGAACACGGCGTGCCGCTGCACGAGGATCCAGCCCTGGCCCGTGCCCTGGCCCGTCTCGAACTCGGCGAGGAAATCCCGCGTGCGCTCTACCAGGCGGTCGCGGAGGTACTGGCCTTCGCCCTCCGCCTCTCGGGACGGGATCAGGCCTTCAGGGACAAGCTGGACGAGGACAAGGAAGGGGCCGAATGAGGGCCGGCCCTCGGCTGTGAGCGCATCCCGCGACGAGCAATGCGCTCGTTAACAAAACCAAGGTTTTCTGGACAGGCTCTCAGCCGCCCCCCCGCAGGCGCTGCGCCAGGGCGTCTTCCTCGGTCTCATGACGATGCATGCGCAACAGAAGCTCCGCCTCGCCGCGCGGCAGGCCGAAATCCTGGACCAGTTCCTCCACCCCGAGATGGCCGCGTGCCGCCTGGCGGATCGCCTGGGCATAGTTGGATTCCTGCGCGGCGCCCCGCTCGAGATGCCCGAGGTGGGCTTCCAGAAGGTTCTGGGCGCGCTCCAGACGCTCGAGCTGCGAGCCGAGCCCGAGGGTGCTGATGCGCAGCGCGGCCGCGTCCAGGCTGGACTGCTCGAGCGTGCCGGCGAGAGTGTCGAGCCGCGCCTGCAGGGCATCGCGCTCGGCCTCGAGCTGCGCCAGCCGGAGCTCCATGCGACGGGTGCGACGGACATGGAGCAGCAGCCCTGCGGCGAGCAGCATGACCGCCGCCGCCGTGATGATCGCTGCCATCTCCACATCCCCTTCCGTCAATGGACGCGGAGCGTCTGAGTGAGATTGGCTAGGTTGAGCAGGATCACCAGCCCGGTCGGACGACTGACCACTCCCTGGATGTGCACCGCATTCTCGTCCGGATTGACCGCCGGCGAGGCCGCCACCTCCGCGGGGGAAAGCTCGATGACCTCGGCGACGCTGTCGACCACCAGCCCCACCACCTGTCCGTCGACCTCGACGATGAGGATGCGCGTGGCATCGGTGGCGGGAACGGGCGGGAGATTGAAGCGCTGGCGACCGTCCATCACCGTCACCACGTTGCCGCGCAGGTTGATGATGCCGCGCACGGCCCCGGGCGCACCGGGCACGGGGGTGATCTCGGCATGCTTGAGCACCTCATGCACGCTGAGCACGTTCACGGCATAGGTCTCCCCCGCGAGCTGGAAGGTCACCCAGCGAACGGGGCTCTCGGTAGTGTTCGGCTGTTCATCGGTGGTGGTCATGGCCGTGTTCCTGGTTCATCGACTGCGCCCAAGCCTGATGGCGCGTGAGTTTTTCTAGCAAGGGGCATGCCTTCCCGGCGATCGGATGGATGAGGGACGCCTTCATCGCACGACACGCGCCAGGCCCGCGGCCAGTTCCCCGAGGTCGAGCACGGCGTCCGCCAGGCCGGCCTTCGCCACTTCCATCGGCATGCCGTAGATCACACTGCTGTCCCGGTCCTGGGCCCATACCCTTCCCCCGGCGGCCTTGAGAGCGCGTGCCCCAAGCACGCCGTCGCTGCCCATCCCGGTCAGCACCACCCCAAGTGCGTCCGCACGGTACACGCTGGCCGCGCTGCTGAAGCCGATGTCGACACTTGGACGGTAATGCTCCTTCGGCGTGGCCTCGCGCATGACGAAGGCTGGCTTGCCCTGGCGCCAGCCGAGCTGGGTATGCTGGCCGCCGGGAGCGATGTAGACGTGGCCGGGGAGCGGCTGCTCGCCGTTCTCGGCCTCCTTGACCGCCAGCGGAATGATGCGATCCAGGCGCTCGGCGAAGGCCTGGGTGAACAGCGCTGGCATGTGCTGGAGCACCACGATCGGCACCGGATAGTTCGCGGGCAGCCCCTGCAGGACCTTCTGCACCGCGGCGGGGCCGCCGGTCGATGCCCCGATGACCAGTATCCCGCGCGGGCTTAGGAAGCGCTCATCCTGTTTTCGCACCCTTCCGCCATCCATGGCGGAACCCCCGATGGGGTGCGGCCCTCGAGAGCCGACATCCGCACCGGAAGGCTGCTTCGCGGGCTCGGCGCCAAGATCGTCCAGCTCCTGTCCCCTGCGAAACCCGGGCTGGAACGAAGGGGCCGCCGGCCGGGCCGGAGCCGCCGTGTGCGCGGCGGCCAGACGGCGCAGGGCCAGCAGGCGCAGCTTGGCCTTGAGGAGGGGGGCATGCTGTGCAAGATTGCCCGTGCCCGCCTCGTCCAGCTTGGGCATGAAGTCCAGCGCTCCCGCATCCAGCGCGTCGAAAGTGGCCTGCGCCCCATAGCGGGTCAGCGAAGAGAGCATCAGGATGGGCGTGGGGCAGCGCTGCATGATCTGCCGTGTCGCGGCAATGCCGTCCAGTCCCGGCATCTCCACGTCCATGGTGATGACGTCGGGCTTCAGCTGGCACGCCAGGCTGACCCCGTGCTCACCATCCGTCGCCTCGCCGATGAGCTCGAAACCGGACTCCTGCGCGAACATCTCGCGCAGCATGCGCCGGAAGAAGGGCGAATCGTCAACGATCAGAATGCGCATGATCCGCCCTTCTCCATGGCAGCCTGCCGGACTCCAGGGGAATGCTGCATCAATCCTCGGATGGATTGATGCAGCGATTCCTCAGCGGACGGGCCCCTGGCTTCACGCCACAAGTCGTTCACCCCGGCGATGCCCGTATTTCTTCAGCAGTCCGGCCAGATCGAAGATCAGGGCAATGTTGCCGTCCCCGGTGATGGTTGCGCCGGCGAAGCCGGGCAGGCCGTGCAGCAGGTCGCCGAGCGGCTTGATGACGACCTCTTCCTGCCCCAACACGCGATCCACGATCAGGCCGACCGTCTGGGTGCCAACCTGCAGCATGACGATCTGCGCCTCGCTCTCATCCTGACGCACCGCCTCCCCGGGGATGGCCATCCACTGGCGCAGGTCGAACAGCGGCAGGGCGCGGTTGCGCACGGTGATGGTCCGTTGCCCGTCCACGATGTTGGTGGACTTGCCTTCCATCTCGAAGATCTCGCTCACGTTGCCGAGCGGCATCGCGTACTTGCGCTCATTCACCACCACCATCAGGGTGGGGAGGATAGCCAGGGTCAGCGGGACCTTGATGCTGATCAGCGAACCCTGCCCGGGTGACGAATCGATGACGATGCTGCCGGAGAGCTTGGCGATCGAGGTCTTGACCACGTCCATCCCCACCCCGCGCCCGGAGATGTCGGAGATCTGCTCCTTGGTCGAGAAGCCTGGCATGAAGATCAGGTCGAAGCACTCGCGCGGGCTCAGGCGCACAGCCACCTCGGGCTCGAGAAGCCCCTTCTCGACCGCCTTGCGGCGCAGCTTGTCGGGGTCCATGCCCGCGCCGTCATCGCGGATGGTCAGCAGGATGTGGTCCCCCTCCTGCGAGGCGGACAGCACAACAGTACCGACACGCGGCTTGCCCTGGGCGACGCGCGCGTCGGGCATCTCGATGCCGTGGTCCACGGCGTTGCGTACGAGGTGCACCAGCGGATCGGCGAGGGCTTCGACCAGGTTCTTGTCCAGGTCGGTCTCCTCTCCCTCGAGCACCAGCTCGACCTGTTTTCCGAGCATGCGCGCCACATCGCGTACCACGCGCGGGAACCGGCCAAAGACCTTCTTGATCGGCTGCATGCGGGTCTTCATCACCGCCGCCTGCAGGTCGGACGTGACCGTGTCCAGGCTGGCAATGGCCTGCGCCGCGCCCTCGTCCTTGAAGCCGGCCTTGAGCGTGTTCAACCGGTTGCGCACCAGCACGAGTTCGCCAACCAGGTTCATGATGGCATCCAGGCGCTCGGTGTCGACGCGCACGGTGGATTCGGGCTTTTCCGCGGGAGGCGCCTTGGGCGAATCGGACCGGACCGGCTCGGAGGACGGGACGGCCTTCGCGGAGGGGGTTGCGGCAAGTGCCGGAGGCGTGGCCGCCCCCATCGCGGAAGGCCCCTTGCCCTCGCCGTACAGGCTATCGAGCAGCTTGTCGAACTCGTCCTCGGTGATCAGGTCGCTCGCCGCGGCGGACGGGGCGGCCGCGACCGGCGCCGCCAACGCCCCCCCGGAGGTCGAAGGACCCTGGCCCTCGCCGTAGAGGCTGTCGAGCAGTTTGTCGAACTCGTCCTCGGTGATCAGGTCGCCCGCGGCCCCGCCCGCCTTGGCCGTTCCCGAAGGCGGGGCTGAGGCCATCCCCCCTGCCGCTGCGGTCGACGGTCCCTGCCCCTGTCCATACATGGAGTCGAGCAGATGCTCGAACTCATCCTCGCCGATGAGGTCGGCTTGGGGAGCCTCGTTTCCTGCCTCGGCGGGCGTGGCCTGTGCCATTTCCGTCTCCGGCTCCACGACGATCTCGGCAGGCTCGATGGCTTCGGGGGAGATGGCATCCGCCATGACCGCGGGCGCGGCAGGCGACATCAGCGCCTCGAGGTCGCGAAGAAGGCCGGCGTCGGCATGCTCCGGCATATCCCCCTCGCGCAGGGCGGCGAACATCGACTTGAGGGTGTCGAGCACACGCAGCATGACGTCCATGAGCTGGGCGTCGACACCCCGCTCGCCGTTGCGCAGAAGGTTGAACACATCCTCGGCGCGATGGCAGACCTCGACCAGGGGATGCAACTCGAGGAAGCCCGCCCCTCCCTTGATGGTGTGGAATCCCCGGAACACGGCATTCAGCAGGGCTCGGTCGTCCGGGGTGCGCTCGAGCTCGATCAGTTGCTCATCGAGGCCGTCGAGCAGTTCGCCGGCCTCGATGAGGAAATCCTGCAACAGTTCCGGATCGGCATTGAGCGACATGATCTACTCCCACTTTCCGGGGGCTGCCCCGCAGCACCCGCCATCCCATGAATGAATTCCGTAACCCCGAGGATCCGAGGTTTCCTAAGGAAGCTCTGAAAAGCCCCATCTTTGGGGTTTTCCAGGTCGCCTCGCCACGAAGTGAATTCGTGGCGGTCTCCGCGAATCAAAGACTTGCGTCATTATTCGCGTCGGGGCATCCGTGCCCCGAACGGGAATCGCTGAATTTTTCAGCGCCTCCCTTCTTCAGAAGCCGAGGCTCGCCAGAAGGTCGTCGACCTCGTCCTGGCTCCGCACCACACCCGCCTTGGCGGTGGGCAGGGCCGGGCCCTCGGCGCGCGTGGCATCCTCGCTGTCCGCCTCGCTCTCGTGCCCCGTGTTGCGGAATCCTTCCCTGGATTCCGCCCTACGGGTCTCGCCTTGAGGCGATCCAACGTCATTCCCGATGACGTTGTTGCCGACCAAGCGGATGAGCTTGACCATCTCGCCCTCGAGCCGTTCGAGCAGCAGGATCACCCGGTGCAGCAGCTGGCCGGTCAGGTCCTGGAACTCCTGCGCCAGGATGATCTCGTTGAGGTGGGCGCGCACCTGCTCTCCCTCCCGGTTGACCGATGCAAGGTAGGTCTCGACGGGGCCGAAGGCATCCTGCAGGGCCTGGTTGCCGGGATGCATCTCACGCAACGCGGTCAGGCGCTCCGTCACCCGCTGCGAACGGCGGATGAGGTTGTCGGTCAGCGGCAGGGCCTGCTCGGCCGCCCCGAGGGTTCGGTTGGCCGCCTGTTCGGTGAGGCTGGTGACGTAGCGCAGCCGCTCGCGCGCATCAGGCATGTCCTGGGCAGTCAGCGCATCGAGCCGGCTGTCCTCGGAAAACTGGCGCAGGGAATCGTGCAGGTCGCGGGTGATCGAGCCGATCTCCTTGAACAGCAAGGATTCGCGCGCCTCGGTCAGGTTCATCAGGGCCTGCCGGGTGGCCGGCTCATCCCCCTGCCGCAGGGCCTCGAGCAACTGCTCGGCCTGGGCCAGGAGTTCCGGGGTCATGAAGGCACTCATGCCATCTCCTTCAGGCTACGCGCTCGAAGATCTTCTCGATCTTTTCCTTGAGGGTGCCCGCGGTGAAGGGCTTGACGACATAGCCATTCACGCCGGCCTGCGCGGCCATGATGATCTGCTCGCGCTTGGCTTCGGCGGTGACCATCAGCACCGGCAGCCTGGCCAGTTCCGGATCGGCCCGCACCGCCTTCAGAAGGTCGATGCCGGTCATGCCCGGCATGTTCCAGTCGGTGATCAGGAAGTCGTAGTGACCGCCCCGCAGCATCGGCAGGGCAGTCGCACCGTCGTCCGCCTCCTCCACGTTGGTGAAGCCGAGCTCACGCAGCAGGTTCTTGATGATGCGTCGCATGGTGGAAAAATCATCCACCACGAGAATCTTCATGTTTCGATCCAACTCACTTTCCCCCTTGCAGACGGGCCGGCAGGGCCCGCCGTCAATTCAAAACCGTGCATTATCGCGCCATTCGGCCAGCCTGGCACGCAGTCGCATCAGCGCCTTGCCGTGGATCTGGCTGACGCGCGACTCGCTCACCCCGAGCACCGCGCCGATTTCCTTGAGGTTCAGCTCCTCGACGTAGTAGAGAGACATCATCAGCCCCTCGCGCTCGGGCAGCTCCGCGATCGCTTTGGCGAGGTCGGCGCGGAAGCGCTCGTCGAACAGGCTCGCCTCGGGGCCGGGGCGCTCGTCAGCCACGTCGAGGGTGAGATCCTCGCTCTCCTCGCCAGCGTGATCGAGGCTGAAGACCGAGGCCCCCGCGCTGTCGGAGAGGATCTGGTGATACTCGTCCAGACCGATCCCGAGCAGCTCGCACACCTCCTGGTCGCGCGGCTCGCGCCCGAGTCGCTTCTCCAGCTCGCGCACCGCCTCCGCCACTTCGCGGCTGCGGCGGTGCACCGAGCGCGGCGTCCAGTCGTGCCGGCGCACCTCGTCCAGCATCGCCCCGCGGATGCGAATGCCGGCGAAGGTCTCGAAGCTTGCCCCCAGGCCCTCCCGATAGCTGCGGGCAGCCTCCAGCAGCCCCATCATGCCGGCCTGGATCAGGTCCTCGACCTGCACGGTCGAGGGCAGCCGCGCGCTCAGGTGGAAGGCGATGCGCTTGACCAGACCCGCGTGCTGGCGCACCAGCTCGCCTGGATCGCCATGCTGGATCTGGGCATACATCGCGCGGGCATTCATGCGGTGTCCCCGACCCGTTCACCGCTGAACTGCACCAGCCGCTCGACGAAGAATTCCAGGCGCCCGTCCGGTCCGGTAGGACGCGGCCACTTGGCGATCCGTTCCGCCATCTGCATGAAGGACTGCGCCGCCCGGCTGGCGTTGTAGGCCTCGACCACCGGCTGCTGACGCTGCACCGCCTTGCGCAGGTATTCATCAAACGGCACGGAGCCCAAAAAGTTTAGGGTCACGTCGAGAAAACGATCGCAGACCGCGGCGAGCTTCTGGTAGAGCAGCCGGCCTTCGCTCGGCGAATGGGTCATGTTGGCGATCACGTGGAAGCGGTCCACGCCATGGTCGCGCGAGAGCACCTTGATCATCGCGTAGGCATCGGTCAGCGAGGCCGGCTCGTCACACACCACCACCAGCACCTCGCGCGCGGCGCGGGCGAAGCTCACGACGCTGTCGGCGATGCCCGCCGCGGTGTCGATGATGAGGGTGTCCAGCGGCAGGGTCAGCTCGCTGAAGGCATGAATCAGCCCTGCATTCTCGCGCGGCCCCAGCTCGGCCATTTTCTTGACGCCGGACGAGGCCGGTACGACGTGGATGCCCGCCGGCCCCTCGACGATGACCTCCTGCAGGCTGTGGCTGCCGTCCATGACATGGGCGAGATTGAGCTTGGGGTGGATGCCCAGCAGTACGTCCACGTTGGCCATCGCCAGGTCCGCATCCATCAGCATGACCTGCTGCCCGCTGCGGGCCAGCGCCACGGCCAGGTTGACGGAGACGTTGGTCTTGCCCACCCCGCCCTTGCCACTGGTCACCGCCAGGACCTGCACGGGGCGCATCTCGCGCATCGCGCGCAGGGTTTGTGCCTGATCGGCGCCCATTTCAACCATGCGCGGCCACTCCCGTCCATTCCCAGCTCATGCGTTCTTCCGTCATTTCGTCATCGCTATTCTGCTGCATCATTTCCACCGCGCGCGCCACCAGGCGTTCGGCGCGCGCGGTGACCAGATCCTCGGGCACGCGCTGCCCGGTCCCGAGCCAGGCCACCGGCAGCTGGGCATCGATCACGGCGCCCAAAGCATCGCCCAGCTGGGCGGCCTCGTCCAGCTTGGTCAGCACGCAGCCAGCCAGGTGCAGATGGCTGAAGCGCTGCACCGCCTCGCGCGTCATCGCCCGCTGGGCGCTGGCGGAGATTACCAGCAGCGACTGCAGGCGGGCGGAGGCGGAGCGCAGGTTGCGCATCTGCTCCATCAGCCGGGTGTCGCGCTGGCTCATGCCGGCAGTGTCGACCAGCACCAGGCGGCGGTCGGACAGTCCATCGAGGGTGCGCGCAAGCCCGGCGGCATCCTCGGCAACGTACAGCGGCACGTCAAGGATGCGGGCATAGGCGCGCAACTGGTCGTAGGCGCCGATGCGGTAATTGTCCGTACTGACGAGGGCGATGTCCTTGCGCCCGTGGCGCATGACAAAGCGAGCAGCCAGCTTGGCGACGGTGGTGGTCTTGCCCACGCCGGTGGCACCGACCAGGGCGAACATGCCGCCGCTTTCGGTGAGGTCCTCGCCCAGCACCGGGATGCGCGAGCCGAGGCTGCGCAGCGCCAGATCCCAGCCGTGCTCGCCAAGCGCGGCGTCGCCCAGGTCCTCCACCACCTCGCGCGCCAGGCGCGGCGCCAGGCCCAGGCCCGCCAGGCGGCGCATGAGCTCGGACTGCAGGGGATGATGGCGGGCGTAGCGGCGCCATTCCAGCACGCGCAGCTGGCTCTCCATCAGCGTGCGCAGGCTGCGCATTTCATCCTCTAGCCGCTCCACCCGGCTGGACGCAGACCCTCCCTGGTCTGCGCCCTTCGGGCTCGCCTGTTGGCGACCCCCGATTTGCTGATCCCGTACCGAAGGCCCTTCCGGCATCCATGCCGGAAGCCCCTGCGGGGCTGGTCCCTCCTCTCGGTCCCTTCGGCCATCCATGACCGAAGCCCCTGCGGGGTACGGCCCTCGAGATCGGCCGTCGGGAGCCTGACAGATCGGTGAGGACGCTGGCGCAGTCTCCGCCGATGCGGCGCGTTCCCGGTCACGCGCATAGGGATCGGGCAGTTCCTCGTCATCGAGCGCGGCCGGCTCGTCCTGGCCTCCCACCTTTCGGCCTTCCATGGCCTCAACCCACTTCGCGGGAGAGGCGCTCGGCTGGTGCCGGGCCTTCAGCGAGGGGCGAGTGGCCGGTTCGACGCGCGTCGCCGCGGGCCTCGGCGCCGTGGCGGCCGCTACCGGGATATCCTGGGGAGTGTCCGCCGCCAGGATGGAGCGGTCCATCGGCTCATCCTCCCACAGATCGAGCCCGGACGGACGGGCAACCTGCTTCGGCGGCCAGGCCATGCTCGTCTCCCTCGCCGCGGGTGCCGATTTGTTGACGGCTTGCTGCAGGCTGGCCTCGACGTCCAGCGCGGCGACGATCTCGACCCCATCGTCGGTACGCTTGTTGGAAAGGATGACCGCATCGGCACCCAGCTCCTCGCGCACCTGGCGGATGGCCTGGCGCATGTCGGGGGCGGTAATGCGTCGAATCTTCATGCTTTCCTCTCCTGAATTCACTCTCTGGCCGGATCAGCCGACCGGCTTTACTGTCCGATGCTGGCCACCACGCGGATCTGCCGGTTTTCCGGCACCTCCTGGTAATTCAGCACCCGAAGGCCCGGGATGGCGTAGCGCAGCATGCGCGCCAGCCAGGGCCGCAGCGGCGGGGCCACCAGCAGGATCGCCGGCTCGCCCTGCATCTCCTGGCGCTGGGTCGCCTCGGACAGCGAGCGATGCAGGCGTTCCGCCAGACCGGGCTCCAGCCCCGGACCGGCCTCACCGGTGCCTTGCGTTGTATTAAGCAACAACTGTTCCAAGCTGGGCTCGAGGGTGATCACCGGCAGCTCCGGCGCGAGGCCGTTGATGCTCTGCACGATCATCCGTCCCAGCGCCACGCGCACGGCGGCGGTCAGCTGGGAGGCATCCTGGGTGCGCTGGGCATGCTGAGCGAGGGTTTCGGCGATGCTGCGCATGTCGCGGATTGGCACTTTTTCCTCCAGCAGGTTCTGCAGTACCTGCACCACCACCGTCAGCGGCAGGGCGCGCGGCACCAGGTCTTCCACCAGCTTGGGCGCGGCCTGCTTGAGGGTTTCCAGCAGCTGCTGGACCTCTTCGTAGCCGAGCAGCTCCTGCGCGTTGTCCTGCAGGATCTGCGAGAGATGGGTGGCGATCACCGTGCTGGCATCCACCACCGTGTAGCCCAGGGCCTGCGCATGCTCGCGGTCGGCCGGCACGATCCATACCGCCTCCAGGCCGAAGGCCGGGTCTTTGGTCTGAATGCCCTTCAGTGTGCCGTGCACCTGGCCAGGGTTGATCGCCATCTCGCGATCCGGGTGGATCTCGCCCTGCCCGATCGGCACGCCGTGCAGGCTGATGCGGTAGGCGTTGGGCGCAAGGTCGAGGTTGTCGCGGATGTGCACCGCCGGCACCAGGAAACCAAGCTCCTGCGACAGCTTCTTGCGGACGCCCTTGATGCGCGGCATCAGCTGGCCACCCTGGTTGCGATCGACGATCGGGATCAGGCCGTAGCCGACCTCCAGGCCGATGACGTCGACCGGCGGCACGTCCTCCCAGGTGAGCTCGCGGGTTTCCGGCCGCGCGGCGGGCTGGGCCTCGACCGGGACGAGCGGCCTGGCCTTCGCCGCCTCCTCCTGCTTGCGCGCCATCCACCAGGCGCCGAACCCGGTCACGGCGGCCAGGCTGAGGAAGGCGAAGTTGGGCATGCCGGGCACCACGCCCATCCCGCCCATGATGCCGGCGGTGACGCCGAGCACCTTCGGGTTTGCGAACATCTGCTTGACCACCTGCTCGCCCATGTCCTGCGACTGGGTCATGCGGGTGACGATGATCGCCGTGGCGGTGGACAGCAGCAGCGCCGGGATCTGCGCCACCAGGCCGTCGCCGATGGTCAGCAGGGTGTAGGTGCGGCCCGCGTCGCCGAAGCTCATGTCGTGCTGGACGATGCCGATGATGAGTCCGCCGATCAGGTTGATGATCAGGATCAGGATGCCGGCCACCGCATCGCCGCGCACGAACTTGCTGGCACCGTCCATCGAGCCGTAGAAGTCGGCCTCCTGCGCCACCTCCGCACGCCGCGTGCGCGCCTCCTCCTGGGTGATCAGGCCCGCGTTCAGGTCCGCGTCGATCGCCATCTGCTTGCCGGGCATGGCGTCGAGGGTGAAGCGCGCGCTGACCTCCGACACCCGGCCGGCCCCCTTGGTGACCACCACGAAGTTGATGATCACGAGGATGACGAACACCACCACGCCGACCGCGAAGTTGCCGCCGATCACGAACTCCGCGAACGACTCGATCACGTGTCCGGCAGCCGCTCCGCCCTGGTGCCCCTCGAGCAGGATCACGCGGGTGGAGGCGATGTTGAGCGCCAGCCGCAACAGGGTGGAGACGAGGATGATGGTGGGGAAGACGGCGAAGTCGAGCGGCCGCAGGACGTAGACCGTCACCATCACCACCACGAGGCTCAGGGTGATGTTGAAAGTGAAGAAAGTGTCGAGCAGGAAGGGCGGCAACGGGATGACCATCATCGCCAGAAGAATGACGATGATCATCGGCGCGCCCAGGCCGCGCCCTCGCCAGCCCCGCGCCTGGCCCAGCAGGGCCTTCGGATCGAGGCGCGGCAGACTCAGATCGGCAAGCTTCATGTTTCCTCGCTCAGGGATGGGGATGGCCCATGCGGGCCTTTGCCATCCTCAAGCACGGATCGTGCCGGATTGAGTTGCCAGGGGTCGGTTGCCGGTTGCCGGTTCGGGGAGTTGTAACCTGCCCGCTACCCGCTACCCGCTACCCGCTACCCGCTACCCGCTACCCGCTACCCGCTACCCGCTACCCGCTGACCACTGACCGCTGTTTCAGGTCCACGGCCCTTCGGGCACCTCGACCTCTGGCCGCGGTGGCGCGGCGCCCCCCTGCCGGCGGGCCTCGTTCAGTTGGTAGACGTAGGCCAGCACCTGCGCCACCGCACGGTAGAGCTCGGCCGGGATCGGCTGGTTGAGGTCGGTGGTCTGGTACAGCGCGCGGGCCAGCGGCGGTGCGGAGAAGACCAGCACGCCGTGTTCCTCGCCGATCTCGCGGATGCGCGCCGCGACCAGGTCCCGCCCCTTGGCCACCACGATCGGCGCGTCGCCCTTCGCTCCGTCGTAACGCAGGGCCACGGCGAAGTGGGTCGGGTTGGTGATGATGACGTCCGCCTTCGGCACCTCCTGCATCATGCGGCGCTGGGCAGCCTGCATCTGCAGCTGGCGGATCTTCTGCTTGACCTCTGGCTTGCCCTCGGTCTCCTTGAACTCGTCCCTGATCTCCTGCTTGGTCATGCGCAGTTGCTTGATGTGCTCCCACAATTGGTAGGGCACATCAAAGGCCGCGATCAGCAGGGTGGAGGCGCTCATCAGCAGGAAGCCCCAGCCGAGGATCTCCATCGCCGCCAATAATCCGCCGCGCGGGTCGGTCAGACCAAGGCGCAGCAGATCGTCGAGCTCCAGCCAGATCACCAGTACAGCCACGGCGCCGACCAGCAGGAACTTGATGATGCTCTTGATGAGCTCGATCAGGGCGCGCAGGGCGAACATGCGCTGGAGGCCCTTGAGCGGATCGATGCGCTCGAACTTCGGCGCCAGCGCCTTCCAGCTGAAACCGATGCCGCCCATCAGCAGCGGCGCCAGGAAGGCAGCCAGCATCAGCAGGCCGATCAGGGGCAGGATGGCCAGGAAGCCGCGCCAGGCCATCTCGCCCAGCCCGCGCGTCATCCACAGCGGGTCGAAGATCATCTCCCGCGTGGGCGACAGCCCGGTGCGCAGCTCCTCCAGCAGGGCCGCCGCCGTGGCGGGACCAAGCAGCAGGAGGCCCGCCGCCGAGACGATCAGCACCAGCGTGGTCCCGAGCTCGCGCGAACGCGCGATCTGCCCCTGTTCGCGTGCCTCCCGCTGGCGTTTCGGGGTTGGGGCTTCGGTGCGTTCCTGGCCGCTGTCGGGCTGCTCCGCCATGCCCTACCCCCCGAGCATCTGGCGCATGGCGATCAGCCCCTGCTCGAGCAGGCGCTCGAACTGGGGCCTGAGCACCGGCGCGGCCAGCAGCATCATGACGAAGCCCACCAGCAGGGTGAGCGGGAAGCCGACCGAGAAGATGTTCAGCTGCGGCGCGGCGCGCGTGATCACCCCGAGGGCGAGGTTGGTCATGAGCAGGGCCGTCAGCGCCGGCAGCGCCACCCACATCGCCCCCTCGAACATCGAGCCGGCCCAGCCCGCCACCGCCCACCAGGCCTCGCGCGCGAGCGGCTCGGCGGTGATAGGCATCAGGCGGAAACTGTCGGCCAGCATCTCGACCAGCATCAGGTGCCCGTCCAGGGTGAGGAACAGCAGGGTCACGACGATGGTGTAGAACTGGCTGATCACCGGCACGGTGACGCCGTGCTGCGGATCCACGGTGGAGGCGAAGCCCAGGCCCATGGTCAGCGCGAGCACCTCGCCGGCATTGACGAACACGGCGAATACCAGTTGCAGGATGAAGCCCATGCCGACCCCGATCAGGATCTGGTTGGTGGCGATCAGCACCGCCTCGGCCGAGAACGGCTCGACCCGCGGGGCCTCGGGCACCAGCGGCATCATCACGAGGGTGATCAGCACCGCGGCGAGCATGCGGATGCGGGCGGGAAGGGTGCGCGCCCCGAACGGCGGGGCCACCATCAGCAGGCCGCCGATGCGCAGCAAGGGCCACATGAACAGTCCGAGCCAGGCCATCACCTCCTCGATGGGGATGATCAGCGGCGCCATCGGGACCTCCTCAGCCGATCAGGCCGGGGATGGAGTCGAACAGCCGGCGGGTGTAGTCGACCAGCACCCCCAGCATCCACGATCCGGCCAGCAGGATCACCACCACCATCGCCAGAAGCTTGGGAATGAAGCTCAGGGTCATCTCGTTGATCTGAGTGGCCGCCTGGAAGATGCCGACCAAGAGACCGGCCGCCAGCGCGGTCAGCAGCAGCGGCAGGGAAAGCATGAGGATGACCGTGAGGGCCTGCCGGGTGATGTCGATGACGGTATCCGCGTTCATGGCGCGCTCAGGTGTAGAAGCTCGCGGCGAGCGTGCCCATCAGCAGCGCCCAGCCGTCGACCAGCACGAACAGCATCAGCTTGAACGGCAGCGACACGATCATCGGCGAGAGCATCATCATGCCCATCGACATCAGGGTGCTGGCCACCACCAGGTCGATGATGAGGAAGGGGATGAAGATGAGGAAGCCGATCTGGAAGGCCGTCTTCAGCTCGGAGGTGAGGAAGGCCGCCATCAGGGTGGTGAACGGCACCTGCTCCGGCGACTCGAAGCCATCCTTGCCGGCGATGCGGCCGAACAGGGCGATGTCCTCCTCGCGCGTCTGCCGCAGCATGAATTCGCGCAGGGGCTTGGCGGCCGCCTCGATGGCGGGCCTGGCCTCCATCTGCTCGTTCATATAGGGCGCCACGCCCTCGGTCCAGGAACGTTCGAACACCGGCGCCATGATGAACATGGTGAGGAACAGCGCGAGCCCGAGCAGGATCTGGTTGGAGGGTGTCTGCGCCGTGCCGATCGCCTGGCGCAGGATGGCCAGCACGATGATGATGCGGGTGAAGGAGGTCATCATCAGCAGCAGCGACGGCAGCAGGGTGAGCACCGTCATCAGCGCCAGCACCTGCAGGGTCAGCGAATAGCCCTGCCCTCCGTCCGCCAGTTCCTTGACCGTCACCACCGGCAGCCCCTCTGGCTGCGCCAGGGCCCACTCGGGCAGGAACAGCGGCAGCAGGAGCAAGATCCAGCGCAGGGCCTTCATGGCTCGTCCTGTTTTCGTGCCCTTCCGGCATCCATGCCGGAAGTCTGCTTCGCAGATAGGGCGCTCAAATCATCGCTCCGGATGTTCACTTCAGCCAGCGTCTGCTCGAAGCCTCCCTTGGACTTGGACCTGGAGATGGGGGGCACATCCAGCAGCGGGTCGGAGGTCTGCGCGGTGGTGTCCACGGCCTCCGGCGGCAGGTGCAGCAAGGGCTCGATCTGGCCGCTGGCGACCCCCAGGACCAACTGGTGGCCAGCCACCTCGATCCACACCACCCGCTCGCGCGGACCGACCGCCAGGCTGCCCTGCACCGCGATCTCCTGCTGCCTTCCTGCGCGCGGCAGGCCACCGAAGCGCCTCATCAGGGCGATGAGGACGAACAGCAGGGCAAGCAACCCGAGCAGGCTGAGGGTCAGCTTGACCAGGTAGCCGCCGGAGAGCGGGTCCGGCCCGCTGGCGGGCACCACGCCCTCGGCCGCCTGCAGCAGGCCCGGGACAAGCGCGAGCAGCACGGCGGGCAGGCGGTGCATCACTTCAGCCGCCTCACCCGCTCGGCCGGGCTGATGACGTCGGTCAGGCGGATGCCGAATTTCTCGTTCACCACCACCACCTCGCCGTGCGCGATCAGGGTGCCGTTGACCAGCACGTCGAGCGGCTCGCCGGCCAGGCGGTCGAGCTCGACGATCGAGCCCTGGTTGAGCTGCAGCAGGTTGCGGATGGGCAGACTGGTGCGGCCGATCTCGAGCGAGATCGTGACCGGGATGTCGAGGATGACCTCGAGGTTGACCTCCGGATTGCCGGTCAGGCCCGCGTCGTCGCCCAGGGCGGCGGGCTGCACCGATTCGGTCTTGCCCGGCGTCCCGGCCTGCTCGGCCATGGCGGCCGCCCAGTCGTCCATCGTGCTGTCGTTTGTTGTGTCAATGGCCATCTTGCTTCGTTCCCGACTTGGATTCAGTGTGCTCCTCGGGGTGCACGATCTCGGTGATCTTCACCGCCGCGTTGCCGCGATGGACCCCCCACTCCCCGCGGAAGATGGGGGTGTTCTGGGCCTGCAGCGAGACCGTTGAGGGCATGTCGAACGGAATGACATCCCCCGCCTTCATGTGCATCACGTCGTACAGGCTGAGCTGGGCCTCGCCCAGATGGGCGTGGAGCTGCAGCCTGGCGCTGCCCAGCTCGCGCTTGAGCGAGCGCGACCAGCGCTCGTCGATCTCGCCGCGATCGCTCTGCACCCCCGCGTCGAGCAGGTCGCGGATCGGCTCGATCATGTTGTAGGGGATGGTCAGGTGGAACTGGCCGCCGCCCCCCTCGAGCTCGATGCGGAAGGCGCATACCGCCACCACCTCGCTCGGCGCCACGATGTTGGCGAGCTGGGGGTTCATCTCGTGGCTCACCAGCTCGAAGCGCACCGGCAGGACGGAGTGCCAGGCCTTCTGCATCTCGTCGAAGGCGATCTGCAGCACGCGGTGCACCACACGCAGCTCGGTGGGGGTGAATTCCCGCCCCTCGATCTTGGCGTGGCGGCCGCTGCCGCCGAAGAAATTGTCGACCAGGGTGTAGACCAGGCGCGACTCCATCATGAACACGCCGATCCCCTTGAGCGGCTTCATGTGCACGATGGTCAGGCTGGTCGGCACGAACAGGCTGTGCACCCACTCGCCGTACTTGACCATGCGCACGCCCTCGATCGAGATCTCGACCGTGCGCCGCAGCATGCTCACCAGGCGGATGCGGAAGGCCCGCGCGAAGCGCTCGTTGATCATCTCCAGCGTGGGCAGGCGCCCACGCACGATGCGCTCCTGGCTGGTGAAGTCGTAGGCGCGAACCCCCCTACCGCCGCGCGGGGCAAGCCCGGCCTCGGTCTCCACCTCGCCCTCGTCCACCCCCGTCAGGAGGGCGTCGATCTCGGCCTGGGAGAGGATGTCCATCGCCATGCCCGTCCGCCCTTACTGCATGATGAAATTGGTGAACAGCAGGTCCCCGACGTCCTCGGGATCGACCTTGGCCTGCTTCTCGAGCACCGAGCGCACCTCGGCGAGGGCCTGCAGGCGGAGCTGTTCGCGTCCCTGCGCGGTCTTCAGCTCGGGCGACTTCTGCTGGCTGAACAGGGTCAGCAGGGCATGGCGCAGGGCGGGCATGTGCGCCTTGACCTTGGCCTCCAGCTCGGGATTGGTGGTCAGGATCTGCACCTCCACCTGCAGGAAATCGGCCTCGCTGGTATCGGCCAGGTTGACCAGGAGTGGCTTGCCCGCCTCGCCGATCAGCACGTAGCTGGCCACTGCATTCTCGTCCTGCTTCTTCGGTTTCTCTTCCTCGTGCGCGGCACCCTCGGCCTGCTCTGCCGCCGGGGTACCGAGCTTCCCGCTCAGGAAGAGCCAAGCCCCGCCCCCAAGCACGCCGCCGAGGAGCAGGACCACGACGATCAGGAGAATCACGACCAGCTTGCTGCCGCCGGATTTCTTTGCAACGGGCTCTTCAGTCTGGTTCGCCTCGGCCATGGGTCATGCTCCTTCGTGTCGTTGGGGGGCGTTCAAGGGATGAAGCGGGCAGTGTACCAATGCCTCCCGGCCCGCGCATGCCCTCAGGCGCAGCACGCCCCGGCACGACGGCTGCGCTTGTCCTCGTAGAGCGCCGCATCGGCGCGGGCGGTGAATGCCGCCCCCCCTTCGCCCGGAAGCCACTGGGCCACGCCAATGCTGCCCCGCAGCGGGATGATCTCCTCGCGCTGGATGAGCGGCTGGACCACCAGCACCTCCCGCAGGCGCCGCACCAGGTGCGCGGCCCCCGCCATGTCCGTCTCGGGCATGAGGAGCGCGAATTCGTCGCCGCCGAAACGGAACAGCATGTCGCTGCCGCGTGCGGTCGCCTTGACGACCTGGGCGAAATGCTTGAGCAGCTCGTCGCCCACCACATGGCCGTAGCGGTCATTGACCTCCTTGAAACCGTCCATGTCCAGCATCATCAGCACCAGCCGGCCATCGTGGCGCCCGGCACGCACGATTTCGCGCGCCAGCGCCTCGTCGAAGGCCAGGCGATTGCCCACCCCGGTGAGTGGATCGCGGGACGCCAGGCGCAGGGTGTGCCGATAGAGCAAGGCGTTGCGCATGGGGTAGAGCAGGAAGGCCAGCAGGTCCTCGAACACCTCCAGCTCGTCCTTGCCGAACGGGAAGCGGCGCGAAAGTAGAAGCTCGCCCATGCGCTGCTCGTTCAGCCGCAGGCCATATTCGGCGACATGATCGGCCCCCTCGCCATGGACGAAGGAGAAGCCCTCCCCGGCAACCTCAAGGTGCAGGCCGTCAAAGGGAACGACCTTGTGGACGATGTCCGCAAACAGGCGCACGAGGGGCTCCAGCTCCAACGTGGTAGGCAGCTGGCGGCTGAGCGTGAACATGGCCTGCTGGCGCCGCTGCTCGAGCTGCGCCCCGGCCATGGCCTTGCGGTAGGCATGCAGGTCGCGCGCCGGCATGGGGCGGCGGAAAAGGGCGGATGTCATGTTCAGGCTCATGGAAAAACCTCCTGGCAGCCCCGCGATCCGGGGTATTGACCGAACCAATGCGAGGTTCGTGCCAAGATCCATGAGAGCGCATCAGAACAGGCTTCTTTGACGGGGAAGCGCCCCCGCCCAGGCAATGCGCCAGAAAACCGACGACCCTAGGTACATGCTGAAAAAAATCCTTCCCTGGATTTTTTCAGCTCGGCCAACCGCGAAGTGAATTTTCTCGAGGGCCGCACCTGCAGGGCTTCCGGCATGGATGTCGGCTCTCGACGGCCGTACCCCGCAGGGGCTTCGGCCATGGATGGCCGAAGGGACTTCGATGCGGGACCGCGGTTGCCTCCGCGAATCAAGGGCTTGCGCCCTTGTTCGCGTCAAGGCATCCATGCCCTGAACGGGAGGCGCTGAATTTTCAGCGCTTCCCCAGAGTCAGGCCGGCTTCGGCTTTTCAGCCACCCGGTCGCGCAGGTAGACCGGCTGGGCCTCCCCGGCCGGAAGCAGGCCGCCATGACGGGCGAGGTGCGCCCCGATCAGGGCCACGTCGTGCGCGCGCGGCAGGAGGTGCGCGTCGCGCCCCGACTCGATGGCCGCGAAGCGCGGGGTGAGGATGGCGTCGTAGGCGAGCCAGCCGTGACCGGCGGCAAACCAGCCGGCATCGGGGGGCACCGGGGCCTCGGCGGGCGGCATCACCCGCTCCCCCCCCTCCAGTCGCATCTCGCCCGTTCCGTCCACGTGCCACGCCCCCCAGTAGACCTCGTGCATCCGCGCATCCAGCGCGGCCAGCACACGGTTCGCGCCGTGCAGGCGCCAGGCGGCATGCGCCAGGGCGGCGAGACTGGAAACAGGCACCACCGGCAACTCGGCGCCGAAGGCCAGGCCCTGGGTCACGCCGGCGGCGATGCGCAGGCCGGTGAAGGCCCCCGGCCCGCGGCCGAAGGCGATGCCATCGAGCTGGCGCAGACTCATCCCGGCCCCGGCGAGCAGGCGCTCGACCATCGGCAGGATGAGCTGGGTGTGCTGACGCGGGGCGAGCGCGTACTCCTCCAGCACCGTGCCGTCGATCAGGAGGGCGGCGGAACAGGCCTCGGTGGAGGTGTCGATGGCGAGGAGCTTCATGGTCAGTGGTCAGTGGTCAGTGGTCAGTGGTCAGTGGTCAGTGGTCAGTGGTCAGTGGTCAGT
>JBMOQP010000011.1:82818-99892 GCA_049322715.1 Pseudomonadota bacterium
TGCCGTCGATCAGGAGGGCGGCGGAACAGGCCTCGGTGGAGGTGTCGATGGCGAGGAGCTTCATGGTCAGTGGTCAGTGGTCAGTGGTCAGTGGTCAGTGGTCAGTGGTCAGTGGTCAGTGGTCAGTTTACAACTCCCCGAACCGACAACCGACTCAAGGATGCATCATGCTCTTGACGCGGCCGATGAGCCCGTTGGTCGAGCCGTCGTACTCGGTCACCGGCTCGTCGGCCAGCAGGCGCGGCAGGATGCTGTTCGCCATCTGCTTGCCGAGCTCCACCCCCCACTGGTCGAAGGAGTTGATACGCCAGACGATGCCCTGGGCGAAGATCTTGTGCTCGTAGAGCGCGATCAGCATGCCCAGGGTGTAGGGCGTGTGGTCGCGCATGAGGATGGAGTTGCTCGGCTTGTTGCCGGGGATCACCTTGTGCGGCGCGAGCTTGCGGATCGTGGCGGCGTCCGCCCCCTGCTCGCGCATCTCCAGTTCGACCTCGGCCAGGGTGCGCCCCCACATCAACACGCGCGTCTGGGCCAGCATGTGGGAGACCAGCGCGGCATGCTGGTCTCCCACCGGATTGTGGGTGTTGGCGGCGACGATGAAATCGCAGGGCACCAGGCGGGTGCCCTGGTGCAGGAGTTCGAAGAAGGCGTGCTGGCCATTGGTGCCGTGCCCGCCCCATAGGATGGGGCCGGTGGCATGCTCGACCCAGCGGCTTTCCCGGTCAATGGACTTGCCGTTGCTCTCCATGTCCGCCTGCTGCAGGTAGGCGGGCAGGGAGCGCAGGCGGGTGCCGTAGGGCAGCACGGCATGGGTTTCGGCACCAAAGAAGTTGGTGTACCAGATGCCGAGCATGGCCAGGATCACCGGCATGTTTTGCTCGAGCGGCGCCTCGAGGAAATGCTGGTCCATGGCGTGCGCCCCCTCGAGCAGCTGCTCGAAGTGCTCGAATCCAACGTGCACGGCGATGGAGAGGCCGATCGCCGACCAGAGCGAATAGCGCCCGCCCACCCAGTCCCAGAACTCGAACATGTTCTCGGTATCGATGCCGAAGGCGCGCACGGCCTCGGCATTGGTGGACACGGCCACGAAATGCCTGGCCACGTGCTTCTCGTCCCCGGCCTTCTCGAGGAACCAGCGCCGCGCGGTATGGGCGTTGGCCAGGGTTTCCTGGGTGGTGAAGGTCTTGGAGGAGACGATGAACAGCGTGGTCTCGGGATCAACCTTCTTGAGCGTGCTGACGATGTCCGACGGAGCCACGTTGGAGACGAAATGGGCGCGCAGGTCGAGCCGCGCGTAGGATCCCAGGGCCTCGCACACCATCTTCGGACCGAGGTCCGAGCCACCCACGCCGAGGTTGACCACGTCCGTGATGCGCTTGCCGGTGTAGCCCAGCCACTGCCCCCCGCGCACGGCCTCGCTGAAACGCTTCATGCGCTCGAGCACCGCGTTGACCTTGGGCATCACGTCCTCGCCATCGACCATGACGGGCGTATTGGCGCGGTTGCGCAACGCGACGTGCAGCACCGCGCGGTTTTCGGTGAAGTTGATCTTCTCGCCCGCGAACATCTTCGCCCGCCAGTCCTCGACATTCGACGCGCGGGCCAGGTCCATGAGCTTGTTCATGGTCTTGTCGATGACGATGTTCTTCGAGTAGTCGAGGAACAGCTCGCCGACCTGCAGACTGAAGCGATCGAAACGCCGCGGATCGTTGTTGAACAGATCCCGCATGCGCACCTGGCGCATCATTGCGTAGTGTTTTTCCAGGGCTTTCCATGCCTGCCGTTTGGTGGGGCGTGTCATATCGCTGCTCGCTGTCTGATCGTGCGGGTGGTTTTTCTATTTACAGTGAATACGTTCAGAGGACATTACGCCAGACGTGATCGTCCTGGTCGAACAGGCGGGATGACTCGTCCGGCCCCCAGCTCCCCGCCGGGTAGGTGTGAATGAAGTCGCGCTCCTGCGCCCACACCTTGAGTACCGGATCGACCACCCGCCAGGCCCACTCCACCTCGTCGTAGCGCAGGAACAGCGACTGGTCGCCGCTCATGACGTCGAGCAGCAGGGCCTCGTAGGCGCCCAGGCGCGATGCCTCGCTCTCGCAGTAGGTGGCGTCCAGCTGGGTCGTGGTGGTGCGCAGCTCCAGCCCCTCGCGCTTGGTCTGCACCTCCAGCCGCAGGCTGTCGCAGGGCTGGATGCCGAGCAGCAGCCAGTTCGGCTTGAGTTGCTCGACCGGGGTCTCACGGAACAGCTGCTGCGGCGGATGGCGGAAGCGCACGCTCACCATCGAGGTGTTCTCCGGCAGGCGCTTGCCGGTGCGAATGTAGAACGGCACGCCGCGCCAGCGCCAATTATCGATGTAGAGCTTGAGCGCCGCATAGGTCTCGGTCGCGCTGTCCATCGCCACCCCCTCCTCCTCCACATAGCCCGGCACCGGCCGGCCCTTGACCTGGCCACGCGTGTACTGGGCGCGGAAGGCATGCGCATGCACCGCGCGCGGCGGGATGGGGCGGATCGAGCGCAGCACCTTGACCTTCTCGTCGCGCAGGGCCTCGGCCTCAAGGCTCGCGGGCGGCTCCATCGCCACCAGGGTGAGCATCTGCAGCAGGTGGCTCTGGATCATGTCGCGCAGGGCGCCGGCCTGGTCGTAGTAGCCCGCGCGGCGGGCGATGCCCTTGTCTTCTGCGTGCGAGATCTGCACGTGGTCGATGTAGTTGCGGTTCCACAGCGGCTCGAGGAACAGGTTGGCGAAGCGGAACACGAGGATGTTCTGGATCGTCGACTTGCCGAGGTAGTGGTCGATGCGGAATACCTGCCGCTCGGAAAAGTGCCGGTGCAGGCGAGCGTCCAGCAGCTTGGCGCTCTCCAGGTCGTAGCCGAACGGCTTCTCCACCACCAGCCGCCGCCAGCCGACCGTCTGTTCGTGCAGCCCCACCTCGCCGAGACGGTCGCTGACCACGCTGTACTGATCCGGCGCGATGGCCAGATAGAAGATCAGGTGTGTCGATTCCGCCCCGTCCAGCAGGCGGCTGCGCAGGCGCCGGTAATCCTCTTCGGCCTGCAGGTCCCCCTCGACGAAGCGCAGGCGGGCAAGGAAGCGCCCCAGCACCTCCTCCCGCAACTGCGGGCCGAGCTGATCGCGCAGGACGGAGCCCATCTCCTCGCGCCACTGCTCGTCGCTCCACGCCCGCCGGCCGAAGCCGACCACGGTCAGCGAAGCGGGCAGGCGACCGTGACGGTCGAGGTGGTAGAGCGCGGGCAGCAGCTTGTTGACCGCGAGGTTGCCGGTCGCGCCGAAGATGACGAAGGCACAGGGCTGGGCGAGACCGTTGAGCCCGCCCGAGGAGATCACGCCGCCGGGCATGGCGTCACTCCCCCGCCGGCATGATGGCATGACCGCCAAAAGCCTGGCGCATGACCGCCAACAGCTTGTTGCCGTAGTCCGCGTTGCCCTGGCTGGCGAAGCGCATGTGCAGGGCGAGGGAGATGACGGGCGCGGCCACGCCGAGGTCGATGGCCTCCTTCGCCGTCCAGCGTCCCTCGCCGGAATCGGACACGCGGGGGGCGATGGCGGCCAGCTGCTGGTCCTGCGCCAGCGCCCCGGCGGTGAGGTCGAGCAGCCAGCTCTGCACCACAGAGCCGTGGCGCCACAACTCGCTGACCTGGGCGAGGTCGATGGCGAAGGGTTCCTTCGCCTTGAGCAACGCCAGGCCCTCGGCCAGGGCCTGCATCATGCCGTACTCGATGCCGTTGTGGACCATCTTGGTGAAGTGGCCGGCCCCCAGCGGGCCGACATGCGCCCAGCCGCGGTCCGGCGCCAGCGCCAGCGCCTTCAGCACCGGCTCGATGCGCGCCGCGTCTTCCTGGCTTCCGCCCGCCATCACGCAATAGCCGTTGCGCAGCCCCCAGATGCCGCCGGACACGCCCACGTCCATGAAGCGCACGCCGGTCGGGGCGATCCGCTCGCCGCGGCGCAGGGTGTCCTGGTAGAACGCGTTGGCGCCGTCGACCAGCAGGTCACCCGGCGTGAGGCGCGGCAGGAGGCTCTCGATCGCCGCCTCGGTCGCCTCCCCCGCCGGCAGCATCAGCCAGACGATGCGCGGCTCGGGCAACTGGTCGATGAAGGCATCCAGCGAATGGGCCGGCAGGAACCCGGCCCCTTCCGCGCCCAGTTCCTCGATCGGCCCCCGGCTTCGGTTGTAGCCCACCACCTCGACCCCGGCCCGCACCAGCCGGCGGGCCATGTTGGCCCCCATACGACCCAGTCCATAGATACCGATACGCATGCGTGCTCCCCCCAAGGGAAAATGAAGGCGTTCTTGGTACATGAAGATACAGGCGCGCAGCCTGGACGGCATTCCAGCTATAATGAACAACCTTTGTGAACAAATGATGCGACGGCAGGGGCCAGGGCCCTACCGCCAGAACGGCCTCGGCAGGGATGCCGGGGCCTGTTTCCTGCATGTCGCCCAGACCACGGTAACAAGCCCATGCCCAAACGTTCCGCCTCCAAAGCCCAGCACGATGCCGCCTTGCGCGCACGGGTCAAACTTTTCGGCCAGCTGCTGGGCGAGATTGTCCTCGAACAGGCCGGCGAGGAGGTCTTCGAGGCCGTCGAAACCCTGCGCAAGGGCTTCATCCGTCAACGCCAGCAGCCCAACCCCCGCACCCACGCGCGGCTGATCGAGGTCATCAAGGAGTTGCCGGCGGACAAGCTCACCCAGGTGGTGCGCGCCTTCAGCATCTACTTCAGCCTGGTCAACATCGCCGAGGAAGACTTCCAGCACCAGCAGCGCCGCCGCATGGTGCGCCGCGGCCTCAACCTGTGGAAGGGCTCGTTCCACGACACCCTGCGCGAATTCAGCAAGGAAGGCATGACCGCCGGCCAGCTGCAGACCCTGCTCGACAACCTGCAGTACATCCCGGTGTTCACCGCCCACCCCACCGAGGCCAAGCGCCGCACGGTGATGGACCAGCAGCGCCGCATCTTCGTCCTCTCCAGCGAGCTGGACCGCCCCGGCATCGGCGACACCGAGTACGCGGACACCGTCCAGGCGATCAAGACCCACATCCTCGCCCTGTGGAAGACCAACGAGGTGCGCAGCGTGCGGCCGAAGGTGGAGGACGAGATCCGCCAGGGCCTGTACTACTTCCGCCAGAGCATCTTCGGCGCCGTTCCGGTCACCTATCGCTATCTGGAGAAGGCCGTCGCCACCAACTTCGGCCAGGACCTGGCCCAGCAGGTGAAGGTGCCGAGCTTCCTGCGCTTCGGCTCCTGGATCGGCGGCGACCGCGACGGCAATCCCTTCGTCACCCCGGAGACCACCGAGCAGGCCGTGGCGATGGCCGCCGAGATGGTGCTGGAGGAATACCGCCAGCGGGTGTTCGCCCTGGGCCGCAGCCTGACCCATTCCATCAGCCTCTGCCCGACCATCTGCATCCGCCAGCTGGCGCTCGAGGAGGACCAGCGCTTTGTCGCCGCGGTGTTCGGCAACGAGGGCGACGAGCACTTCGAGGACGAGCCCTACCGCACCAAGCTGCGCATCATGCACTACCGCCTGAGCCGCAACCTGGATTACGTGCGCCGCCTCAAGGAAGGCAATGCCATGCCGCTGCCGGGCGATGCCTACCAGGGGCCGGCCGAATTCGTCGGCGACCTGTACCGCATCCGCGACTCGCTGCTCGAGAACGGCGACCACCTGCTGGCCGACGCCGAGCTGAAGGACCTCACCCGCCTGGCGGAGACCTTCGGCTTCCACCTGTTCCAGCTCGACATCCGCCAGGAGTCCACCCGCCACACCGAGGCGGTGGCCGAGATCCTCGACCAGATCGAGCCGGGCCTGAACTACCTCGACCACGGCGAGGAAGATCGCCTGCGCGTGCTGGCCGAGCGCATCCAGCGTCCCGCGCCGGCCATCGATCCGGACGCGCTGACCCCCGATACCCTGCAGACCCTGCGCGTGTTCGACGTGATGCGTTCCATGCGCCAGAACGTCAGCGCGGACGCCTTCGGCGCCTACGTCATCTCCATGACCCATGCCGCCAGCCACGTCATGGAAGTCATGTACCTCGCCTACCTCGCCGGTCTCTCGGGCTACGACCAGAATGGCAAGCCGTACTGCAACCTGCTGGTCTCGCCGCTGTTCGAGACCATCGAGGACCTCGAGCACATCGAGCAGGTGCTCACCCTGCTGCTCGACAACCCCGTCTACCGCGAGCTGCTGGCCGCCTCGGGCGACCTGCAAGAGGTCATGCTCGGCTACTCCGACTCCTGCAAGGACGGCGGCGTGCTGGCCTCGGTCTGGAACCTCTACCAGGCCCAGCTCAAGGTGCTGGAGCTGACCCGCTCGCGCGGCGTCCGCTTCCGTCTGTTCCACGGCCGCGGCGGCACTGTCGCCCGCGGCGGCGGCCCGACCCACGAATCCATCCTGTCCCTGCCGGTCGGCACCGTGCTCGGCCAGATCAAGTTCACCGAGCAGGGCGAGGTGCTGTCCACCAAGTACAGCAACACCGAGACCGCCATCTACGAACTGACCATGGGCGCCACCGGCCTGATGAAGGCCACCCGCCACCTGGTCCTCGACGTGCCCCGCCCGCGCCCCGAGTTCGAGGCCGCGATGGCGGAGATGGCGGGCTACGGCGAGGAGGCCTACCGCGAGCTCACCGACCGCACGCCGGGCTTCATCCCCTACTTCTACGAGGCCACCCCAGTGCGCGAGATCGGCCTGATGAACATCGGCTCGCGTCCCTCGCACCGCAAGAAGGGCGACATCTCCAAGTACTCCGTGCGCGCCATCGCCTGGGTATTCGGCTGGGCGCAGGCGCGCCACACCCTGCCCGCCTGGTTCGGCATCGGCAGCGCGCTCGAGCACTGGCAACGGAAGCATCCGGGGCAGCTCGAACTGCTGCGCGCCATGTTCGACGGCTGGCCGTTCTTCCACAGCCTGCTGCGCAACACCCAGATGTCGCTGACCAAGGGCGAGATGCACATCGCGCGCGAGTACTCGGAACTGGTCCAGGACCGCGCCATGGCCGAGCAGGTCTACGGCATGATCAGCGGCGAATACCAGCGCACGCTCCAGGAGGTGCTGCGCGTCGCCGGCGTGGACGACCTCCTCGAGATCGACCCGGTGCTCGGCACCTCCATGCAGCGCCGCAACCCATACCTGGACCCGCTCAACCACATCCAGGTCACCCTGCTCAAGCGCTACCGCGACGAATCGCTGTCCGACGAAGAGCGCGAGATGTGGCTGCTGCCGCTGCTGCGCTCCATCAACGCCATCGCGGCGGGGATGCGCAATACCGGCTGACGACCAACAGTCCGGACTACGAGGAGGCCGCCTCGATGGGCGGCCTTTGTTTTTTCTGGGAACCTCGAAAAACCCCATCCTTGGGGTTTTTCGAGGACGTTCGTCGCGGGAAACCAACATCGTTGCAGGGAGCAACGATGGAACGCGGGCTTGCGCCAGCTTAACGCGAAGCTGGCGCAAGCCAGCGTTCAGCATTCCCCGAAGGGCTGGATACAGGGATGTATCCAGCGGCACCGAGCTCACGCTATTTCAATCGCTTGCGCGATTGCGCGGCGCTACATCCCTGTGGCGCACGGACGCCTCGAAAGGTTTTTCGAGGCGTCCTTCTGTTTTTTCGCGGCGGGCCGACCTCACTCGTCCCGCACAATCCTCACCGCCGCCATGCCCTCGACCCGTGGATCGCTGGCCGCCTCCACCCGGCCGTCGTTCGCCCGCTCCCACAGTATGGCCTGCATGTTCCCCCAGGGCTGCTGCTCGCGCAGGACATGACCCCGCGCCGCCAGCCCCTTGCGGGTGGACTCGTCCAGCGCCCCCGGCTCGTGCTGCAGCACGTCCGGCAGGTACTGGTGGTGGATGCGCGGGCGCGACACCCACTCCAGCGGCGGCTTGCCCTCCACGACCTCCAGCGTGCCCAGCAGCACCATGGTGATGATGCGGCTGCCGCCCGGGGAACCGAGGACCGCCAGCCGCTCGTCGCTGCGCACGAAGGTCGGCGTCATGCTCGAGAGCATGCGCTTGCCGGGCGCGATGGCATTGGCCTCGGCGCCCACCAGGCCATAGGCGTTCGGCACGCCGGGCTTGGTCGAGAAGTCGTCCATCTCATCGTTGAGCAGCACGCCGGTGCCGGGCGGCACGAAGACGGCCCCGAACGGATAGTTGATGCTCAGGGTGGCGGAGACCGCGTTGCCATCCTGGTCGAGGATGGAGAAATGGGTGGTGTCGTCCCCTCCCCCCGGGGGCACCGCCCCCGGCAGGCTGGCGCTCGGCATCGCGCGGTCCGGGCGGACCGACATCCGCAGGCCGTCCGCGTAGAAGGGATGCAGCAGGCGTTCGAGGGGCATGACAACGAAATCGGGGTCGCCCAGGTATTCCGCCCTGTCGCGGTAGGCGCGGCGCATGGCCTCGACAACAAGATGGATGCGCCTGGCCTCGTCCAGCGCGGCCAGATCGTAGCCTGCGAGGATGTTGAGCATGGTGACCAGTGCCACCCCGCCAGAGGACGGAGGCGCAGCGGAGATGATCTCGTGGCCACGGTAGCGGCCGCGCACCGGCTCGCGCTCGACCACGCGATAGCCGGCGAGGTCCTCTTCGCTCCAGATACCCCCCGCCGCGCGCACCCCGGCCACGAGCCGGCGCGCCACCTCGCCGCGGTAGAAGCCGTCCGCCCCCTCTTCCGCCATCCGCCCCAGCACCTCCGCAAGCTCCGGCTGGCGGATCACGTGCCCGAGCGGCGGCACATCTCCGTTCTTCAGGAACAGTCGTGCCGCCTCGGGCGAGTCCGCAAAAGCCCCCAGGCGGAAGCCGGCCATGCGACGGTAGTGACCGGTGACCGGGAACCCCTCGCGCGCGAGGCGGATGGCCGGCGCCAGGGAGGCCGCCAGCGGCAGGCGGCCGTACTCCCGCGCCAGGTGGTCAAGCGCGGCCGGCACCCCGGGAATGCCCGCCGCCAGCGCCCCGTCCATCGACAGCCACGGGACCGGCTTGCCCTGCGCATCAAGGTACATGTCCCGGTGTGCGGCCAGAGGCGCCCGCTCGCGCCCGTCGATCATCACCTGCCGGTCCTTTTCCGCCTCATGGAGCAGCCAGAACCCTCCTCCACCGAGGCCCGAGCTATAGGGCTCGACCACCGCCAGCGCGGCGCTGACCGCTACGGCGGCATCGAAGGCATTGCCGCCCGCCGCGAGGATGGCAAAGCCTGCCTCGGTGGCCAGCGGATGGGCAGAGGCGATGGCGGCCGCGGGCGGCTTGTCCGCAGCCTCCAGCGGCAGGAATACCAGTCCGAGCAGGAAGATCACCACACGCAGACCCATGAACCTACCCGTAGCGAAGCTTGAAGAACAGGATGCTGCCCGACAAGGCAGCCGTGACGGTGTTGGCGACGATGATTGGCCAGGAGCCGATGAGCAGGCCGTAGGCCAGCCAGCCCAGCACGCCGAGGGTGAAGATCAGAAACATGCTCAGCGAGAGATCGCGCGCATGACGGCTGCGCCAGGTCTTCACCGCCTGTGGCACGAAGGCGATGGTGGTGAGGACGGCCGCCACGCTGCCGATGATGTCACTCGGTTCGACGGCCATGGCGCCGCCTCAGACCGGCAGGTTGTCGATCAGCCGGGTCCGCCCAAGACGCGCGGCGGCCAGGATGCGCAGACTTCCCGCCTCGCCCACGACCGCATGGGAGAGATCTTCGGCGCGCCGCACGCTGACGTAGTCGGGGACGAAGCCCAGGGCATGTAGACGCTCGATGGCCTCTGCCTCGACCATGGCCGGCGCCTGGCCCGCATGCAAGGCCTCACGCGCCGCGCACAGGGTGCGGTACAAGCCGGGGGCGATGGCGCGCTCCTCCGTGCTCAGGTAACCGTTGCGCGAGCTTATCGCCAGGCCATCGGCCTCGCGCACCGTCGGCAGGCCGATCAGTTCGATCGGCATGTCGAGGTCGCGCGCCATGCGGCGCAGGATGGCGAGCTGCTGGTAGTCCTTCTCCCCGAACACCGCGACGTCAGGCATGACGATGTTGAACAGCTTGGTCACGACCGTGGTGACGCCGGCAAAATGGCCAGGACGCGAGGCGCCGCACAGGATGTCCGACAGCTCAGGCACCATCACCCGCGTGCAGCCTGCCTGGCCGTGCGGGTAGAGGGTATCGACCGCGGGCAGGAACAGCAGCCTGGCGCCCGCTTCCGCCAGCAGGGCGGCATCCCGCTCCTCGGTACGGGGGTAGCTGTCGAAGTCCTCGCCCGCGCCGAACTGGAGCGGGTTGACGAAGATGCTAACCACCACGGCGTCGGCGGCCTGCTGGGCCCGCTCCACCAGGGCCAGGTGGCCGGCGTGCAGGTTGCCCATGGTGGGAACGAAGGCGATGCGCTTGCCCTTCGCACGCAGGGCGCGGACGGCGGCACGTAGGTCAGATATGGCGTGAAGGGTTTGCATGATCTTTCGATGACTAGGCCGAGGGGGCGTGGCTAGATCAAGTGAAACAATGTTCAGGCTGCGGGAAGGCGCCACTGCGGACATCCTCGACGAAGGCCTTCAGGGCAGGCCCGGGCGCCCCGTGGCTCGCGGCGTAGTCGCGCGCGAACTTCGGCGGACGGGCGGTGTAGCCGAGCAGGTCGTAGCTGACCAGCACCTGGCCATCGCAGGCAGGGCCGGCGCCGATGCCGATCACCGGGATGGCGAGGGCACGGGTGATTTCCTCGGCCAGAAGGCTGGGGATGCATTCGAGGATCAGCAGATCCGCCCCCGCCTTTTCCAGCGCCAGGGCATCCTTGAGCATCGCCTGCGCGGCCTCCGGGGCACGGCCCTGCACGCGGTAGCCGCCGAGCTTGTGCACCGACTGCGGGGTGAGTCCGAGGTGGGCACAGACCGGGATGCCCTGGCGGCTGAGGGCCAGCACCGTCTCGAGCTGTGGAGCCCCCCCCTCGAGCTTGACCACCTGCGCGCCCCCCTCCTTCATCAGCCTGGCCGCGCTGTGCAGGGCCTGCTCCGGCGTGGCGTAGCTCATGAACGGCAGGTCGGCGATCAGCACCGCGCGCCCCGAAACGGACCTGAGGCCGCGGGCCACGCAGCGGGTATGGTAGATGACCTCGTCCAAGGTGACCGGGATGGTGGTGTCATGCCCCTGCACCACCATGCCGAGCGAGTCGCCCACCAGCACCAGCTCGGCGCCGGCGGCCTCGACCAGGCGGGCAAGGCTGGCGTCGTAGGCGGTCAGGCAGGCGATGCGCTCGCCTCGCGACTTCATGCCGCGCAGGTCGACGAGGGTCAGGGGACGGCTCATGCGGCTTCCTCCAGGGGTTCGCAGGTGTCTGTGGCGCGCGCCGCCAGCAGGTCGGCCAGCGGCCCGAGGCCGGGAATGACGAGGTCGGGGGCGAGTTCCGCCAGCGGGCAGAGCACGAAGGCGCGCTCGCCGATGCCCGGGTGCGGCAGGGTCAGCTCGGGCGAGTCCAGGCGAAGATTGTCATACAGCAGTAGATCGAGGTCGATGACACGCTCGCCCCAGCGACGCAGGCGCACCCGGCCGAAGTCTTGCTCGATGGCCTGCAGTGCGTGCAGCAGGTCGCGCGGCGCGAGTTCCGTCTCCAGAGCCGCCACCGCGTTGATGTATTCGGGCTGGTCGACAGGCCCCATCGGCGGGCTGCGGTAGAGGCGCGAGGCCGCGGCGAGGCGACTTTCGGGCAGCGCGGCGATCACCCCGAGCGCGCGCCGGACCTGTCCCGCGGGGTCGTTCAGATTGCTGCCCAGGCCGATGTAGGCAAGCGGCATGAGACTCACTCGGCCGGTGTGGCCGCACCCTCGCCCTTGCCCTTGCGGCGGCGCGGGGCACGGCGACGCTTGCGACCGCCCTCGCCCGCGGGCGCCGAGACGCCCTGCTGCTGCTCCGGGCTCGCCTCGACGAAGGCCATCCACCATGCCGCATCCTCGGCGGCCTGCTGCTCGCCACTCTGTGCGCGCAGCAAGAGGAAGTCGTAGGCGGCGCGGAAGCGTGGGTGGCCGTACAGGCTAGCCACCCCGCGCCCCTTGTGCAGGGCGAAACGCGGCTGCATCTCCCAGATCTCGCGGGTCAGCAGCTGCAGGTGGCGCGGAATGGCGATGCGCGACTGCAGCACGCGCAGGGCCTCATCGCCGGCCTGCTGCAGCAGGACGGCATCGGGCTGGCCCTCGTGCTCCAGCACCTGGGCGTGCAGCACGACCACCGGCCACAGCAGCGCGGCGAACAGGAAGGCGGTGGACAGCGGAAGGTCCTGCGCGACGCGACGGTCGGTATTGGCCAGCGCGGTCTCGATGAAGTGCAGCGCCGCGCCCTCGTCGCGGGTGAAGCCCAGCGCCGCGTCGACCGGCGGCAGCAGCCAGCGCAGCAGGTCGAGCCGGCGCAGCTCGTGCAGCGAGGCCACGCCGTGGCCGGTATGGAACAGCTTCACGCACTCGTCGAACAGGCGCGCCGGCGGGATGCCCTCGAGCAGTTCCGCCAGATCACTCATCGGCCGCTCGGTGTCGGGGTGCAGCCGGAAGCCGAGCTTGGCGGCGAAGCGGGCGGCGCGCAGCATGCGCACCGGATCCTCGCGGTAGCGGGTCTCGGGGTCGCCGAGCAGGCGCAGCACGCCGTCCTGCAGGTCCTGCATGCCACCGACGTAGTCGAGCACGCTGAAATCCGCGATGTCGTAATACAGCGCGTTGACGGTGAAGTCGCGACGCTGGACGTCGTCCTCGAGCGTGCCATAGACGTTGTCGCGCAGCAGGCGGCCGCTGTCGTCGGTGGCCCGGCCAGGCACGTCGTCACCCGAGGCGCGGAAGGTGGCGACCTCGACGATCTCCTTGCCGAACAGCACGTGCGCCAGGCGGAAGCGACGGCCGATCAGGCGGCAGTTGCGGAACAGGCGACGCACCTGTTCGGGCGTGGCGTCGGTGGCGATGTCGAAGTCCTTCGGCTCGCGGCCGAGGAGCAGGTCGCGCACGCCGCCGCCGACCAGGCAGGCGCGGAAGCCGGCCTCGTGCAGGCGGTAGAGGACGTTGAGGGCGTTCTTACTGATGTTCTTGCGCGAGATGCAGTGCGCATCGCGCGGGATGATGGGGGAAGGGGAAGAATCCACGGGGTTCCGTCTGAGTGGTTTGCAGCGGGCTAAAAATGCCCGCAAGGGTACCATGAAAGCCGCGCGAACGTGGTTGATGAGTGCGATGCCGGAATGATCGGAGTATTTCAAGTGTTGTCCTGATGCAGGTGCGGCGCGGGGCAGGCACCGGTTTCCCACCCCGATTCCCCGGCCAGCAACGGCGGCAGTTGGGCGAGGTTCGCGATGATGGCCCATGGCGCCGGCATGTGGCCAGGAAAGGGAGAGCCCAGCCGGTTGATCCAGATGGCCCGCACCCCCGCGTTGTGGGCGCCGAGCACGTCGTGCTCGGGGTGGTCGCCGACGTGCACCATGGCATCCGCCGGCTCGCCCAGGCGCTCGAGGGCAAGGTGGAACATGCGGGGGTCGGGCTTGCCCGCCCCCGCCTCGGCCGAGTTGACCGCCAGGCGGAAGTGACGCGCGAGGCCGATGCGCTCGATGCAGGCATTGCCGTTGGAGAGTGCCACGAGGGCATGGCGGCGCGCGAGCGCGGCCAGCACCGCCTCGACCTCGGGGAACAGCTCGACCGCGTTGCGTGCGGCGTAGAACGCCGCGAACGCCTCCTCGGCGAAGTCCTCCGCGTAGGCCGCCTCGCGGCCAAGATGGCGCAGGAAGGCCTTGCGCAGGGTGGTCAGGTCATGCCGCTGCCCGGGGCGGGCGCGCATGTAGTTCAGGCACACCGCGTGCAGGCTGTCTGGCGTGTGGCCGTGGGTGATGCGCGGGTAGCGCGTGTCGATCCAGTCGAACAGCACGCGGTTGGCGCGCCGGATGACCGGTTCGATGGACCACAGGGTGTCATCCAGGTCGAAGCCGATGACGCGCACGGGGTTCAAGGCGAGCCTCATGCCGAGTCCTGCATCAGGCCAGCCGCCTCGACCAGGACGCGGGTGTACTCCTCGCGCGGGTTGGCCAGCAGGTCGAGGGTCTCGCCCTCCTCCACCACCCTGCCGTCGCGCAGGACCATGACCCGGTGGGCCATGGCGCGGATCACGCGCAGGTCGTGGGTGATGAGCAGGTAACTCAGGCCGTGACGGCGCTGCAGTTCCTGCAGCAGGGTCAGCACCTGCTTCTGCACCGACACGTCCAGCGCGCTGGTCGGCTCGTCCAGCACGATCAGCCGCGGGCGCAGCACCAGGGCACGGGCGATGGCGATGCGCTGACGCTGCCCGCCAGAGAACTCGTGCGGATAGCGCCACAGCATGTCCGCGCCGAGGCCGACCTCCTCCAGCGCCTCGATCACCCGGGTGCGGCGGGCTCCGTTGTCGAGCTCCGGCTCATGCACGCGCAGGCCCTCACCGACGATCTGCTCGATGGTCATGCGCGGGGACAGCGCGGCGAACGGGTCCTGGAACACCACCTGGGCACTGCGGCGGGCGCGGCGCAGGGGCTCGCCACGCAGGGCCTGCCAGTCCACGCCATCGATCTTGATTTCGCCCTCGCCCGCCAGCAGGCGCAGGAGGACATGGGCCAGGGTGGTCTTGCCCGAGCCGGATTCGCCGACCACGCCGAGGGTCTCTCCAGCACGAAGCGCAAGGTCGATGCCGTGCAGGATGGTCTGCCCCCTCGCCCGGCGGAACAGGCCACCGCCCTGCCCCTCGCGCACGCAGCGCACCGCACGCGCCTCGAGCACGGCCGCCTGCGCGCGCGGCGGGGCGATATCGCGCACCGGCGCGCTTTCCAGCAGCAGGCGGGTGTAGTCGTGCGCCGGCCGGGAGAACACGTCCTCCACGCCCCCCTGCTCAACCACCGCGCCCTGGCGCATGACCACCACCTGCTCGGCGAAGCGGCGTACCAGCGGCAGGTCGTGGGTGATCATTAGCACCGCCATGCCCATCTCGCGCTGCAGGCGGGCCAGCAGGTCGAGGATCTGCGCCTGGAGGGTGACGTCGAGGGCGGTGGTGGGCTCATCAGCGATCAACAGGCGCGGCCTGCACGCCAGCGCCATGGCAATCATGGCGCGCTGGCGCTGACCGCCGGAGAGCTGGTGCGGGAAGGCATCCACCGTCGAACGCGGCTCACGGATGCCGGTCAGCTCAAGCAGCTCGATGGCGCGCTCGCGTGCTGCCTGTGCCGTCAGTCCTTCGTGCACGAGCAGGGTCTCGGCGACCTGGCGGCCGACGGTGTGCAACGGGTTGAAGGCGCTCATCGGCTCCTGGAAGATCATGCCGATGGCGCGGCCGCGCAGGGCGCGCAGACGTGCCTCGCTCGCCTGGGCCAGATCCTCGCCCTCGAAGCGAATGGCGCCGCTCAGGCGCGCGCCCTCGCGCTCAAGCAAGCCGAGGATGGCCAAGGCAGTGATGGACTTGCCCGAACCGGATTCCCCGACCAGCGCGACACGCCCCCCCGCGGGCACGTCAAAGCCGACCCCACGCAGCACCTCGCGCTCCCCGGCCGGGGTGGCGAAGGCAAGATGCAGGTCCCGGATGGATAACAGGGGTGGGATCACGGGCAGGAAGGGTGTATGGCGCGAGCAGTCATTCTAGCAGCCCGAGGGCCTCCCCACGCTCACGCCTGCCGGGATGGGATCACTCCTCGTCCAGCATGGTGTCCGAGGACTGGCCTTCGGCCTGGCTCATGCGCCGCAGGCGGCGCAGCGCCTCGAGCTGGATCTGGCGCACCCGCTCGCGGGTCACGCCGAGGATGTCGCCGATGGCCTCCAGGGTGTGCGGCTCGTGCCCGTGCAGGCCGAAGCGCCGTTCGACCACCTCGCGCTGCTTGGGTTCGAGACGGGCCAGCCAGTCCTCGATGCGCTCCTGGGCAAGCTCCCCCTGCACGAGCTGGGCTGGATCGTGGTTGTTCTCGTCAGGGATCATCTCCATCAGGGAATGATCCGGGTCGCCGCGCAGCGGGGTGTCGATCGAAGTGATGCGCTCCCCGTAGCTCATGTGGCGCATCACGTCGTCGAGGTCGCGATCCAGGCACTCGGCGATCTCCTCCATGGTCGCCTCGTGGTTGAGCTCCTGCGAGAGCTTGCGCGCCGCACGGTTGTAGACGTTGATTTCCTTGACGATGTGGATCGGCAGGCGCACGGTGCGGCCCTGGTTCATCAGCGCCCGTTCGATGGTCTGGCGGATCCACCAGGTGGCATAGGTGGAGAAGCGGAAGCCGCGCTCAGGGTCGAACTTCTCCACCGCGCGCATCAGGCCAAGGTTGCCTTCCTCGATCAGGTCGCACAGATCGAGTCCGCGATGCATGTAGCGGCGGGCGATCTTCACCACCAGACGCAGGTTGCAGACGATCATCCGCTCACGGCCGGCTCCGTCCCCGGAGCGGGCGAGACGGGCGAAATGGCGCTCCTGTTCCGGGGTGAGGAGGCCGTGGCACTCGACGTCGTTCAGGTAGAGACGGGTGATGTCCGCCCCTTCCGCGCCGTAGCTTCCGGCAACGAATACTTCGCCCTCGCCTTCCCGCTCGGTCGGCTCGCCCTCGGTCTCAGTCTCGTGGATCTCCTCCTCGAGGTGGACGGCATGGATATCGAGTTCATCTTCTTGGACACGCATCACTCGGCTCTCCGGCGAATCAGCGGCTGGCCTGCGGCAATTGCCGCAGGGGGTCGATCGGGTTGCCATCCAGGCGAATCTCGAAATGCAGCATGGGTTTGCCGGCCTCCGCCTGCCCCATGCGGGCGATGATTTGACCAGACTGCACAGTTTCGCCCTCACTGACCAATAAAGCCTGGTTATAGGCATATGCACTCAAGAAACGCTCGTCGTGTTTCAAGATGATGAGCCGACCATAACCCGCAAGGCCCGAACCGCTGTAGACCACCTCCCCGCTCGCCGCCGCGCGCACCGGCTGGCCAAGCTCGCCCGCAATGTCGATCCCCTTGCGGGTCGCGTGACCCGCGAGAAAGCTGCTGACCACGCGCCCCTCGGTCGGCCAGGCCCAGGCGATCTTGCCGACCGGAGGCAGCGGAGCCGCTTCCTTTCTCGCCTTTGCGGTGG
>JBMOQP010000011.1:99992-138835 GCA_049322715.1 Pseudomonadota bacterium
TCGATCCCCTTGCGGGTCGCGTGACCCGCGAGAAAGCTGCTGACCACGCGCCCCTCGGTCGGCCAGGCCCAGGCGATCTTGCCGACCGGAGGCAGCGGAGCCGCTTCCTTTCTCGCCTTTGCGGTGGCCTTCGGGGCAGGGTCGGCGACGGCCCCGTCTTGCGTCACGGTCTTCCCTGCCAGGAGAAGACGCTGGCCGACATGGAGGGTGTAGGGGGGACGGATGCCATTGCGGCTGGCCACCTCGCGCCAGTCCATGTCATGGGCCGTGGCGATGGAGTACAGGGTCTCCCCCCGCCGGACGACATGCACGCCGTCCTCGGGGGCGAAGCGGACCGCCGGCCCGGAGCAACCGGACAAGACAAGCAACAGGCCGACGACGAGGAGGCGTGCGGTCGAGGGCATCGGTCTCTGGGACCTATGTCATCAGGACATAGGCCAACCCGACCACGGCCACCAGCCCCCAGCCGAGCCACTCCATGAACGGCCGCAGGCGCGCCTCGAAGGCCGCGCCGAAGCGCGACATGAGCCAGGCCACGAGGAAGAAGCGCCCCCCCCGCCCGCACAGGGAGGCGAGCACGAAGGGGATGAGCGGCATGCCGAGCGCACCGGCGGTGATGGTGAATGCCTTGTAGGGGATGGGCGAGAAGCCGGCCAGGAACACGGCCCAGAAGCCCCATGCGGCGAACCAGGCACGCGCCTGCTCCATGGCCGGGGCATACCCCATCTGGTCGATCCACGGCGTGAGCAGGTCGAGGAACAAAGCACCGAGCAGGTAGCCGAACAGGCCGCCCACCACCGAGGCGAGGGTGGTAAGCAGGGCCAGCCGCCACCAGGCGGGCGGACGCGCCACGCACATTGGCGCCAGCAACACGTCCGGAGGGATCGGAAAAAAGGAGGACTCGGCGAAGCTCATCCCGCCGAGAAACCAGGGGGCGCGGGGATGGCTGCTCCAGCCGATCACCCGGTCGTACATGGCCCCGAACAACCTCATGCAAGGATCCTCATGCAATGGCCCCGCTCACCAGCGGGACGAAGCTGGCAGGCTCAAGCACCTGTTCCCGCAACTCGCCTTCCTCGCGCCGGATCATCAGCAGCTTCTGCGCACCGCCCTGCGGGCCGACCGGGATGACCATCCGCCCGCCCTCGGCGAGTTGCTCGAGCAGGCGCGGGGGGATCAGGTCCGGCGCGGCCGCCACCAGGATGGCGTCGTAGGGGCCATGCGCGGACCACCCCTGCCAGCCATCCGCATGGCGCAGGCGGACGTTGAAACGCTCGAGCAGCTTGAGGCGCGCGCGGGCCTGGTCCTGCAGGGCCTTGATCCGCTCGATGCTGAACACCTGGTTGGTGAGGTGCGCGAGGATGGCCGTCTGGTAGCCGGAGCCGGTACCGATTTCGAGCACCTTGCCGGGCACGCCGTCGCGCAGGATCGCCTCGCTCATGCGCGCCACCGTGTAGGGGTGGGAAATGGTCTGTCCATGGCCGATCGGCAGGGCGGTATCCTCGTAGGCACGCCCGGCGAAGGCCTCGTCGACGAACAGGTGGCGCGGAGTACGCCGGATGGCCTCCAGCACCCGGCCATCGGCGATGCCGGCGGCCTGCAGGCGCTCGATCAGGCGCTCGCGCACGCGCGGCGAGGTCAGCCCGCTGCCGCGGATGAGGGGATCACGCAGGACCGGCATGGGGAAGCCAGGCGCCAAGCACACCCAGGGCGTCGTGCCGGGTCATGTCGAAATGGATCGGGGTGACCGAGATGAAGCCGTCGCGCAGGGCCTGGAAGTCGGTGCCTTCGCCATCGTCCGCTGCCGCGCCCGCCATGCCGATCCAGTAGATCGCCTTGCCGCGCGGGTCGGTGTCGGCCACCATCGGCGCGGACGGATGGCGCTTGCCCAAGCGGGTGGAGCGCATGCCGCGTATCGCTTCCCAGGGCCGATCCGGCACGTTGACGTTGAGCAGGGTGTCGCGCGGAAGGGGGTGATTACCCATGCTTTCGACCAGCAGGCGCACGGCGCGGCAGGCGGTCTCCAGATGTTCGGGGTCGAAGCTCTCCATCGACACGGCGATTGCAGGCAGGCCGAGCGAGCGCCCCTCGGTGGCCGCCGCGACGGTGCCCGAATAGAGCACGTCATCGCCCAGGTTGGGGCCATGGTTGATGCCGGACAGGACGATGTTGGGACGGAACGGCAGCAGGCCGGTCAGGGCGAGGTGGACGCAGTCGGTCGGCGTGCCGTCCACCGACCAGACATCCTCCGCAAGGAGCTTGGGGCGCAGCGGGCGGCCGAGGGTCAGCGAGTTGCTGGCGCCGCTGCGGTCGCGGTCGGGGGCCACGATGACAACCCGGCCGAGCGGCCGCATGGCGTCGGCCAGGGCGCGCAATCCGGGTGAGTAGACGCCGTCATCGTTGGAAACCAGGATATCCATGCAACCCCATCGTGACCCTGTGGTGAGGGATGCCCTTCATCAGCAGAGCATCCTGCTTGGGGCAAGGATGCCCCAACGTGAACAACGACGTAGGTCGTTGATTCGCGGAGGCCGTCGCGAATTCATTTCGCGACGAGCCAATCTGCAAACCCCCAAGGATGGGGTTTTGCAGAGTTTCCCCAGAGCACTCACTATACTGATGGCCACTGTTACGTCCACCCTGAATCCCGCGCATGAACGAGGACGACATCCGACTGTTCCACGCCGAGATCGGCGCCTTGAGCGGCGAGATCCGCCCCCTCAGCCATGAGCGAGTGACGCACCAGCCGCCCCGCCCGTCCGCGCGTCCGCGCCAGCGCGAGCTGGATGCGGAAAGGGTCATCCACGACATGCTCAGCGACTACGACCCAGGAGAGCTGGAGCACGGCGAGGCTCTGCTCTACCTGCGCGACGGGGTATCGCGCCAGGTACTGCGCAAGCTGCGGCGCGGGCAGTACAGCATGGGTGCGGTGCTCGACCTGCACGGCCACACGGTGGACGAGGCGCGGACAGCCCTGGCCCGCTTCCTCAACCAGCACCGCGGCAATCCGCATTGCTGCGTCCGCATCATCCACGGCAAGGGCTACCACTCCCCTACCGGCCAAGCCCGGCTCAAGCGCCTGCTCAACCGCTGGCTGCCGCAGCGCGAGGACGTGCTGGCGTTCTGCTCGGCCCGGCCGATGGACGGGGGAACCGGCGCGGTCTACGTGCTGCTCAAGGGCTGAGGGAGGGAGTCAGTCATGCTGACCCATCGATGCCTCGGCGACGAAGGGGAACTCCGCCGTCCACATCTCCTGCCCCACGATCGCGCTCACCTTCGCCACCCAATCGCTGCGGCCGCTGCTGCAGACCGGTAGGATGATCTTCGCGCGGTAGCTGCCATCCGCCTGACGGGTCAGGGTGTAGCGGTTCATCCCCATGTCCATGCCGACCATGACGAAGTCGACGGAGGCAGGGCCGGCCTGCGGCAGGGCGGCATCGGGCAGGCGCAGTTCGAGGTCGAAGGGGCGCAGGGGGCGCACGTCGCCGCTCAGCTCGAGCGCCAGCATGCGGGGGGCATCGGAGACGGCGCACGGCCCGCCCACTGGGGAGCAGGTCGGCGAGGGAAGCTTGACCACCTGCCCGGCGAAGGGGATGTCGGGCGCGCGCAGGCGGGAGAAGTCGTGCTGCAGGACATACAGCAGCAGACCAATGACGACCGCGCTGCCAAGCCACCACTTTGCATCGCTCATGTGCATGTGCATACCCCGCCCTTCCTCATTGGAAGGGCAAGGTTAACCGATCCTTCGGCACCAGACACCCCCGGCAACGCAAGCCAGGGATGGCTTGCAGACCATCGCGGACATGTGCCGCGATGGATCGAGTTGAAAAAGGCTATGGAAAGCCTTATTCAACATCCTGTTTGAAGAGCGGGATCAGTCCTTCATCCGCTCCTTGATCTTGCGGTAACGCCCGGCGATGTCGTCCTTGAGTTCGCGCGCGGCCTCGGCGGCCTCGTCCAGCGCCTCGCCGGTCTTGTCCTTGAGCGCGTCGATGCGCCCACCCAGCGTGTCCCAGGCCTGCTCCGCCTCATCCCACTCCTTGCGCGCCTCCATGCCCATCAGCTTTGTCTGCAAGCGCAGTTCGTCGCGCATCTGGCGCAGATCCTCCATGCCCTCGGCGAGGCGTTCCACGGGCTTGAGCCTGCGATATTGCCCCTCGAGCTCATCCACCAGCTGGCGGAAGCTTTCCATCATCTCACTGGCCTGATAGGCCCCCTCGCTGCGGATGCGGCGCAGGGCGTTGCCCAAGCGCTCCCATACCTGCTCGGCCTCCTGCCATTCCTCGCGCGCCTCCATGCCCAGCAGGTGCATCTGCACCCGCAGCTCGTCGCGCTGCTGCCTGAGGGCCTCAACCGTGGTGTCGAACTGTTCCTTGATCATCGCAATCACCTCACTGGGACAGGGTCACGAACGAGTGTAGACCATCACCACCAGGCACGGATGCCAGCCACGCCCTGCGCGCCATGGCCGAGGGCGATAGGAAGCTCCGCCTCCCCCACCCCGCCCAAGGCGTAGACCGGCAGGACATGATCGTCGACCAGCCCGGCAAAACGCGGCCAGCCCAGCGTCGCCGCCCCGGGGTGCGAGGCGGTGGGGAGAACGGGAGAGAGGAAGGCGTAATCCAGCCCGAGACGTGCGGCGCGCGCCAGTTCGGCTTCGTCGTGGCAGGAAGCCCCGACCCAGCGCAGGCCCTCGGGACGGGCAGCAAGCGCCATGAGCCGGCGGCGGTTGAGATGCACGCCATCCGCGCCAAGGCGCAACGCCTCGGCGGGATCGGCATTGAGGATGGCGATTCCGCCTGCCGAGCGAATACGGGGAAGAGCCGCGTCCGCCAGGCGCAGTGCCTGCCCGCCCCGCAGGATCACCATGCGCAGCCCGAGGCCGAGCGTCCGCTCGAGACGAGCGACAAAGTCGGCATCCGAACCGGCCTCGCCGGTGATCAGGCAACGCGGCGGCAGGGCCAGGGCATTGACGATCGGCAGGTTGGCAGCGGGAAAGTCGCGCGCCGGTAGCGCAGCGGGCTCGACCCAGGCGAGCGGCTGGCCCAGCCGCCCCTCGGGCTCGCCCTGCCAGGCCGCCACGCGCCAGACATGCAGCACCACATCCCTGTCGGGATAGTGATGGCGGACATCCATCCAGTGTCCGGCCTTGGTCGGATTGATGCCGACCTCCTCCTCCAGCTCGCGCGCAAGGGCCTCGTGCTCGGACTCGCCCGGCTCGAGCTTGCCGCCGGGGAACTCCCACAGCCCGCCGAGGGGCTGGTGAGGCAGGCGGCGGGCGACGAGGATGCGGCCGTCTTCGTGCCGGATGACGGCGCAGACGACTCTCAACGGCGGTCGAGCCACGACAGCCTCCGCAGGCCTAGGGAAGCGCTGAATTATTCAGCGCATCCCGCCTGGGGCCGAAGGCCCCAACGCCAATCCACGACGTCTGTCGTCGATTGGCGGAGGTTGCCGCAAATTCACTTCGCGGCAAGCCGAACTGAAAAAGGCCATGGATGGAATTTTTCAGCATCTCCTTAACTGCGATACTCCGCGTTGATCTTCACATAGTCATACGAGAAGTCGCAGGTCCACACCGTCTCCCGCGCCTCGCCGCGCCCCAGGTCCACGCGGATGGTGATGTCGGACTCCTTCATCACCGCCGCCGCCTCGGCCTCGACATAGGCCGGATGGCGGCCGCCGTTCTCCGCCACCAGCACTGGCCCCAGCCACAGGCGCACGGTATTCACGTCCAGGTCCGTGATGCCCGCATAGCCGATAGCGGCCAGAAGACGGCCGAGGTTCGGGTCGGAGGCGAACAGTGCGGTCTTGATCAGCGGCGAATGGGCGATCGCCTTGCCGACCTTCAGGCACTCCTCGCCATTGCGGCCACCGGACACCTCGATGGTGACGAACTTGGTGGCGCCCTCGCCGTCGCGCGCCAAGGCCTGGGCCAGGAACACGGCCACCTCGCGCACCGCCTCGTACAGCGCGGCGTAGCCCGCCGACTGCCCGGACTCGATGCTCACGCCGGAGGTGCCGGCCGCGATCAGGATGAAGCTGTCGTTGGTGGAGGTGTCGCCATCCACGGTCACGCGGTTGAAGGAGACGTTGGTGATCTCCCTGAGCATCTTGTCCAGCAACGACTGGGCAACGGCGGCGTCGGTCGCGACATAGCCGAGCATGGTGGCCATGTTCGGGTGGATCATGCCCGAGCCCTTGGCAATGCCGGTGACGGTGACGGTCTGGCCGTCGATCTCGACCTGGCGGGACAGCCCCTTGGCGACAATGTCGGTGGTCATGATCGCCTCGGCGGCGACCTCCCAGTTGGCCTCGCCGAGATTGGCGATGGCCGCGGGCAGCCCCGCCTCGATGCGCTCGACCGGCAGCGGCTCCATGATCACGCCGGTGGAGAACGGCAGCACCTGTTCGGGCTTGCACCCGAGCTGGCCGGACAGTGCATCGCACACACGGCGGGCACGCGCCATGCCATCCAAGCCGGTGCCCGCGTTGGCGTTGCCGGTATTGACCACCAACGCGCGGATCGGGGCGCCCGCGGCGAGGAACTCGCGGCACAGGGTCACTGGGGCTGCGCAGAAGCGGTTCTGGGTGAACACGCCGGCGACGCGGGCACCTTCGGGCAGCGTCATGACCAGCAGGTCCTTGCGATTGGCCTTGCGCACGCCCGCCTCGGCCACGCCGAGACGGACACCCTTGACGGGCTTGAGGCTGCCGGGGGCGGGGGCGGTCAGGTTGACGGGCATGATTCGAACGCTCCTAGGGAAATGCTGAAAAAAATCCATCCCCGGATTTTTTCAGCTCGCCTCACCGCGAAGTGAATTCGCGGTGACCTCCGCAAGTCAAGGGCTTACGCCCTTGTTTGCGCAGGGGCGTCCATGCCCCGGACAGGAAACGCTGAGTTTTTCAGCGTTTCCTTAGTTGAGTTTGCCGTGGCAGTGCTTGTACTTCTTGCCGGAACCGCACCAGCACGGGTCGTTGCGGCCGAGCTTGTCGCCCTCGCGCTGGTAGGGCTCTTCCTTGCCGGTCTCGCCCTCGAAGCTGGCATCGACCACCTCGTCGTCGCCCCAGGCCGGGGCACTGGCGTGACGGGTTTCAACCGGCGGGGTCGCGGGCGGCTCCTCGAAGGTCGCCATCGTCTCGGGCTGCTGCACCTGCACGCGACACAGCACCTGGACGATGTCGTGCTGCATGCGCTCGAGCATGGCGGTGAACAGCTCGAAGGCCTCGCGCTTGTATTCCTGGGTCGGGTTCTTCTGCGCGTACCCGCGCAGGCCGATGCCCTGGCGCAGGTAGTCCATCGCCGCGAGGTGCTCCTTCCACAGGTGGTCGAGCACCTGCAGCATCACGCCCTTCTCGAAGCGGCGCAGTGCCTCGGCGCCCGCCAGCTCCTCCTTGCGCGCGTAGTCGGCGGCGAAGGCCTGCTGGATGCGCTCGAGCAGGGTCTCCTCGTGCAGATCGGCATCCTCGTCCAGCCACTGCCGGACCGGCAGGGCGAGGCCGAATTCCTCGGTGAGGTTCTGCTCGAGGCCGGCAACGTCCCATTGCTCGTCCAGGCTGCCGGGCGGAATGAAGCGGTGGAAGGCGGCTGCCAGCACGTCCTCGCGCATGGCGCTCACGGCCTCGCTGATGTCCTCGGATTCCATCAGCTGGCGGCGCTGGCTGTAGACCACCTTGCGCTGGTCGTTGGCCACGTCGTCGTATTCGAGCAGGTGCTTGCGGATGCCGAAGTTATGGCCTTCCACCTTGCGCTGGGCATTCTCGATGGCGCGGGTGACCCAGGGATGGGAGATGGCCTCGCCCTGCTGCATGCCGAGCTTCTTCATCAGCATGCCGACGCGGTCCGAGGCGAAGATGCGCATCAGGTTGTCTTCGAGCGACAGGTAGAAGCGCGTCGAGCCCGCGTCACCCTGGCGGCCGGAGCGGCCGCGTAGCTGGTTGTCGATGCGGCGCGACTCGTGGCGCTCGGAGCCGATCACGTGCAGGCCGCCGGCGGCGAGCACGGCGTCATGGCGCTGCTGCCAGGCCTCGCGCGTCTTCGCCTCGGTCGCCTCGTCGACATGGCCGAGGGCCAGCAGCTCCATCTCCAAGTTGCCGCCGAGCACGATGTCGGTGCCGCGGCCCGCCATGTTGGTGGCGATGGTGACCGCACCGGGACGGCCGGCCTCGGCCACGATCTCCGCCTCGCGCTCGTGCTGCTTGGCGTTGAGCACGTTGTGCTTGATGCCGGCCTTCTTGAAGCGCTCGGCAAGCAGTTCGGACACATCGATCGAGGCCGTCCCGACCAGCACCGGCTGGCCGCGCGACTGGCAGTCCTGCACGTCGCGCAGGATGGCCTCGTACTTCTCCTCGGCGGTCAGGTAGACCAGGTCCGGGTGGTCGATCCGCGCGATCGGCTTGTTGGTGGGGATGATGACCACCTCGAGGCCGTAGATCTGGTGGAACTCCGGCGCCTCGGTGTCCGCCGTGCCGGTCATGCCGGCCAGTTTCCCGTAGATGCGGAAGTAATTCTGGAAGGTGATCGAGGCGAGGGTCTGGTTCTCCGGCTGGACGGGCACGCCCTCCTTGGCCTCGATCGCCTGGTGCAGGCCCTCGGACCAGCGGCGGCCGGCCAGGGTGCGGCCGGTGAACTCGTCGACGATGATCACCTGCTGGTCGCGCACGATGTACTCGACGTTGCGGCGGTAGATGGCATGCGCGCGCAGGGCGGCGTTGAGGTGATGCACCAGCATGATGTTCTTGGTGTCATACAGGCTCTCGTCCTCGGCCAGCAGTCCGATCTGGCGCAGCAGATCCTCGGCCTTCTCGTGCCCCTGCTCGGTGAGGAAGACCTGCTTCTGCTTCTCGTCGACGGTGAAATCGCCGCGCTCATCATCGGTCAGGGGCTCCTCGCCGTCCTTCGGCTCCTCGCGCGCCTGGCGCTTGAACTCGGGGATCAGGCCGTTGATGGCGTGGTACAGCTCGGAGTTGTCCGCCGCAGGTCCCGAGATGATCAGAGGGGTGCGGGCCTCGTCGATCAGGATGGAATCCACCTCGTCCACGATGGCGAAGTTGAGCGGACGCTGCATGACCTCGTCCAGGCTGAAGGCCATGTTGTCGCGCAGGTAGTCGAAGCCCAGCTCGTTGTTGGTGGCGTAGGTAATGTCGCAGGCGTAGGCGTCGCGCTTGGCGCGGTTGTCCATGCCCGGCACCACGATGCCGACGGTCAGGCCGAGCGCGTTGTACAGCCGCCCCATCCACTCGGCGTCGCGGCGGGCCAGGTAGTCGTTGACGGTGACCACGTGCACGCCCTTGCCGGACAGCGCGTTGAGGTAGGCGGCCAGGGTAGCGACCAGTGTCTTGCCCTCGCCGGTGCGCATCTCGCTGATCTTGCCTTCGTGAAGCACCATGCCGCCGATCAGCTGCACGTCGAAGTGGCGCATGCCGAGCACGCGGCGGCTGGCCTCGCGGCAGACCGCGAAAGCCTCGACCAGCAGGTCGTCCAGCGTGGCCCCCTGGGCCAGGCGGTCGCGGAACTCCTGCGTCTTGACCGCCAGCTCCTCCATCGACAGGGCCTGCATCGCGGGCTCGAGGGCATTGATGGCGGCGACCTGCTTGCGCAGGCGACGCAGGATGCGGTCGTTACGGCTACCGAAGACCTTGCTGAACAGCTTGCCAATCATCGCGAACACTTTTCCTTGAGGAAACGCTGAAAAATTCAGCGGTTACGGTTTGCGGCAGGATGCCGCAACGCAAACAAGGGCATCAGCCCTTGATTTGCGGAGGCAACCGCGAATTCACTTCGCGGTGAGCCGAGCTGAAAAAAATCCAGGGATGGTTTTTTTCAGCATGTCCTTGAGCGTTCCCCGGAGAGGGCCTCGGGCGAGCTCCGGAGCATGCATGAGGCCGCGCAGGGCGCGACAAAACCGCCCCATCTTAGACCAGAGACCCCGCCTTTGGTAGGCTGGAGGCTTGCCGGAGGTACCACGCCATGACCCTTGAGCGCCCCACCCTTCCCGCCACGCTGCTCGCCCACATCCAGCGCCGCAAGGCACTCGAGGACGCCCTGCGCCGCGCCCTGCCCGAGGAGCTTGGCAGGCATGTGTTCCTGCTCAATGTCCGCGGCGACACCCTCGTGCTGGGCAGCGACGTGCAGGCCCTGATCACCCCGCTGCGCTTCCAGGCACCGCAGCTTCTGGCCGCTGCAAGCGAGATCCTCGACGAGGGCCGGCCGGTGCGGATCGCCTGGCGCACCGTGCCCATCCCTCCCACCCCGGCCACGCACCTGCATCCCCACTATCCTTCCGCCGAAATCGCCGAGGGGGTGGAGGCCGCCGCCCAGTGCGTCACGGACCCCCAGCTCGGCTCCGCGCTGCACCGGCTGGCGCGGACACTGGGCGGGAAGAAGCCGGGTTCCGGCCGTTAGGGAAACGCTTATGTCTTGACACGCTCCCCCTGGAGTGTGTCAAGACATAAGCATTTCCTTAGAAACAGGACGGGGCGCCAGAGGCGCCCCGTGCATGATCATTCGCGGTCCGGTCAGGCCGCAGCCATCAGGGGGTGATGGTAGGCGATCGGCAGTTCCGCATCGTTGAGGAAGATCACTTCCTCCCACGCGGCCGGGTCCGCCAGCAGGGCGCGCAGCAGGGCGTTGTTCAGCGCATGGCCGGTCTTGTGGCCGGTGAAGGCGCCGATCAGACTGTGGCCGAGCAGGTAGAGATCGCCGATCGCGTCGAGGATCTTGTGCTTGACGAACTCGTCGCCCAGGCGCAGGCCGTCCTCGTTGAGGATGTGCTCGTCGCCAACCACGATGGCGTTCTCCAGGCTGCCGCCGAGCGCGAGGTTCTGCGCCCGCATCATCTCCAGGTCCTTCATGAAACCGAAGGTCCGCGCGCGGCTGACTTCCTTGACGAAGCTGGTGGTGGAGAAGTCGATCTCGGCCGTCTGCGCCGTCTCGTTCAGCACCGGGTGGTTGAAGTCGATGGTCATGCGCACGCGGAAGCCATCATGCGACTCGAAGCGCGCCCATTTGTCGCCATTGCGCACCTCGACCGGACGCTTGATGCGGATGAAGCGCTTGGGCGCGTCCTGCTCTTCGATGCCGGCGGACTGGATGAGGAACACGAACGGACTGGCGCTGCCGTCCATGATCGGGGTTTCCGGACCATCCAGTTCGATGTGCACGTTGTCGATCCCGAGCCCGGCCAGGGCGGACATCAGGTGCTCGACGGTGGATATCTTCACGCCATCCTTGACCAGGGTGGTGGAGAGGGTGGTCTCGCCGACGTTCATCGGATGGCCCTGGATGGCCGGGCAGCCCGGCAGGTCCGTGCGATGGAAGACAATGCCCGTATCAGGCGCGGCCGGGCGCAGGGTGAGCATCACCCGCTGCCCGGTATGCAGCCCGATCCCGCTGGCGCGAATGACGTTCTTGAGCGTGCGCTGTCGAATCAATGCTCTGTCCAGACCGATTTCAATGGACGGATTATGACACAGGCGCAAGGCGATCGCCCTGCCTCAGGAACCAGTCATCAGGCGGTTGAGTTGCTGCACGAATGCCGCACCGTCCTCGAGCTGCGCCCCCTCGGCCAGCAGCGCCATGCCGAGCAGCAGGCCCGACCAGTCCGCGATGCGCGCCTCGTCCGCCTCCACCTTCAGGCGCTGGAGCAGCGCATGCGCGGGGTTGACCTCCAGGATCGGCAGGGTCTCCGGCAGCGGCTGCCCCGCCTCGCGGTACAGGCGGCGAAGATGCTGCGGCAGGTCGTGCTCCCCGAGCACCACGCAGGCCGGCGAATCGACCAGGCGACTGGAGATCCGCACCTCCTTCACCCTGCCCTCCAGCGCTCTCCCGATGCGATCGAGCAGGTCGGCCTGCTCCTCGTCCGGCGCAGGCGCCTCTCCTTGCGGTCGCACATCCTCTCGGGTGATGTTGCGGATCGACTTGCCGTCGAAGCTGGTCAGGTGCGGCAGCAGCCATTCGTCGATCGCATCGGTGAGCAGCAGCACCTCGATGCCGCGAGCGCGGAAGCCCTCGAGGTGCGGACTGTGGCGCGCAGCCGTGTCGCTTTCCGCGGTCAGCACGTAGATCGCCTCCTGCCCGTCGGGCATGCGCGAGACGTAGTCGGCCAGCGACACGTCCTGCCCCCTGCTGCCGGCATGGGTGGAGGCGAAGCGCAGCAGTCGGGCGATCTGCTCGCGGTGCGCGGCATCCTCGGCGATCCCCTCCTTGAGCACGCGGCCGAACAGGGACCACGCCCTGGCATAGGCCTCGGGCTTGTCGCGCGCGAGCTCCTCGAGCAGATTGAGCACGCGCTTGGTCAGGCCGCTGCGGATCTGGTTGAGCACCTCCGAGGATTGCAGGATCTCGCGCGAGACATTGAGCGGCAGATCGGCGGCATCCACCACCCCGCGCACGAAGCGCAGGTAGCGCGGCAGCAGGCGCTCGGCGTCGTCCATAATGAACACGCGGCGCACGTACAGCTTGATTCCATGCTTGGCGTCGCGATCCCACAGGTCGAACGGCGCGCGGCCGGGGATGTAGAGCAGGTTGGTGTACTCGGTGCGGCCCTCGACGCGGTTGTGCGCCCAGGCGATGGGGTCCTCCCAGTCGTGGAAGGCCTGCTTGTAGAAGCCGGTGTAGTCCTCGTCCTTGAGTTCAGCCTTGGGGCGCGCCCAGAGGGCCGTGGCCTGGTTGATGCGCTCGAGCCCTTCACCTTCGCCCTTCGCCATCATGATGGGGAAGGTGATGTGCTCCGAATAGCGATGAACGATGCCGCGCAGGCGCCAGGCATCCAGGAACTCGTCCTGGCCCTCCTTCAGGTGCAGCACGATCTCGGTGCCACGCGCGGCGCGCTCGACGTTCTCGAGCGTGTAGGCCCCGGTGCCTTCGGAACTCCAGTGCACGCCATGCTCGGCGCTCAGCCCTGCACGACGGGTATGGACATCGACCCGATCGGCAACGATGAAGGCCGAGTAGAACCCCACCCCGAACTGGCCGATCAGCTGCGCGTCCTTCGCCTTGTCGCCGGAAAGGCTTTCGAGGAAGTGCCTGGTGCCGCTGCGGGCGATGGTGCCGAGGTTGTCGATCACCTCCTGGCGGCTCATGCCGATGCCGTTGTCGCGCACCGTCAGGGTGCGGGCGGCCTTGTCGACAGCAAGTTCGATGCGCAGCTCGCTGTCCCCCTCGTACAACCCGCCGTCCCCGAGCGCCTCGAAGCGCAACTTGTCGCAGGCATCGGAGGCGTTCGAGACCAGTTCGCGCAGGAAGATCTCCGGATTGGAGTAGAGCGAATGGATCATCAGGTGCAGGAGTTGACGCACCTCGGTCTGGAATTCGAGAGTCTCGCTTTGACGTTCCACGGCTTGATGCTCCTTGAGTGACGAAAACCGTGCCCGAAGATGGGGACGGCCATGTGCGTTTCAAGTCCGCTCAACGGGTTCCCTTTCGTGCGCGAGCAGCCATTCTTTGCGCCGCAGGCCCTCCTCGCCTGCGCCATCATAGCCGCCGAGACCATGGGCCGCGACGATGCGGTGGCAAGGAATGAACAGCGGGATCGGATTCGAGCGCAGGGCTCCACCCACCGCACGCGGGGCGGTGCCAAGCTGCCTGGCCAACTCCCCATAGGTCCGGGTCTGCCCCCGCGGAATGTCCGCCAGCGCCCGCCAGACCAGCTGCTGGAACCGCGTGCCCTCGGGAGCGAGCGGGGGTAGGCCAGGAAGGGGGCGCCGACTGAAGTAGGCCTCAAGCCAGGCAAGAGCCAGCGCGGCACAAGGGCCGGACCGGGAGGAGGCCGCGGACGGGGGATCGGCGAGGTAATCGATGGAAACGAGTGCCCCGTCGACACACTCCACCCGCAGCCAGCCGAGCGGCGAATGCAGGAAGCCCTGTTCGGTAGCCATGCGGCGGAAAGAAAAAAGGCCCCGGATGGGGCCTTCTTGCGATCAGGAAGCGCGCGAGGCGAGCTTTTCCTTGATGCGTGCGGACTTGCCGGTACGGCCGCGCAGGTAGTAGAGCTTGGCGCGACGTACGTCACCGCGGCGCTTGACCTCGATGCTGGCGACGTTCGGGCTGTAGAGCGGGAATACCCGCTCGACGCCTTCGCCGTGGGAGATCTTGCGCACGGTGAAGGCGGAGTTCAGGCCGCGGTTGCGCTTGGCGATCACCACACCCTCGAAGGCCTGCAGACGCTCGCGATCGCCTTCCTTCACACGCACGCTCACCACCACGGTGTCACCCGGGGCGAAGTCCGGACGCTCGATGCCGCCCATCATTTCAGCTTCAAGCTGCTGAATCACATTGCTCATGTTCATTACCTCATCTTCGATTCGTCGCTTGCCGTCGGTTTGCCCAGTTCGACCCCGCATTCCTCATGCGAGGCCTCCAGCAAACGACGCTCACCTTCCGTCATACGCCTGACCGCGAGCAGCTCGGGCCGCCGCCGCCAGGTTCGCTCCAGCGCCTGCTTCAGGCGCCAGCGCTCGATCTCTTTGTGGTGCCCCGAAAGCAGGACCTCCGGGACACCGCGCCCCTCCACCACCTCCGGGCGCGTGTAGTGCGGGCAGTCCAGCAGGCCCGCCATGAACGAGTCCTGCACCGCCGACTCGGTATGCCCCAGCGCCCCGGGCAGCTGGCGGACGACCGCATCGATCAGTGCCATCGCCGCCGGCTCACCGCCGCTGAGGACAAAGTCTCCGAGCGACAGCTCCTCGTCCACGTCGGCCTCGAGCACGCGCTCGTCCATGCCTTCGTAGCGCCCGCACACCAGCACCATGCCGGGAAGGCGGGCCAGCCGGTTCACCTCGGCCTGATCCACCCTGCGCCCCTGCGGGGTCAGGGCGATCACCGGGCTGCCCTGCGGCACCGCCGCACGCGCCGCGTGGATCGCGTCGCGCAGCGGCGCCACCTTCATCAGCATGCCCGGCCCGCCCCCGAAGGGACGGTCGTCCACCGTGCGGTGCCGGTCGTGGGTGTAGTCCCGCGGGTTCCACAACCCAAGACTCACCAGCCCGGCCTCGCGCGCGCGGCGCGGGATGCCGTGCTCGCCGATCACCCGCACAAGCTCGGGGAACAGGGTGACGACCTCGATCTGCATCATCCCCTCCTCGAAAACAACGCCGTCAGGAACGGCGTTGGGTCGCCGACGGGCGACTCCCGCAGGGCTGAAGCCAAGGATGGATTCAGCCGCTGCGATGGGGCACCGGAAAGTCAGAACTCCGGATCCCAGTCCACGATCATGCGGCGCGCCTCGAGGTCAACCTCGAGCACCACCTGATCGGGCACGAAGGGCACCAGACGCTCGCGCTCGCCCTTGAGCACGAGCACGTCGTTGGCCCCCGTCTCGAGCAGGTGGTCGATCTCGCCGAGCTCGACCCCTTCCTTCGTCGCGACCTGCATGCCGATCAGGTCGCGCCAGTAATATTCCCCCTGGGGCAGGCGGGGCAGCTTGGCCGGGTCAACGGCGATCTCCGCGCCGGAAAGGCTTTCCGCATGGTTGCGGTCGTTCACCCCTTCCAACTTGGCGACCAGCCCCTTGCCCTGAAACTTGACCGACTTCACACGGAAGTCGGCCCACCCCTCCTTGAGCTTGAGCTGCCACGTCCTGTAGCGACCGATCTCATCCATCGGCCGCGTTTCGGAATGGATCTTCACCCACCCCTGGATGCCGAAAGCCGCGAGCACCTTGCCCAACAGGACCCGATCTGCGCTTTCAGTCATCATGCCCATTCACTTGGTCGCCAGGGCGACCCTGGATTCAGGCGGCGGCTTGCGCCTTGCCGCATTCCTTGATCAGGGCGGCGACACGCTCGCTCGGCTGGGCACCCTTGGCCAGCCATGCGTTCATGCGCTCGGTATCGATGTGCAGACGCACCTCGGCACCACGGGCGATCGGGTTGAAGTAACCCAGGCGCTCGACACTGGCGCCGCTGTCGCGGGCCTTGCGGCTGTCGGTCACGATGATGTGGTAGAAGGGGCGCTTCTTGGCGCCGCCACGAGCCAGACGGATGGATACCATGCGATTCTGAACCTTGTGTCAAAGTCTGGACCGCAGATACGGTCCGCCAAAATAAAGCCCGGTATTGTAACGACCGGGCACAAAAAAGGAAGCTTTTTCTTCCCGGCCGTCAGAACGGCATGCCGGGCATGCGCCCCTTGAGACTGCGCATCAGCTTGCCCATGCCGCCACCGGAGAGCTTCTTCATCATGTCGCGCATGTCGGCGTGCTGCTTGAGCAGGCGATTGACGTCCTGCACCTGCATGCCCGCCCCCGCCGCGATGCGGCGCTTGCGCGAGCCCTTGATCAGGTCCGGATTGCGCCGCTCCTGCGGGGTCATCGACTGGATGATGGCGATCATGCGCTTCACGTCGCGGTCGCTGGCCTGCGCCTTGACGTGCTCGGGCAGCTTGCTCACGCCCGGCAGCTTGTCCAGCAGGCTGGCCATGCCCCCCATGTTGAGCATCTGCTCGAGCTGGGTCTTGAGGTCCTCCATGTTGAAGGACTTGCCCGCCTTGACCTTGTCGACCAGCTCGCGCGCCTTCTCCTGGTCGATTTTCCGGGTCGCCTCCTCGACCAGCGACAGCACGTCGCCCATGCCGAGGATACGCGAGGCCACCCGTTCCGGGTGGAACGGCTCCAGCGCGGCCAGCTTCTCACCCTGACCGAGGAACTTGATTGGCTTGCCGGTGATCTGGCGCACCGACAGTGCCGCGCCGCCGCGCGCATCGCCATCGGCCTTGGTCAGGATCACGCCGGTCAGCGGCAGGGCGTCGTTGAACGCCTTGGCGGTGTTGGCGGCGTCCTGGCCGGTCATGCTATCGACCACGAACAGGGTCTCGATGGGCTTGAGCGCGGCATGCAGGCGGCGCGCCTCGTCCATCATCGCCTCGTCGATGTGCAGGCGGCCGGCAGTGTCGACCAGCAGCACGTCCATGTGGCGGATGCGGGCCTCGTGCAGCGCAGCCTGACCGATGGCGACCGGCTCCTGTCCCTGCTCGGAAGGAAAGAACTCCACCCCGACCTGGCCGGCGAGGGTCTCGAGCTGTTTGATGGCCGCCGGACGGTACACGTCGCAGCTCACCACCATGACCTTCTTTTTCTGCTCCTTGAGCAGGCGGGCAAGCTTGCCCACGGTGGTGGTCTTGCCCGCGCCCTGCAGACCGGCCATCAAGACCACGGCCGGCGGCTGGGTGGCGAGATTCAGGGCCTCGTTGGCCTCGCCCATGATCGCCACCAGCTCGTCGTGCACGATCTTGATGAAGGCCTGCCCCGGGGTCAGGCTGCTCAGCACCTCCTGGCCGACCGCACGCTCCTTGACCTTCGCCGTGAACTCGCGCACCACGGGCAGGGCAACATCAGCCTCCAGCAGCGCCATGCGCACCTCGCGCATCGCCTCCTGGATGTTCTCCTCGGTCAGGCGGCCCTGGCCGCGCATCTTGTCGAGCAGGCCGGAGAGTCGTTGAGTCAGGTTATCGAACATGACGGATCCTCAAAGCAGAAACCCGGGCGAGCCGGGTTTTCAGTATGCCATGGCGCGGGTTTCGTCACCCCGGCGAACGCCGGGGTCCAGTGGGTTGAACTGGATTCCGGCATGCGCCGGAATGACGATCCTGAGCACCAGACCCTTTTCAACGCCAGAGCATCACTCGCTGGCGGAGGCACGGCCCGCGCGCTTGCGGTCGTTCTCGGTCAGGTGTTTCTTGCGGATGCGGACCGCCTTCGGGGTGACCTCGACCAGCTCGTCGTCGTCGATGAACTCCAGCGCCTGCTCCAGGGTGAAGCGGATCGGCGGGGTCAGGACGATGGCCTCGTCGGTGCCGGAGGCACGCATGTTGGTCAGCTTCTTGCCCTTCAGCGCATTGACGGTGAGGTCGTTGTCGCGCGAGTGAATGCCGATGACCTGGCCCTCGTACACCTCCTCACCGTGGCCGATGAACAGGCGGCCGCGCTCCTGCAGGTTGAACAGGGCGAAGCCCAGCGCCTTGCCGGTCTCGTTGGCGATCAGCACGCCGTTGATGCGCTGGCCGACGGTGCCCGGACGGTAATCGCCATAGTGGTCGAACACCGAGAACAGCAGGCCGGTGCCCTGGGTGGCGGTCAGGAACTCGGTACGGAAGCCGATCAGGCCACGCGACGGGATGATGTACTCCAGGCGCACGCGGCCCTTGCCGTCCGGCTCCATGTTCTTCAACTCGCCGCGGCGCAGGCCCAGCTTCTCCATCACGCCGCCCTGGTGGACGTCCTCGATGTCGACCACAAGCTGCTCGTACGGCTCCTGTTTGACGCCGTTCACCTCCTGGATGATGACCTCGGGACGACCCACGCCCAGCTCGAAGCCCTCGCGGCGCATGTTCTCGATCAGCACGGAGAGGTGCAGCTCGCCACGGCCGGAGACGCGGAACTTGTCGGCATCCTCGGTATCCTCGACGCGCAGGGCGACGTTGTGCAGCAGTTCCTTGTTCAGGCGGTCGCGGATCTGGCGGCTGGTAATGAATTTGCCCTCCTTGCCAGCGAACGGCGAGGTGTTGACCTGGAAGGTCATGCTCACGGTCGGCTCATCCACGGTCAGCGGCGGCAGCATCTCGACGTTGTCCGGGTCGCACACGGTGTCGGAAATGAACAGCGGGTCAAGGCCGGAGAAGGCGATGATGTCGCCCGCCTGGGCCTCGGGCACCTCGACGCGATCCAGGCCGTGGAAGCCCATGATCTGCAGCACGCGGCCGGAGCGGACGTTGCCGTCGCGGTCCATGACCTTGACCGCGGTGTTGGTCTTGACCTTGCCGCGCTTGATGCGGCCCACGCCGATGATGCCCATGAACGGGTTGTAGTCGAGGCTGGAGACCTGCAGCTGGAACGGGCCTTCCGGATCGACGTCCGGGGCCGGCACGTTCTTGACGATGGCCTCGTACAGCGGGGTCATGTCACCCTCGCGCACCTCGGAATCCAGGCTGGCGTAGCCGTTCAGGGCGGAGGCGTAGACCACCGGGAAGTCGAGCTGCTCCTCGGTCGCGCCGAGGCGGTCGAACAGGTCGAACACCTGGTCGATGACCCAGTCCGGACGGGAGCCCGGGCGGTCCACCTTGTTCACCACGACGATCGGCTTGAGACCGTGCTGGAAGGCCTTCTGGGTCACGAAGCGGGTCTGCGGCATCGGGCCGTCCACCGCATCGACGATCAGCAGCACGGAGTCGACCATCGACAGCACGCGCTCGACCTCGCCGCCGAAGTCGGCGTGACCCGGGGTGTCGACGATGTTGATGCGGTATTCCTCGCCCTGCGGGCTGGTCCAGCGGATCGCGGTGTTCTTCGCCAGGATGGTGATGCCGCGTTCCTTCTCGATCTGGTTGGAATCCATCACGCGCTCGCCGACCTGTTCGCGCTCGCCGAAGGTGCCGGACTGTTTCAGGAGCTGGTCGACCAGCGTGGTCTTGCCATGGTCGACGTGAGCGATGATGGCGATATTGCGGAGGTTCTGGATCACAAAACGGTCTCTGGAAAAAGGGGGCGGTTTTTGTTAGGCGGCGGATTATACGGATTGCCGGTTAAAATGGCATTCCATTAGTCCGATAGATGGGGCATTCGTTCCGTGAATCAAGCACCTCCCCACGAACCCACCCCCTATGAACGCATTGGCGGCGAGGCAGGCATGCGACGCCTGACCCGGCGTTTCTACGCCGTGATGCGTGAACTGCCGAGCACCCGCGAGCTGCTCTCCATCCACCGCGACCTCGAGGACAGCGAGCAGAAGCTGTTCGAGTTCCTGTCCGGCTGGCTGGGCGGACCGCAGCTGTTCATGGAGCGCCACGGCCACCCGCGCCTGCGCATGCGCCACATGCAGGTGGCGGTGGACGCCAGGATGCGCGACCAGTGGATGCTCTGCATGCGCCACGCGCTGGACGAGACAGTGGAGGATCCGGCCTTCCGCGAGGAACTCTACCAGTCCCTCTGGCGGGTGGCCGACCACATGCGCAACGTCGAGGAATAGGCCCCGCAAACGAAAAGGGCGCCCCCTGCGGCGCGCCCCTGGTTCAGCCGATGCCGGATTACTTCATCGGCAGGCGCGCATTCAGCGGCTGGACCGGACGGTTGGTGTCGCCGCCCATCAGACTGCGGAACTTCTCGACCTGGGCCCTGGAGACCTCCAGCGGCTCGGTCATCACCAGCCAGGTCACGCCCTCGCTGCACGGCGGGGTGGTCAGCGAACCGCTGTAGCGGTAGTACTCCGGCTTGCCAGGCAGCAGGGACTTGGCGGACACGGTCACGCCTTCCACGCTCTTCTCCTTGCCCTGCTCGGCCGGCAGGTTGGCCCAGATCGGCGCCAGGGAGGCATTCTCGGCGCCCTCCTTCAGCAGCACGCCGACCACGGCCAGGTTGCCGTCCTTGTCCTTGTGCACGAAGTGGGCCTCGAGCGGGAAGGACTTGGCCTCGACGGTGTGCTCGCTCGGGCTGTGGAAGTGGAACTGGGCAAGCTGGTATGCGTGGCCGTTCACGGTGATGGTGGAGCCCGGCGCCACGTTCACCTGGACGGTGTGGCCGTTGTTGACAAGCTTGAGCGGGCCGTCCTTGTAGTCGAACTCGATGCTCTTCAGATCGGCCTCGGCCACGCCGGAGAGATCGACCGGGGACTGGTTCTTGCCCGCCGAGCAGGTGGCGAATTCGGCGGCAATCTTGCCCCAGTTTTCCGGCCCCTCATGGCCGTGGTAGGACCAGTGCGGGGCGTGGCCGTCGGCCATCGCGACGGCAGAACAGAATCCGAATACGGCCGCGCCCACGGCCGTGGAAAGGGACTTCATCATCCTTCGATTTCCTTGTGTTGATCGGGGCTTGCCGCCCGGTGGAGGCAAGGCGGCGGGCAGTATCGACCGCCGCCAATCACAAGAAAATTAGAATGATCTAATGCTTCCCCCGGCGCGACTAATCAGCCCGCGCCGCGCATGACCCCATCCACCTCATCGAAGCTCCTGCACCAGCGGTGGGCGGCGGCCTGGGTGGACATCGGCTCGGCCTGGCGGGCAAGGCCGAGCACGTTCATCCCGGCGGCGCGGGCCGCATCCAGCTCGGCGGGCATGTCGGAGAGGAACAGGATCTCGGCGGGCGGAAGCTCCAGGGCCTCGGCTATCAGGCGGTAGGCGTCCGCCTCGCGCTTGCTGCCGATGGTGGTGTCGAAGTAGCCGGAGAACAGCGGGGTCAGGTCGCCCGCGTCCGAATGGGCGAACAGCAGCTTCTGCGCCTGCACGGAGCCGGATGAGTAGACGTACAGACGGATACCCTGCCCGTGCCAGCGGCGTAGCCACTCGACCGCGTCCGGATACATGTGGCCGGTGAAGTCGCCGTTGCGGTAGCCCTCCTCCCACAGCATGCCCTGCAGGGCCTTGAGCGGGGTGATCTTGCGATCCTCGTCGATCCACTCGACCAGATGGAGAATGGCCTCCTCCAGCGGGATGTGGTCATCCCCCACCTCGCGCCCGACGGCTTCGATCTGCTCTTTCACCTCTGGCCTGTCGACGTTCTGGCGCACGAAGTCGGCGATGCGCCCGCGGGCATAGGGGAACAGCACCTTGTGCACGAAGTCGATGCTGGAGGTGGTGCCCTCGATGTCGGTGACGATGGCCTTGATGTTCATTGCATGGCGTCCAGCTTGGGGAACTGCCGGTCGATGCCGCTGCCGGTGAAGTGCCCGACCCAGCCCTCCGGGGTGGTGAAGAAGCGGATGCACTTGAAGCTCGGGCGCTCGCCCATGTCGAACCAGTGGGTCACCCCGGACGGCACGGAGATCAGGTCACCCTGGGTGCAGAGCATGGCGTAGACCTTCCCGGCGGCGTGCAGGTAGAACATGCCCTGGCCATCGACGAAGAAGCGCACCTCGAAGTCGTCGTGGGTGTGCTCGCTGAGGAACTTGGCGCGGAACTCGTCCTTCCGCGGATGATCCGGACGCAGGCTGACCACGTCCACGGACTGGAAACCGTACTCCCGGTTCAGGCGCTCGACGTCGTCGCGGTAGGCCGCGAGCACGGCCTCCTGGCCGGCATCGGCGGCCAGCGGCTGGCTGGCCTCCCATTGCTCGAATCGTACGTCGATCGCGGCCAGTTCGCGCGCGATGGCGGCGGGATCGACATGGATGGCGACCGGCGCCTCGGGATGGCTTTCATCATAGATACGCAGTTCGGACATCAGCCCACTCTCCTCAGCCACAGCTCGCACTCGAGCATGAATTCAAGCGCCTCGACGTGACGCACCGCATCACTCACCGTCGCGCCCCAGGTATAAAGCCCGTGCCCCTCGATAAGGTAGCCGACCGGCAGGCCGTGGGCGTCGATCCAGGCATCCACCTCGGCGGCCAGGCGCGGGATGTCCTGGTCGTTGGCGAACACGGGAATGCTCAGGGTCGATTCGTGGCTGGAAACGTGCGGGAAGGCCTTGGCCAGTTCGTAGCCTTCCAGCTCCAGCGCGCCCTGGGTCAGGCGCGAGAGCACGGTGGCCGGCATGGAATGGGTGTGCAGCACGCAGCCGATGCCCGGATCGCGGGCATAGAGCTGGGTGTGCAGCAGGGTCTCGGCGGACGGGCGCTTGCCTGCGTCCAGCGAGAAGCCGCTGTCGATCGCCACGCGCAGGAAATCGTCGGTCGTCAGCCGCCCCTTGTGCCGCCCGGACACGGTCAGCAGGGCGCGCGCCTCGTCCAGGCGGGCGGAAAAGTTGCTGCTGGTGGCCGGCACCCAGCCGCGCGAGAAGAAGAAGCGGCCGGCCTCGACCAAGGCCTCTGCCAGTTCGGTCTGCATCGTCACCCCCTCCGTCGCCCCGCAACCGAAGCGACAGGCGTTCATCGATAGATAATCGTCATAGGCCTCGCCATCGGCGATCCAGGCCTCCAGCGCGCCACGGACATCCGGCACATCGGCCTCGTGGAAGAGGCCGTAGCGATGGCGCGGGTCACCCTGTCCGACCGGCTCCAGGGCGGAGGCGCCGGCAAACACGGTGACGGCGGCTGGGCGCCCCGGCCGCGCTGTCAGCGCATCAAAGCCATGGTTCTCGAGAATGGCGCGCAACTGGGCATCGAACGCCTCGCGATCCAACGGCTCGGTCACGGCCTACCCTCAGTGGAAAACTGGTGGCAAGCCTACCATAGGCCCCGGGTTAGAATGTCCGCCTGATTTGCACCCCGACAGCCCATGAAATTCATCGTCAAGCTCTTCGCCGAGATCACCATCAAGAGCGACAGCGTGCGCCGCAAGATGGTGCGCCAGCTCTACCACAACCTGCACACCCTGCTGGACGAGGACGCGCCGGGCTCGTGGGTCACCCGCCACTGGGACCGGCTGGATGTGGAGCCCGCGCCCGGCCGCGAGGCCGCGATCCGCGCCATCCTCACCCAGACCCCCGGCATCGCCCACGTGCTGGAAGCCGAGGAGATCGTCTACGACGGCATGGCGGACCTGGTGGAGAAGGTGGCCCCGCATTACGCCGAGGCCATCGCCGGCAAGCGCTTTCGCTGCAGCACCAAGCGCAGCGGCAGGACCGACTTCACCTCGATCGACTTCGACCGCGCCCTCGGCGCGCGCCTGCTGGAGCTCAGCCCGACCGCCAGGGTCGACCTGCACCATCCGGAGGTGGTGGTGCGCATGGCCATCCACGGCCCGCAGGCCTGGCGCATCATCGCGCGCCACGAGGGACTGGGCGGCTACCCGCTGGGTGAGCTCGGTGCCGGGCTGTCGCTGATCTCCGGCGGCTTCGACTCGGGGGTCGCCACCTACCTCGCCCTGCGCCGCGGCCTTCTGACCCATTTCTGCCTGTTCCGCCTCGGCGGCGAGACCCACATCCGCAGCGTACTGCCACAGGTCTACACCCTCTGGCGGCGCTATGCCCGCTCGCACAACCCGCGCCTGGTGATCGTGCCGTTCGAGGGCGTGGTCGAGGCCCTGCAGGCTCACACCGACCCCGGCCTGATGGGCGTGCTGCTCAAGCGGATGATGTTCAAGGCCGCCGAGCGCGTGGCGCACAAGGCCCGTGCCGAGGCGCTGGTCACCGGCGAGAGCCTGGCCCAAGTCGCGAGCCAGACCCTGACCAACCTAAATCGCATCGACAGCGCCATCGACACGCTGGTCATCCGCCCGCTGATCACCATGCACAAGCAGGAGATCATCGCCCAGGCTTCAATGATCGGCCTCGCCCACCATGCCGCCTGCACCCCCGAGTACTGCGGCGCGCTGATCGAGCGGCCGCACGCCTCCGCCTCCGCGGGCGCGATCGACAAGGCCGAGGCGGCCTTCCCCTGGGAGGTGCTCGACCAGGCCCTCGAGGCGGCCGAGGTCCTGCTCGTACGCAACATCCCCGAGCGCGCCACCCGCACCACCAGCATCCCGCAGGTGGATGATCCGGGCGACGGTCTGGTCGTCGACCTGCGCGACCCGGCCGAGGCCGCGGGCAATCCCCGCCCCGAGACCGCCCTCGCCCTGCCCTACGCCCAGCTCGACGAGCGGGTGCACGAGCTGCCGAAGGACCGCAGACTCATGCTCTACTGCACGCGCGGCCTGCTGTCCGCCGTCGCGGGCGAGCGCCTGCGCGAGATGGGCTTTGACGTGAGCATCTACCGCCCGTCCGGGAGCTAATAGGTTGTTGAAAAAGGGCTTTCCTGCCCTTTTTTCAACTCGCCTTGTCGCGGTACATGCCAACATCGTTGCGTGGAGCAACGATGGAACGCCTTGCGTTCCCCGGAGGGCTGGGCACAGGGATGTGCCCAGCCACGACGGGCTCCGAAGATCAAGCACTTAAAGTGCTTGATCTTCGTGCAAGCCATCCATGGCTTGCCTTCACAGGCTGTTGAAAAGCGTTTTTCAACAGCCTGCCAAGCCCGACCATCGCCCGATCGTCCATCTTCTCCCCAGCGCGTCCCCGACCGAACTCATTGACTATATTCGGGACATCTGCCCCGAATACCGTTCGGGGTTTCCAGGCTGGCTTCCCGGGGAAACGTCATGCGCGGGAAAGAATTCGACCTCTGTGTGATCGGCGGCGGCTCCGGCGGACTGGTGGCCGCCGCGGGCGCGGCCCAGCTCGGCGCCAGGGTGGCCCTGGTGGAAAAGCATGCGCTCGGCGGCGACTGCCTGTGGTCAGGCTGCGTGCCCAGCAAGGCCCTGCTGCAGTCGGCGAAGGTCGCCCAAACCCAGCGCGAGGCCGCGCGCTTCGGCCTCCCCCCCTGCGCCCCCGCCATCGACCTGGCCCGGGTCATGGAGCACGTGGACGCCGTCATCCGCGCCATCGAACCACACGACAGCCCGGAACGCTTCCGCGCCCTGGGGGTGGAGGTGCTCTTCGGCGAGGGTCGTTTCCTTGATGCCCGGCGCTTCCAGCTCGGAGACCGCACGCTGACGGCGAGCCACTTCCTCCTCGCGACCGGCGCTCGCCCTGCCATCCCCCCCATCCCGGGGCTCGAGGGGATCCCCTACCTCACCTACGAGTCGCTGTTCCGACTGCGCGAGCCGGTCCCCCGCCTGATCGTCATCGGTGGCGGCCCGATCGGGATCGAGCTGGCCCAGGCCATGCGGCGGCTGGACAGTGAGGTGGACCTGGTTCACCGTGACGCCCGGATCCTGCCGCGCGAGGATGCCGAGCTGAGCGACATCGTCGCCGGGCGGCTGCGCCGCGAGGGACTGCGCCTGCACCTGCAGGCCGACATCGTGCGGCTGGAAGGCAGGGCCGGAGACATCCGCCTGCGCATCAGGACAGGGGACGATGAGCGCGACCTGCAGGCCAGCCACCTGCTGGTGGCGACCGGACGCCAGCCGAACGTGGAGGGGCTGGGGCTGGAAGATGCCGGCGTGGCGGTGGAGAAGGGGCGGGTGCTGACCGATGCCCGGCTGCGCACCACGGCTCCAGGCATCCATGCCTGCGGCGACGTCACCAGCCCCTGGCAGTTCACCCACATGGCCGAGCACCAAGCTGCCATCGTGCTGCAGGACACCCTCTTCCACCTGCCCGTCAAAGCGCGCACCGAGAACATCCCCTGGTGCACCTTCTGCGACCCCGAACTGGCGCGGGTTGGTCTGTCGGCCGGCGAGGCCCATGCCCAGGGTATCGAACACCGGGTCTACGACCTCCCGCACCGCGACCTTGACCGGGCCCAGACCGACCGGGAAACCGAAGGCCTGACGCGACTCGTCACCGACCCGAGGGGCCGCCTCCTGGGCGCGGCCATCGCCGGGCCGCATGCGGGGGAACTGATCCACGAATTCGTGCTGGCCCTCGACCGGGGCCTGAAGGTCGCCGACATCGCGCGGCCCATCCATGTCTACCCGACCCTGGCGCAAGGCAACCGGCGCGTGGCGGAGCTGCGGCGCAAGGCTGCTCTCACCCCTTCGGCGCGGCGCTGGATCCAGCGCATCTTCCGCCTGCACGGCAACTGACCGGGAGGCGGAACGCGTGAACGACATGCCAATGCCGCCGGACTCGATAAGGCCCCGCCCCCGCGTGCCCCGCCTTCTGCTCCTCTCCCTGTTCACCGGCGGGCTGCTGGCCTTCTTCCTGCTCGGCGGGGACCGCTACCTCAGCCTGGAGGCCCTGCAGGCCAGCCGCGACCGGCTGCTCGCCCTCGCCGAAGGGCATTTCTGGGCTTCGATCCTGATCGCCATGCTGCTCTACACCCTCGCGGTGGCGCTGAGCATCCCCGGCGGTCTGGTGCTCTCGCTGGCCATGGGCCTGGTCTTCGGCCGCTGGCTGGGGACGCTGCTGATCGTCCTGTCCGCCACCGTCGGCGCGACCCTCGTCTTCCTGGCCACCCGCTACGTGTTCGGCGAGGCCCTGCGCCAGCGCATGCAGGGCAAGGCGGGACGCATTCTGGAGGGCTTCCGCGAAGATGCCTTCAACTACCTGCTGTTCCTGCGCCTGGTTCCGCTCTTCCCCTTCTGGCTGGTGAACATCGCCCCCGCCTTCACAGGCGTGGGGCTGCGCACCTACGTGCTCGCCACCTTCATCGGCATCATCCCGGGCAGCTTCGTGTTCGCCAACATCGGCGCCTCGCTGGGGCGCATCGCCTCGGCCGAGGACCTGGTCTCCAGGGAGGCCCTGCTAGCCCTATCCCTGCTCGGTCTGTTCGCACTGCTGCCGGTGGCCGCGAAGGCCTGGAAAGCGAAAAGAACCGGCCGCAAGGCCTCGTGAACCACCCCGCGACGACAAGGACCAGCCCATGCACGCCACCCTGCCCCTGCTCGAGGCCACTGACTTTCCCGGCCTCCGCCGGGAGCGGCTCACGACGCTGCAGGTCAACCTCGGCTACCTGTGCAACCAGTCCTGCGCGCACTGCCACGTCAACGCCGGCCCGAAGCGCACCGAACTCATGACGCGCGAGACGGTTGACGAGGTGCTGGCCTTCCTGCGCGCCGGCGGCGCTGCCAACCTCGACCTGACCGGCGGGGCGCCGGAGATGAACCCGCACTTCCGCGACCTGGTTGGCGAGGCCCGCGCCCTCGGCGTGCACGTGATGGACCGATGCAACCTCACCATCCTCGAGGAGGAGGGGCAGGAGGGACTGGCCGACTTCCTGGCCGGGCATGAGGTAGAGGTGATCGCATCCCTGCCCTGTTACCTGGAGGAAAACGTGGACCGCCAGCGCGGCAAGGGGGTGTTCGAGAGGAGCATCCGCGCCCTGAGGCGGTTGAACCGGCTGGGCTACGGGCGGGAGGGTTCGGGACTGCGATTGAACCTGGTCTACAACCCCCTGGGGCCGTCCCTTCCGCCACCGCAGGATGCACTCGAAGCGGACTACAAGCGGATGCTGGGCGAGCACCACGGCATCGTCTTCAACCGGCTGTTCACCCTCGCCAACATGCCGATCCAGCGCTTCGGCAGCACGCTGGTCTCCAAGGGGCAGTTCCACGACTACATGCGCCTGCTGAAGGAGGCCCACCGCGAGGAGAACCTCGGGCATGTCATGTGCCGCAGCCTGATCAGCGTGGACTGGCAGGGGCATGTCTACGACTGCGACTTCAACCAGATGCTCGGGTTGCCCATGCATCTCGAGGGCCATCCGCGCCCCCGCCTGCGCGACCTGAGGGGCCGCGACATTGCGGGCAAGCCCATCGTGGTCAGGAACCACTGCTTCGGCTGCACCGCCGGACAGGGCAGCAGTTGCGGCGGGGCGCTAGCCTGACTTAAGGAACGAGAAGGAGGAACCGCATGAACGTCGAACAAGCCGTCAAGGCACGCTACAGCGAAGGCGCCAGGAACGTGCAGGCCGGGCTGTGCTGTCCGGTCGAATACGACCAGGCCCTGCTGGAGCCCCTGCCGCGCGAGATCCTCGAAAAGGACTACGGCTGCGGCGATCCTTCGCGCCACGTCCGCCCGGGAGACACCGTGCTGGACCTCGGCAGCGGCGGCGGCAAGATCTGCTACATGGCCGCGCAAATCGTCGGCGCGGGCGGACGGGTCATCGGCGTCGACATGAACGAGAACATGCTGGCCCTGGCCCGACGCCATCAGGAGGAGATGGCGAAAAGGCTCGGAAGCGACCGCGTGCGCTTCGTCAAGGGACGCCTGCAGGACCTCGCGCTGGACCTCGAGGCCCTCGAGGCCAGGCTCGCCGGGCAGCCGGTGCGCAGCCTGGCCGACCTCGACGAGCTGGAGGCTTGGAAAAGGGCGATCCGTCGCGAGAATCCCCTGATCGCGGACGCCTCGGTGGACCTCGTGATCTCCAACTGCGTGCTCAACCTGGTGGCGGAGGACGAGCGCGCGCAGATGCTGCGTGAGATCCACCGCGTGTTGAGGCCCGGCGGGCGGGTCGCCATCTCCGACATCGTTGCCGACGAGAAGGTGCCTGGGCACCTGAAGGCCGATCCAGAACTATGGAGCGGGTGCATTTCGGGCGCCTTCACCGAGCAGGGATTCATCGATGCCTTCCGCCAGGCGGGGTTCCTCGCCGTGCGCCTGGATGGGTGGAGCGAGCAGCCCTGGCGGGTACAGGAGGGGATCGAGTTCCGCTCGGTCACCCTCACGGCCGTCAAGGGCGAGGGCACGCCGTGCCTCGACCGGGGCCAGGCAGTGATCTACCGCGGCCCCTATGCCGAGGTGCGCGACGACGAGGGGCACCTGTTCCCGCGCGGCGAGCGCATGGCGGTGTGCGAACGGACCTTGCGCCTGCTGACCGAGGGCCCCTACCGCGGTGACTTCATCGGCGTCCAGCCTGCCTCGCCCGGCAAGGGCGTGCCCTGGTGCGCCCCGGCAGGCACGCGGCGGCCCGCCACCGAAACCAAGGGTGCGACGCACCACGGCGCCGGAAAGGGCGGCTGCGGCCCCGGCTGCTGCTGATGCGTCTGTCCATCATCGTGCCGGTGCTGAACGAGGCAGAGGCGCTGGGCTCTACCCTCGCCCGGCTGCAGCCGCTGCGCCAGTCGGGACACGAGGTGGTCATGGTGGATGGCGGCAGCAGCGACGGCAGTCCCGCCCTGGCCGTCCCCTGGGCCGACCGGGTGCTCGTCGCCCCGCGCGGCCGGGCACGGCAGATGAACGCCGGGGCTGCCGCGGCCTCGGGTGACATGCTGCTGTTCCTGCACGCCGACACCCTCCTCCCGAACGATGCCGCTCAACGGGTCCTCGAGGGACTGGTCGCGAGCGGCCGCGGCTGGGGGCGCTTCGACGTGCGCCTCTCCGGCCGCCACCCCCTGCTGCGGGTCGTGGAGCGGCTGATGAACCTGCGCTCGCGCCTGACCGGCATCGCCACCGGGGACCAGGCCATCTTCGTCAGCCGTACTCTGTTCGAGCAGGTCGGCGGCTTTCCGGACATCCCGCTGATGGAGGACGTCGCCTTCTCCCGCCGCCTGAAGAGACTCGACAGGCCCCTCTGCCTGCGCGACCGCGTGACCACATCAAGCCGCCGCTGGGAGAGGCACGGCGTGCTGCGCACCATCCTGCTGATGTGGCGGCTGCGCCTGCTGTACGCCCTCGGCGTGCCGGCCGAACGGCTAGCCGGGCGCTACCGATGACGACCGTTCTGGTGTTTGCCAAGACCCCCGCCCCCGGCCGGGTCAAGACCCGCCTGTGCCCGCCCCTCTCGCCGGTGCAGGCCGCGGCACTGCACCGGCGGCTTGTCATCCACACCCTCGAGACCGCCACACTTGCCGGGATCGGGCCGGTGATCCTGTACGGCAGCCCAGACCTCGCGCATCCGTTTTTCCAGCGCTGTGCCCGGGACTACGGCATCGCCCTCCGCCCCCAGAGCGATGGCGATCTCGGCCGACGCATGTCCTCAGCCCTCGATCAGCATCTTGTGCATGGCGGAGGCGCCCTGCTGATCGGCTGCGACTGCCCGGCCCTGACCGCAGATGACCTCGTCGCGGCCGAACAAGCCCTGCAGGAAGGCTTCGAGGCGGTCCTCGTGCCCGCCGAGGACGGGGGATATGCCCTGATCGGCCTGCGCTGTTCGCAACCCGGTCTGTTCACGGGTATCGACTGGGGCAGCCCGACCGTTCTGGAGGCGACCCGCACCCGCCTGCGCGACCTCCGTCTGAGCTGGACGGAGCTGCCCACACGCTGGGACGTCGATCGACCGGAGGACCTTGTCCGCCTGTCCCGCGCATACCCGGGACTCGCCGTGAACGGGGAAACATGAGCATGCGCGCCCTGCTGCTCGCCCTGTCCCTTGCCCTGCCTGCCGTAGCCCAGGACGGTCTGCCCGTCGCCCCCTTCTCCGCCACAGATCCCGGAAGCCTGCCCGAGGGTTGGCGTCCCCTCGCCTTCCCGAACATCGAGCGCCACACCGACTATCGCCCCGTGATGGAGGATGGCGTGCAAGTGATCCGGGCCGACAGCCAAGCGGCCGCGTCGGGCCTGATCCGGGAGTTCCGCCTTGACCCGCACGCCTATCCCATCGTGCGCTGGCGCTGGAAGGTGGCGGGGATCATCGCGGGCAGCGATCCGCACCGGAAATCCGGCGACGACTATCCTGCCCGGCTCTACATCACCTTCGATTACCCGCCGGAACGGCTCGGCTTCGGCGAACGCCTGGGCTACGAGGCTGCCCGCCTGCTGTACGGCGGCGTCCCGCCCCTGAGGGCGATCAACTACATCTGGGCCACCTCGGGCACGCCGGGCGAGGTCATTCCCAACGCCTACTCAGGCCACGCGCGAATGGTCGTCGTCCGTAGCGGCGCGGCACAGGCGGGGGTATGGCTGGAGGAGGAGCGGAACGTGCTGGAGGACTACCGTCGCGCCTTCGGCGAGGATCCCCCGCCGATCTCTGGCGTGGCCATCATGACCGACACCGACGACACCGGCGGAACGGCGACCGCATGGTACGGAGACATCCTGTTCAGCCAGCGGCCGTGACGTTCAGCCCTTGCGGGTGTCGAAGGCCGCCCGCAGTCCCTCGCCGATGAAAATCAGCAGCACCAGCAGGCCGACAAGCACGCCGAAGGCGGAGAGCGACAGCCACCAGGCCTCGATGTTCTCCTTGCCCTGGGAGAGGATCTCGCCCAGGCTCGGCGTGGTCGGCGGCACGCCAAGGCCCAGGAAGTCGAGGCTGGTGAGCGCGAGGATGGCGCCGGAGAGGCGGAAGGGCAGGAAGGTCAGCACCGGCGTCATGGCGTTCGGCAGCAGGTGGCGCCACATGATCGCCCCATCCGACACGCCCAGCGCCCGCGCGGCGGCGACGTATTCGAGGTTGCGCCCGCGCAGGAACTCGGCACGCACGTAGTCCGACAGCCCCATCCAGCCGAACAGCGAGAGCAGGATCAGCAGCAGCCAGATACTGGGGGTGAAGATCGAGCTGAAGATGATCAGCAGGTAGAGCTCCGGCATTGAGCCCCAGACCTCGATGAAGCGCTGGAAGGCGAGATCGAAGCGCCCACCGAGGTAGCCCTGCAGGGCCCCGGTCAGCAGGCCGAGGACCAGCCCCACCGCGGTCAGCGCCAGGCCGAACAGCACCGAGAGGCGGAAGCCGTAGATCAGGCGTGCCAGCACGTCGCGCCCGCGGTCGTCCGTGCCCAGCCAGTTGTCGGCCGATGGCGGCGCGGGGTTGGGGTGGTCGGTGTAGTAGTTGATGCTGTTGTAGCCGTGCGGGATGGGGGCGCGCAGCATCCAGTTGCCGCCCTCCGTCAGCTGCTTGATCACGAACGGGTCGTGGTAGTCCGCCTCGGTCTCGAACTCGCCGCCGAAGGCGGTCTCCGGGTAGGTCTTGAGGAAGGGCGCGTACAGTTCGCCCTGGTAGCTGACCAGCAGAGGCTTGTCGTTGGCGATCAGCTCGGCGAGCAGGCTCAGGCCGAACAGGCCGAGGAAGACCCACAGGCTCCACATGGCGCGCCGGTTGGCGCGGAAGCGCAGCCAGGCGCGGCGACCGGGAGTGGGGGCGGCGAGCACGGCGTCGCTCATGTCAACGACCCACCGCGCCGAACTGGATGCGCGGGTCCACCCAGGCGTAGCTGAGATCGGTCAGGAGCTTCGCCACCAGCCCAAGCAGGGTGTAGATGTAGAGCGTGCCGAGCACGACCGGATAGTCGCGCTGCAGCACCGCCTCGTAGGACAGGAGCCCCAGGCCATCGAGCGAGAACAGGGTCTCGATCAGCAGGCTGCCGGTGAAGAAGGCGCCGATGAAGGCCGCGGGGAAGCCGGTCACCAGCGGGATCACCGCGTTGCGGAACACGTGGCCGTAAAGCACCTGGTTCTCGGACAGGCCCTTGGCGCGCGCGGTCAGCACGTACTGCTTGCGGATCTCCTCGAGGAAGCTGTTCTTGGTCAGCAGGGTCATCACCGCGAAGTTGCCGACCACCATCGCGGTCACCGGCAGCACCATGTGCCACAGATAGTCACCGATGCGCGCCGGCCACGACAGATCCTCCCAGTTGTCCGACACCAGCCCGCGCAGGGGGAAGACGTCCCAGAAGCTGCCGCCGCCGAACAGCACCAGCAGGAACAGGCCGAGGACGAAGCCCGGGATGGCGTAGCCGACCAGCAGCAGGGTCGTGGTCCAGACATCGAACGGGGTACCGTCGAGCACTGCCTTGCGTACCCCGAGCGGGACGCTGATCAGATAGGTGAGCAGGAAAGTCCACATGCCGAGGCTGATCGACACCGGCAGCTTGCTCGCCATGAGCCGCAGCACGTCCTGATGCTGGAAATAACTCTCGCCGAGGTCGAAGGTGAGGTAGTTGCCAAGCATGCCGAGGAAGCGCTCGTAGGCCGGCTTGTCGAAGCCGTAGAAGGCGCGGATCTCCGCCAGCCGCTCCTCGTCCAGCCCCTGCGCGCCGCGGTACATGCCCTCCGCGCCAACGCTCGCCTCGCCGCCCTCGCGCCCGCCGTGCTGGAGCTGGTGGACCAGCTGCTCGACCGGGCCGCCGGGCACGAACTGGGTCACCGCGAAAGTGATGAGCAGCACCCCGAACAGGGTCGGGATCATCAGCACGAGGCGCTTGAGGATGTAGTGGGCCATGTCAGTCCATCAGGGCTCAGGGCACGACGGGCTCGAAGCGCGGGGTCCCGTCCGGGCAGTTGTCGATGCAGCGCTGCTGGGGGATCACCCGCCCGCCGCAGGCAGCATAACAGGCGTTATAGGTCTCGATGCAGCCGCAGTCGCGCGAACAGCCGGACCGGGCCTCGGCAATTTCGTCCGCAAGGCTCGGCCGGTAGGGGCGCGAAGGGGCAAGGGGGCGGTGGCGCTCCAGGTGCTTGAGCTCCCTGCGTGCCTTCTCGGCCAGCTCGCAGGCCGTGCGGTCGCGCTCATCCTCCTTGCAGCGCCGCTCGTAGCGTGACTTCTCGTGCGCGAGGTGGGCGCGCCGGTGCTCGTAGTGATCCCACTCGACCTCGTACCTGGCCTGGTCGGCGTAGTACGCGCGCATTTCGAGGACATACCGGTACATCAGCTCATCGAAGCCATCGCGCGCGGCGCTGTCCGCCCGGTCGAGGCAATGCTGGTGGCGATCCTCGCACTCGAAACGGCAGGCCTGCTGGTTGTCCACGCAACGCTGCGCACAGGCCACGCCCTCCCCGCCCGCCGGCGGCTCGTACTGGTAAACGGTCTGCCAGCGCGGACCGGCGCAGGCCGTCAGGCCCAGCGCGATCAGGGTCAGCAGGACAGGACGAAGGCTCACTCTGAATTTCCCTCTTGCATGACCGCCCCCGCGGGGCGCTTCTCCTCGGCGATCTGTCCCCCGCAGCGCAGGAAGCAGGCCTCATACGGCGGCTGGCAGCCGCAGTCCTTGCGGCAGGCCGCGCGCGCCCTGGCGGTCTCGCTCGCCAAGGTCGGCGGTCCGGCCGGCGGCTGAGGGGGCGGATCGTACCAGCCGTAGAAGGGCCGCGGCGCCCAGCGCGGGCGGAAGCGGTCGTAGAACCAGTCGTCCTGCCAGACATTCAGGCGCCAGAACAGCAGCTCGGTGCGGTACTGGTCCATGGCCTCGGCATAGGCTTCCAGGGCTTTGGGCAGGTTTTCGCGCGCCAAGCCCGAGGCCTGCGCCTCACAGGCGTCCCGGTCGGATTTGCAGCGCGCCTGACAGGCCGTGAGTTCCGCCTCGCAGGCTTGCAGGCAGGACTGCCCGGCCGCGTCCACGGGCGGCTGGTAGCGCTTGACCACGACCGTCTGCGGGGCGCAGGCGGCAAGCGCCAGTGGCAATGAAAGAATCAGCCCATGAAGTTTCATCAAGCCACCTCACGCGGGTTCTGCGTTTCCGGCAACGGCTTCAAGCGCGGCAGCCCCCAGCGCTCGCGCGCGCGATCACAGGCCGAGTCCGCGTCCGGGTCGTCCAGCGCCATCAGGAATTCGCGGCAGGGCGAGGGGCGGTTCTCGTAGATGGCGCAGGGCGTAAAGCCCCCGACCTCGCCCTGCAGGGCCACGCAGCGGGGCTGTGGGCGGCTGGTACCCTTCATCACGGCACGGAAGTCGTTGAGTTTCTCGGTCAGCTCCGGCGGCACGCAACCACCCGCCGCAGGTTCGGCCTCCGTCCAGTAGAAACTGACCCGGAAGGTGGAGCAGCAGGCGCCGCAGCTCAGGCAGGGGTTGTCGTCGGTCTCGGTCATGGCTTGTGCCACCAGGTCTTGAGCATCCAGGGCTCGGCCTCGAAATAGAGCGGCAGCACCAAAGGCTTCCCGAACCTGTCCCAGTAGGCGATGCGGTGCTCGCCGATGTACCAGTTGGGCACGAGGTAGTGGTTCCACAGCAGCACCCGGTCCAGCGCGCGCGCCGCCAGGACGAGACTGGCGCGATCCTTCGCGTAGACGATCTTCTCGACCAGCGCATCCACCACCGGATCCTTCACCCCCATCGCGTTGTTCGAGCCCTCGCGGTCTCTACTTGCGGAGTGGAACATGTTGAACAGCTCGTTGCCGGGCGACTGCGACTGGCCGAACACCTCGATCACCGCGTCGAAGTCGAAGGTATCCACCCGCCGCTGGTACAGGGCCGCGTCGATGGTGCGGTAGTTGGCCCGGATGCCCAGCTTGCGAAGATTGTAGACATACGGCGCCATGATCCGCTCGAAGCCCTTCTGGCCGAGCAGGATCTCGAACTGGAACGGTCGCCCCTTCCCATCGACCAATACCCCATCGCGTATCCGCCAGCCGGCGTCCTCGAGCAGGCGCTTGGCGCGGATCAGGTTGGCCCGCAGTCCGGCGGCATCCTTCGCAACCGGCGGCCGGTAGACCTGGGTGAACACCTCGGGCGGCACTTGGTCGCGGAAGGGTTCGAGCAGGGCCAGCTCATCCCCCTCCGGCAGCCCCCGCGCGGCCATCTCGCTGTTGCTGAAGTAGCTGTCGCAGCGTGTGTACTGGCCGTAGAACAGGTTACGGTTGGACCACTCGAAGTCCATCGCGAGCCCCAGCGCCTCGCGCACGCGGCGGTCCTGGAACAGGGCGCGGCGAGTGTTGAACACCACGCCCTGCATCCCCGCATTGTTGTGGTGCGGAATGGCGGTCTTGATGATCTCGCCGCTGGCGTAGCGCGGCCCCTCGTGATCGCGCGCCCAGCGCTTGGAATGGTTCTCGTAGAAGAACTCGAACTCGCCCGCCTTGAAGGCCTCGAGCGAGACGGTACGGTCCTTGTAATACTTGAAAGTGATGCGGTCGAAATTGAACATGCCGCGCCGCACCGGCAGGTCATGCGCCCAGTAATCGGGGTTGCGCCGGTAGCGGACCTGCTTGCCCCAGTCGAACGACTCGACCAGGTATGGCCCGCTGCCCACCGGGGCCACCCGCGCGAGCGCATCGAAGGCGCGGCCGTCGACCCACTTTTCGGACAGCACCGGCATCTCGCCGAGGATCAGGTGCAGCTCGGGGTTGACGCGCTTGAACACGAAGCGCACGGTGCGCGTATCCAGCACCTCCGCCCGCTCCACGTCCGCCCAATAGAAGCGGTACATGGGATGGGCCATCGTAGAGCGCAGGGTGTCGAAGGAGAACCGCACGTCCCGCGCCGTGACCGGCGTGCCGTCCGAGAAGCGCGCCTGCGGACGCAGGCGGAAGGTCACCGACAAGCCGTCTTCCGCCAGGCTCACATCCTCCGCCAGCAGGCCGTACATCGAGAATGGCTCGTCCAGGCTTTTCTCCAGCAGACTCTCGAACACCAGCAGGCCCAGCCCCGCGGCCGACAGCCCCTTGAGCAGGAATGGATTGAGCGAATCGAAGCTGCCGAAGGCCGACATCAGGAGTTCGCCGCCCTTGGGCGCGTCTGGATTAACGTACCTGAAATGCGAGAAGTCCGCCGGATAGGCCGGCTCGTAGCCCAGGGCCAGGGCCGGCGCAGCAGAGGCCGGGGCCTGAGCGATCAGCAAGGCCAGAAGCAAGGCGGCAAGGCGTGGGAGTGCTATCATGCGCGGGATTAAATCATAGTCTGAGGAGTGACAGCATGGGCTTTCTCGCCGGCAAGCGCGCCCTGATCGTGGGCCTGGCCAACGACCGTTCCATCGCCTACGGCATCGCCAAGGCCATGCACCGCGAAGGTGCGGAACTGGCCTTCACCTACCTGAACGACCGGTTCAAGGAGCGCGTCGAGAAGTACGCCGCCGAGTTCGGCGCCAGCATCATCCTGCCGCTTGACGTGAGCGACGACGCCCAGGTCGACGCCCTGCCCGGCCTGCTCGGCCAGCACTGGGACGGCTTCGACATCCTCGTTCACTCCGTCGCCTTTGCGCCGAAGGAACAGCTGGCCGGCGACTACGTCGGCAACACCACCCGCGAAGGGTTCAAGATCGCCCACGACATCAGCTCCTGGAGCCTGACCGCGCTGGCCAAGGTGCTGCGCCCGATGATGAAGGACCGCGAGGATGCCTCCATCCTCACCCTCTCCTACCTCGGCGCCGAGCGCGCCATGCCCAACTACAACGTCATGGGCGTGGCCAAGGCCAGCCTCGAGGCCAACGTGCGCTACATGGCCGCGAGCCTCGGCGTGGACAACATCCGCGTCAACTCCATCTCCGCCGGCCCGATCAAGACCCTGGCCGCCTCCGGCATCGGCGAGTTCAAGATGTTCCTCGACTACGTCGAGCGCAACGCCCCGCTGCGCCGCAACGTCACCATCGACGACGTCGGCAACACCGCCGCCTTCCTCGGCTCCCCGCTCGCGCGTGGCATCACCGGCGAGAACATCTACGTCGACTCCGGCTACTTCATCACCGGCATGGGCCGCTGCGACTGATCTGAGGCAGTTGCTGAAAGATGATCTTGAAACCCGCCACCCGGCGGGTTCTTATTTTCTGAAGACAAAAAAAAGACCCGGTATGCTTGCGCAGGGGCCGGGTCGGGTTCGGTTCATTTAAGACCGTTTATTGTAGCAACGGCTCTCACCCCGGATGACTACAATGGGAAGCATTGTAATTCAGGAGGAGTCCATATGGAACAGCAAAATCTCATCTATATCCTCGGCCTGGACATCGGCATGGCCTCCGTCGGCGCGGCGCTGCTGACCGATGACCACATTCATGCCCTGCACGTTCGCACCTTCGACAAGGCCGAAACCGCAAAGGAAGGCGAATCGCTCAACACCATTCGGCGTGAAGCTCGCCTGACACGCCGCCGCATCCGGCGCCGCACCCACCGCATGCTGCGCCTTCGCCGCCTTTTCAAGCGCGAAGGGCTGATCGCCAGCCACGACAGCAAAGACTTTGCCAACGCCGCATCACCGTGGGATTTACGCGCCGAAGGACTGGATCGCCTGCTCGCACCCTCCGAATGGGCCGCCGTGCTCTACCACATCGTCAAGCATCGCGGCTTCCAGTCCAACCGCAAGAGCGAGGCCAAGGCTGACGAAAAGGCCGGGCAGATGCTCAGCGGCGTGACCGCCAATCAGAAGCGTATGGAAGAAGGCGGCTGGCGCACCGTTGGCGAAATGGCAGCGCGAGATGAAAAATTTGCCCAGGCCAAGCGCAACAAGGGCGGCGAGTACACTCACACCTTCGCCCGCGCTGATCTTGCCGACGAGCTCAGCAAACTATTCAATGCCCAGCGCGCACTCGGCAACCCGCACAGTGCGACCATGTTTGAAGAGGCGGTACACAAGCTGCTGATGGCGCGCCGCCCCACCCTTTCGGGCGACAACCTGCTCAAGATGGTTGGTAAATGCACCTTCGAGACCGCCGAATACCGCGCTCCCAAGGCCAGCCATACCGCCGAACGCTTTGTCTGGCTCACCCGCCTGAACAACCTACGCATCAGCAATCACGGCGAAGTACGTAGTCTGAATGAAGACGAGCGTCAGGCCGTCATTCATCTGCCTTTCACCCAAACCAAAGTTACTTACAAACAGATTCGCACCAAGGCAGGTTTGCCGGAAACTGCTCGCTTTAGCAGGCCGTTGAAAAACTCCACCTGCCGCATGGCATGATCAGCCTTGTCTCTTTCATGAACTGCCCCTGACCGATGCGTGGCCTAACCGATCCCCAATCCGACCTGTTCAGCTACGTGAGCCTG
>JBMOQP010000012.1:0-21707 GCA_049322715.1 Pseudomonadota bacterium
GGAGACATGACATGTCCGAGACCATCGTATCCCTCCCGCGCCTCAACGAGCGCGCCCCCGAGTTCGACGCACCGACCACCTACGGCCGCAAGACCCTGAGCGACTACGAGGGCAAGTGGCTGGTCCTGTTCTCCCACCCGGCAGACTTCACCCCGGTGTGCACCACCGAGTTCACCGCCTTCGCCAAGGCGCACAAGGACTTCCAAGCCATCAACTGCGAACTGCTCGGCCTGTCCATCGACAGCCACTACTCGCACATCGCCTGGGACCGCAACATCGAGGAGAAATTCGGCGTCAAGATCACCTTCCCGATCATCGCCGACCTCTCCATGAATGTCGCCAAGGCCTACGGCATGGTCCACCCGGGCGCCTCCGACACCCAGGCCGTGCGCGCCACCTTCATCATCGACCCGAACGGCGTGCTGCGCGCCATGCTGTACTACCCGATGAGCAACGGCCGCTCCATCCCGGAGATCCTGCGCCTGGTCAAGGCCCTGCAGACCTCCACCGAGCATGGCGTGGCCACCCCGGAAGGCTGGCAGCCGGGCGACAAGGTCATCGTACCGCCGCCCGCCACCGCCGAGGAGGCCGAGCGCCGCTTCAAGAGCGGCGAATACGAGTGCGTCGACTGGTACTTCTGCAAGAAGTCCGTCTGATCAGACTCCAAACCTTCAGCCCCGCCCCGTGCGGGGCTTTGTGCATTGATGCGAACCCGGCCTCTTTCTTCCGTTCGGGCTGAGCCTGTCGAAGCCCGTGGCCACGCCCCTCGACAAGCTCGGGGCGAACGGTTTACCCAACCAACGAAAAGGTGAAACCCCATGGCTCCCTGGCCCCTTCGCCACCTCAGCATGATGACCCTCGTCGAGGGCGCATCCCTCATCGCCCTGGTCCTCATCGCCGTGCCCGTGAAACACCTGGCCGGCCTGCCCATCGGCGTGCAGATCGTCGGCCCGATCCACGGCGCCCTGTTCCTGTGGACGATGGGCATGCTCGGCCTCACCGTGCTGCGCGGCCATCTGCCCGCCCTCAAGGGCGCGGGCGTGTTCCTCGCCGCCCTGATCCCGTTCGGCGGCCTGTGGTCGCACCGCATGCTGGCGCACTACGTCGCCACCTACGGGGCCAAGTGATCAGTCGTTCTTGATGACGATGGTCGGGAACTTCGTGCTGTAGTCCTTCGCCCGCTGCGCGAGCCTTGCGGCAAGCTTGCGGGCGATGTCCCGGTAGATTTTCGCGGTCGGGCTCTCGGGATTCGCCGCCACGGTCGGATTGCCCGCGTCCGCCTGCTCGCGAATCGCCCGCTCCAGCGGCAACTGCCCGAGCAGCTCCACACCGTACTCGGCCGCCATGCGCGCGCCGCCGCCCTCGCCGAAGATCGGCTCCACATGGCCGCAGTTCGAACAGACATGCAGGCTCATGTTCTCAATGATGCCGAGCACGGGCACGTCGACCCGCTCGAACATTTTCAGTCCCTTCTTCGCGTCCAGCAGGGCGATGTCCTGCGGGGTGGTGACGATCACCGCGCCCGCCACCGGCACCTTCTGCGCGAGGGTGAGCTGGATGTCGCCGGTGCCCGGCGGCATGTCGATGATCAGGTAGTCGAGGTCGTGCCAGCGGGTGTCGTTCAACAGTTGCTGGAGTGCCGAGGTGACCATCGGCCCGCGCCAGATCATCGGGTTGTCCTCGCCGACCAGGAAGCCGATCGACATGCTCTGCAGGCCATGCGCCCTCTTCGGCTCGAGCGAACGCCCGTCCGTGCTGGTCGGCTGCTCGCCCTCGGCGCCGAGCATGCGCGGCACGCTCGGGCCATAGATGTCCGCGTCGAGGATACCGACCTTGGCACCTTCGGCCTGCAGGGCCAGCGCCAGGTTGACTGCGGTGGTGGACTTGCCCACCCCGCCCTTGCCGGAGGCCACGGCGATGATGTTGCGCACCTCGGGCATGCGCTTGAGCGTTTTCTGCACGGCGTGCGGCTCGATCTCCCAGTCCAGCGTGACCTGCGCCACCTGCACGCCCTCGACCGCGCGCACGGCCTCCTCGGCCTGCTGCCGGATGGCATCACGCACCCCGGCGGCGGGATAGCCGAGGCGCAGGTGGACGCGCACCGTGCCGCCCTTGATCTCGACGGCATGCACCCGCTTGCCCTCGAACGGCTGGCCGAGTTCGGGATCCATCACCTGCGCGAGGGCGGCACGCACCGCCTCCTCGCTCACCGCGCTGTCTTTCTTGCCGAATCCGAACAAGGCCATACTCATCTCCGTGCGTAAACAGTGAACACGTGTGCCCACTCAAGATATTTCTTCGTCATCGCGAGGAGCGAAGCGACGTGGCGATCCATGGCACCATGGATTGCTTCGCTTCGCTCGCAATGACGCTGAATGAAGCTGGCCAGGACTCTGAGCCCAAGGCCGATGTGATAAGGTTACAGGCTTTTCCAGCAACCCTCGACCGAGCATCAGCCTCCCATGTCGCGCCGCATCCTCGTCACCTCCGCCCTGCCCTACGCCAACGGCCCCATCCACCTGGGCCACATGGTCGAATACATCCAGACCGACGTCTGGGCGCGCTTCCAGCGCATGCGCGGCAACGAGGTGCACTACGTCTGCGCCGACGACGCGCACGGCACGCCGATCATGCTGCGCGCTCAGAACGAGGGCATCACGCCGGAGGCGCTGATCGAGCGCATTGGCAACGAGCACCGCGCAGACTTCGCCGATTTTCTCATCGGCTTCGACCACTATCACGTCACGCATTCCGAGGAAAATCGCCAGCTCGCCGAGCGGGTCTACCTCGCCCTGCGCGACGCCGGACACATCGCCGTGCGCACCATCCGCCAGGCCTACGACCCGGTCAAGGAGATGTTCCTGCCGGACCGCTTCATCAAGGGCGAATGCCCGAAATGCGGCGCGGCCGACCAGTACGGCGACTCCTGCGAGGCCTGCGGAGCCACCTACAGCCCGACCGACCTGAAGAACCCGAAGTCCGCCATCTCCGGCGCCACGCCCATCGAACGCGAGTCCGAGCACTACTTCTTCAAGCTCGGCGACTTCGAGGCCGTGCTGAAGGAGTGGCTGGCGAGCGGCGCGGTGCAGCCTGAAATCGCCGCCAAGATGAACGAGTGGTTCGCCGCGGGTCTCCAGGACTGGGACATCTCGCGCGACGCGCCGTACTTCGGCTTCCCCATTCCCGACGCGCCGGGCAAGTACTTCTACGTCTGGCTGGACGCGCCGATCGGCTACATGGCGAGCTTCAAGGCCCTCTGCCAGTTCCTCGGCCTGGACTTCGACGACTTCTGGGGCGAGGGCAGCGCCACCGAGCTGTGGCACTTCATCGGCAAGGACATCGCCTACTTCCATACCCTGTTCTGGCCGGCGATGCTCGCGGGCAGCGGCCATCGCCTGCCGACCACCGTGCGCGCGCACGGCTTCTTGACCGTGAACGGGCAGAAGATGAGCAAGTCGCGCGGCACCTTCATCATGGCGCGCAGCTTCCTCAACCACCTCAACCCCGAGGCCCTGCGCTACTACTTCGCAGCCAAGCTCAACGGCACGGTGGAGGACATCGATCTCAACCTCGAGGACTTCATGCTGCGCGTGAACGCGGACCTGGTCGGCAAGGTGGTCAACCTGGCCTCCCGCACCGCGGGCTTCATCGGCCGCCTGTTCGACGGCCGCCTGGCGCAGGAGCTGCACGAGCCGGCCCTATACCACGAGTTCGTCGCCGCCGGGGACTCCATCGCCGCCGCCTACGAGGCTTCCGACACCGCCCGCGCCATGCGCGAGATCATGGCCCTGGCCGACCGCGCTAACCAGTACATCGACCAGTACAAGCCCTGGGCGCTGGCCAAGGAGGGTGGCCGGGAGGACGAGGTGCAGGCCATCTGCACCCAGGGCCTCAACCTGTTCCGCGTGCTGATGACCTACCTCAAGCCCGTCCTGCCCGGCATGGCCAGGCAGGTCGAGGCCTTCCTGCACTTTGGCGAGCTGGACTGGAACAGCCCGCACCAGCTGATGGTTCACCACGTCATCCAGCCGTTCGAACCGCTGATGACCCGTATCGAAAAAGACAAGATCGAAGCCATGATCGAAGAGAACAAGAACACCATGCCCGGCACCTCCGAAGCCGCTGCCCCGGCCGCCGAGGCCAAGCCCGCCATCGAGCCCGGCAAAATCGAACCTGTTGCCGAGACCATCGGCATCGAGGACTTCGGCAAGATCGACCTGCGCATCGCGCGCATCGTCAAGGCCCAGCATGTCGAGGGCGCGGACAAGCTGCTGCAGCTCACCCTCGACATCGGCAGCGAGACCCGCAACGTGTTCGCCGGCATCAAGTCAGCCTACAAGCCGGAGGACCTGGAAGGCCGCCTGACCGTGATGGTCGCCAACCTCGCCCCGCGCAAGATGAAGTTCGGCGTCTCCGAGGGCATGGTGCTTGCAGCCTCCGGTCCTGGCGCCCCCGGGCTGTTCATCCTCAGCCCGGACGACGGAGCCCAGCCGGGGATGCGGGTCAAGTAATCCTGCGCCTGCTCCCCAACCCTGGTCACGCATCGAAGTCCCTTCCGACATCCCTGTCGGAAGCCCCTGCGGGGTACGGCCGTCGAGAGCCCCCACCAGGGGGGGGAGATCAATCCCGACTCCGATTTAAGAACTCCCATGAACCACTCCGCCATCGTCATCGGCGGCGGCCCCGCCGGCCTGATGGCGGCGGAGGTGCTGGCCACAGCCGGGGTCGCGGTCGACCTGTACGACGCCATGCCCTCGGTCGGCCGCAAGTTCCTGCTCGCCGGCAAGGGCGGCATGAACATCACCCACTCCGAACCGCTCGAGCCCTTCCTCTCCCGCTACGGCACGCGCCGCGAGCGGATCGAGCCGCTGCTGCGCGCCTTCGACCCGGACGCCCTGCGCGCCTGGATCCACGGGCTCGGCATCCCCACCTTCGTCGGCAGCTCCGGGCGCGTCTTCCCGGAAGGCATGAAGTCCGCCCCGCTTCTGCGCGCCTGGCAGCACCGCCTTCGCGAGCTTGGCGTGCGCTTCCATGTCCGCCATCGCTGGCTGGGCTGGGAGGAACACGGGACGCTGCGCTTCGCCACGCCCGACGGCGAGCTGTCTCTGCGCGCCGACGCCCTGGTGCTGGCCCTGGGCGGCGCGAGCTGGGCACGGCTCGGCTCGGACGGCGCCTGGGTTCCCTGGCTCGAGCAGAGTGGCCTGCCCGTCGCCCCGCTGCGCCCGGCCAACTGCGGCTTCGAACTCGCCTGGAGCCAGCACTTCCGCACCCGCTTCGCCGGTCAGCCGGTCAAGCCGGCGGCACTGTCGTTCACTGACGACGGGGGCACCACGCACCGCCGCCAGGGCGAGCTGATGGTGACCGAGCACGGCCTGGAAGGGGGGCTGATCTATGCCCTGTCCGCTCCCCTGCGCGAGGCGATCGACAGGCACGGACAGGCGATCATCCACCTCGATCTCGTGCCGGGGCGCACCCTCGAGCGCCTCACGGCCGACCTCGCCCGTCCGCGCGGCGCGGCCTCGCTGGCCAAGCACCTGAAGGGCCGCGCCGGCATCGAGGGAGTGAAGGCCGGCCTGCTGCGCGAGGTCCTCTCCTCAAACGACCTCGACGACCCGACCGTGCTCGCCCGCACCCTCAAGGCCCTCCCCCTGACCCTGACCGCCACCCGCCCGATCGACGAGGCGATCAGCAGCGCGGGCGGGGTCATGTTCGAGGCCCTCGACGAGCACCTGATGCTGCGCGACATGCCCGGGGTTTTCTGCGCCGGCGAGATGCTGGACTGGGAGGCGCCGACCGGCGGCTACCTGCTCACGGCCTGCTTCGCGAGCGGCCGCGCGGCGGGACTGGGCGCCTTGCAATGGCTCAACGCTCTCAAGGCATGATCTACACGTTGAACTAGACTTGAACTAGTCCCGCAGCAGACGCGGGTTGCTGGGCAAGCTCAGCGCCCTAGGGAAATGAAAAAATCCATCCATGGATTTTTTTCAGCTCGGCACACCGCGAAGTGAATTCGCGGTGGCCTCCGCGAATCAAGGGCTTACGCCCTTGCTTGCGCCGGGGCCTCCATGCCCCGGACAGGAAACGCTGAGTTTTTCAGCGTTTCCCTGGGCGCTGGTCGATGGCGTTCTTCAGCGCCACCAGCAGGGCCAGGCCGATGAACGCCCCGGGCGGCAGGATGGCGAGCAGGAAGCCGTGGTATTCGGGGATGACCTGCACGATCAGCGAGCGCCCCCATTCGCCGAACATCAGGTGCGCATTGGCCAGGATGGTGCCCTGCCCAAGCACCTCGCGCAGCATGCCGAGCGCGACCAGCACCAGGGCGAAGCCTGCCCCCATCATCAGCCCGTCCCATGCCGCCCGGCCGAGGTCGTGGCGGGAGGCGAAGCCCTCCGCGCGGGCGATGATGATGCAGTTGGTAACGATCAGCGGGATGAAGATGCCGAGCACGATGTAGAGACCGTGCAGCCAGGCGTTCATCGCCAGCTCGATCGCCGTCACCACGGATGCGATCACCAGCACGAACACAGGCAGGCGTACCTCCGGCCGCACCCAGTGACGGATCAGCGACACCAGGGTGTTGCTCACCACCAGGGTCAGCAGGGTGGCCAGCCCCAGGCCGAGCGCGTTGACGGTGTTGTTGGAGATGGCGAGCAGCGGGCACAGTCCGAGCACCTGGACCAGCGCCGGATTGTTGCGCCACAGGCCGTCCACGGCCAGCTGGCCGAGCGCGGGCCCACTCGGGGCTGGCCTGACGATCTCGTCGGTGGTCACGTTGGTAGTGGTGGCGGTCGTGCTCACGGCCGATTCTCCTCGAGCAACTCTGCCCGGTGGGCCTCGAAATAAGTCAGGGTGTCGCGCACGGCGGTGACCACCGCGCGCGGGGTGATGGTGGCGCCGGTGAACTGGTCGAACGCTCCGCCGTCCTTCTTCACCGCCCACCCCTTCGCGCCGGGATCGGCCAGGGTCTTGCCCACGAAGGCGTGGATCCAGCCGGACTTCTCGACCTCGATCGGGTCACCCAGTCCCGGGGTTTCCTTGTGCGCTGTCACCCGCACCCCGCTGACCTGCCCATTCCTGTCCACCCCGACGAGCAGCTGGATGCCGCCGCTGTACCCCTTCGGGGCGACCACCGCAAAGGCCAGCCCATGCACCATGCCGGCCTTGCGCGCCACATACAGTGTGGCCGGCCCCTTGCCCCCCAGCAGCGGGTCAACCGCAAGCATGCGCACCTCACCGGCAGGATCGTTGTCGTAGCCAGGGGGAAGCACGGCGGCCAGTCGCTGGCCGAGCGCCGCGCGCGCCTTCTCGGCGATGACAGGTGCCGTCTGACCGTGCATGAAGGCGACGATGCCCACGCCGAGAATGGCGAACACTGCCAGCACGACGGCAGTCAGGACGATCTGGGTGCGATTCATTGTCTGCCCGCCTCGCGTCCGAACACCCGCGCCGGGGTGTAGTGGTCGATGAGGGGCGCGGCGATGTTCATCAGCAACACCGCAAAGGCCACCCCGTCCGGGTAGCCTGCGAAGGTGCGGATGAAATACTCGAGCACGCCGATGCCCGCGCCGAAGATCAGCTGGCCGCGCTGGGTGGTCGAGCCGCTGACCGGGTCGGTGGCGATGAAGAATGCGCCCAGCATCGCCCCGCCACTGAACAGGTGGAACAGGGGCGAGGCGAAACGCTCGGGGTCATACAGGTGGAAACCAAGCGCCAGCAGGCCGAAGGCGCCGAGCATGGTCAGCGGGATACGCCAGCTGATGACCCCGCGCCAGATCATCCACAGCCCGCCGGCCAGCCAGCCCAGCGCCAGCCACTCCCAGCCCGCGCCGCCAAGCATGCCAAAGGCCGGCCCCTGCTGGATGGCGGAAAGGAGATGCCCCTGCCCCGTCTCGGTCTTGTAGGCATTGAGCGGGGTGGCGCCACTCAGCGCATCCCAGCCCATGCCGGCCGGAAGCTGGCCGGTGAACACCGCGCCCAGGGCCTCGGGCAGACTCAGGGAGGCTGCCGCGACCCCCTGCGGCAGCATCCACTGGGTCATCTCGCGCGGGAAGGAGATCAGCAGGACGACGTAGCCGACCATCGCCGGGTTGAACAGGTTGTATCCCAGACCGCCGTACAGGTGCTTGGCGACGACCACCGCGAACACGATCCCCACCACCGGCAGCCACCACGGAGCGAGCGGCGGAAGGCAGACCGCCAGCAGCCAGGCCGTGACGATGACGCTGCCATCTCTCAGGAAGGGCCTGAGAGGCCGGCCGCGCACGGCGAGCATCAGGGCCTCGGCCAGCAGGCCGGCACTGATGCCCAGAAGGATGTTGATCAGCACACCCCAGCCGAAAAACCAGATCGCCGCGGCCGTTCCGGGCACCAAGGCCAGCAGCACCTGGCGCATCAGGCGGCCGACCTCGCTGTTCGGCGCGACGTGGGGCGAGGCGGTGGTCTGGAAACGCATCGGAATCAGTCCTGCTTGTCGGCCGCGTCACCCGCGGCGTTAGCGACATGGTCGGGTTCTCGACGACTAGCCCGTGCAGTGGAGGAGCCGGAGGTTGAGTCCGGTTGCACGGCATCGGCGGAGGCCTGCTGGGCGGCCTTGCGTGCCCTGGCACGCTCCAGGGCATCCTGGATGGCCTTCTGCTTCTCGTCCGCGCCGGCGCTCGCGGTCTCGCCCTCGGTCTTCTGGGCCGCCAACTGGGCGCGCCTCGAAGCCAACATCTCCTCGCGCTCGCGCTTCTCGCGCTCGATGCGGGCGTTGCGCGATTCGAAGCGATCCTTGGCGTGCGCGGCCTTGTCCTTCTCGCGTTCGCGCTGCCAGATCTCGGTCTTGGCGTAGCGGAAGTACTGCACCAGCGGGATGTGGGAGGGGCAGACGGCGGAGCAGACGCCGCACTCAATGCACTCGAACAGACTGTCCTGCATCGAAGCGCGCTCGAAATCCCCGGCGCGCGCGTCCCACAGCAACTGCTGCGGCTGCAGCTCGACCGGACAGCCCTCCGCGCAGCGGCCGCAACGGATGCAGGGCAGCGGCAGAGGATCGACCGGGGCATCGGGGGCGGCCAGCGCCAGCAGGCAGTTGGCTGCCTTGGTCACCGGCACCTCGTCACTGTCCATGGCGAAGCCCATCATCGGCCCGCCGAGGACCAGGCGCGCGACATCCGGGGCATAACCGCCGGCCTGGGCGATCAATTCGCTGGCGAGCATGCCGAGCGGCACCTCCCAGTTGCCCGCGGACCGCATGCCGCTGCCGGTGAGGGTCACGATGCGGCGGGTGAGCGGCTCGCCATGGACCACGGCGCGGTACACCGCCGCCGCGGTCGCGACGTTGTGGCCGAGGAAACCACGCTCCGTGGCACGCGTCTCGCGGCTGATCTTCTCGCCGGTCAGCACGTGGATCAGCTGCTTCTCGGCGCCGGAGGGATAGACGGTGGGAATGGCGACGATCTCGATGCGCTCGTCGCCCAAGGTCGCCGCGGCCTCGCGCAGGGCGGCGATCGCCTCCGGCTTGTTGTCCTCCACGCCGACCAGGCACTTCCGGGCGTCGACCACGTGCATGATGATCTGGCCGCCGCGCAGCACCTCATCAGCCCGCTCGCGCATCAGGCGGTCGTCGCAGGTGATGTAGGGCTCGCACTCGGCGCCGTTGAGCACGACGGTATGGATTGGCGTCCCCGGCGTCCCCGCCATCTTCACCGCACTGGGGAAGACCGCGCCGCCGAGACCGACGATGCCCGCATCCCGCACGCGCTCACGGAGCAGGATAGGGGCGATGGCGGAATAGTCCGGCCAAGGCTCGAACGCCTGCATCGCCTCGTCCTGTCCGTCCGGTTCGAGCACGATGCACGGCGCGGAGAGCCCGGAAGGGTGCGGCACCGCCCGCGCCTCGATGGCCGCGATGGTGCCGGAGGTCGGAGCGTGGACCGGGGCGCTGACGAATCCATCCGCCTTGGCAAGCGGCTGGTTGCGCAGCACGCGCTCGCCGACCGACACCACGGGCCGGGCCGCCGCGCCGATGTGCTGCTTGAGCGGCAGCACCAGCGTGCCCGCGACGCTGGCTACCTGGATCGGCGTGCCGTTCGACTCGGACTTGTGCTGCTCGGGGTGCAGGCCGCCAGGGAAGCGATGCAGAGTGCGCTCGTTCATGCCTTCCGCTCCGCGGGAGAAGGCTCGCCCGCCACCTGCCCTTCGATCGAGGCGGTATCCGCGATCTCGCGCCGTTGTTCCGGGTTCGGCCAGCGCCACTGGTCCAGTTCGACTTTGAGGGGAACCATGTAGATGCAGTCCACCGGGCATGGGGCGACGCACAGCTCGCAGCCGGTGCACTCGTCGACGATGACGGTATGCATCAGCTTGGGCGCGCCGAGTATGGCATCGACCGGGCAGGCCTGGATGCACAGGGTACAGCCGATGCAGACCTGCTCGTCGATCCAGGCCACGCTCTTCGGCTTCTCTTCGCCGACCTCGGCATCGAGCGGCTTGGGCTCCACGCCGAGCAGGTCGGCCAGGGCCTTGATGGTCGCCTCGCCGCCCGGCGGGCAGCGGTTGATGTCCGCCTCGCCCGCGGCGATCGCCTCGGCATAGGGGCGGCAACCGGGGAAGCCGCACTGGCCGCACTGGGTCTGGGGCAGCAGGGCATCGACCTTGTCGGCCAGCGGATCGCCCTCCACGCGGAAGGCCTGCCCGGCATAGCCCAACAGGGCACCGAGCACGAGCGCAAGGAGGGTGAAGACAAGGATAGCGGTAAGCATGTCAGACCTTGACCAGCCCCGCGAAGCCCATGAAAGCCAGGGCCATCAGCCCGGCGGTGACCAGGCCGATCGGCGTGCCCTGGAACGGACTCGGCACGTCCGCCGCCACCAGTCGCTCGCGCATGGAGGCGAACAGCACCAGCACCAAGGTGAAGCCAAGCGCAGCCCCAAAGCCATAAACGGCCGTCTGGGCCAGATTGTGCCCCTCCTGCACGTTGAGCAGGGCCACGCCAAGCACGGCGCAGTTGGTGGTGATCAGCGGCAGGTAGATACCGAGAACGTTGTGCAGCAGCGGACTCGCCTTGCGCAGCGCCATCTCGGTGAAGTTGACCACTGCGGCGATCAGCACGATGAAAGCGATGGTGCGCAGGTACTCGAGGCCGAACGGGGCCAGCAGGTACTCCTGGGCCAGATAGCTGAGGACGGACGAGAGCGTCAGCACGAACGTGGTCGCCAGCCCCATCCCCATCGCCGTTTCCAGCTTGCGGGAAACGCCCATGAACGGGCACAGGCCAAGGAACTTCACCAGCACGAAGTTGTTGACCAGGACCGTGCTGACCAGGATGAGCAGGAATTCCGTCATTTCGCCGCTTTCGCCGCTGGATGGATTGATTAGGGAAATGCTGAAAAAATCCATCCTTGGATTTTTTCATTTCGGCTCACCGCGAAGTAAATTCGCGGTGGCCTCCGCGAATCAAGGGCTTACGCCCTTGCTCGCGTCGGGGCATCCCTGCCCCGGAAAGGAAACGCTGAATTTTTCAGCGTTTCCTTAGCAGCCGATCATATTACGCCAAAAGCCGCCGGGAGGTTCATCCGGCGACCGGAACACCGGTCAGGGGCCACTCCCGAATCGGTTGATAGCGCACCCCGTTCGGACCATTGAGCGACTCGGCCAGGACGATCCCCTCCGCCCGCCAGGAAACGGGAGGCATGCCCTCAGGCCAGGGACAGGGATGACGGGCATCCCTCCGGAGGGTGAGATGGGGGGCGAAGGGGCGCTCATCCCTGGGCAACCCGCAGCGGCTGGCAAGCAGGCCGGCCAGCCGCTCCTGCAGTTCGAGCAGTTCCCGGGGAGGCTGGCTGACGCCGAGCCACAGCACGCGTGCGCGCCGGAAATGACCGAGCCGGTCGAATATCAGTTCAAACGGCTGCCCCGTCAGGGCCGCCCCGACCTCGTCGAGGCAGGTCAGCAGCCCCTCCTCGCAATCACCCAGGAAGGCGAGGGTCAGGTGCAGGTTTTCCGCCCGCATGTCACGCCCCTCCCCCCTCGGCAGCACCTCGAGGAACGCGGCCAGCCGTCCCCGGGTGGATTCGTCCGGCCACAGGGCGAAGAACAGGCGCCGCTTCCGGGGACGCCGCTCATCCTGTTCTAACGCGAAGCTGGCGCAAGCCCGCCCCCTTGGTTCCGCATCGAAGTCCCTTCGGCCATCCATGGCCGAAGCCCCTGCGGGGTCCGGCCGTCGAGAGCCGGCCTCCATGCCGGAAGCCCGTCCGGGTACGGCGCTCGAAGTTCCTGCGACAGACGGGCTTGCGCCAGCTTCGCGTTCGGCCATGGGCGTGTCCCGTCAGAAGGCGCTGAAGTCGAAATCCAGCCGCTCGACCGGGGCCTGGATGAAGTTGCCCTGCACGAAGTCGGCACCATCGCCCAGCACGATCTGCAGGGTCATGGCGTTCTCCACGTTCGCGACGACCAGCTGACCGCTTCCGCGCTTCTTGATGGCACCTATCAACTCACGCACCTTGGCCTGGTTGACCTTGTGGGTGGCGAAAGACTCCATCAGCCCCCGGTCGAGCTTGAACCACTGCACCTCGAGATAGTTGAGCACCCGGAAGGGATCGTCGCCAAGGCCGAAGCCATCCAGCAGCAGCGGGCAATTCATGGACCCGAGCTGGCGCTGCAGATCCTTGACCTGCTTGAGGTGCTCGATGGCGACCTTCTCGTTCACCTCCAGGGCGAGGGAACCATCATGGATCTGCATGGCCATGAGGCGCTCGCCCAGCCAGCCCGGAAACTCCGGATCGGCGATGGAGCGGGCCGAGAGACGGACGAAGAGCTGCACGTTCAGGCCGCGCTGGCGCGCCTCGGTGATGGCCTGCAGGGCGTGCAGGATGACCCAGCGATCCAGGGCATGGCTGATCTGGGTGCGCTCCGCGGCCGCCATGAACTCGTTCGGGGAAATCGGATGATTTTCCTCGTCCAGCAGGCGCAGGAAGGCCTCGTAGCGCTGGCGCGTCGTGTCCCCCTGCAGGCTGAGCATGGGCTGGTAGAGCAGGCGGAAGCGATTGCTGCGCAGCGCGTTGCGCAACATGCGACTCCACTGCTCGTCCTGCTCGCTCTGGCTCACCTCGCCCTCGCGCGGGGTGTAGACGGCCACGCGTTCCGTCCCCTTGGCCTCGGCATCCAGGGTTGCCCGCTCCGCCCGGTTGAGCAACTCGTTGACGCTCGGCGTGTCCTGGTCCAGCAGCGCGATCCCGGCGGCGGCCTGGAGGGTGGCGGACTGCCCCCCCACGTCGAAGATGTGCTGCATCACGCCGGCCAGGATGCGCAGGGCGAAGGCCTCGGGGGACTCTTCGAGCGCCGCACCCGGACGGGCTTCCGGCATGGATGCCGGCTCTCGACGGCCGGACCCCGCAGGGGCTTCGGCCGTGGATGGCCGAAGGGACTTCGATGCGGAACCAAGGGTGCGAGAACAGGATGAGCCGCCGTTGGTGGGCACCAGCAGGGCGAAGGCGTGGGCACTGTAGCGGGAGAGGAGCATCTCCGGGCCGACCAGCTTTTCGATCAGCTTGCCGGCGTCGGTGATCAGGACGTCCAGGCCCGCGACGCCCAGCTTGCCCTTCAGCTCCGCGACATTGGTGATCTGGACGTGGATGAGGGCCGAGGCCTGGTGCCCCTCGCGTGCCTGCTGCAGGGCGTCCTCCAGGCGGGAAAGGAAATACTGGCGGTTGTAGAGCCCGGTCAGCAGGTCGCGCTGGCTGAGGAAGTTGATCTGCTCCTCGAGCGCATGGGTATCGGACTGGGTGCGGATCAGCACCTGCGTGCACGGCTCGCCCTCGATGGTCGCAGGAGAGAGCTCGATACCTGCGGAAAGGACACTGCCATCCCGCCGCTTGAGCTTCAGCTCCTCCAGCCTTCCCTCGGGGTTGGCATCCGGATGCCCGCGCATGTAATCGCGTATCCGCGGCTGATCCTCGGGCTGAACCAGATCCAGCAAGGGCGAACCCTCGAGATCTTCGAGGCGGTCGAAACCGAACGTTTCCAGGTAGACCGGGTTGGCGAAGACATGCATGCCGCCATGCACATAGGCAATGGCGTCACGCGAACTTTCCATCAGGGCATGGCAGCGCTTTTCCGATTCCTGGTACAGCCCCTCGAAGCGCTGCAGCCTGCGTGTGCAGTCCATCGCCCCGGTCTCGCGCCGGATCACGTGCAGCACATGGGCAGGATGATTCAGATCGATGAGGTCGCGCGCACCATCCTTGATGCTGTCGAGCAGGGCCTCGACGCTGTAGCTTGCGGTCATGCCCACCACGGGGATGGCCGGCGCATGCCCCTGTGCGGCGGCGGTCACGTCAGCCAGCCGGGGCTCGGGCAGTTCGACCAGGTGCAGGATCAGGTCCAGGTCATCCTCGCGCAGCAGCTCGTGCAACTGGGGCAGGTCTTCGACATGCCGCACGTTCGCCTGGATGCCCGCGTTGCGCAGCTGGCTGGCCAGGGCCAGGGCATCGTTGACGGAGTCGTGGAGAGCGATCAGACGCAGGGGGGAAGGGCTCATGGTTTCTCGTCAATGAGGGGGCGGCAGGGGGTCCTTGCAGTATCCTGCCCGGCATCCGCGTGGGATTCCGAGCAGCAACGGAAGATCGCCACGGCGACCGTCTGGAGCATTCTCTCGCCAAGTCGCATGGGGGTCGAGTCCCCGCTGCGCAGGGTCACGACATGATCGCCGGTCTTGTAGTCATGGTTTGGCAGCAAGAGCAGCGGGCCCTCGGCCAGCCTGGAGCGGGTGAGCAATAGGGCATCGAACCAGACCGTGGTGTTGCAGCCGGCCCCCGATACCCGCAGCGGGGCGGCGCTGTGGGCGATGATCTCAAGGCCCATGTCCATGGTCTGATCCGCATGGGTGTGCAGCCAGCGCAGGATGCCGATGACCTCCTCGCCTGGTGCGCCCTGGGGGAACTCGACCAGTACCGGCTCGCCCATGTTCAGGCGATCAGCGATGCCGCCCGGGCTGCGCAGGTGCAGCCCGCCCGGGCTGACATCGACCAGCCGCCACTCCATTGGCGTATCGACGGATGTGGCACTCGAGGGCGAAGCCCCCTCCTCCGCCCCGGCAGGCGTGCCTGCCCCTCCCCCCACAAAATGGCGGTGCGCAACCATGTCCCACAGTTCAGCCGCCTGGGGGAGTTCTGCCTGGGGGTTGAGGGCCAGGGTCTCATCGGGCGGGCTGTCGATGCCCTCCCGCAGGATATGCATAGCCGTCGATGCGGCCGGCCTCTCCCCCATGCGCTCGCTGAGCTTGCGGATGATGCTGTTGCGGCCGGCCCAGACGCGTACCCGCCCCTCGGCCGCCTGGCGGTGAACGTGCCGGCGGGCGCGTTCGCGCAGGAGGCTCCGGGTGCGCTCGAGGGTGCCGCGCGAGAGCATCGCCCCTCCATCGCCCAGGGTGACATGGTCGTGCGGATTGGCTGCAAGCAGCCCATCGAGGGCCTCCAGCACGGGCGCGAGACGGAGGGTACGCGTGGAACCGCTCTGCAGGGGGCGCTGCCCCGTGCCCAGTTCGGGCGGACGATCATCCTTGAGATCGAAATGAATGAAGAGATCCTCCGGCACGCTCTCGACCGGCACGATGCGGGTCCTGCCGGCGAGGTCGAGGAAACACTGGTACAGCGGCCGGATTTCCTGGTGCGGCAGGCCGTCGGGAATGCTCAGTTCCAGCAGTGCAAAGGCGATGTAGCGCTCTTCCAGGCTGGGTTCGCCCTGCTCGCCATGGCGCGAGTCCAGGTGATCCTGCATGTGCCGGGTGCGCTCCCCCTCCAGCAGGAGGGCATGAAAGCTCAGCCAGAAGTCGCGCGGCAGGTCGACGTAAACCAGCCGGCTCATCAGGCCAATGCGGGTGAGCAGGTCCGCCGCGCGGGTCAGGGCGACATGCCGCTTCGATATGCCCCACCACGGTTCGCGGCTATCGTGCAGGTCCTCGACCCCCTTCTGAAACAGGCCAAGCAGGGCATGGGCCAGGCGAGCATGCGCCCCCGCCATGCTGGCCATGTGCGATGACAGCGGGATGCTGCTGCTGGCGATGCGCTGCTCGATCTGGTTGAGTGCATCGACCGCACTCGGCCAGACCGTCTCAAGGGACGCCAGGCGCTCCTTCGCGCCCAGGCGCGCAACCTGCCCCTCCTCGAGCAGGGCACAGAGGGCATCGGCATCCCTGCCGGAATCGCCGATCAGGCGGGCGGCGAGATGTTCCTGCAACTTGGCGGGGTTGTTGAGCAAATGGGCGGTCAGGATCTCAGCCATAAGTTTCAGTTTGGCCCGAATCGGGAAAAATCGCCATACATCGCTGCGTCCCCTCAGGCCATCATGGGTAGCTTGGACGGCGCCCCGGCCACCTCCCGCACCAGACGCGGAACGAGGTAGCCCGGCAGTCGGCCGCGCATCGCCTCCACCAGGGCCTGAGCCTCGGCATCGCCGACCTCGAAGTGCGCCGCGCCCCGTACCCGGTCGAGCATGTGCAGGTAGTACGGCAGCACGCCGGCATCGAACAGGGCATCCGCCAGCTGCTCTTGCGCATCGAGCGTGTCGTTCACCCCGCGCAGGAGCACCGCCTGGTTGAGGAGCGTCGCGCCGGCGGACCGCAGCCGCCCCAGGGCATCGTAGGCGGCCGGCGTAATCTCTTGCGCGTGGTTGACGTGCACCACTACCACCTTGCGCAAGCCGAGCGGGGCGAACCAGGCGATGAACTCGTCGCCGATCCGCTCCGGCAGCACGGTCGGCACGCGGGTGTGGATGCGCAGGCGTTCAACATGCGGAATGGCGGCCAGCGCCCCGGTGAGCGCGCCAAGTCGCCGGTCGCTAAGCACCAATGGATCACCTCCGCTCAGGATGACCTCGCGGATCGAGGCGTCTTTGGCGATGTGCTCCAGCGCCTCGGCGAAATCATCCCCGGCGACATGCGCCTCGTGGTAGGGGAAATGGCGCCGGAAGCAATAGCGGCAATGGATGGCGCAGGCTCCGGTGGCGATCAGCAGCACCCGGCCGTGGTACTTGTGCAGCAGCCCCGGACGCAGCATGACCTCCCCGTCCCCCACCGGATCGGCCACAAAACCGGGCACCACGACCTCCTCCTCCGGGGCGGGCAGGACCTGGCGCAACAGCGGATCATCCACCCGCCCCGGCGCGATGGCGGCGAGGAACCCGGGCGGCACGCGCACCGGGAACTGCTCCTCGGCCCTGGGAGCGCGGGGTGAAGGGGGCAGCCCAAGCGCCGCGGCAAGATCAGCGCCGCTGAGGGTCGCGGCGGCAAGCTTCGCCTGCCACGAGCGCACGGGGGAATCAGGGTTTTTCATTGGACTATTATAGGTTGGGCTCAATCCACCCCAGGAGGAGTCCGATGGCGTATTACAGCACCAGCGAATTCCGCTCCGGCCTCAAGGTCATGCTGGACGGGGATCCCTGTGTCATCGTCGAGAACGAGTTCGTCAAGCCCGGCAAGGGCCAGGCCTTCAACCGCGTCAAGCTGCGCAATCTCAAGACCGGCCGCGTGCTGGAGAAGACCTTCAAGTCGGGCGAGTCGATCGAGGCCGCGGACGTCGTCGACACCGACATGCAGTACCTCTACAGCGACGGCGAGCAGTGGCACTTCATGGATCCGGCCTCGTTCGAGCAGCTGGCCGCGGACGGGAAGACCGTCGGCGAGGCGAAACTCTGGCTCAAAGAGAACGACAGCTGCACCCTCACCCTGTGGAACGGCACGCCGATCGCCGTGACCCCGCCGAACTTCGTCGAACTGAAGGTGATCGAGACCGATCCGGGCGTGCGCGGCGACACCGCTACCGGCGGCACCAAGCCGGCCCGGCTCGAGACCGGCGCCGTGGTCAAGGTCCCTCTGTTCATCGAGGAAGGCGAGATCCTCAGGTGCGACACCCGCACCGGCGAGTACCTCTCCCGCGTCAAGGCCTGATGCCGCGGGCCCGCGACTGGCAACCCGGGGCCTCCTTTGATGCCCTGGCCGCCCGGGCCCGGCTGCTGCAGGGCCTCCGGGCCTTTTTTGCGGCACGCGGCGTGCTGGAGGTCGAGACGCCTCTCCTCGCCCGCGCGGCCAGCACGGACGTGCACCTCGAGAGCCTGCGGGTGCACGATCAACGTGGCGAGGTCGGATTCCTGCACACCTCGCCCGAGTTCTTCATGAAGCGCCTGCTGGCCTCAGGCAGCGGCCCGATCTACCAGGTGACGCGGGTGTTCCGCGCGGGCGAGGTCGGCCGCTGGCACAACCCCGAGTTCACCATGCTGGAATGGTACCGGCCCGGGTTCGAGCTGGATCAGCTGATGGACGAGGTCGAGGCCCTGGTGCGCGCCCTCGCCCACGGCATGCCTGCCACCCCCGGCACCAGCCGGCGGATCGGCTACCGCGAGGCCTTCATCGAACACGTGGGAGTCGACCCGTGGACAGCCGACGCGGAGGCGATGGCCCGCTGCGCCAGACAGCACGGACTGGACGTGAAGGATGGCGGAGGCTTCAGCCAGGACGACTGGCTCGACCTGCTGTTCGCCGGCGTACTCGCCCCACGCCTGCCGGCCGACGAGCTGGCCTTCGTGCACGGCTTCCCGCCCTCGCAGGCGTCGCTGGCCAAGCGGATGATGCACGACGGAGTGGAGGTCGCGGCACGCTTCGAGCTGTTCTGGGGGGATCTGGAGCTCGCCAACGGCTTCGACGAACTGCAGGATGCGGACGAGCAGGCCAGGCGATTTACCGCCGACAACGCGGAGCGCGAACGGCGCGGCCTGCCGGCCATGCCGCACGATGAGCGCCTGGTCGAGGCCCTGCACGCCGGCCTCCCCGCCTGCGCGGGGGTGGCCGTCGGGCTGGACCGCTTACTGGCTCGGCTGCTCGGCGCCGGACGGCTCGACGAAGTGCTCGCCTTCAGCTTCTGGCGCGTCTGACGGCCGGGCAGGCTCCGGCCACGCCGCGCGCTGCGCCAGCGGCTCGCCCATGCGCACCACCATGCCGGGCGCAAGGTCCGGACGGAACCGGAAGCCCTCGGGGAACAGCACAATCACGGTGGAGCCCATGTTGAAGCGCCCCATCTCCGCGCCGCGCGCAAGCTCGACCCGCACCTGATCGCCATAACGCCACTGGCCGATCTCGCGGCCGGCCGGCGGGGTGACCAGGCCGGACCACACGGTCTCGATCGCGGCGACGTTCATGGCGCCGACCAGCACCATCCCCATCGGCCCCTCGGCGGTGTCGAACAGGGCCGCCACGCGCTCGTTGCGGGCGAACAGGCGCGGCACCCGCTCGACGGTGACCGGGTTGACAGAGAACAGCCTCCCCGGAACGTGCACCATCTCGGTCAGCATGCCGGCCAGCGGCATGTGGATGCGGTGGTAGTCGCGCGGCGAGAGGTAGACGGTCGCGAAGCTGCCGTTCCGGAACGGCTCCGCGCGGGTCAGGTCGCCGCCGAGCAGTTCCACCAGCGAATACTCGTGCCCCTTGGCCTGGAAGATGCGGCCATCCCGGATGCGTCCGAGCTGGCTGATCGCGCCGTCCACCGGGCAGGCGGCCAGTGCCTCGCCCTCCGCCAGCGGGCGCACGCCCGGCTTCAGGGCGCGGGTGAAGAAGGCGTTGAAGGTGCGGTAGGAGGAGGGATCGCTCTCCGCCGCCTCGTCCAGGTTGACACCGAAATGCCTGCTGAACAGGCGGATCGCCGGCTCCACCAGCGGCGTCCGCCAGCGCGTCATGGCGTACACGCTGCGTGAGATCAGGTGGTGCGGCAGGATATATTGCAGGCTGACGAACAGGGCGTCGCGCAAGGGAGATGACATGGTGCTCGGTTTCTATCCAAAAAAATGATGATACACCGGCCCGCGAGCCGGCTGCGTCGATGACCCAGAGTGAAAATGAATCATGCGACAGATCGATAACAGCAAGGCGTTTGACGACGCCGCGCGTGACTTGTTCACCCTGCGCGACTTCATGCGCTGGGCGATGGGCGCCTTCGCCCGCCACGGGGTGCACTATGGGCATGGCACCGACAACGCCCTCGACGAGGCGGCCTACCTCGTACTGCAGGCCCTGGACCTGCCGGCCGACCTCGGCGGGGAGTGGCTCGACACGCGCCTCACCGGCACCGAGCGCACCCGCCTGGCCGAACTGCTGCGCCAACGCTGCATCGAGCGCGTGCCAACCGCCTACCTTGTCGGCAAAGCCTGGTTCGCCGGGCTGGAGTTCCGTGCCGACAGGCGCGCCCTAGTGCCGCGTTCGCCATTCGGCGAGCTCATCCAGCAGGGCTTCGCCCCCTGGGTGGAGGCCGAGCGCATCCATTCCATCCTCGACCTGTGCACGGGCGGCGGCTGCATCGCCCTCGCCTGCGCGCACTACTTCCCCGACGCCGCGGTCGATGCGGTGGACCTCTCCTTTGATGCCCTCGAACTCGCCCGCCTCAACCGCGAGAAGCTTGGCCTGGAGGAGCAGGTCGAACTTCTGGAGGGCGACCTGTTCGCCCCCGTGGCCGGCCGCCGCTACGATCTGATCGTCAGCAACCCGCCCTATGTCGATGCGCGCGACATGGCCGAGCTTCCTCCCGAATACCTGCATGAGCCGCGCATGGCGCTCGCCGCGGGCGAGGACGGCCTCGACATCGTGCGCCGCATCCTGCGCGAGGCCCCACAGCATCTGGAACCCGAGGGCGTGCTGATCGTCGAAGTCGGCAACAGCATGGAGCACGTGGAGAGCACCTGGCCGGAAGTGCCGTTCACCTGGCTGAGCTTCGAGCACGGCGAGGATGGCGTCTTCCTGCTCACCCGCGAACAGTTGGTCGAGTACGCCGGGCATTTCGGATCATGAATGCCCTGACCCAGCTTCCGGTGATCGTGCAGACAGTGGGGCTCCTCATCCTGTCGAACGTCTTCATGACCTTCGCCTGGTACGCCCACCTCAAGAACCTGAACGACAAGCCGTGGTGGATCGCGGCCTTCGCCAGCTGGGGCATCGCCCTGTTCGAGTACCTGTTCCAGGTGCCGGCCAACCGCATCGGCCACACCGAGCTGTCCCTGGCCCAGCTCAAGGTCATGCAGGAGGTCATCACCTTGTCAGTGTTCCTGCCCTTCGCCGTGTTCTACATGCACGAGGAGGTCAAGCTCGACTTCCTGTGGGCTGGCCTGTGTCTGGTCGGTGCCGCCTATTTCATGTTCCGCGGCACCTGATTGAAGATCGGCCCTTGAACTTTTTCCGTCAGGCCTCATCATACTCAACATGCTTCGGGGGCGACCTGGCTTCGACGTGGGTTGCAAAGCTCGAGGTGCATGCCGAGGTGCGGGTGACCTCGTAAAACCAGCCGCAAAAAAATATACGCCAACGACGACGTATACTCCCTGGCCGCTTAACCCGGCTGGGCCTCTGACCGGTTCTTGTCTGTAAGTCCGGAGGCCGCAAGGCCATTCAGGGGTCATCCATTACAGAATCGCCGAGCGCCCTGCCCGAGAGCGCGAAGCTAAAACTTCAGGGATCGCCGCTCATCATCCTGTCCGTCGGAGGATGTCCGGTTAAAACCAGTAGGCGAGACTAAGCATGTAGTACCAACAGCGGAGGGCTTGCGGACGCGGGTTCAATTCCCGCCGCCTCCACCATTTACCCAAGGCCAACCCTTATCGGTTGGCCTTTTTTCTTGCGCGTTCCCCGCGTGTTGGCGCGTGTTCACGGCGTGATCTTGCGGACGCAGCCTTTGAGCTCGGACCGCCTTCGCCCC
>JBMOQP010000013.1:0-20967 GCA_049322715.1 Pseudomonadota bacterium
TGATCTTTCATGGTCATGGTTCGCCCTCCCAAGGGGTTCAAGGTCGATGTCGTAATCAACCTCTTACCATGACCACCTCGCACGGTCCTGTTCAGGATCGCTTTTGCACACAAAGCTGCACACTACCTGTTGACGGCATCTTTGCGCCCGTGCTCCTCGCCCATAGACCGGGCTATGGATTCGTCGCCCGTGTGCAAATCTGCTCGCCCTCGGCTGTGCCATACTCCCGCGTTCCAATGGACAATCCGGGTTAAACTTTCATTCATCCGAATTCAGGATCGCATGCCCGCATGAACTCCCACTCCGACAAGCCTGCCGTTGACGAGACCGATCATTCGCGCGGCCGCGCCATCTACCTGCTGCCCAACCTGCTGACCACGGCGGGGCTGTTCTGCGGCTTCTACGCCATGATCGCGGCGACCCAGGGCAAGTTCGAGCAGGCGGCGATGGCCGTATTCCTCGCCATGGTGTTCGATGGGCTGGATGGCCGCGTGGCCCGCCTGACCAATACGCAGAGCGCCTTCGGCGTGCAGTACGACAGCCTGTCGGACGTGATCGCCTTCGGCGTGGCGCCCGCCGTGGTGGTCTACCTGTGGGCCCTGTCCGGCATCGAGGGGCGCTGGGGCTGGATCGGCGCCTTCGTCTATGTCGCCGGCGCGGCCCTGCGCCTGGCGCGCTTCAACGTGCAGGTCGATACCACCGACAAGAACTTCTTCGTCGGCCTGGCCAGCCCTGCGGCGGCGGCCCTGGTGATGGGCATGGTCTGGGTGGGCGTGGACAGCGGATGGGATGCCGCGGGGCTTGCTGGATGGGCCTGGCTGGTCACCGTGGCTGGTGGCCTGCTGATGGTCAGCAGCCTGCCGTACTACAGCTTCAAGGGGTTCGACCTGCGCCGGCGTGTGTCCTACCTGAGCGTGCCGCTCGTCATCGTCGTGTTCGCCCTCGCAATGCGCGATTTCGCCCTGACCCTGTGGGGCATCTTCCTCGTCTATGCGCTGTCCGCGCCTGCCTATGTGCTGGCACGCCGCGCGATGCGCCTGTCCCGCTCTTGAAGTTGGTCTCGGGTTGCCTTTATATTCGAAAACATGAACGGTCATGTCCGCCATGTCTCTGCCCTTCGCCCCCAGGTCTCTCTGCTAGGCCTGCGACTGCTGCCGCCCCGCGGCAACTGAATCTCCATGCCTGGCGAGGCCCAATACGCGCCCACCGAATTCAGAATCTTCCGCCCCGAGGCCCGGCGCACCTTAGGTCCGTTGCGAGAGCGAACAAGCCCGGGGCCGTGAAATCGCAGGAATCAAGTTCATGAGTAACAACAGGCTCATCATTTTCGATACCACCTTGCGCGACGGCGAGCAGAGCCCCGGCGCGTCCATGACCAAGGATGAGAAGATCCGCATTGCCCGTGCGCTTGAGCGCATGCGGGTGGATGTGATCGAGGCCGGCTTCGCGGCAGCGAGCCCCGGGGATTTCGACGCCATCAAGGCGATCGCCGAGACGGTCCGCGAGTCCACAGTCTGCTCCCTGGCGCGCGCCAGCGAGAAGGACATCCGCGCGGCGGGCGAGGCCATCCGGCCGGCGGCGCGCGGCCGCATCCATACCTTCATCGCGACCAGCCCGATCCACATGGAGAAGAAGCTGCGCATGAGCCCGGACCAGGTGGTCGAGGCGGCGGTGCGCGCGGTGAAGATGGCGCGCGAATACACCGACGACGTCGAATTCTCTGCCGAGGATGCCGTGCGTTCGGACATGGACTTCCTGTGCCGCATCTTCGACGCCGTGATCCAGGCCGGGGCGAAGACCATCAACGTTCCGGATACCGTCGGCTATGCCGTGCCGGACCAGTGGGCCGAGCGTTTCCGTACCCTGATCGAGCGCGTGCCGAATTCCGACCAGGTGGTCTGGTCCACCCACTGCCACAACGACCTCGGCATGGCGGTCGCGAACTCGCTGGCCGCGGTCATGGCCGGCGCGCGCCAGGTGGAGTGCACCATCAACGGCCTCGGCGAGCGCGCGGGCAACGCCTCGCTCGAGGAGGTGGTGATGGCGGTGCGCACCCGCCGCGACGCCTTCCCGGTCGAGACCGGCATCGACACCACTCAACTCGTGCCGACCTCCAAGCTCGTGTCCAGCATCACCGGCTATCCGGTGCAGCCGAACAAGGCCATCGTCGGCGCCAACGCCTTCGCGCACGAGTCCGGCATCCACCAGGACGGCGTGCTCAAACACCGCGAGACCTACGAGATCATGCGCGCCGAGGATGTGGGCTGGACCACCAACAAGCTCACCCTCGGCAAGCTCTCCGGCCGCAATGCCTTCCGCACTCGCCTGCAGGAGCTCGGCATCGAGCTCGAGAGCGAGGAGGTCCTCAACGCCGCCTTCGCCCGCTTCAAGGAGCTGGCCGACAAGAAGCGCGAGATCTACGACGAGGACCTGCAGGCGCTGGTCACGGGCGTGGGCGAGGAGGCTGTCGAGACCCTGCGCCTCGTGTCGCTCAGGGTCTGCTCGGAGACCGGCGAGACCCCGCACGCCCAGGTGGTGCTCAGCGTGGATGGCGAGGAAAGTCATGCCGAGGGTATTGGCGGCGGTCCGGTGGACGCGGTGTTCAAGGGCATCGAGTCCATCGTGCAGAGCGGAAGCGCGCTGACCCTGTACTCGGTCAACAACATCACCAGCGGCACCGATGCCCAGGGCGAGGTGACCGTGCGGGTTGAGAAGGATGGTCGCATCATCAACGGCCAGGGCGCGGACACCGACATCGTCATCGCCTCCGCCAAGGCCTACCTGAACGCGCTCAACCGCCTGCGCCAGCCCGAGCAGCGCCAGCATCCCCAGCTTGGGGATGTCTGAGGCCGCTAGTCGATGACCGTCTCACGGGATGCCGTACTCGCCGAGCTGGGGATTCCCGGCTGGCGGGCGCGGCCGGGCGTATCCTTCCCCGGAGGCCCCGCCGTCGTTGCGGATATCTCCCCGTTCGCCGAGGCACCCAGGGCCGTGCCGGTTGAGCCCGCCGCAGTCACGGCTTCATCCCTCGTCTCTCGGGAGACGCCCAGGCCTCAGGCCGTGGATATCTGCCTGCATGCGGATGCGCATGATGCGGACGAGGCCGAGCTGCTCGAGCGTATGGCCGAGGCCGTGCGCGGTCTGCGCGAGGGCCTGAGGGTGGCGACCGCGGGCCTCCAGGACCAGCCTATCCACGGTGCGGTCGCCGTGCGCATGGACGGCGATGGACTGCCGAGCCTTGCGGCCATGGCGGCCGATCCCGCGCTCAAGCGTCCGGTCTGGCATGCCCTGAAGGACGCGGTGGCGCGGCTGTCGTGAGTTCCGCCTTTTCCGAACTGCGCATGCGTCCCTGGCGCGAGCCGGATATCTCCCTGATCGCCGGCATAGAGCGGCAGGCCTATCCCTTTCCGTGGCCCGAGGGCGTCCTGCTGGATTGCTTTGATGCCGGCCACCATGGCTGGGTGGCTGCGGGGCGGGGAGGCAGGGTGGCCGCCTACGCCATCGCCCAAACCGTGGTCGACGAGGCCCACCTGCTCAACATTTGCACCGCTCCGGACTGGCAGGGGCAGGGAGTAGGGAGGGGGATGCTGCGCTGGGTGATGTCGGCCTGTCGCGAACTAGGCATGGAGCGCATGCTGCTCGAGGTCCGCGCGTCGAACATGCCGGCGCTGGGTCTTTACCGTGCCGAGGGGTTTGTCGAGGACGGCGTGCGCAAGGGCTATTACCCGGCAAGTGGTGGCCGCGAGGATGCCATCCTCATGAGCCGTATGCTTCCGGATTGAACCCGGATTGTCCATTGGAACGCGGGAGTATGGCCCAGCCGAGGGCGAGCAGATTTGCACACGGGCGACGAACCCATAGCCCGGTCTATGGGTGAGGAGCACGGGCGCAAAGATGCCGTCAACATCGTTGCAAGGAGCAACGATGGAACGCCATGCGTTCCCCGAAGGGCTGGACACAGGGAGGTGTCCAGCCGCAGGCCGCCAGACCCCGCGTAGGACAAGTGCCAGCCCATCCGCTGGCACGAAGGCGGCCAGGCCGGTCCAATGGACAATCCGGGTTGAACGCCGGACATGAAAAAACCCCGCCGAGGCGGGGTTCGTGCAGTCTGATGAGCTGACGTCAGGTCAGGATCAGAACTCGCCCTTGGCGCCGGCCTGCATCATCTTCCAGATGGTGTCGCGTACCTTGATGGCCTCGGTGCGGAACGGCTCCGGCATCATCTTGCCGCCATGGACGAACATGTCCATGTTCAGGCTGTACAGCCACAGCTCGCCGTTCTCGTCCTCGACCACGGAGATGCGGCAGGGCAGATAGGCTGTGAAGTACGGGCTGAAATCCGCGGCCTGGCGGGCGGTGATTGGGTTGCAGAACTGGTAGATGTGCAGGTAGCGCTGCTTCTGGCCGGTGCGGGCCTCGATCTCCTTGGAGAGAGGCATCTGACCGACGTCGAGCAGGCCGGTGCCCAGCGCGGCGGACTTGAAGGCCTCGCCGATGTCATCGGTGCTGACGCCCTTGTTGACCTTGACGCGCCAGACGGTCGCGGCACCCAGATCCCCGCCGCTTTCGACGAAGTTGTCGTACAGATCCATGTAGGTGTCCATGGCCTGCGGATCGAGGTTGTCCTTGATGGACAGGAAACCGCAGCCGCTCAGGGAGAGGGCGGCGGTGGCTGCGATCAGCAGCTTTGCCAGTGATTTGGTCGTCGATTTCATAGGCGCGTTGTCCTCGCTGTAGTTTTGCATCGGGAGGCCCCAGGCATCCCTCGAAGGCAGTCTAGGAGCGCGTTCTTAATTAGTACAAACTAATTTAACTTTCTTTTCATAAGCCGCTTTAATTCCAGAAAGATATTCTATATGCCCATGAAAACCATGGGGTGACTGTGCTTGGTCCATCAGAGCATTAGCAATTACTTCTGTGAATTCGGCATAAAAAAGCGTGGATTGGGTTTGCCCTACCCTTGCGCTAGGCTGTCGCACCGCAACAAGCCCATTCCTGTTTCTGGGAGAGAACCGTTCCATGATCCGTAACCTTCTTGCACTCATCGGCGTCATCGCCATCGCCGCAGGCGGCTTCTTCATGGTCAAGATGCCCGGCATGATGCAGCTGATGCCCGGCATGCTGAGCCCGGAGATGAAGCCCATCGTCGAGCTGATCAACAAGGATGCCGCCGGCATGGTGGCCGCAGCCAAGAACCTGGCCCCGGGCGCCGCCGAAGAGACCGCCACCATGCTCGGCCGCTGGGTGGAGAGCAAGGGCGAGATCGCCTACACCACCGTCTGGGAGCGCAAGGTCGCCGATGGCGTGACCCTTGAGGACATCCAGGATGCGCTGGCCTCCGTTGCCACCGAGCGCAACATCAAGGCGGTGGGCGAGTTGCCGCTGTCCGAGGAGCTGAAGGCGCGCGGCATCGAGTCCGGCGTGCTGAAAGTGTTCTCCTACTGCAACCCGGAAACGGCGCGCAAGATGACCAACTTCGCGCCGCACATGGCCGCCTACCTGCCGTGCCGCATCGTGGTGGTCGAGAAGGCCGACGGCCTGTGGTTGTACACTCTCAACATGGACATGATGCTCAAGATGGGCCAGTCGCTGGAGAGCAATCCGGAGCTGAAGGAAGCCGCCATGGCGGTGCGCGACACCATCTGGGAAATGATGGAGCGCGGTTCCAAGGGCGAGATCTGATTAGATGCTGGAGATGGGCCGTTCATGGCCCACTCCGGCCCGCCTCGCCGCGGCAAAGCACGCGGCGGGAACCCGCGAACGGTTCGTCCTGAACCGTACGACGCCTCCGCGTAGCCCGGCCATGTGCCGGGCTTTTTGTTGCGCATCCGGGATGAGTGACCCCGGGCTTATCGCTCCCATAAGGAAAAAAGATTTAAGCCTCCGCCGGGGGACCGGATAATGCGGGCGGGAGTCCGCACGGATGTGACCGTCTCCCGATAAGGTCAGGGCACTGGCTCCTGCTCTCCACCGAACCTCCTGCGGTGCACGTCCATGCCCCATTCCAAACTGGCCGAAGCCCTCGCCAACATGCGGCGCTCGTTCGTCGAGCAGCTGCCGGCGCGGTTTGCCGCGCTGCGACATGCCCTGCGTGCCTACAAGGTCGCGCCCGCCAGTCCCGTGGCCAGCGAGCTTTTGCTGCGCCAGTTGCACAGCCTGATGGGCGCGGCCGGCGTGTTCGACATGCCCGAGTTCAGCAAGCTCTGCCATGACGTCAACAGCGAGCTCGAGCGGCTTGTCCTGCGCCCCGCCGCCGCCGACCCTGCCGAGCTGGAGATGGTGGAGCGGGCGATCAACATGCTGGAATCCCTGGCCATCGCGGGCGGCCAGCGGCCGGCCGCTGCCGAGGATGAAGGCTATCGGGGCCTGGGTGGGATGCGGCTGCGCGTTGCCATCGTGGAGGCCGACCCGGCCGAGGCCCGGCGACTCCGGCAGGTGCTCGTCGAGCAGGACCATGCCGTGGAGACCTTCGCCAGCCTGGAGGAATTCTGCCGGGCCTGCGAAGGATCCCCCATGCCCGACGTGATTCTGGCCAGCATGGCGCCGCCGGGGGAAGGGAGGGTGGAAGCAACGCTCCTCGCGCCCCTGAAGTCGCAGAACCTCAACGGCGCTCGGCTCATCCTGGCGGCTGAAGACTCTTCCTTCGAGTCCAAGCTGGCAGCCTTCCGCGCGGGCGCTTCCCGTTTCCTGGCCAGGCCGGTCAACCCCGCCCGCCTGTTGGCGATCCTCGAGGAGTTCAGCGAGCCCGCGCGGGCGCCGTATCGGGTGATGCTGGTGGAGGACGATCCGGAGCAGCTCGAGATCCTGGCTGGCGCTTTGCGCCAGGCCGGCATGGAGGTGCTTGCCGGGAGCGACCCGCTGCGGGTGCCGGAGTTGATCGGCGGCTTCCTGCCGGATGTCCTGGTGGTGGGGGATGAGCTTGGCTGCTGCTCCGGTCCCGAGTTCGCGGCCGTGCTGCGCGAGGACGAGCGCTACAGCCACCTTCGGGTCGTCATCCTGGCAGCCGATCCGGACATCGGCCGACGCCTGCTGGCGCTCGACCGTGGCGGCGACTACGTCCTGTTCAGGCCGGTCGATCCATCCTACTTCGCAACCTTCGTGGCTTCGCGTGCCCGTGGTGGGCGCCGGCTGGCCCAGACCGCCAGCGCCCTGCGCGAGTCGACGCGCGAGCGCGAGCAGGAACTCATGGCGCTCAACGCGCATGCCATCGTCAGCGTGGCGGATGCCGACGGGCGGATCACCTACGTCAACGACCGGTTCTGCGAGATCAGCGGCTACAGCCGCGAGGCCCTGCTCGGCCAGAACCATCGCCTGGTCAAGTCGGGGCTGCACTCGCCCGAGTTCTATCAGGAACTGTGGCGGACCATCGCCTCGGGGCGCGTCTGGCACGGCGAAATCTGCAACCGCAGGCAGGACGGCGAACTGTACTGGGTCGAGGCGACCATCGTGCCCTTCCTCGACGAGCGCGGGCGTCCCTACCAGTACGTGTCGATCCGCACCGACATCACAGCGCTCAAGCGCAGCCAGGCCGATCTCAAGGCCAGCGACGAGCGGCTGCGGGCCAGCGTGTCCTTCGCCAACATCGGTATCTGGGACTGGCACATCCAGAGCGGCGAACTGTACTGGTCCGAGCGCATACCCGCGCTGTTCGGCCATCCGACGGGGGAGCTCGAGACCAGCTACGAGAACTTCCTTGCGGCAGTGCATCCGGACGACCGCGACGCCGTGAAGGAGGCGGTCAGGGCCGCCGTGGAGGAAGGCGCGCCTTATGAGATCGAGCATCGCTGCGTGTGGCCGGACGGCACCGTGCGCTGGCTGCTCGAGCGCGGGGCCGTGGTGCGCGACCCGGACGGCTCGCCCCAGAGGATGTTGGGCACGGTGCAGGACATCACCGAGCGCAAGCAGGCCGAGGAGCGCCTGGTCCTGTTCCGTCGCATCTTCGACACCACCCAGCAGGGCATCTGCATTGCCGACGGCACGGCCCGGATGCTCTACGCCAACCGGGCCTTCGAGGAGTTGCTGGGCTATTCACCCGAAGTGATGCAGGGTCAGGTGTGCGAAGCCCTGCTCCCTGCGGAGGCTCCGGAGCTTGTGGAGGAGATCCTGCAGGCCGTACGGGCCGGGCGTGGCTGGTCCGGCTTGCTGCCCTTGCGCGACGTGGAGGGGCGCCCGGTCATCACGGCAAGCCACATCGGGGTCATCCAGGGAGCGGACGGCAAGCCCCAGTACCTGTTCAATGTCTTCTCCGACTATTCCGCCGAACAGGCCCGGCAGCAGGAGCTCGAGCGGGCGCGTGACGAGGCCGAGCGGGCCAGTCGCGCGAAGTCCGAATTCCTCTCGAGCATGAGCCATGAACTGCGCACGCCGATGAATGCCATCCTGGGCTTCACCCAGCTGCTGCAGGCGGAGGAGGGGATGTCGGGGGACCAGCAGGACAGCCTGCACGAGATATTCAAGGCTGGCCAGCACCTGCTCGGCCTGATCAACGAGGTGCTGGACCTGTCCAGGATCGAGGCCGGTCGGGTCGACCTTTCGCTGGAAGCGGTGGAGCTTCCGGAGCTGGTGCGGGAATGCCTGGCGCTGGTGCGTCCCCTGGCCGAGGCGCGTCGGATCGAGCTTGACCAGGCGGGACTCGAGGTTTGCGTCGTGCGCGCGGACCGCACGCGCCTCAAGCAGGTCATCCTCAATCTGCTCTCCAACGCGATCAAGTACAACCAGGAGGGTGGGGCGGTGCGGATCCTCATGCTCCCGACCGACCAGCCCGGCTGCTGCCGGTTCGGTGTGCAGGACACGGGCAGCGGCATCGCTCCGGAGCACATGGATGAATTGTTCCGCCCGTTCACCCGCCTGGCGAATGCCGAGGGGGAAGTCGAGGGCACCGGCATCGGCCTCGTCATCAGCCAGCGCCTGGTGGAAATGATGGGGGGCGGGATCGGGGCCGAAAGCCGGGTCGGGGAAGGCAGCCTGTTCTGGGTCGAGCTGCCCCGGGACGAGCTCGCCGGGGCTGCCGAGCCTCGCGCCGAGATCGTCGGCTCGGTCATGTCCCGGGCCGGCGAGCGGCGCTACAGCGTGCTCTACATCGAGGACAATCCCGCCAACCTGAAACTGATGGCGCAGATCCTGGGGCGGCGCGGGGACATCCAGCTCCTCAGCGCGCACACGGCGGAGCTCGGGTTGCAATTGGCACTGGCAAGTCGGCCGGACCTCATCCTGCTCGACATCAACATGCCGGGCATGAACGGCTACGCCGTGCTGAGGCACCTGGCGATGCGTGGCCATGCCTCGCGCGCCCCGGTGATCGCGATCACCGCCAACGCCATGCCGCGCGACATCGAGCGCGGCCTCGCGGCGGGATTCGCGGACTACCTGACCAAGCCCATCGACGTGCCCGGATTCCTTGCCGTGCTCGACCGCCACCTGTCGGACTCCGGGCGCGAGACGGGCGGCGGAATTCATCCATGAATTCCGCCCTTCGGGTGACGCTTCGCGTCCCAACGCCGCTGGTCCCTCCCCTCGGACCCTTGCGGCATCCATGCCGCAAGCCCCTTCGGGGTGCGGCCCTCGGGAGCCCGACGGCGTTGTTATCGGCCGCTGGAAACGACGTCGTGAAGGAGCCATGGAGATGATGCACGAGACTCTCGCCGGCACGCCGCCCTGGCGCGCCGCGCCCGCGCAGGCCGATGCCTGCATCCTGATCGTCGACGACGAGCCGGCCAACCTCAAGCTGCTCGACAAGATGCTGCGGGCCGAGGGGTACCGCAACCTGGTCCTGATCCAGGATCCGCGGCAGGTGATGGAGGCCTATCGCGCCGGGCCGGTCGACCTCATCCTGCTCGACATCAACATGCCGCATCTGGATGGTTTCGCCGTCCTGGCCCAACTGCAGGCCCTCGACGATCCGTTGCTGCCCCCGGTGATCATCCTTACTGCCCAGCACGGGCGAGACGTCCTGCTGCGCGCCCTGAACGGCGGCGCGCGCGACTTCATCGGCAAGCCATTCGACCGGCTGGAACTGCTGGCGCGGGTGCGGAACCTGCTCGACGTGCACCTGGCCCAGCGCCTGCTCCACGCCCGGAAGGACGTGCTGGAGGCCGAGGTGCGGGCGCGCACGCACGAGCTGCACCGCACCCGCCTGCAGGTGGTCCAGCGGCTCGGCCGGGCTGCTGAGTACCGCGACAACGAGACGGGCTACCACATCATGCGGGTCAGCCACGTGGCGGCGCTGCTCGCCGGCGCGGCGGGCTGGGATGCCGAGCAGTGCGACCTGATGCTGAACGCCAGCCCCATGCACGACATCGGCAAGATTGGCATCCCGGACCACATCCTGCTCAAGCCGGGCCGGCTCGAGCCGGAGGAAATGGCGGTCATGCAGACGCACACCACCATCGGCGCCGAGATCCTGGGGGATGGCGATTCGGACCTGCTGCGCCTGGCTCGCGAGATCGCCCTCACGCACCATGAGAAATGGGACGGTTCCGGCTATCCTCACGGCCTCTCGGGCAGGGCCATCCCCCACAGTGGTCGCATCGTGGCGGTAGCCGATGTGTTCGATGCGCTCACCTCAGAACGACCCTACAAGCGGGCCTGGAGCGTGGAGGATGCGGTGGCCTTCATGCGCGAACAGGCCGGGACACACTTCGATCCGGACCTCGTGCGGCACTTCCTCGAGCTGCTGCCGGAGGTGCTCGAAATCCGCGCCCGCTTTGCCGAGCCGAGCGCCTCTCCCCGCCATTAGGCGGAGCCGAGGCCATGGAGGGCCGAGGGGTGTGAGGCCAGGACGAGCCGAGCGCCTCTCCCCGCGCAAGCGGGGCTTCAGGGGGGGGTGTGAGGCCAGGACAAGCCGAGCGCCTGAGTCCCGGCCCGGGGCCTGGCTTTTTGCTATCATCGCCGCCACTTTTCGCTGATCTCCGGCCCCCGCCATGACCGACCTGAACGTCGAGCGCAACAAGCGCCGCACCTTCGCCATCATCTCCCACCCCGACGCGGGCAAGACCACGCTGACCGAAAAGCTGCTGCTGTTCGGTGGCGCGATCCAGATGGCGGGCACGGTCAAGGGGCGCAAGGCCAGCCGCCACGCCACCTCGGACTGGATGGAACTGGAAAAGCAGCGCGGCATCTCGGTGACCTCCTCGGTGATGCAGTTCCCGTTCAAGGAGCGCATCGTCAACCTGCTGGACACCCCGGGCCACGAGGACTTCTCCGAGGATACCTACCGCGTGCTGACCGCGGTGGACTCCGCGCTGATGGTGATCGACAGCGCCAAGGGCGTCGAGGATCGCACCATCAAGCTGATGGAGGTCTGCCGTCTGCGCGACACGCCGATCATGAGCTTCATCAACAAGCTCGACCGCGAGGGCCGCGAGCCGATGGAGCTGCTCGACGAGGTGGAGGACATCCTCAAGATCCGGTGCGCGCCCATCACCTGGCCGATCGGCATGGGCAAGGCGTTCAAGGGCGTCTACCACCTGTACGCCAACCGCATCTACGTGTTCGAGCCGCACGGCAAGGCCGAGGCCGAGGTCATCGAGGGGCTGGACAACCCGAAGCTGGACGAGCTGCTGGGGATGCGCGCGGCCGAGTTCCGCGAGGAGATCGAGCTGGTGCAGGGCGCGAGCCACGCCTTCGACCTGGATGCCTACCTGCGCGGCGAGCTGACCCCGGTGTTCTTCGGCTCGGCGATGAACAACTTCGGTGTGCGCGAGCTTCTGGAGTTCTTCGTCGAAAATGCCCCCGGTCCGCAGGCGCGCGCCACCAGCACCCGCGTGGTGCAGCCGGACGAGGAGAAGTTCAGCGGCTTCGTGTTCAAGATCCAGGCCAACATGGACCCGGCCCACCGCGACCGCGTGGCCTTCTTCCGCGTTTGCTCGGGCAAGTTCAGCAAGGGCATGAAGGTGAGGCACGTTCGCCTCGGGCGCGAGATCAAAATCGCCGATGCGCTGACCTTCATGGCCAGTGAGCGCGAGCATGTCGAGGATGCCTTCCCCGGCGACATCATCGGCATCCACAACCACGGCACGATCCGCATCGGCGACACCTTCACCGAGGGCGAGAACTTTGCCTTCACCGGCATTCCCAACTTCGCGCCGGAACTGTTCCGCCGCGCCCAGTTGCGCGATCCGCTGAAGATGAAGCAGCTCCAGAAGGGCCTGGTGCAGCTGTGCGAGGAGGGCGCCACCCAGCTCTACCGTCCGCTGATCAACAATGACCTGATCCTGGGTGCGGTCGGCGTGCTGCAGTTCGACGTGGTGGCCCACCGCCTGAAGGCGGAATACAACGTGGATTGTTCGTTCGAGATGGTCAACGTCAACACGGCCCGCTGGGTGGAGTGCGATGACGAGAAGAAGCTGGACGAGTTCAAGGCCAAGCACGAGGCCAACCTGGCGCTCGACCACGCGGGCGACCTGGTCTACATCGCCTCCACCCGGGTCAACCTGCAGATGACCATGGAACGCTGGCCCGACATCCGCTTCCTCGCCACCCGCGAGCACGGAGACTATGTGACGGAGTGAGTCGGAAAAGTGGTCGGTTGCCGGTGATCAGTGATCCATCATCCTGGATGACCACTGACCACTGACCACTGACCACTGACCACTGACCACTGACCACTGACCACTGACCACTGACCACTGACCACTGACCACTGACCACTGACCACCAGTGATCAGTCCATGATCGAGCGCGGCGGCTCGCGGCTGATCTTGTCCTTCAGGCGGGGGAAGTCGGCCGGGGCGACATACTGGATGATCTCGCGCTCCTTCTCGGCCAGCATGATGACCAGCCCCTTGTCCGGATAGAGCCAGTACTCGCGGCCCTCGTCGATCGGCCGCCTTTCGGCGGGGGCGCCGAAGCGCCTCGTAAGCATGGCGGCATCGAATTGCACCGTGGCCGGGATGTAGGTGAGCGAGCGCACCGGCCAGTCCTGGATGGTGACGTAGTCCTCGAAGGGCAGGTCCAGCTTCCAGGCGCCGCTCGGCTGGGCCTTGGGGTTGGAGGCGCGTTCGGCCAGCATCTTCAGCTGCTCGTCGCTCGCCGCCACCTCGGCGATCAGGTAGGCATCGAGGAAGCCGAGGCGGGTCTTGCCGTAGAACAGCTCGAGGCTCAGGGTGCCATCGGCCGACTTGAACAGGCTGACATCGCCCTTCTTGTCGAGCGTGCGCTTGGCCTCCAGCAGGGTGGTCTGCCCCGGGACGATGCCGAACACGCGGCTCTGCCCGCCGGGCAGGATCTCGACCTGCCAGGGCAGGTTGTGCGTCGCCTCGGCCGGCGGTTCGGCCGTGCCGCAGGCGGCGAGCAGGAGAGCAAGGGGCAGGGCGGCAAGGGCGGTACGGAAGGTCATGGTCTGCAACGGCCTGATAGTGTTGCGGTATTGTACGGGTTCCAGCACGGAGCGTCGCATGTCCCGCCTCACCCCCGCCACTGCCTGGGCCCTGTACGACTGGGCCAACTCCGCCTTCGCCACGGTGGTGATGGCCGGCTTCTTCCCCCTGTTCTTCAAGCAGTTCTGGGCAGGCTCGCTGCCCACTCCCGAGAGCACCTTCTGGCTCGGCCTGACGATGACGCTGGCCAGCCTCGTGCTGATCCTGATGGCGCCGATGGTCGGGGGGGTGGCGGATGCCCTCGGCTGGCGCAAGCGGATCCTGTTCCAGTTCACCCTGCTTGGTGCCGGGGCGACGGCGGCGCTGTGGCTCTTGCCTGCGGGTGCCTGGGTCTGGGCCCTGATCCTGTACGGGGTGGCGAGCCTCGCCTTCATGGCCTCCAACATCGCCTACGATGCCCTGCTGCCGGCGGTGGCCGAGCCCGATCAGTTCGGCCCGGTGTCCTCGCGTGGCTTCGCGCTCGGCTATCTCGGTGGCGGGGTGGTGTTCGCCTTGTGCGTCGGCATGACGCTGCAGCCGGGCGGGTTCGGCCTGATGGATGCGGCGCAGGCGGTCAGCCTGAGTTTCCTGCTGACCGGCCTGTGGTGGCTGCTGTTCAGCCTGCCGCTGATGCGGCGGGTTGTGGAGCATGGTCCGGCGAGTATGCCGCCGGTGCGCGATGCCATGCGGGCGAGCCTCGGCCAGTGGCGGGCAAGCTGGCGCCGCCTGCGCGCCGAGCCGCGCGCGCTGACCTTCCTCGTCGCCTACTGGCTGTACATCGACGGGGTCGACACCATCATCCGCATGGCGGTCGACTACGGCCTGTCCATCGGCCTGCCCGCCGACGGGCTGATCCTCGCCCTGCTCATCGTCCAGTTCGTCGGCTTCCCCGCGACCCTGCTCTACGGCAAACTGGCTGGCCGCATCGGCATGGCGCGCGCGATCTTCGCGGGGCTCGCGGCCTATGTCCTGATCGTGTTGTGGGCCACGCGCATGGACAGCGCGCTGGAGTTCTACCTGCTGGCGGTCGGGGTAGGGCTGGTGCAGGGCGGGGTGCAGGCGCTGAGCCGCGCCTACTTCGCCCACCTGACGCCTCCCGGGCGCGAGGGGGAGTTCTTCGCCTTCTACAACATGCTCGGCAAGTTCGCCGCCCTGTTCGGGCCGATCCTGGTGGGCGCCCTGACGCTTGCCAGCGACGACCACCGCATCGGTATGCTGGCCGTCCTGCCACTGTTCGCCGGCGGGGCCTGGTTGCTGTGGCATGCCGAGCGCCTGGGCAGGCGCACCGCGGCTGAATAAGAATCAAGAATGAAGTGATGAATACCCGAAAACTTGGCACCAGCGACCTGCGGGTGTCCGAACTCTGCCTGGGAACCATGACCTTCGGCGAGCAGAACACCGAGGCCGAGGCGCACGCCCAGCTCGATCTCGCGACCGCGCACGGGGTCAACTTCATCGACGTGGCGGAGATGTACCCCGTCCCGCCGCGCGCCGAGACCCAGGGGCGCACCGAGTCCTATGTCGGCAGCTGGCTCGCGCGGCAGGCCCGCGATCGCGTCGTGCTCGCCACCAAGGTCACCGGCCCCGCGCGCGGCTACGACTGGATCCGCGGCGGCCCGCGCATCAGCCCGGAACACCTTCGCGAGGCGCTGGAGGGCAGTCTGCGCCGCCTGCGCACCGACTACGTCGACCTCTACCAGATCCACTGGCCCGACCGCTACGTGCCGATGTTCGGCGAGAGCAGCTACGACGCCTCGCGCGAGCGGGAGACCATCCCCATCCGCACCCAGCTGGAGACCCTGGCCGGCTTCGTGCGCGAGGGCAAGGTGCGCCACATCGGCCTGAGCAACGAGACCCCCTGGGGGCTGTGCGAGTTCATGCGCCTTGCCTCGGAGCACGGCCTGCCGCGCATCGCCACGATCCAGAACGCCTACCACCTGCTCAACCGCACCTTCGAGACGGGACTGGCGGAAGCCTGCCATCACCTCGAGGTGCCGCTGCTCGCCTACAGCCCGCTCGCCTTCGGCGCCCTGACCGGCAAGTACATCGCCGACCCGCAGGCAGCGGGGCGCCTGAATCTCTTCCCGGGCTTCGGCAGGCGCTACGCCAAGCCGAACGTCATGCCCGCGGTGCGCGAGTACCTGCGCATCGCCCGCGAGGCGGGGCTGGATCCTGCCCGGATGGCCATCGCCTTCGTCGCCACGCGTCGCTTCGTTGGCGTCACCATCATCGGCGCCACCTCGCTTGACCAGCTCAGGACCAACCTCGGCGCGGCGGACATGACGCTGCCCGAGGACGTCCTGGCCGAGATCGAGCAGGTCCACCTGCGCTATCCGAATCCCGCGCCCTGACGGCAGGGGGCAGGCAAGGCACGCGGCGCCTTCCCCGGTCTCAGTCGCCGGGGGAGGCCGCGGGCGGATGGTGAACTTCGACGCGGTTGCGGCCGTTGGTCTTGGCGCGGTAGAGCGCCTGGTCGGCGGCGTGTACGAGGTTATCCAGCGTGTCGCCGAGGCCGAGGCTGGCGACGCCCGCGCTGATGGTGACGGGGGTGTCTTCGAGGACGGGGCTCCCGGCAACCAGCGCCCGCAGGTGCTCGGCCATGTCCGCGGCATGCTCGAGCGAGGTGTGGGGCGCGAGGATGAGGAATTCCTCGCCGCCCCAGCGGCAGAACGTGTCGGACGCACGCAGCTTGTCCGCGATCCTCTGGCTGAGGTCGCGCAGGACGTGGTCCCCGGTGGCGTGTCCGTAACGATCGTTGATCTGCTTGAAGTGGTCGGCGTCGATGAAGATCAGGGAGAGCGGATAGTGGTAGCGTCTGGAGCGCGTGATCTCGCCCTCGGCGATGCTCTCGAAATACATGCGGTTCCACAGGCCGGTCAGCGGATCGGTGTTCGCCAGCCGCTGCGATGCCTCCAGGCTCTGCTGCAGCTTTTCCTCGGCGCCCTTCCTGCGGCGCATCTCCTCGCGCAGGGCGCGGTTGAGTCGGGCGAAGCGCAGGGTGATCGCGCCGACCGCGAGCAGCGCCAGGAGGGCCAGGCCGGCAAACCGGTAGAACAGGCCGTAGTCCGGGGCCGCATGAGGGGTGTGCAGGAATCCGGCCAGATTCACCGGACCGGGCGACATGCCCAGTTCCACGTAATTGCTCGCGATGGTCTCCCAGCGCCCCGGGTTCATGTGGCCGAGCTGGATCAGTTCGGGCATGACCAGCCTGGCGATTTCGTGGGCCTCGAAGCGCAGGTGCTCCAGGCTCTTGTGCGGGGCGTAGCGCTCGTGGATCAGCTGGATCGTTTCCTCGACATGGGAGAGCGCGTATTCCCAGCCGCGCAGGCTGGCCTGGGTGAAGGCGTCGACCGTCTCCGGCCGCTCCAGGATCAGCGCCTCCCGCGTGACGAGCACGTCGTTGTAGAAGTTAACGCCGTAGTCGCGGGGGTTGATGATGCGGTAGGCCACGCCCCTTTCGTTCAGCCGCCAGGGCTCGTTGGAAACATAACCGTTGAAGGCGTCGGTGTTCCCCCGGATCAGGTCGTGGGGGTCGAAGCTCGTGAGTTGGATGTTCAGCCTGCGGGGATCCATGCCCTCGCGCCGCATCATCATCAGCAGTTCGGCGCTCTCCGGCGCGGGCAGGACCATGAGCCGCTTGCCGGCGAGATCCGCGGGCGTGTAGATGCCGGAGTCGGCCCTGACGATCCAGACCAGGGGCGAGGTCTGCATGATGGCCGCCAGTGCGACCACGGGCTTGCCCGCCATGCGCTCGATGATTACGCCGCTGCCGGTCACGGCGAAATCGGTATTGCCCTGCAGCAGGGCGTCGATGGGTCTGAGCCGTTCGGGGCCGCCCTCCAGGATTTCGACGTCCAGCCCCGCCTGCTGGTAGAACCCCTTCTCCAGGGCCATGTAATAGCCGGCGAACTGGAACTGGTGCAGCCAGCGCAGCTGCAGGCGCAATGGCTCGGCGGCGCCGGAAAGCGGCCATGCTTGGAGGGTGGCCAGCAGGATCAGTGCGGCGATGGCCGGGGAGGATGTCCGGCGTGCGCGGCCGGGATGCGGAGGTAAGCCGAAAAGCCGCATGGTGGAGGGGTGCCTGCGGAGATATCCGCCGATTGTACCCTCGCAGGTCCGGTTGGACGGAAAGCAGGCTTCAGCCGGGCACGCGTTGCGCGGCGGCGCTGAATCGGGGGCGACGGCTCAGGCCGTGGCAACGAGGGGAGGGGTGGTGTCCCCGACAGGAGTCGAACCTGTGGCCTGTCCCTTAGGAGGGGACCGCTCTATCCAGCTGAGCTACGGGGACGTGGGCGGCATTCTAGCATGGTCGGCCCCGGGCGTGACTCCCGCGCGGGCGTCCTCACGGCCGTCTCCCCGGGCTGTTATGATGCGCGCCATCATGAAATACCAAGCCCTTGCCACCGCCATGCCCGCGCCGCCCGTGCGCAGCTTTGCCGCGCTGATGGAGCTGTATGAGACGAACTTCATGCTCATGCGGCGCCTGATGCCGGACATGGCCGTGCTGTCCGGCACGCTGGTCTCGCAGGGCGGGGAGGGGCTGCCCTTGCACGTGGAGGTGCTCGAGCAGGGGCGCTTCACCACCGTCGTGCGGCTGTTCTACCGCCTCCCGCGCGAGGATGGCGGGGGGGACGAGGCGCCGGACCTGCAGGTGCGCGTCTACCACGATGCGCGCGTGGCGGAGGCGGTGGCTGGGCGGCTGCGCGGAAGGGACTGCAGCGCCCAGGGGCAGGCGGGTGAGCGCTGTCTGGACGTGCGCTGGAGGCTGAACCGCTTCCTGTACAAATGGCTGCGTTACCTGTTGCATCGTCAGCAGCGCATCGAGAGCGTCCATCCAGAATGAACTTCCGGGGGCAATTCTTGACTAATTTGCTCGGGAAGATTAATTTCCTGAGCGAAACAATCAAGAATTATGGAGGCGCGCCCATGAGAGTCTCGACCAAAGCCCGTCACGCCATCACCGCGATGATGCACCTTGCCGCCCACAATGGCCGTGGTCCCGTGACCCTGTCCGACATCGCCCAGACGCAGGGCATGTCCCTGTCCTACCTGGAGCAGCTGTTCTCGCGGCTGCGCAAGCACGGCCTGGTGAACGGCGTGCGCGGCCCGGGCGGCGGTTACTGTCTGGCCGCAAGTCCCGACGAGATCAGCATTGCGCAGGTGATGGATGCGGTGGAAGATCGCACTCCGGCCGAGCGCGAGCGTTTCTTCGCCGCCTATCGCCCCGGTTCGCGCAGCGAGGCGCACGACATGTGGCACGACTTCAGCAAGCGCCTGTACGATTTCCTGGCCCACATGAGCCTGAACGATTTCGTGCGAGCCCAGCAGGCGCCTGCCAGCGCCCGCCGCGCGACCCGCACCGGCGTCGAGCTGCGCGCGGTCGGCTGACGAGATAAGTCCTTAATTAGGGAATGTTGTGATGACCCTGAAACTGCCGATCTACCTGGATTACAGCGCCACCACGCCGGTGGATGAGCGCGTCGCCGAGAAGATGTGCGACTGCCTGACCCGCGAGGGCAATTTCGGCAATCCGGCCTCGCGTTCCCACAGCTTCGGCTGGAAGGCCGAGAAGGCGGTGGAGGAAGCGCGCGAGCAGGTCGCGGCACTGGTCGGGGCCGATCCGAAGGAGATCGTGTGGACCTCCGGGGCCACCGAGTCCAACAACCTCGCGATCAAGGGCGCGGCCCAGTTCTACAAGAAGAAGGGCCGCCACATCGTCACCATCAGCACCGAGCACAAGGCGGTGATCGACACCTGCCGTGCACTCGAGCGCGAGGGCTTCGAGGTGACCTACCTCGATCCGGAGCCGAATGGCCTGGTCGACGCCGACAAGTTCGCCGCCGCCCTGCGCGAGGACACCGTGCTGGCCTCGGTCATGTTCGTCAACAACGAGATCGGCGTGATCCAGGACATCGAAAAGCTGGGCGCCATCTGCCGCGGAAAGGGCGTGATCTTCCACGTCGATGCCGCGCAGGCGACCGGCAAGGTGAAGATCGACCTGGAAAACCTGCCGGTCGACCTGATGAGCTTCTCCGCCCACAAGACCTACGGACCGAAGGGCGTCGGCGCGCTGTACGTGCGTCGCAAGCCGCGCGTCCGCGTCGAGGCACAGACCCACGGCGGCGGGCACGAGCGCGGCATGCGCTCCGGAACCCTGGCGACCCACCAGATCGTTGGCATGGGCGAGGCCTTCCGCATCGCGCGCGAGGAGATGGCGGCCGAGAACGAGCGCATCCGCATGCTGCGCGACCGCCTGTGGAACGGCCTCAAGGACATGGAGGAGGTCTACCTGAACGGCGACCTGGAGCAGCGCGTTCCGCACAACCTCAACGTCAGCTTCAACTTCGTCGAGGGCGAGTCGCTGATCATGGCGCTCAAGGACATCGCCGTATCCTCCGGCTCCGCCTGCACCTCCGCGAGCCTCGAGCCGAGCTACGTGCTGCGGGCCCTGGGCCGCAGCGACGAGCTCGCGCACAGCTCCATCCGCTTCTCCATCGGCCGCTATACCACCGCCGAGGAGATCGACTACACCATCGACCTCATCCGCAAGGCGGTCGGCAAGCTGCGCGACCTGTCCCCGCTGTGGGAAATGTACAAGGACGGCATCGACCTCTCCAAGGTCGAATGGGTCCATCACTGATCACTGGAGATTCATGCCATGGCATACACCGACAAGGTCATCGACCACTACGAAAACCCGCGCAACGTCGGCAGCCTGGACAAGGACGATCCGAGCGTCGGCACCGGCATGGTCGGCGCGCCCGCCTGCGGCGACGTGATGCGCCTGCAGATCAAGGTCAACGAGCAGGGGGTCATCGAGGACGCCAAGTTCAAGACCTACGGCTGCGGCTCGGCGATCGCCTCCAGCTCGCTGGTCACCGAGATGGTGAAGGGCAAGACCCTGGACGAGGCGAAGCAGATCCGCAACAAGGACATCGCCGAGGAGCTCGAGCTGCCGCCGGTGAAGATCCATTGCTCGGTGCTGGCGGAGGATGCCATCGCCGCCGCGATCGCGGACTACCAGAGCAAGCACCAGGGCTGATGCCGCCTTTCCCGGCGCGCGTGCCGGGGTATGGCCTCTGCGGCTGTTCAAGCGCCCCTTTCATGGGGCGCTTTCTTTTTGCGCATCGCTAGCAGCCTGTCGGGCAGGCTACTCCGGGGTGTGGCACACCGCCTCGATGTTGTGGCCGTCGGGATCGATCACGAAGGCGGCGTAGTAATGCGGGTGGTAGTCCACCCGCAGGCCCGGGGGGCCATTGTCCTGCCCGCCGGCCTTGAGGGCAGCCTCGTAAAAGGCCCGGACCGTGGCCCGATCCCGGCTGCGGAATGCGACATGCACGCGGGGCGTCGTTTGCTTCCCGCCCTCGATCCAGAAGTCGGGCTGGCCTTCGACACCGAATCCCCCGGCATCCTCGAATTCCATCACGAGCTCGTAGCCGAGCGGGGCCATGGCCGCCTGGTAGAAGGTTTTGCTCCTTGTGTAGTCCTGAACGGAAATGCCGATGTGATCGATCATCTTGCTCCCCTCGATAGCGCGGGCCATCCGCAATCTGCGGATCTCCTCCGATGGCGTGGCGCCGCCCTGAAGCGAGGAAACCCCGAGAACGCCGAT
>JBMOQP010000014.1:0-19729 GCA_049322715.1 Pseudomonadota bacterium
CGAGGCCCTGCGGGCCAAGCTGCTGTTCGCCGAGGGTGCGTTCAAGCGCGAGATCGAGCGACCGAAATTCGAGCGTCGGGCATGGGCCGATGACTTCGACCAGATGCCGGCGGATGCCGTGGGCTTTGCCACCATGTCCAGGATGTTCAGCGCCGGTCCATCAACACAACCGGCGATCAAGGAACGAAACTACGGGCCGGACATTTCAACGCTGGCGCGGATGATCGAATCCGGTCAGGTCTAAGGACTGATCAACCGCAAAAATCGGATACCCTCTTTTTGCTGCTTCTTCTGGTGTTTGATCCGGGGGGAATCGGCGCACATAAAAAAACCGGCCACTGGCCGGTTTTTTATGTGCGGTTGCAAGCTCTATCAGGCCATGGCCTTGATGTTACTGTTCAGCCGGCTCTTCGCGCGGGCTGCAGTGTTCTTGTGCAGGATGCCCTTGTTCACCATGCTGTCGATGACCGGCTGGGCTTCCTTGTAGGCGGCCTGGGCAGCGGCCTTGTCTCCGCTCCAGATGGCCTTCAGGGTCTTCTTGATGAAGGTGCGAACCCGCGAGCGCAAGGCGACGTTGCGGGCGCGGTTCTTTTCCGTCTGGCGGATGCGCTTCTTGGCTGATGCGTTGTTGGCCACGGGGGCTCTCCTAGGAATTCGGGAATAGACAAATCAAGGCGGTGCATTATCCGGTTATCGCGGGGGATGTCAAATGCGGGTTGCTGCATGGGGCGGGGAGTGCGCTAGAGTGCCGGGATGGATGTACCTGTGACTCGCGTTCGCGTTGCCGTTGCGGCCCCTGTGGATGGCACGTTCGACTATGTCGTGCCCAGTGAAGCCGATGGTTCATGCTGTGTCCCCGGTGGGCGGGTTGAGGTCCCGTTCGGCGCGGGGCGACGGATGGGCGTTGTCGTCGAGCAGTTGGGGGCCGAGGAGTGCGCGGTCGAGACTCTGAAGGAGGTGCTGCGCATCCTTGATGATCGTCCTGCCCTTGGTGCGGCTGAGTTGCGCCTTGGGGCCTGGCTGGCGTCCTACTACCACGCGCCCTTGGGCGAGGTGCTCGCCCTGATGCTCCCCTCGGCCTTGCGTGAAGGAGGCACGCTCGATGTGCCTGCCTCCATGGGGTGGCGCCTTGCCGATGCGGCACCGCCCGGGCTGCCACGGGCACCGCGCCAGAATGCGGTGTTGCAACTGCTGCGGGAGGCCGGGGGCGAACTCCCGGATGCGGCCCTGCGTGCCCACTCCGCAGCCCTCCGTACCCTTGCCGCGCGCGGCTGGGTTGAGCGGGTGGAGGTGTCGGAGGGCAGGATGCCGGAGGGGCCGCACGTTCCCGCCGGTGACGTGGTGCTCAATGCGGGCCAGGTCGAGGCCCATCTGGCCGTGCGGGGTGGTCTCGGTTCCTTCGCTCCATTCCTTCTGTATGGCATCACGGGTAGCGGGAAGACCGAAGTCTATCTCGCTGCCATGGATGACGTGCTGGCCGAGGGGGGGCAGGTGCTGGTCCTTGTGCCTGAGATTGCCCTGACTCCCCAGTTGGTGGCTCGCTTCAGCGCGCGGTTCGGTGGTGGCTTGGTCGTGTTCCATTCGGGCATGACCGACCGGGCGCGGCGGGATGCCTGGCTCGAAGCCCATGACGGCCGCGCGCGGGTGGTGCTAGGCACGCGCTCCGCTGTGTTTACCCCCATGCCGCGCCTCGGGCTGATCGTGGTCGATGAGGAGCATGATGCCTCCTACAAGCAGCAGGAAGGGATGCGCTACCACGCGCGCGACGTGGCCGTGGTGCGCGCCAGCCAGCGTGGCGTTCCGATCGTCCTCGGCTCGGCCACTCCGTCGCTCGAGAGCTTGCACAATGCCCGGTTTGGGCGCTACCGCCTGTTGCGCCTGGATGCCCGTGCAGCGGGGGCGGTCCCGCCGCGTCTCGAACTGCTCGACGTCCGGCGCCGCCCCATGCGCGAGGGCCTGTCCGCTCCGCTGATCGAGCGCATGCGCGGCCACCTCATGGCCGGTGGTCAGATCCTGCTGTTCCTAAACCGGCGCGGCTATGCCCCGGCACTGACCTGCCATGCCTGTGGCGCAGTGGAGCAATGTCGCCAATGCAGCGCGCCGATGATCGTGCATCGCGCGCACGGCCGGCTGGTTTGTCACCACTGCGGTGCCGAGCGACCGCTTCCGGCTCGCTGCCCTGCCTGTGGCTCGCCGGAGCTCGAAATGCAGGGGGTGGGCACCGAGCGGCTGGAGACGGCCCTGCAGGGCCTGTTCCCCGAGTTTCCGCTTGAGCGCATCGACCGCGACACGACCCGGCGCAAGGGCGCGCTCGAGGGCAAGCTCGCGCGCGCGCGGAGCGGTGAAGCGCGCATCCTGCTCGGCACGCAGATGCTTGCCAAGGGGCACGACTTTCCGGGCGTGACCCTGGCGGCGGTGCTGGATGCCGATCGGGGGCTGTTCAGCAGCGATTTCCGCGCCCCCGAGCGTCTGGTGCAATTGATCGTGCAGGTGGCCGGCCGGGCCGGGAGGGCCGAGCGCCCGGGCGAGGTGCTGATTCAGACCCACCAGCCCGACCATCCTCTGTTGCAGGCCCTGCTGCGCGGGGGCTTCGACGCCTGTGCCGAGGAACTGATGCACGAACGCCGCCAAGCCGTCCTGCCGCCGTTCGCCCATCTGGCCTTGCTGCGCGCGGAGGCGCGCGATGCCGAGAGGGCCCGCAGCCTGCTCGCACGTGTCGCGGGTTGGCTCGCCGGGGCGCGGGCCGGGGTGGTCGCCTACGGCCCCGCAACCGCACCGCTCGAGCGGCGCGCGGGGCGCTTCAGACACCAGTTGCTGCTGTCGGCACCTCGCCGCGACCGCCTGCACGAGTTGCTGGACCGATTGCTGCCGGAGCTGCGCGGCTGGCCCGAGGGGCGGGGCGTGCGGTGGTCGCTGGATGTCGATCCCCAGGATATGGGCTAAAAATAGAGCGGCGGGACTCCACGCACGGCGTCCGGCTGGTTAGAATGACCGATTGCATTCAGTCCTGGTGGGTAGATCCGTGAAAGAACAGCTTGAAAGCCTCCTGTCCCGTGCGCTGGATACCTTGCGTGCCGAGGGGCTGGGCCTGCCGGATGTTGTCGCCCCCCAGGTCTCCCGCGCCAAGGACCGCGCGCATGGCGACTTCGCCTCCAACATCGCCATGCAACTGGCCAAGCCAGCCGGACTGGCCCCCCGCGCCTTTGCCGAGCGCCTGATTGCCGCCTTGCCGCAGGCCGCCCTGCTGGAGAAGGTCGAGATCGCTGGCCCGGGCTTCATCAACTTCTACGTGCGCGAGTCGGCCGTCTTCGACGTGGTCCGCCAGTCGCTGGAGGCCGGCGAGGCATTCGGCCGCTCCGCGCATGGCGCCGGCGGCAAGGTCATGATCGAGTTCGTCTCCGCCAACCCGACTGGCCCGCTTCATGTCGGCCACGGTCGCGGCGCGGCCTACGGCGCGGCGGTCGCCGACCTGCTGGCGGCGGTCGGCTATGACGTGCATCGCGAGTACTACGTCAACGACGCTGGCCGCCAGATGCACATCCTCGCCACCTCCATCTGGCTGCGCTATCTGGAGTTATGTGGTGCCCGGTTCGCCTTCCCCTCCAACGGCTACAAGTCGACCGGCTACATCTACGACATCGCGCGCAAGCTGCATGCCGAGCATGGCGATGCCTATGCTGCGCCGATCGAGCGGGTCTTCGAGGGCGTACCTGCCGACGAGCCGCAGGGCGGCGACAAGGAACTGCACATCGATGCCCTGATCGCCCGCGCGCAGGAACTGCTGGGCGACGTGCGCTATCGCTACGTGTTCGACCTTGGTCTGAACGACATCCTCGACGACATCCGCGACGACCTCGAGGGCTTCGGCGTGCGCTTCGAGCACTGGTACTCCGAGCGTGGCCTGGCCGAGCGCGGGGCGGTCAATCGAGCCATCGAGCAGTTGCGCGAGCGCGGCCACATCTACGAGCAGGAGGGGGCCTTGTGGTTCCGCTCCACCGACTTCGGGGACGAGAAGGATCGCGTGGTGCAGCGCGCCAACGGCCAAATCACCTATTTCGCCTCCGACATCGCCTACCATCTCGAGAAGTACGAGCGTGGCTTCGAGCGCATGATCGACGTCTGGGGCGCCGACCACCACGGCTACGTGCCGCGAGTGAAGGCTGCCCTGACCGCGCTGGGCTATGACGCGGCCAAGCTCGACGTGCTGCTGGTGCAGTTCGCCATCCTCTACCGCGGCGGCGAGCGCGCGCAGATGTCCACCCGCTCCGGCGAGTTCGTCACCCTGCGCGACCTGCGCGAGGAGGTGGGCTCGGATGCCTCGCGTTTCTTCTATGTCATGCGCAAGAGCGAGCAGCACCTGGATTTCGATCTCGACCTCGCCAAGAGTCAGTCGAACGACAACCCGCTGTACTACATCCAGTACGCCCATGCCCGCGTGTGCAGCGTGATGCGCCAGCTGGAAGCCAAGGGCCTGGCGCACGACCGCGCACGCGGCGAGGCGGCGGTGGCGCGCCTCGAGCTCCCGGTCGAGGCCGAACTCGCCCGCCAGCTTGGCCAGTTCCCCGAACTGGTGCTGCGCGCGGCGCTTGCCTGCGAGCCGCACCAACTGGTGCACTATCTGCGCGAACTGGCCAGCCAGTTCCACGCTTACTACAACGGCCACCAGTTCCTGGTCGACGACGCGGAGCTGCGCGACGCGCGCCTGAACCTCATCCTCGCCGTGCGCCAGGTACTCGCCAACGGCCTGAGGCTGCTGGGCGTGTCCGCGCCCGAGAGCATGTAAGCGGAGGGTATGGCGATGGCACGTGCCAAGCAGGCCAGTCGTCGGCGCTCGCCGGCCCGCCCGGCGGTGCCGCGTGCGCTTTGGGGGATGGTCGGGGCGGTCGTCGTCCTGTTCGCAGCCCTGCTGGCGTGGCTGGGCACGCGCGAGCCGCAGCCCGATTCGGTTTCGCAGAGCGTGCCGGCCAAGGGGGCCACGCAGACGCCCGCCCAGCAGGATGCGCGTGCAGTCGGCGCGCCGCCGGCCAAGGAGGTTGTTCCGCCTCCGCCGCGCTACGAGTTCTACAACATGCTGCCTGCGCAGAAGGTCGAGGTGCCCCCCCCGCCTGCGGCGCCAGCCCCCGTCGCCAGTGCCCCGCCTGCGGACATGCCCGCCGCGGCAGCGCCCCCTCCCGCGCCCGATGCAGCCGTCTCCGCTCCGCCAGCGGCGAGCACAACCCGCTACGAACTGCAGGTAGGGTCCTTCCGCCGCTACGAGGAGGCAGACCGGCGCAAGGCCGAGCTTGCCATGCTGGGCTTTACGTCCAGCATCCAGTCCGCCAATGTCAGCGGCGAGACCTGGCATCGGGTCAAGGTCGGCCCGATGCCCGAGGCCGAGGCGCGCAAGGCGCGCGACCGTCTCAAGGCCGTTGGAATGAACCCCCTGCTGGTCAAGCAGGGCGGTTGAACGCTCCCCGACTCAGCGGGGTTCAGCCGAAGCGATAGTGCTTCAGTACCGGTTCGTGGACCGCCCAGGTGCAAGACATCCCGGCTGGAAAGGTGACCAGATCGCCAGCCCTGATCTCCACCGGCACGCCGTCCTGCGGCGTCACCGTCACCCGCCCCTCGATCAGATAGCAGGTCTCGCAGGTATCGTAGGTCCAGGGGAAGCGTGACACGCCCGTGCCCCAGGTCGGCCAGCGGTCGATCCCCATGCGGCGGCACTCCTCCATGTCGATCGGTCTTTTCTGGATCGTCTCTCTCATCATCGCTCCTTCATCGAAACTCCACGCGAAGGTAACACGCCCGTGGCGCAATGAACCCGAACTGACCATCGGGGGCGCCCCATGCTGAGCTACCGTAGCGTGTTCATCTCCGATCTCCATCTCGGCACCCGCGATGCCAAGGTGGATTACCTGATCGACTTCCTCACCCATGTGCGCTGCGAGCGCCTCTATCTCGTCGGCGACGTTCTCGATGTGTGGCGCATGCGCTCGGGCGGCTGGCGCTGGCCGCGCGTCAAGCACGAACTGGTCCAGTTGCTCCTCCGGCGTGTGCAGGAGGGGGTGGAGATCATCTACGTGCCGGGCAACCACGACGAGGCCGTGCGCCTGCTTGGGGCGGGCGAGGCCTTCGGCGTGCGCATCCTGCCGGAGCTGGTTCATGAGGGGGCTGACGGCCGACGCTGGCTGGTCGTGCATGGCGATGGTTTCGATGCGGTACTGCACTGCGATCCGCTCATGCGCCGGGTGGGGGACGTCGGCTACGAGGTGCTGATGCGCTTCGCGCGCCTGATCCATGGCGCGCGCCGCCTGTTGGGGCTGCCCTACTGGTCGCTGGCCGCCCACGTGAAGGGACGGCTGAAGAACGCCATGCGCTATGTCGAACAGTACGAGGCGGCAGCCCATACCCACGCGCGCGAGCACGGTTTCGACGGCATCATCAGCGGCCATATTCATCACGCCTGCCTGCGCGAGCGGGACGGGGTGACCTATGCCAACTGTGGCGACTGGGTGGAGAGCTGCACGGCCCTGGCCGAGGATGCGTCCGGGCGACTGCATCTGCTGCACTGGGCGCGTGACCATCTGGAGTTGCTGGACGGGATGCGGGACATGTCGCAGATGGGGGCCGCCTCGCCACAGGTCGGCTGATCCAAAAGGCTACTTGAGGCCCATCTTCGCCAGCCTGTAGCGCAACTGGCGCAGGGTCATGCCCAGCGCCTCGGCGGCACGGGTCCGGTTCCAGCGGTGGGCCTCCAGCGCCCGCAGGATGCTGGCCTCCTCGCCACCCGCTGGGGTGAGGGACATGTCGGGGGCAGCCTGCTCCCCTGGAGGTGGGCGGTCGGTCATGTCCGGTACGAGTTCGGCGAACCGGTCCGGGGAGTGGTTGAAGGACAAGTCCCCGGCGACGATGACGGGTCCCTCCCCGAGCGCGACCGCCCGTTCGAGGATGTTCTCCAGTTCGCGCACGTTGCCCGGGAAGGCGTAACCCTGTAGTAGCCGCAGGGCATCCTCGCCGAGCGGGCGCGGCGGCTGTCCATCGCGCTCGGCGAGGCGCAGCAGGATGCTGCGGGCGAGGGCCGGGATGTCTCCCGGGTGCTCGCGCAGGGCAGGGGCGTTGAGCTGGATCACGTTCAGGCGGTAGAACAGGTCCTGGCGGAACCCGCCGTCCTGCACGCGGCGGGCGAGGTCCTTGTGCGAGGCCGAGACGACCCGCACGTCGACCGGCTCCTCGCGCGTTGCCCCCACCGGCCGCACCGAGCGCTCCTGCAGGGCGCGCAGAAGCTTCACCTGTACCGGCAGCGGCAGGTCGGCCACCTCGTCGAGGAACAGGGTGCCTCCGTGGGCTGCCTGGAACAGTCCCTGCTTGTCAGCCGAGGCGCCAGTGAAGCTGCCCTTGCGGTGGCCGAACAGTTCGCTCTCCATCAGTTCCGCCGGGATGGCGCCGCAGTTGATCGGCACGAACGGGCCGCTGGCGCGCGGGCCGAGGTCGTGGATCAGGCGCGCGATTACTTCCTTGCCTGTGCCTGACTCTCCCTGAATGAAGACTGGCGCCTGGCTGCGTGCCACCTTGGCAATCTGTGCACGCAGGGTGCGCATCACCGCAGCCTCGCCGATGAGGCGGTCGCCGCCCTCGGTTCCTGGGGATTCCTCGGCCGTGCGGGGTGGGGCGGAAGGGGCGCCATGCGTGGTGGCGGCGGGCAGGGGGGGGAGACGGAGCGCGGTTTCCACCATCGCGCGCAGGCGTTCGAGGTCCAGCGGCTTGTTGACGAAGTCGAAGGCGCCGGCCTTGAGCGCGTCGATCGCGCTCTGCATGTCGCCGTGCGCGGTGATGACCGCGACCGGCAGGCCTGGCCGCTGCTGCTGGATGTGGCGGACAAGCATCAGGCCGTCGCCGTCAGGCAGGCGCAGGTCGGTCAGGCAGACGTCGAAACTCTCCTGCTGCAAGGCGGACAATGCCTCATTGAAGCTCGCGGCAGGACGGGGCTGGATGCCCATGCGCCCGAGGCTGATGGCTAGCAGGGTGAGGATGTCCGGCTCATCATCGACGATGAGCGCGCGAGTCCGGGCGGCAGGCATCGGGTCGGTCATTCCTGATTCTCCTGACGGCGGGATCCATCCCCGGATTCCACCCTTCGGGTCTCGCCTTGCGGCGATCCAGCGCCGTTCCCTACGGCGCTGTTGGGAAAACTGAGGCGGAAGCGGCTGCCGCCGTCTTCTGCGGCATGATAGTGGAGGCCGAGCTGGTTTGCCTCCGCCAGTTCCCGTGCAACGAACAGGCCCAGTCCGTTGCCCTGCGGACTGGTGGTGAAGAAGGGCTCGAACAGGTGCTCCCGCACCTCCGGTGCCACGCCCGGGCCGTGGTCGACGATGTCCAGGGCGAGCAGCCGCCGCGGGGCGTGGCGACCGATCTCGACGCGCACGAACCGCTCGCCGGAGGTGCCGCGCCCGTGCTGGAGTGCGTTGTCGAGCAGGATGGTGAGAATCTGCTCGAGGTGCCCCGCATCGACTCGCACGTCCATGTCGGCATCGGTCCTGAGCTCGATCTGCGGGTCCTCGGCCTCGTGCAGCTGGCGGTAGTGGTGGAGGAAATCCTCCAGCCACGGGCCAAGTGCGATCCGCTCGGGCCGGGCGAGCTTGCGTCGGGAGGTGGCTAGCACATTCTCGACGATGCGGTTGATGCGCGCTACCTGCTTGCGGATGATGCCGAGCATCTGCCGTTCCTGCTCGTCGCGCGGGTTTTCCTCGAGGAGCTGGCCGGCATGGCCGATGGCGCTGAGGGGGTTGCGGATCTCGTGCGCGATGCTCGCCGTCAGCCGTCCCAGCGCGGCCAGCTTGGCCTGCTGAAGCTGCTCCATCAGGCTTGCGTCGTCCTCGATGAACAGGGCGACGGGGCCGCGGGGCGATGCGGCGAGGGGGGTGATGCGCACCTGGAGCCGTTCGGGCTGGTCGATGCGGAAGGTGGCCAGCCCGTCCTCGGGCTGCTGGCGCCACGCCCGCAGCGCCACCATCAGTTCCGGGTTGACCTCGGCCAGCGGTTTGCGCCGTTCGGCGGAATCCATCCATGGATTCCGCCCTGCGGGTGTCGCCCCGGGGCGACCCAACGCGGCTGCTCCCTCCCCTCGAACCCTTGCGGCATCCATGCCGCAAGCCCCTTTGGGGTTGGTCCCTCCTCTCCAGCCCATCGGCCATCCATGGCCGACGCCCCTTCGGGGTTGGTCCCGCATCGAAGGCCCTTCGGCCATCCATGGCCGAAGCCCCTGCGGGGTGCGGCCCTCGAGATCGGCTGTCGAGAGCGGCCCTCGGGAGCCCGACGGCGTGGTTGCGGTCGGGTCTTCGCAGTGCAGCAGGCGCAGGGCGGCCCGGTTGGCGTGGCGCGCGAAGTCGTCGCCATCCACGATCAGCACCCCCTCCTCGGTACGCTCCAGGATCAGCCGGTTGAGTTGCGTCTCGTTGGCGAGGTCCACGCCGCGTTGCTCCGCAAGCCGCTGGCTGGCCTCCAGGCGGCGGGCGAGGGTGCGCGCGAGGATGGCTACCGCGAACAGGGCCATGCCGATCACGCCGGCATGGGTGAACAGCACGTCGGCGCGCCCGTCGTCCCGGGCTTGCAGGGAGGCCAGGATGAGCAGCCAGACGCTGGCGAGGGCAGCGAAGGCCAGCGACTCGCGCCCGCCGAGCAAGAGGCTGGCATAGGCGATGTTGGCCACCATGAGGATATGGATGTTGTCGTGCGATGCGCCCGAGGCGAAGCCGAGCAGTCCGAGGGCCAGGATGTCGATGGCCAGGCCGAGCTGCAGGCGCATGGCGTAGCCACCCAAGCGCAGCTCATCCAGGGTCAGCAGCACAAAAGCGGCCAGCCCGTAGGCCGCAGTGATGAGCATGAACGGGTCGGTGCGCGGCAGCGTAAGAGAGCCGATATCGCCTGAAAATGCGTGCACGGCCATCAGCAGGGCGGCGATGGTCAGGCGGTAGGCGTTGAAGAAACGCAGGGCACGCCAACTGGGGGGCGGGGTTCCCTGGTCCTGGGCCTCGCCCTGCGGGACGGCACTGCGTCCAGTCGTGTTCATCCTGGCCTTCGACCCTTTTGACATCCATGCCCAAAGCCCGCTTTGCGGGTACGGCCGGCGGCTCATCGGGGATGGCGCTCCTGCCACCGGCGTGCGTGCTGTGCCGAGCAGAACACCTGGCCGTTCAGCCGCACCGCCTCCTTCTCGGGCAGCACCAGCCCGCACTCGGCGCAGCGCACGGTGCGGACCGGCTGTCCGGGGGCGGCCTCGGGCGGGCTTGCGCCAGCTTCGCGTTCGGCTTTCGGCAGTCCGCGCGCGCGCCGCCAGCGATAGAAGAGGACGGCGACCAGGATCAGGGCAAGCAGGATGACGTAGCGCATCGGCCTAATTTATCCCAGCTTCATGGGTTGTTCACGCGAAGGTGGGGGAAGGGCACATGATTTGTTCCGGCAGCGTTGTTCCCGCGGCCCGATTCCATCAAAATGTCATGTTTGATCGAATAAGTCCTGCAAGGCGGAATGCGCGATGAATCTGCACGAATATCAGGCCAAGGCCCTGCTGCGTGAGGCGGGGGTGGTGGTGCCCGAAGGGCGTGTGATCCGCGCCATCGAGGATGTGGACACGGCGCTCGATGCCCTTGGCGACGGGCCTTGGGTGATGAAGGTGCAGGTGCACGCCGGCGGGCGCGGCAAGGCGGGCGGGGTGCGCGTGGTGCGCAGCGCCGAGGAGGCCAAATCCTTCGCCGAAGGCTGGCTGGGGCGTCGCCTCGTTACCATCCAGACCGGCGCGGCCGGCCTGCCGGTCGAGACCCTCTACCTCGAACCCGCCACCCGCATCGCGCGCGAGCTCTACCTGAGCTTGATCATCGATCGCGCCACCTCGAAGGTGACCTTCATCGCCTCCGACGCCGGCGGCATGGACATCGAGGAAGTCGCAGAGAAGACCCCCGAGCGCATCCATGCCCTGAGCGTGCATCCCGCCGCCGGCCTGATGCCCTACCACGCCCGCCAGCTCGCCTTCGCGCTCGGGCTTGCCGGCGCGCAGGCCAAGGCCTTCGGCCAGATGCTCAAGGGCCTGTACGAGGTCTTCACCCGCAAGGACGCGAGCATGCTTGAGGTCAACCCGCTGGCGGTGACCGAGGCCGGCGAACTGATCGCCCTGGACGCCAAGTTCGTGCTCGACGCCAACGCCGGCTACCGCCAGCCGGCCATCATGGAGATGCGCGACGAGGCCCAGGAAGACCCGCGCGAGCGCGAGGCGGTCAAGCACGGCCTCAACTACGTCACCCTCGACGGCGACATCGCCTGCATGGTGAACGGCGCGGGCCTCGCCATGGCGACCATGGACCTCATCCAGCTCGAGGGCGGCAGGCCGGCCAACTTCCTTGACGTGGGCGGCGGCGCGACCGCCGAGCGCGTGGCCGAGGCGTTCAAGCTGATCCTCTCGGACAGCAAGGTGCGCGCCATTCTCATCAACATCTTTGGGGGCATCGTGCGCTGCGACCTGATCGCCGAAGGCATCCTGCAGGCGGTGCGCGAGGTCGACCTGCGGCTGCCCCTGGTGGTGCGCCTGGAGGGCACCAACGCCGAGCAGGGCCGCGCACTGCTGGCGCAGTCCGGCCTGACCATCATCGCCGAGACCGACCTGACCCGCGCCGCGCAGGCGGCCGTCAAAGCAGCGGCGGAATCCTTCCCTGGATTCCGCCCTTCGGGTGACGCTTCGCGTCCCAACGCCGCTCCTGGCGGCGTTTATCAGGGAGACATCTGACATGGCCATCCTCGTTGACGGCAACACCCGCGTCATCTGCCAGGGCTTCACCGGCAAGCAGGGCACCTTTCATTCCGAGCAGGCCATCGCCTACGGCACCCGCATGGTCGGCGGCGTCACCCCGGGCAAGGGCGGCAGCACCCACCTCGACCTGCCGGTGTTCGACACCGTGCACGATGCCGTCCGGCAGACTGCTGCCTCCGCGAGCATGATCTACGTGCCCGCGCCGTTCGCGGCCGACGCCATCCTGGAGGCCGCCGACGCGGGCATCCGCCTGATCGTCTGCATCACCGAGGGCATCCCGGTGCTGGACATGCTCAAGGTCAAGGCCGCGCTCAAGGACTACCCCGACACCCGCCTGGTCGGCCCGAACTGCCCCGGCGTGATCACGCCCGGCGGCTGCAAGATCGGCATCATGCCGGGGTACATCCACAAGCCGGGGGCGATCGGCATCGTCTCCCGCTCCGGCACCCTGACCTACGAGGCGGTGCACCAGACCACCGGCGCGGGCCTTGGCCAGAGCACCTGCGTGGGCATCGGCGGCGACCCGATCCACGGCATGAACTTCATCGACTGCCTGCGCCTGTTCGAGGCCGACCCGCAGACCGAGGGCATCATCATGGTGGGCGAGATCGGCGGCAGCGCCGAGGAGGAGGCCGCCGAGTTCATCCGCGCCTCCGTGAGCAAGCCGGTGGTCGCCTACATCGCCGGGGCGACCGCGCCCAAGGGCAAGCGCATGGGCCACGCCGGGGCGATCGTCGCGGGCGGGCAGGGCACCGCCGAGGCCAAGTTCGCCGCCCTCGAGGCCGCAGGCGTGAACATCGTCCGTTCGCCGGCGCAGATGGGCGCCAGGATGGCCGAAGTTCTGGGGCGCGGCTGATTGATCGGCTCAATAGCTCGCCGTCCCCTTGAGGGGGGCGAGGGTGAAAAGCGCTTCCGCATCGCCCTCGCCCAGCTCAACCTCACCGTCGGCGACATCGACGGCAACGTCGCCAAGGTCATCGACTGGACCCTGCGTGCGCGCGAGCGGTTCCAGGCGGACCTGATCGTCTTCCCCGAACTGACCCTCAGCGGCTATCCACCGGAGGACCTGGTCAAGCGCGCGGACTTCATGGCCGCCTGCGATGCGGCCGTGCTGCGCCTGCTGCGGGAGCTTCCCCATGGCATCGGTGTCGTCATCGGCTTGCCGGAGAGGAAGGATGGGGCGCGATACAACAGCGCCATCGTCCTGCGCGACGGCGCCGTCGTTGCCCGCTACCACAAGCATCGCCTGCCCAACTACGGCGTGTTCGACGAACTGCGCTACTTCACTCCGGGCGATGCGCCTTGCGTCTTTGCTCCCCTGGGCGGGGGGGGGGAGGGTGAGGCCCTGACACTCGGCCTCACCATCTGCGAGGATATCTGGCACCCCGAGCCCATCGCCCAGTCCAGGGACGCGGGGGCGCGCCTCCTGCTCAACCTCAACGCCTCGCCCTACCAGCACGACAAGCCGAGCCTGCGCGAGCAGACCTTGCGCGCCCGCGTGGCGGAAGCTGGTCTGCCCATCGTCTACGTCAACCTGATCGGTGGGCAGGACGAACTGGTGTTCGACGGAGGCTCCATGGTCATGGACGCCTCCGGCAAGGTCATCCATCGCCTGCCCATGTTCGAGGAGGCCCTTGGCTGCATCGAGGTCGACGAAGATGGCGCGATCCGCCCCGGGGACGGCATCCACGCCGAACCGCTCGACGAGACCGCCGCCATCTACCGCGCCCTGGTCCTCGCCATTCGCGACTACGCCCACAAGAACGGCTTCAAGGGCGCGCTGCTGGGGCTCTCAGGCGGCATCGACTCGGCCCTCACCCTGGCGCTCGCGGTCGATGCCCTGGGCGCGGACCAGGTCGAAGCGGTCATGATGCCCAGTCGCTACACCGCCGACATCAGCCAGCTTGACGCCGCCGCGGAGGCCCATGCCCTCGGCGTGGCCTACCACGTGGTACCCATCGAGCCCTCGTTCACCGCCTTCCAGCAGATGCTCGCCCCCGTCCTGCACGGACGGACCGAAGGCACCACCGACGAGAACCTGCAGGCCCGCTCGCGCGGCGTGGTGCTGATGGGCATCTCCAACGCCACCGGCAAGCTCCTGCTCACCACCGGCAACAAGAGCGAGATGGCGGTCGGCTATGCCACTCTCTACGGCGACATGGCCGGCGGCTTCGCCCCGCTCAAGGACGTGCCGAAGATGCTGGTCTTCCGCCTCGCCAACTACCGCAACACCCTCTCGCCCGTCATCCCCGAGCGGGTCATCACCCGCCCCCCCTCCGCGGAGCTGCGCCCGGACCAGAAGGACGAGGACAGCCTGCCACCCTATCCGGTGCTGGACGCCATCCTCGAGGCCTACATCGAGCGCATGGAAGGCATTCCCGAGATCGTCGCCCGCGGCTTCGACGAGGCCACCGTCCGCCGCGTCATCCGCATGGTCGACCTCGCCGAATACAAGCGCCGTCAGGCCCCTCCTGGCGTCAAGATCACCTCCCGCGCCTTCGGCCGCGAGCGCCGCTTCCCGATCACCAACGGGTTCAGGCGCTGAATCCTGTCGGATGCGCCTTCATGGTCTAGGCTTGAAGGCATGAAGGCGCTGCTTCACCGATCTATCCCCCTGCCATCCAGCGGTCATGCGAGGCTCCTCCTGCTGGCTGGCATCGTCCACTTCCTTTTCCTTCTTTTCCTGGGGGTGGCCCGGCATTGGGAATACCTGACATCGGCCTTCGATCTGGGCATCTACGACCAGTCGCTCTGGGGGCTGATCCACGGTGCGCCGTTTCTCAGCACCGCCAACGAGTTCGACCTGCCCGTCAACCGGCTCGGGGTGCACTTCAATCCGATCCTTGCGCTCTTCGCGCCCCTCTATGCGATCTATCCAGCCGCGGAGTGGCTGATCCTCATCCAGGCGCTGGCCATCTCCATTACGGCCTGGCCGCTCTATCTCCTCGGTATGCGGCTGTTGCGCTCTGAGCGCGCAACTCTGTTATGGGCGCTCGCCTATCTCTTAAACCCGTTCGTGCTCAGTGCCGCCGCCTGGGATTTCCACCCGGTCGTGCTGGCTGCGCCTCTCATGGCCTTGGCGGTGTTGTCCATCGAGCTCAAGCATGCCCGTCTGTTCTTGCTGTGTTGTGTCCTGCTGCTCCTGGTCCGTGAGCACTACGGGATTGCCTTGGTGGGGTTTGGGTTTCTGTGGTGGCTGCGTCAGCGTACCGTCCTGCCCGCCGTGGCGGTGGTCGGGGGCGGTATCATCGGTCTTGCCCTTGTCCTGGGCGTCGTCATGCCGTCCCTGTCGCCCACCGGCAGCCACGTGATGATGAGCCAGGAACTCGGCCAGCTCAGTCGTTATGGATGGCTCGGAGAGTCCTTATCCGAAGTGGTCAGCGCTCTCCTTTTCCACCCCCTCGACGCCTTGGGTGCCGTGCTCCTGGAAATGGGGGGAGGGGTTTATCTCGCCCTGCTGATGCTACCCCTGTTCTTCGTCCCCGTCGTGGGCGCCGAATTCCTCTTGCCCGCAGCGGCCGATCTCGCCGTCAACCTGCTGTCCGCCAACCCCATGCCGCGCAGCGTGTTTGCCTATCACTCCATTGCGCTCATTCCCCTCCTTGTTGCCGCGGGGATGCAGGGGACGTTGCGCATCGCTGCACGGGGGCGCTATTCCCCGACGGGACTCGGTGGGGTGGCGCTGTGGGGTAGCCTGCTCATGACCTATCTGGCTGCCCCGTTGCCACTTCCCGGAGCGGCAAATGTCTGGGCGCCCGCGGAATACCGCCTGTGGCCGGAGTCCACTCCCGCCGAGATCAGGAGCCTGTTGCCGCCAGAGGCAAGCCTGTCGGCACAGGCCAACGTGGCCCCTCATTTCACCCAGCGGGCCGCGATCAGGGTCTTCCCCAACGGGGTGGGAGATGCGGACTGCGTGGTGCTGATGCTGGCCAGTCCGACTCTCCGGGTGGCTGGTGATAGCCCGGATGTGGTCGGCACCCTTGCGCATCACCTCCAGATGTCGCCGGCTTCCTATCTGGCTGAAGCGCGAGGCTTGGTTCAGTCGGGGGGATATGGGCTTAGGTACTGGAATAAGCCCTGGCTGGTATTGTGCAAGGACCTGGCGTTGCCTGAAGGGGCCCGGAAGGAGATCCTTCGGCACATGGCCGGGCTTGAGCAGGCATGGTTGGACGGCAGCGGGGCGGCCGGAAGGGAGGGCGCGTTTGAACCCTGATATTTACGCCCGCATGGCAGCGATCGAGGATGAGCATTGGTGGTTCCGCGCCAGGCGGGCCATCGTGGCGTCGATCATCGAGGCGCTTCGCCTGCCATCCGGGGGCCGGATCCTTGACGCGGGATCGGGCACGGGTGGAAACCTGCCCATGCTGCGGGCATTCGGGGACGTGGTGGGCATGGAACTGGACGAGGGGGCGCGCGTGCTGGCTGCCAGGAAGTCGGGGGTACAGGTGGTGGCTGGCCGTCTGCCTGACGAGCTGCCATTCCACCCAGTCAGTTTCGATCTCATTACCTTGCTGGACGTACTCGAGCACGTGGAGGATGACCGGGGGACACTCGAGTCCCTCGCGGGCTTGCTCAAGCCCGGCGGCCACCTTCTCCTGACCGTCCCCGCCTTCCCTTTCCTGTGGAGCGAGCATGACGTGGTGCATCGGCATTACCGGCGGTACCGTCGCCCCGAATTGATGGCAAGGGTCGAGGCGGCCGGTCTGCAGGTTATTCATGCCAGCTACTACAACAGCATCCTTTTTCCCCTCGTCGCCGTGATTCGCCTGGCGGAGAAAGCGCTCGGCGCGCAGGGGGGGCAAGACCTGACCATGCCCCCCCCTTGGCTGAACCGGCTGCTTTGCCGGATCTTCGCCAGCGAGCGCCGCTGGTTGGGGCGCATCGTCTTCCCCTTCGGGGTGTCCATCGTACTGCTGGCCAGGCGACCCCTATGATGCTGCGGCAGTTCCTCAAGTATGGCGTTGCGGGGGGGATGGCCACCTTCATCCATATCCTCCTGGTGCTGCTTTTGGTCGAGGCGGCCGGTCTTGAACCCGTGCTGGCGACCATCCCGGCCTTTCTAGCCGCCCTGGTCGCCTCCTATCTCGTGAATCACCGCTGGACATTTGCGGCGCGAGGGCAGCATGGGCGGCATTTTCCCCGCTATGCCGCGGTAGCCTTCTTCGGGCTTGGGATGAACCTGCTGATCATGAGTGTGGCTGTTGATGTCCTGCGAGTGGATTATGCCTGGGGCCTTGTCATGGTGGTCATGGCCGTTCCCCTGATGGGTTTCCTGCTCCAGCGCCACTGGTCCTTTTCTCCGGGAAGGGAGTCGGCAAGATGAAGTCATCGAATACCCTGACCGTGCTGGTGCCTGTCTTCAACGAAGGGGATGTGCTCCCCAAGTTCCATGAGCGCCTGGTGGCGGTACTCGACGGGCTCGATGCGTCGACGGGCATCCTCTACGTCGACGACGGAAGTACGGACAACAGCCGGGAAATCCTCGCGTCCTTGTGCGCGACGGACGGCCGCGCGGGTTTCCTTGCCTTGTCACGCAATTTCGGCAAGGAAATCGCCATGACCGCCGGTCTCGATCATGCATCCGGCGACGCCGTGGTGATCATCGATGCTGACCTCCAGGACCCGCCCGAGCTCATTCCTGAGCTGGTGGAACGATGGCGGGAAGGTTATGACGTGGTTTATGCCAGGCGCATGGATCGGGATGGAGAGAGCTGGCTGAAGAAGGCGACTGCCAGCGCCTTCTACCGTGTGATCCATCATGCCGCCAGTTTCGACATCCCGCGCGATACGGGGGACTTCCGCCTGCTCAGCCGCCGGGCGGTCGAGGCCCTGAAGCGCCTGCCTGAGCAGCATCGTTTCATGAAGGGGCTGTTCGCCTGGATTGGCTTCCGCCAGATAGGCGTGCCCTATCACCGCGAGCCGCGACATGCCGGCGCTTCGAAGTGGGACTACTGGCGGCTATGGAACTTCGCCCTCGATGGCATCACTTCGTTCACCACGGCCCCCCTGCGGCTTGCGACCTATCTCGGGATCTTCATCGCCTTCCTGGCCTTTGCTTATGGCATCGTCATCGTCATCGACACGCTGGTGCACGGCAATCCCGTGCCCGGCTACCCATCGCTGATGGCCGTCGTACTGTTCCTCGGTGGTATCCAGCTGCTGTTCATCGGCATCCTCGGCGAATATCTCGGCCGCATGTTCGACGAGAGCAAGCGCCGCCCTCTCTATCTCGTCGATACATACTTTCCGCCCTTGAGGGGGCGGGGAAGCCAAGGGGAGTAGATCATGGCCATCCTGCGCTTCATGAGCATGACGAGGCTGATGTTCCTGCTCGTCTTCCTCATCGTGCTGGTGTTCAACGACCTGGTGGATCCAGACTACTGGTGGCATCTCGCTACGGGCGAGTACATCCTCGAACACCGGTCCTTGCCGGACGGCGATGTCTTTTCCTACACCTTCGAGGGGCGTCCCTGGGTGCTGCACGAGTGGTTGTTCCAGGTGGTCCTGGCGCTCACCCATCAGCTGGCCGGGGACTTCGGCGTGCATGCGTTCACGGCTGGCCTGACGGTATGGGCGCTCAGCATCGCCCACGGCGCCGCCCGCCATTTCCTGCCGGACCATCGCGCGCTCCTCATTCTTCTCACACTCGCTGTCGCGGCCCTGCTGGTGATGGCGGCCCACCCCCGTCCGCAGCTCTTCAGCTACGTCTTCTTCTCGGCCTACCTGGACATCCTGCTGGCCTACAGGTATCGAGGGGAGGTGAAGGGACTCTGGCTGCTGCCGCCGATGATGGTGCTCTGGGTCAACCTGCACGGCGCCTATCCCGTCGGCATGGTGCTGATCGGCCTCTTTGTCCTTGCCGAGGGAGGGGGGATCGTTCGATGGAGAAAGCCGGAGGGATGGCGGCGCATGAGAACGCTGCTCGGGGTCGGGCTGGCCACCCTGCTCGCGTCCGCCATCAATCCCGATCATGTGCTCCACTGGCTCTATCCCTTCCAGATCGCCGGCATGAAGGTGGCCCAGAGCGGGCTCCTCGAGTGGGAGAGCCCCGATTTCCACATGGCCTATGCCAAGCTGTTTCTCGGCCTCGTGCTCGGCTACTTCGTCGCGGGGGCTTACAGGTGGCATCGTCCCGATTTCGCCGAACTCATCGTGCCGGGGTTCTTTGCCGTCATGGGCTTCGTCGCGGTGCGTCACATGCCGCTCGCCGTGCTGGCCCTCCTTCCCTTCCTGGCCCGGACACTGGCGGATGGCCCGCTGGATGAGCTGAGGCGTGGCAGCGGCCGGCTGGGGGCATGGTGGGGGCAGCATGTGTCGGGCGGAGCCACGCTCGGAGACCGGGAGTACGTCTTCAACTGGATCCTGGCGGTCGGGGTCACCCTTGCCTTGCTCGCCGTCTACCCTGCCCGCCAGGCAGGCAGTGCGGAAAGACTGAACGAGAGTCTTCCGGTCAAGGCGGCCGACTACATTCTCTCCGCTGGCGTCGAAGGGAACGTGTTCAACACCTACCACTATGGCGGCTATCTCATCCATCGCCTGTGGCCCGGGCGGAAGGTGTTCATCGACGGGCGGGCGGATCTCTATGGCGATGCCTTCATCCGCGAGGAGTACGACGTGATCCACGACGGGCGGCCCGGATGGGAGGCAGCCATGGAGCGACATGCCATCGACTACGTGGTTTGCGAGCACACCGCGCCCATCCGCCAGTTGCTCCTGGCCCGCGGCGACTTCACGCTGGCCCATGACGACGAAAAAAACTCCGTGCTGGTGCGCAGGCTTCCTTGACGAACTCCAAGGGGACTACTAAACAGATAGACAGGAGGACATGTCGTGTCCCGGCTGATTGGTTACGCGTCTGTTGAACAGCTCAGGGCGTGATTGCTGCCATTGTTTCATAGCCTGGATGGGGGTGACATGCCCCAAGGCCTTCTGTGGCAGATGATGATTGTATAG
>JBMOQP010000015.1:0-18166 GCA_049322715.1 Pseudomonadota bacterium
CCGCCTTGCTTGTGGCAAGACAGAAAACCTCCTTCCCTGGAGTTTTTCTGTTCGCTCCGTCGCGGTACACGCCCGCGACGCTCTCGAAGGCCGCTCTCGACAGCCGATCTCGAGGGCCGTACCCCGCAGGGGCTTCCGACATGGATGGCCGATGGGCCTTCGATGCGGGACCAACCCCGCAGGGGCTTCCGGCATGGATGCCGGAAGGGACTGAGAGGAGGGACCAAGCGAGTTTCAAAAGGGCAGGAAAGCCCTTTTGAAACAATCTGTTTTAGGCCCTCGTCCACCCTTGGGGGGGGGTCACTCGGCCTTGAGGGTGTCCATCAGATCGATCATGAACTCGGTCTCTTCCTGGTCGACCGCCTCCCAGCCCTCGAAGCCGAGGGCATCGAGCACGCCCTTGCCCTTCTCGATCTGGCCCATGCGCAACAGCAGGTCCTGGATCTCCTCCGCGCTGTCCATCAGGCGCGGCCCGACCAGAAAGGCGTGCTGGATGTCGGAAATCTGGCTCGTGACCAGCGGGCGCAACTGCTTGCGCACCACGTTCGACAGGCCATCCCAGGCATCCTTGAGGAAGAGGCCGACGTCGGCCTCGCCCTTGAGCAAGGCCTTGGCCACCAGCACGTAGCCATCGGCGGACACCGCCTGCACGTTGCCCCGGTCCAGGTCGGCCGGCTCCAGCATGATCATGCCGACCAGCTGGATGTCGGGATCGTCGGTGCTCGCCACCCGCGTGCCGGGCTTGAGGTCCTCGACCTGCTGCACCGGGCTGTTGGCCGGTACCGCGATCACGCACTCGTCGGCTAGCCCCCGCGGGCGGGCAATGGCGCGGAACCCCTTCTCGCGCACTAGCATGGAGGCATCGAAAGGGTTGGCGTAGATCAGGTCCACCTGGTCCTCGCGGATGGCCCGGCGCTGGGCCTCGAAGCTGTCGTACATCTCCAGGTGGATGTGCAGCCCGAGGTTGCGCTGCAGCCAGGTGTTGAAGATGTACCAGCCGGAGATGTGGTCCGGAGTGAAGTCAGGGCTGACGGTCAGTTGGTAGACGGTATCCATATCAATCCTCCGGACCTTCCCAGCGGCTGCCTTCCTGCAGCTTGAGCTGCTTGTAGAGCTCGATCGAGGCCCTGATCTTGCTGCGCGAGGGCTTGCGGCGCACCGAGGTGTAGCCAACCACCTTGCCGTCCCGCACGTTCGGGATGACGGTGGCATAGACCCAGTAGAACTTGCCGTCCTTGCGCAGGTTCTTCACGTAGCCGTGCCAGATCCTGCCTGCCTCGACGTCATCCCACAGGCTCTTGAAGGCCACGGCCGGCATGTCCGGATGGCGCAGGATGCTGTGCTCAGCCCCCATCAGCTCCTCGCGGGTGTAGCCCGACATATCGACGAAGGACTGGTTGCAGTGCGTGATCACGCCGCGCGTGTCGGTGCGCGAGACGATCAGCTTGCCGTCCGGATAGGGCACCTCCTCGTCGGTGACCAGCAGCCTGCGCGGCCCGACGCCGTAGAGGTTCAGGGTGTACTCGCGATACGGGCCGGCAACAAACGCCGGCTGCATGTCCTTGAGCATGATGCCATTCCTCGGGAATGGGCATGCCTTGAAGGCATGCCCGGTGAACACAGGGCGCCCACCGCCAGCGCGGACGGCGGGAGCTCGTCGTCAGGTCGCTTAGATGACCTTGGTGACCGCCTCGGCGGCCCGCTTCACGTCGAGGAAAATCAGGCCCAGCTTGGCCTGCGGCTTGGCCAGCACCGTCAGCACCGCGTCCTCCCCAGCGTGGGTCATCAGGATGTAGCCCCGGTCCCCCTTGATCAGCACCTGCTCCAGACCGCCGCGGGCCAGCTCCTTCGCGGTGCGGTCGCCGAGCGACAGCAGCGCCGCGCTCATCGCGCCCACCCGGTCCTCGTCCATGCCCGCAGGAAGCAGGGCAGCCATCATCAGGCCGTCGGTGGAGACAATGGCGGAGGCCTCGATGTCGGCCGAGGAGCCATTCAGCTCGGAGAGAATGGAGGTCAGCATGTCAGCGCGCATGGGATGTTTCCTTTGCGTAGAGAGCCCGGGGTGGGCGGATTACCAGGTTTCCCGGCAGGTGAGACCTTCGGCGTGATGCTCCGAACCCACATGCAGAGTGATGATCTTCTTGCCGGTCACGGACTCGACCGCACCGTCAATCAGACCGAAGCCAAAATTGCAGAGCGCGTGCTTTCCGGCCTGGATGCCGCGCTCGTTCAGTACCAATCCGATCTTGCAGCCGGACAGCGTGGCGGCATGCCCGTCCAGGGAGATCGCCTCCATGAACTCCTTGTCATGGAAGAACCTGGCGATCAGGGCGCGGGCGTCGTCTTCCGTGCCCTCATGCCCTTCGCCGAGACGCTTTCCAAGCTGCTTGCCGGCGTAACGGAACACGCTGACGGCCCCTTTCTCGCCAATCAGCGATTCCACCTGCCCGGCAATGTCGGCCAGCAGGTTGACGATCTCGCGCGTATCCATCGCGCACTGCTTGGTGCCCATGATATCCACCTTTATTTATAAGGACATAGAAAGACAAGGATAAAGCATGTCCATATGAATTTTTTATGATTATACGCGGGGTCTTTCAATGAAGACGCCGCGGCCTTCGGCCATCATCCACGCAGGTCGCGGATGGCCCCGAGGTCATCAGGCTGCACCCGGACCAGGCGGTCCATGTGCAAATCCCGGAGGATCGCCGCCCCCCTCTCGTCGTCGGCCATGTCCAGCAGGACCTCTCGCAGCGCATCGACCTGGCCGGCGTGCCGCGGCGCAAGCATGAAGCAGTGGTAGACGCTGCGCTCGGCGGTCTCGCTCACCACCCGCACCTGCTTGCGGGAGAGGTTGCTCATGCCCTCGTAGAAGTCCTTGTAGAGGATGCCGAAGCGCGCCTCGCCCTTGTACAGGGCCTGCACCACGCCCATCCAGTTGGCCGCGGGCCGCAGCCCCTGGGGGGCGATGCCGGAACGGGCGAGCGATTTGAGCGCCACCTGGGTGACCAGCATGCTCGGCACGGTGGCCACGCTCGCCTGGTGGAAGTCCGCGGCCACGGCCTCGCACTCGGCGCAGGTCACCAGCACGGCCTCGTCAAAGAGATTGCCGGCGCGCGCCAACGGGAGGTAGCCATGCCCATCAAGGAGCTTCAGCGCATGCTGTGGATTGGCATAGACAAGGTCCGCCTCCACCATCTTCGCCTGGAACTCGGCGAAGTCCAGGCTCTGCTCGAAGTGCACCGAGCGGCCCGCGCGCTGACTGAGGTACTGGGCGAACAGGAACCAGCGCTCCGGGTTCCTGGCGGTGTCGTGCGGACAGACCATCATCTCGAGTCGCTGCATGTCGGGCCTCCTCGGGTGCTTGCCAGGCGGGCTCAGCCGCCGTAGCGACGGAACAGCATCCAGACCAGGTCCAGGGTGGCCGCCTGGTTGAGGTTGGGCGTGCCGCTGATGATCAGCACGAACCGGTAGCGCCCGACGAACAGGGGCCAGAAACCGATCTCGCTCACCCCGCCGGCATTGATCAGGGCCCAGGCGCTGGTGCGCAGACCTAGATTGCCCTCCAGCAGGCCGACGTGGCGGGTGTGGAGGGAGCCGAGGTCGGCGGACAGGCCGGCCAGCTCCTCGGCCGTCTCGTGGTGGAAGCCGTGGGTGGCAAGGTAGAAGCCCTGCTCGTCGGCCAGCAGCGCCTTGCCGCGCCCGGCCAGCTCGGCCAGGATGCCGGGCAGGGAGGTTTCCAGGCTGCCCTGCGGGCTGTGGCGCCTTTCGCGCAGCCCCTGCACCAGGCCCAGGTCCTGCAGGCGGTAGACATGCTCGAGCGCGGCCTGCTCATCGGCGAGGCCGGTGATCTCGCGCAGCGCGTCCACGGTGAATGAGGGGCTCTCGGTGTGGCCGAGCAGGCGGATGAGGGTCGCGCGCGCGGGATCATCCAGCGGGCTCGAGGCCGCGTAATAGGCGCCCGCCGGCGAGGGGGCGATATGCAGTCCGGAAAGCAGTTCGTACTCAGCCATCGTCACGTATCCCCGGATCGATCGAATAAAGGAGGGCTTGCACCAGCAGGGCCATGTCGCGCTTCTCGCGCGCGTCCACCTCGAAAATGGGGGCCTTGTAGCCGAGGCCGGCGAGGTGGTGGTTGTAGCGGGACAGGTCCGGCTCGGTGCGTTCGTCCATGCGCGTCACGCCGATCACCAGCTGGGTCTGGTCGATGAATTCGCGGAAGGCATTGACGTAAAAGCTCATGTCCTGGAACGGGTTGATGCGCGTGTTGTCGAGCATCAGCACCAGGCCGAGTCCGCCCTCGGTCAGGATGTCCCACATGAAGTCGAAGCGCTCCTGGCCGGGAGTGCCGTACAGATGCACGCGCTCGTTGCCATCCAGCTTCATCAGGCCGTAGTCCATCGCCACCGTGGTCTGCGGCTTGCGGTTGGCAGTCATGTCGCTGGCATCCTCGTCGGTGCTGACGATGGGAATGTCGCTGAGCGAGCGGATGGCGGTGGTCTTTCCCGCCCCCACCGGGCCGGCAAAGATGATCTTGTGTTGCGCCATGGACGAAATCCTTACCAAAACTTAGCCGAGGCCGAGCTTGTTCAGCATGCGCTTGAACAGGCCGCGCCTTTCCGCAGGGGCCGCCTCTGCAGGTGACGGGGCCGCGCGCGCCGGGGCGGCCGCAGCCTGGTCGACCAGGTCAAGGGCCTGGCAGGCGGTGAAGAAGCTGAACACGTAGCGGTACGGCAACCCGAGGCGCTCGGCGGTCGCCATCAGCCCGGTCGGCTGCTTGATCCAAAGCGCGGCGATCTGCATCGCGCCGGGGGTGAGCTGCAGCCGGGTGAGGCCAGGCCAGGCGCGCAGGCTGACCGGCGCGTCGAGCGAGGTGCCGCTGGGCACCCGGCCACGCGCGGTCCACAGGGCGATGCTCCACAGGGTGGCATCAAGCCGCTGCAGGCGGGGGTCGGCCGAGGTCGTGATCGGGGTCTCCTCCAGCGGGATGGCATGCACCCGCATCGGGGTCTGGTGGCGCGAGCGGGTGCACAGCGGACGCAGGTACTGCTCGCGCATCTCGCTGAACAGGCGCCGCTGGTCGGGGCAGAGGATGAGGGGGTGCCCCAGCCCCTCGACCACGGCCGGGGTGCCGGCGGCCTCGGCCACGCGCACGCCCTCGCGCATGGCGCCATACAGGGTGTCGCCCGGCTCGAAGAATAGCTCGGTGCGCCGGCGGGGATCGCGGTAGACCTCGTCCGCGAGATCGCCACAGCATTCGTGCACGCGGCGCTCCCGCAGGGCCAGTTCGGCAGCGCGGGCCGCACCACCGCCGGCCTCAACAACGCTGTCTGGAACAGCGTTGTGTCGCTTGATGGCGACACCCGAAGGGCGGAAGCCCTCCCTGGCTTCCGCCGCCTCCGCAGCGGCACGCTGAACCGCCGGGGCCTCGGGAGGAGTCTGGACCTGCGGTCTCCCCACTGCCTCCATCCTTCGGGTGTCGCTTTGCGAGCCATCACCGGTTGCTCCGGCGATTTTCTCGGCCAGCTCCTCCCCGCGATGCAGGGCGACCAGAGTGTTGAGTTCGGTGCGCACGCGCTCCACCGCGCCGATCAGCTCGTCGGCCCGGATCGGCTTGGGCACCCAGATGCTGTGGCGCAGCTGCTTCTCGCGCACCGAGAGCACCAGCGCGGGACCTGAGAAGCGACGGCGGACATCCAGCCACAGGCGCTCGGCGCCCATGCCGTCGAGGTCCACCACGACGGCCTCCTCCTGGCCCTCGGGCACGACCACGCAGCATCCGCGGGCGGGGCCCGCGAGGAACATACCGAACATCTGCGCGGCGCGCTCGTCCATGCCGTGCAGGGTCACCTTGAGCGGAACGGAGACCTTCATGATGGGTTCCGGATCAGGGGGCGACCGCGGACCAGGCCTCTGGCGCGCGACCGAAATTGATCAGCATCTGCTCGCGCATGGCCTCCAGGCGGTCGAGCTCGCCCATGCGGGTGTAGAGGTCCAGCAGCTCGCCGGCGACCCCCGGTTGGTCCGGCTCGATGAGGAGCGCATTCTCGAGGGTCTCCAGGGCCTGTTCGAGTTGGCCGTACTCGACCAGCTCGCGCGCCTCCTCCAACGGGGTGCGCTCCACCGCGCCCCCTTGGGCCTTGTGGCGCAGCACGAGCTGGTCGGTGCCGCAGAATCCGGCCCGCAGGAGCGAACTGCGCACCCGCGCGACGGCAGGGTCGCAGGCGCGGATGCCACTCTCCAGCTGGCGCTGGAGGAACACCAGCGAGGTACGGTTGAGCAGCGGGGCGGCGAGATCGAGCATGCGCTGCTTGAGGGCCAGGCCCTTGTCGCCCAAGGTGATGAGCAGGTCCACCAGGGCGCCGTACAGCGATGCGCCATCCTCGTGACGGATCAGCAGCAGGATGCGCTGCACATGACTGCGCAGCTCGCGGGGATGGTTCACGATGCGATGGCCAAGGTAGTGCAGGGCGCTGTCGACGTCGTACACATGCCTCAGCATCAGGCTGCCATGGCCGTGGATGGCCATGTGGGGGTCAAGCGCAAGATCCGCGGCCGGCAAGCTGGCGGGTTCCCCCTTGAGGCGGACGAGCGGTAGGGGCCTGTTCATGCAGCACCATCTTCCCTATGAAGAAATACCGAAAGGGCCCATCCATGGGCTTTTCCGGTTCGTCTCATTGCGGCACATGTCAACGTCGTTGCTGGAACAACGATGGAACGCGAAGCGTTCCCCGAAGGGCTGGACACAAGGATGTGTCCAGCAACGACGGCCTCCGCGAATCAACGGCTTACGCCGTGAATCGCGCTGGGGCATCCTGCCCCAAACGGAACCTATGCCCTCATTCAATCATGGTCTTTCGCCGTTTGTCACCTCCTGCCCCCGCCAGGCGGTACAGGCCGCGGTCACGCAGGCCGGCATGGCCAGCAGGTTCGGTCCGGGGAAGAGATGCAGCAGCTGTGCGCCGAGCCCAAAGCCGAGGCTGAAGCCGAGATGACGGCGCAACATCCGGCGCTGGGCAGGGAAGTCGAGGCCACGCAAGCCGAGCGGATAGTCCAGGTACTGCAGGGCCATCAGCCAGGCGCCGAGCAGCAGCCAGCCGAAGGGGGCGAGCAGGCCCATGATGGGCACGAAGCCCAGCGCCAGCAGGGCAAGGGCCCAGCCGAAGAAATGGAGGAGGCGGCGCGTCTCCCCGCCGAGGGTGAACAAGGCCTCCGCCCAGAGGGGCCGCCCGGGGATGTCCGGGGCATGGCCGAGCAGCTCCTCGACCCGCTGCGCGAGACGGTTGTTGAAGGGCGCCGCCAGCAGGTTGGCGAGCTGGGTGCTGAACAGCAGGGTCAGCAGGCCAAGGGCGAATGCGAACACGGGGTAGAGCAGGCCGGCCAGCCAGTCGGGCAGCCACTCGCGCAGGGTGGAATCCAGCGCGGTCAGCAGCCAGGCCATGGCGGCGATGAACAGGGCGGCGTTGACGACGAGCGGGACGAGGACGTAACGGCGCAGGCCTGGCTGCCACATCTGGCGCAGGCCACGCCAGGGGGCGCGCAGTCCATTGAAGAAATCCTTCATGCCGACAGTCCCTTGAGGGCCAGGCGCGCCGCACCGCAGGCGGGGATGGCATCCGGGCAGGATTCGACGGGCACACCGAGGAGGCGGGCGCGGAGGGCCGTCCAGGCCGGATTGCGCGCCCCGCCTCCCATGCTCAGCACCCGGGCGGGCTTGGGTGCGCCCAATTCGTGCAGGCGGCGGTAACCGTCACGCTCGATGCGGGCCATGCCCTCGAGCAGGCCGTGCAGGAAGCGCGCATCGTCGCCGGGGCGCGGATCCAGACGCGGGGCGAGGTCGGGATCGGCGACGGGAAAGCGCTCGCCCGGCACGGGCAGGGGGTAGTAGTCCAGGCCGCTGTCCTGCCGGGGGTCGATGCGCGCGGACAGGGCCTCGAGCGCCGCGTCGTCGAAATACTGCCGCAGCACCGCGCCGCCGCTGTTAGAGGCCCCGCCGGCCAGCCACAGATCGCCCAGCCGATGGCTGTAGACGCCGTACTCCGGCGCAAACACCGGGCGATCGGAAAAGACCTTGAGCGCGAGGGTGGTGCCAAGGGTGGTGACGGCGTCGCCGACTCGAGAGGCCCCGCTGGCCAGTGTGGCGGCGATGCTGTCGGTGGTACCTGCGACGATAACCAGATTCGGCGAGAGTCCGAGCATCCCGGCCACCCCGGCATCGATCCGCCCCAGCGGCGTGCCCGGCTCACGCGCCAGCGGGAGGCAGCCCGGATCGATGCCGAGCGCGCCGAGCCAGTCCGGCCAGCGGCGCTCCAGCACGTCATAGCCGAGTTTGAGGAGGTTGTTCTCGTCACCGAGGTCGAAGCGGCCGAGCAGGCGCCCGGCCACCCACTCGGCCTGGTGCAGGACGAGCCAAGCGCCTCTCCCCGCGCAAGCGGGGCTTCCGGCATGGATGCCGGAAGGGTGCGAGGCCAGGACGCGCGCGCTGCCGGGAAAGCCCCGCCCCTTGAGCCAGAGCAGCTTGGCGAGGCTGGAGGTCGCGCCGTGCCCGCCGCTCTCGCGCGGGGCGACGGCCTTGATGCGCGCGGCCTCGTCCCTCGCGCGGGCATCGTGGTACATCAGCGCGGGGTGCAGGGGGCGGCCCTCCTGGCTGCAGGCGACCAGGGTGCCGGAAGTGCCGTCGATGGCGAGCGCGCGCAGGGAGCCGAGATCGACCCGGCGGGCAAGTTCGCCAAGCAGGGCGCGCAAGGCCGTCCACCACAGTTCCGGGTCTTGCTCCCAGCCACCGTCGGCAGTCTGAAGCGGGGCGCGCAGGGGGATGGCGGCTTCGGCCACGGGCCGTCCCCCGGCATCGAGCACGCAGGCCCGCGCCCCGGAGGTGCCGAAGTCGATGCCGACGGCTCGATCCATCGGTCGGCGGCGACTCAGGGCAGGGCGCAGGCGATACCGCCGGCCTGGACGACGATATGGCTATCCCCCCCCTCCACCTCGAGCGGCGGGGCGCTGGCCGCCTCGGCGAGCATGGCGCGCACCATCGGCCGCGGGGCGATGCCCCCCTGCGGGCTGAGCTGGATGCGGCGCAGTTCCACCCTGGGCCGCTCCAGGGTCTGGCGCATCGCCTCGGCGCGGGCCATCAGGCTGCGGGTTGCCTCCTGCATCAGCTGGGTCTCGGTCTCGGCGCGCGCGGCGGCAGAGAGACCGAACCACAACCCGTCGAGCTCCATCCGCTGCTGCTGGCGTGCGGCGAAGCGCATGGCGGCGGGGAAGTCCCCGGACTCAATCAGCAACTCATGGCGCACCCGCCAACGCTCGATGCGGCGATCCTTGGGGGCATAGACCGGCTGGGTGCGGTAGCCACCGGAGGTCAGCCGGAGTGCCGACACGGCCCTGGCAGCCTGCATCGCCTCGTTGGCCAGCTGGTTGACCTCCTCGGCCAGCGCCGCCGGCTCCAGCCCCTCGCGCTCGATGACCAGCCGGGCGTGGAGCGTGTCGTTGGCCACGTCGCGCTCGGCGCGGGCCTCGAGATGCAGTTCGATGGCGCCCGGTGGGCATATCTCAGCCTCGTTCGCCAGGGCGGGAAACGGGGCCAGGAGCAGCAGGGGAAGCAGGCGTTTCATGAGCACCTCGTAGAGCGGAACGGTAACGGGTTGCGGAATCCATCCTTGGATTCACCGATCTGCCTGGAGCGGATCGGGTGTCGCCTTGCGGCGACCCAACGCCGCTGATCCCTCCTCTCAAGCCCATCGGCCATCCATGGCCGATGCCCCTTCGTGGTTGGCCCCTCCTCTCGGTCCCTTCCGCCATCCATGTCGGAAGCCCCTGCGGGGTACGGCCCTCGAGATCGGCTCTCGAGAGCCCGACGGCGCTGTTGTCTACGATTATCGTTCAGCGCGGGCAGGACCGCTCCGGCAGGGGCCTGGGGGTCGTGCTGGCCTTATGGCAGGTCGACCTTGACCGGCGGCAGCCAGCCTTCCTTGCGGTGCTCGGCGACCACGGTGGTATAAATGCCGCCGCGCACGTTCCACTCGCCGGTCACGCGCATGTAGCGCGGCTCGGTGGCGGCGACCAGGTCGGTGAGGATGCGGTTGGTCATCGCCTCGTGGAAGCCGCCCTCCTCGCGGAACGACCACATGTACAGCTTGAGAGCCTTGAGCTCCACGCACTTCTGGTCGGCGATGTAGTCGATGAAGATGGTGGCGAAGTCGGGCTGTCCGGTCTTCGGGCAGATGCAGGTGAACTCCGGCACGCGGATGCGGATGGTAAAATCCCGCTCCGGATTGGGGTTGGCGAAGGTTTCCAGGTCTTTGGACGGGCGCGTGGACATGTTTTTTTCTCGGGTTCTGAGCGCAATGGCGCGAATTATAAGCGAATGCGCCGAAGGCCTGCCCCGGCATGAGGATCGGAGCCCCGCATGCGGCTGACCGCCCTGCGCCTTGCCGGCTTCAAGTCCTTCGTCGAGCCCACCGAGATCCGCTTTCCCTCCGAGCTGGTCGGCATCGTCGGCCCGAACGGCTGCGGCAAGTCCAACACCCTGGACGCCGTGCGCTGGGTGATGGGCGAATCCTCCGCCAGGCACCTGCGCGGGCAGTCGCTCGATGACGTGATCTTTGCCGGCAGCGGTCAGCGCAAGCCGGTCGCGCAAGCCTCGGTCGAACTGGTTTTCGACAACAGCGCCGGCCTCCTGCAGGGCCAGTGGGCTCGCTTCCAGGAAATCAGCATCCGCCGCCTGCTCACCCGCGACGGCCAGTCCAAGTACTTCCTCAACGGCACGCGCTGCCGGCGCAAGGACATCGCCGACCTGTTCCTCGGCACCGGCCTCGGCTCGCGCAACTACGCCATCATCGAGCAGGGCCAGATCAACCGCCTGATCGAGGCGCGCCCGGAGGAGATGCGCGCCACGCTCGAGGAGGCGGCCGGCATCTCGCGTTACAAGGAACGACGGCGCGAGACGGAGGGCTCCATCCAGCACACGCGCGAGAACCTTGCCCGCCTCGACGACCTGCGCGAGGAACTCGGCCGCCAACTCGACCGGCTCGAGCGGCAGGCCAAGACCGCCGAACGCTTCCGCCAGCTACAGGCCGAGGAGGGCCGGCTTGCGCTGGCCCTGAACGCCCTGCAGCTGCGCCGCCTGCAGGAGGAACTGGGGGCCGAGGAGGATCGCCTCGCCGAGGGGGAGGCCGGTCTGCTCGCCGCGCAAGCCGCCCTGCAGGAAGGCACGACGAGACTCGAGAATGCCCGCGCCCACGAGGCCGCAAGCCAGGAGGCGCTACACCAGGCCCAGGCCGCCGCCTACGCCCAGGGGGCCGAGGCGGCACGGCTGGAGCAGGCCCTTCGCCATGCGCGCGAACTGCGCGAGCGGGTCGGCCAGGAGCTGCGGGCCCTGGAGCAGGAGGCAGCGATGCACGCCCGCCTCGAGGGCGAGGCCGCCGAGCAGCTGGCCCGCCTGTCGCGCGAGCGTGATCTGGCGCGCGAGGGTATCGCCGCACTCGAGACGGCCTGCGTTGATGCGCGGGACCGTCTGCACGCGGCCGAGGCGGAGGCGCAGCGGGCGCGCCAGGCCTTCGAGGCCGTCCAGGCCCGCGCCCAGGAGCCCGCCCAGCAGATCCGCGTGGAGCGCACCCGGCTGGAGCATGCCGAGCGTCAGCAACGGGCCCTGCTCGATCGCCGCCAGCGCCTGCGCGTCGGCCAGCTCGAAGACGAGGTGCGACGGCTGGAGGGCGAGCTTGCCGAGGCCCGTGCCGCGTTCGATGCGCAGGCCGTCGGCGCGGAGGCACTGGAGCAGGCGCAGGCCGAGCTGGACGCCTCCCTGCGCGAGGCGCGCGCCACCCTTGCCGCCGCGGATGGCACGGCGGAGGCGCTCAGGCGCGAGGAGTCAGGCGTGGCCGCCGAGCTGCGCGCCCTGCGGGCGCTCGAGCAGGCTTTGATCGGCGACGAGTCGCCCGCCCTGCGCGACTGGCTGCAGCGGCACGGTTTGGGCGACGAGCGTGCCGGGGAGCGGGTCACCCCCGCGCCGGACTGGGCCACGGCGCTGGATGCCGTGCTTGGCGAGGCCCTGCGCGCCGTGCCGGTCGGCTCGCTCGATGAGTGGCGCGAACGGGCAGCCGACGATGCCGCGCGTGGGCTGTGGCTGGTGGAGCCCAGCGAAACCCTCATTGCGAACCAAGCGAAGCAACCCATCCTGGCGGGCGATTGTGCCACCGCCCTCTTGGCCGGCTTGCGTCCGATCGACTCCCTCGCGGATGCCTTCGCCCGTCGGCACGAGCTCGCTCCCGGCGAGGTCTGGTTGACGCCGCAGGGCGAGCAGGTCGCGCGCCATGCCTGGCGGCGTCCGCCGGCCAGCGAGGTGGGTTCGGGCCCCCTGGCCCGTCGTCTGCGCCTTGCCGAGGTCGAGGCCGCGCACGTCGCCCTCAGGCCGCGACTGGAGGAAGCACAGGCCATTGCCATGCAGGCGCGCCAGGCCCTGCAGGGGCTGGAGACACGCCAGGCCACGGCCCAGCGCGAGGCGCGCGAGATCCTGCGCCGCCAGGGCGAGGCCTCAACCAGGGTCGAGCAGATGCGCCTGCGGCTGGAGCAGGCTCAGGGCCGCCTGCGCGGACAGCGGCGCGAACAGGACGAGGTGGCGGCGGAGCTTGCGCGCGTGGATGCGGAGCTCGAGGCGCATCGTCAGGCGGTGCGCACGCTGACGGAGGCCGTGCGCGAGCAGGAGGCGGCCCTGGCTGAAGCCCGGACGACGCGCGATGCAGCCGAGCAGACCATCGCCCGGGTCCGCGAGGCAACCCGCGTGGCCGAGCGTGACGAGCAGGCCGCCCGCGCCAGGCTGCAGACGCTCGAGCGCGAGTGCGAACTGCGCGCCCACCAGCTCGAGCAGCATCGCGGCCAGGCTGGGCGACTGGCGGAGCGGCGTGCCGAGCTCTGGCAGCGCGAGCAGGAGGCCGAGGCGCCCCTCGCCGGCCTGGCTGCCGAGCTGGAGGCAGCCAGAACGTCCGAGGCGAGGGCCGCCGAGGCCCTGAACCGTGCCCGCCAGGATCTCGCCCAGGCGCAGGAAGCCACCCGCCAGGCGCAGGAGGCGCAGATGGGCGCCGAGCGCGCGCTCGAGGGGGCACGGCGCACGGTCGAAGGGCGGCGCCTGACGGTGCAGTCCTTGGCCCTGCGCGCCGAGGCCCCCGCCTCCGCAGTCGCGGAGGCGGGCGAGGAGGCCGTCGCCGGGGCGCTCGCGGCACTGACCGGGGTGGACGTCGAGGGCTGCCAGGCGCGCCTCGAGGAGACGCGCGCGCGCATCGTCCGCCTGGGCGCGGTCAACCTCGCCGCACTGGAGGAGTTCGAGGAGACGCGCCAGCGCAAGGCCCACCTGGATGCCCAGCAGGCTGACCTGACCGAGGCCCTCGCCACCCTCGAGGCGGCCATCGCCAGGATGGACCGCGAGACGCGCGGCCGCTTCCGCGCGACCTTCGAGGCGGTCAACGCCAGGCTCGGCGAGATATTCCAGCGCCTGTTCGGCGGCGGCGAAGCCTATCTCTCCCTCACCTCCGACGACTGGCTGGAGGCGGGGGTCGCCCTGATGGCCCGTCCGCCAGGCAAGAAGGTGAGCCACATCCACCTGCTGTCGGGCGGCGAGAAGTCACTCACCGCCATCGCCCTGGTGTTCGCCATATTCCAGCTCAACCCCGCGCCTTTCTGCCTGCTGGACGAGGTCGACGCCCCGCTGGATGAGGCGAACGTGGGGCGATTCTGTGCTATGGTGCGCGAAATGGCTGAACGCGTGCAGTTCATCTTCATTACCCACAACAAGACCACCATGGAGCTGGCCCGCCAGCTGGTCGGCGTGACCATGCGCGAGGCCGGCGTGTCGCGGATCGTGGCCGTCGACCTGGACGAAGCCGTGCGCCTGGTGGAAACCCGGGCACAGCCCTGAAACCTTAAGTGAGGCGAGCATGGAGGATTTGCGTTGGATCCTTCTCGGGCTGGGGGCACTGGTGCTCCTCGGCCTGTATCTCTTCAGCCGCAAGCGTCGTAGCGACGCACTCGTTCCCCTCGGCGACGAGTTGAAGCACGATCCCCTGGAGGCTGCCCCGGTGGCCCGCCGCTCCGAGCCGCATATCGAGGACATCACCCACTGGGGCGACGACGGGGTCGGCCCGGTGCGCCGCCGCTCCCTCGAGGAGGATGCCATCCGCCCTTCGCGCCCCTCCCAGCGCCGCACCCCGCGCTTCGGCTACGAGGCCGCCCCTCGCTCGACCGCGTCGCAGCTGCCGCTCGATGAGGTCGACCCCGCCCCGGGGCCGATTCCGGGCACAGCCGATCGGGGCGTCTCGCCTGCGAAGCCAGCCATGGGGATGAGTGTCCAAGGGTCGAGCGATCCACATGCTCCGAGCGCCGAACCCGACAGGACTTTGGTCATGAATGGCTCAAGGGAACGAGAGCAGGACGAGCCGACGGCCGCACCCGCGCAGCGGGCTTCGGGCATGGATGCCCGAAGGGTCGGAGGCCAGGACGAGCTCAGGGCCAGCCAGGCCCCCGGGGTGGTGCCGATCTACCTCGTCGCCCGCGATCCGCAGGGCTTTGCCGGGACCACCCTGATCGACGTTTTCGCCCGCCACGGCTTCGAATTCGGCGAGATGGACGTCTATCACCACGCCGATGCCCGAGGCCTCATCCTGTTCAGCCTGATGAACGGCGTCGCCCCGGGCACCTTCGCCCCGGCCACCCTGCCCGAGCAACACACGCCGGCCCTGGCCCTGTTCCTGCGCCTGCCGATCCCGGCGCAGCCCGGCCTCGTGTTCGAGCAGTTCCTCGACATCGCCCACCGCCTGGCCGAGGAGCTGGACGCCACCCTGCTCGACGAACGCCGCGAGGCGCTCTCCTCCGAGTCAATCGACCGCATGCGCGAGATCGCGCTGGGGGAGTAGGTTCGCCGGATGCCGCCCATCCCTGGGCGGCCCCCTTCGGGTTGATCCCGCACCGAAGTCCCTCCCGGCATCCATGCCGGAAGCCCCTTCGGGGTGCGGCCGTCGAGAGCGGCCCTCGAGAGCCCGGCGGATCGGTGATCCCGATGTGTTTCCGACAAATCGGTCATGCGCGCGACAGCAAGAAGGCCGGGATTTTCCCGGCCTTCTTGTTTCCGCACCCCGTACGGGGTGGATCAGAACTTGTAGTGCAGGCCCAGCTGAACGACGGGCCAGAACTTGGCGTCCTCGATTTCGTCGTTCAGCCTGGCCTGTTCTTCGGCCAGATGTTGCTGGAACGTGGGGTCGGTGCTGACGTCGATCGGCGTGCCGCCCTCGGGGGTTGCTGTTCCCGTGGCGGTGAGACGCGCGTCCGGACTGCCGGTGAACATGACGCCGACGTCGAAGGTGAAGCCCCAATTCTTGGCGACCGGATTGCCCCATCCCAGACCGACGTATGGGGCGAAATTGCGCCAATCGATTTCACCGCGCAATTCACCATCGATGGTGTAGCGCGTGTCGTCGGCACCGAGCTCGTACACGCCCGATCCGTTGCCCTTGCCCTTGAACTTGTTCCCGTTGTACATCGCACCGGCGCTCATCCTGAACGAACCACGGAACGGGAACCAGTCCAGCATCAGCCCCGCATTGCGCAGGTCCAGGTCGCCATCGTACTTGATGCCGTCTTCGGTGGTGTCGTAGCCGTAGCTGAAGGTGTTGAACGCGCCGCGCACATTCAGGTTGTCCAGCACGCCATGGGTCAGTTCAAGCCCGAGGCCCTTGGTGCCGGCATTGGCGCCAACGGCGACGCCGTCGGCCAGGACTGACGTCGAGCAGGCCGCCAGGAATGCGGCCGCGAGAAGGGTGCGCTTTTGCATGGTGCGTTTGCCCGTAATGCTTGTGAATGGGGTGCCCTGGATTTCCGGAGCGTCCACATGGCTTAGAATCAGCCGCCATCCTTTTTAGCCGGAGTTCCAGGCATGGAGCAACCGCATAACGACAAACAGGTGTTGCGTGAGCGCCTCATCGAACTCCGCCGCGAGATCGCCCGGCACGACCATGCCTACTACGTGCTGGACGCCCCGATCATCCCGGACGCCGAGTACGACCGGCTGATGCGCGAGTTGCGCGAGATCGAGGCCGCCCACCCCGACTGGGTCACCCCGGACTCGCCCAGCCAGCGCGTGGGCGGGGCGCCGCTGGCGGGCTTCGCCGAGGTGCGCCACGCCGTGCCGATGCTGTCGCTCGACAACGCCATGGGCGACGACGAGCTCGCGGACTTCGACCGCCGGGTGCGTGAGCGCCTGGGGACGGACCACGCGGTGGAGTACAACGCCGAGCCCAAGATCGACGGACTGGCCATCAGCCTGCGCTACGAGGACGGCCTGCTGGTGCGTGCCGCAACCCGCGGCGACGGTGAGCGCGGCGAGGACGTGACGGCGAACGTGCGCACCGTGCATGCCATTCCGCTGCGCCTGATGGGCGAGGGCTGGCCGGCGGTGCTTGAGGTGCGCGGCGAGGTCTACATGCCGCGCAAGGGCCTGGCCGCGCTCAACGCGCGGCTCGAGCAAGCCGGCGAGAAGACCTTCGCCAACCCGCGCAATGCCGCCGCCGGCAGCCTGCGGCAGCTCGACTCGCGCATCACCGCCACCCGCCCCCTCAGCTTCTTCGCCTACGGCTGGGGCGAGGTGGATGGCCTCGCACTACCCGAACGCCACAGCGCCATGCTCGAACGCCTGCGCGGCTGGGGCCTGCCGGTCAACCCGCTCAACGAGGTGGTGAAGGGCCATGACGGCGCACAAGGCTATGCCGCGCGCATCCTCGCCCAGCGCGAGTCTCTCGGCTACGACATCGACGGCGCCGTGTTCAAGGTCGACCGGCTGGCGGACCAGCGCGAGCTCGGATTCGTCGCCCGCGCCCCACGCTGGGCTGTGGCGTTCAAGTTCCCGCCCGAGGAGGAGCTGACCGAATTGCTCGACGTGGACTGGCAGGTCGGGCGCACCGGCGCGCTCACCCCCGTCGCGCGCCTGAGGCCGGTGCACGTCGGCGGCGTGACCGTCAGCAATGCCACCCTGCACAACATGGACATGATCCGGCAGAAGGACGTGCGCATCGGCGACACCGTGATCGTGCGCCGCGCGGGCGACGTGATCCCCGAGATCGTCGGCAGCGTGCCTGAACGCCGCCCGGCGGATGCGCGCGAGATCCAGGCCCCTGCCACTTGCCCGGTATGCGGCTCGCACGTCGAGCAGGTCGAGGGCGAGGCGGTCGCGCGCTGCACCGGCGGGCTGTACTGCCCCGCCCAGCGGCGCGAGGCCATCCGCCACTTCGCCGCGCGGCGGGCGATGGACATCGATGGCCTGGGCGAGAAGATCATCACCCAGCTGGACGAGGCCGGGCTGGTCAAGCGCCTGGACGACCTCTACCGCCTGAAGCTCGAGGACATCGCCGCCCTCGAACGCATGGCCGAGAAGTCCGCCAAGAACCTGCTCGACGCGCTGGAGAAGTCGAAACACACCACCTTCGGCCGCTTCCTCTACGCCCTCGGCATCCGCGAGGTGGGCGAGGCGACCGCCCAGGCCCTGGCCCGCCACTTCGGCGGGCTGGAGCCGCTGATGGAAGCCAACGTCGAGCAGCTGATGGAGGTACCGGACGTCGGCCCCGTCGTCGCGGCGCACGTGGCCGGCTTCTTCGCCGAGCCGCACAACCGCGAGGTCATCGCCGGCCTGCTGGCGGCGGGCATCCACTGGGACACCCCCGCCCGGCCTGTCGGCGCCCAGCCCTTGGCCGGCAAGACCTATGTCATCACCGGCGTGCTTACGGGCATGACCCGCGAGGAGGCCAAGGCCCGCCTGGAGGCGCTGGGGGCCAAGGTGACCGACAGCGTGTCGAAGAAGACCACCGCCGTCATCACGGGCGAGGCGGCGGGCAGCAAGCTGGACAAGGCCCGCGAGCTGGGCATCCCGGTGCTGGATCAGGAAGGGCTTGCGGAGCTGCTCGAAAACAAGAGTTGACGTTCAAAAGGCTCGATGAGGGTCCGGCCGGAAAGGGTGTAGGGCGCAATAGCGAAGCGTATTGCGCCGAATGATCTTTTCACGCCAACCCGGTTGTGTACGTCAAGTTGTGCAAAAAGGTGATCATGGTTGAGGTTGATCGATTTCCGGATCAAGCCGCCAGTCGCAGCATCTCCTTTTTCTGCTCCACCAGGAGCGTCATGTTCAGGTAGC
>JBMOQP010000016.1:0-17666 GCA_049322715.1 Pseudomonadota bacterium
AGGCTCACGTAGCTGAACAGGTCGGATTGGGGATCGGAGATGCCACGCATCGCTCAGGGATGGATCAGGGATGGATCAGGGGGATCATGCCATGGAAGCGCCGGAGTTTTTCAACGGCCTGTTAGTGAAGCGTAACCCGCCGAATGGGTTATCGCTTGCACCTTTCATCCGGCGCAATACGCTCCGCTATTGCGCCCTACTTTCCACACATGGGCCATGATCGCTGATGGCATTTCACCCACCCATCAACTCCACCGCATTCCCGTCCAGGTCGCGGAAGAAAATGGACGGCCGCCCGGAGCGGCTGCGGGTGTAGGGCACACCGTCCCGTTCCAGCCGTTCGATGAAGGGGACAAGGTCGGCCACGCGCAGGGCGAAGTGACGGTCCCGGCCACCGTGCTCCGGACGGCCGGTCTTGGGATCGGGGTCCGGCAGTTCCATGAGATGGAGCTGCTGGCCTTCGCCCAGGGCCAGCCAGACGCCGGGGAAGCCGAGGTCGGGACGATCCAGCGGCTTGAGGCCGAGTATCTCTTCATAGAAGCGCCGCGCACGGCTGGTGTCGGCAACAAGGAGGCTGACGTGATGCAGGGCGAGGATGGCGGGTTCAGCGGTCATGGGAGGCCTTTGCGGTATACTCCCGCTCATTCTCCACGACCTTTGCCGCCGCATGAACCCCGATCTCGGCCTGTTGCAGCCCTACCCCTTCGAAAAGCTGGCCAAGCTCAAGGCCGGGAGCACCCCGCCCGCCCACCTCGAGCACATCGCCCTGTCGATCGGGGAGCCCAAGCACCAGCCGCCGTCCTTCGTGGTCGAGGAACTGATCCATCACCTGCACGGCCTGGCCAACTACCCGCTCACCCGCGGCGTCGACGGGCTGCGCGAGGCGGTGGCGAGCTGGCTGCTGCGGCGCTTCGAGGCCAAGGTCGATCCGGCCACGCAGGTCCTGCCGGTCTCCGGCACGCGAGAGGCGCTGTTCTCCTTCGCCCAGTGTGTAGTGAACCGTGCCGACAAGCCTCTGGTGCTGATGCCAAACCCCTTCTACCAGATCTACGAGGGCGCGGCGTACCTGGCGGGCGCGGAGCCGTGGTTCTACCCCACCCCGGCCGAGAACGACTTCCTGCCGGATTTCGACGCCATTCCCGTTGAAGTGTGGAAGCGCTGCCAGCTCATCTACGTCTGCTCGCCCGGCAACCCGACCGGCGCGATGCTGCCGGAGGCCGCCTACCGCCGCCTTCTCGAGCTGGCCGACGAGCACGACTTCATCATCGCCTCCGACGAGTGCTACTCGGAGCTGTATTACGGCGAGCCGCCGGTCGGTCTGCTGCAGGTCTGCGCCAACATCGGCCGCGACGACTTCGCCCGATGCGTGGTGTTCCACTCGCTCTCCAAGCGATCCAACCTGCCGGGCCTGCGCTCCGGCTTCGTGGCGGGGGACGCAGCCGTGCTCAAGGACTACCACCTGTACCGCACCTATCACGGTTGCACCCTGCCCCCGCCCACCCAGGCGGCGAGCCGTGCGGCCTGGAACGACGAGGCGCACGTCGAGAACAACCGAGCGCTTTACCTGCAGAAATTCACCCAAGTAATTGAAATCCTTCGAGGTGCTCTGGACGTTCGCATGCCGGACGGCGCCTTCTACCTATGGGCCCGGACACCCATCGACGACACCGAATTCGCCCGCCGCCTGTTCGCCGAGCAGAACGTCACCGTGCTGCCGGGCAGCTACCTCTCCCGCGAGGTCTGCGGCCACAACCCCGGCGCGGGCTATGTGCGCATGGCGCTGGTGGCCGAGATGGACGAGTGCTTGGATGCGGCCGAGCGGATCAAGACCTTCTGCCAGACCCTATAACCCCTCACCCCTGCCCCTCTTCCTCGGGGAGAGGGGTCATGAACCACCTTTCAGGAGAACTGTATGAACAACCTTCGCCAGCTCATCGAAGACGCCTTCGAGAAGCGTGCCGAGTTCACCCCCGCCAATGCCCCGAAGGACGTGCGCGACGCCGTCAACGAGGCCATGAGCCTGCTCGATAGCGGCAAGATGCGCGTGGCCGAGCGGAAGGCGGTGGGCCAGTGGCAGGTCAACGAGTGGCTGAAGAAGGCCGTGCTGCTGTCCTTCCGCCTGAACGACAACCGCGTCATGGGCGCAAACGACATCCAGTTCTACGACAAGGTGGAGCCCAAGTTCGCCGGCTGGACCGACGAACAGTTCCGCGCCGCCGGCATCCGCGTCGCCCCGACCGCGATGGCCCGCCGCGGCAGCTTCATCGCCAAGAGCTGCGTGCTGATGCCGTCCTACGTGAACATCGGCGCCTACGTCGACGAGGGCACCATGGTCGACACCTGGGCCACCGTCGGCTCCTGCGCCCAGATCGGCAAGAACGTGCACCTCTCCGGCGGCGTCGGCATCGGCGGCGTGCTGGAGCCGCTGCAGGCCGCACCGACCATCATCGAGGACAACTGCTTCATCGGCGCCCGCTCCGAGGTGGTCGAGGGCGTGATCGTCGAGGAAGGCTCCGTGATCTCCATGGGCGTGTACATCGGACAGTCCACCAAGATCTACGATCGCGAAACCGGCGAGGTCCACTACGGCCGCGTCCCGGCCGGTTCCGTGGTGGTCTCCGGCAACCTGCCGTCCAAGGATGGCAAGTACAGCCTGTACTGCGCGGTGATCGTGAAGAAGGTCGACGCCAAGACCCTCGGCAAGGTCGGTATCAACGAGCTGCTGCGCGACGTGTGATCCGCGGTGACTCGGCCAGTACCAAGCCCCTCCCCTGTGAGGGGCTTCTTCGTTTCTGGGGAAACGCTGAATTTTTCAGCGCTTCCCTAGAGCGCGGGACACTCGACCGCCACCACAGGCAGTTCCCACCCAATCTTCTTCATGCCTTCGGCACCATCCTCAGGAAGGCCAGCAGGGCCAGGGCCGAGACCATCGCCGCCACGGCGAAGGCGACCTGGCTGCCGGCCATCTGCCAGATCCCCCCGAACAGCAACGCCCCGGGCAGGGCGGCGAGGCCCGACACCATGTGGTACAAGCCGAAGGCCGTGCCTCGCACCGCCTTCGGGGCGCGATCGCCAATCAGCGCGCGCTCCGCCCCTTCGGTCGAGGCCAGCGCTGCTGCGTAGGCCAGGAACAGGCCGAGGGTGACGAGAGTGGAGGCATCCAGCCCGTTGAGGGCCAGCGCCACCAGCACGGCGAAACGCAGAAACCACCCCCAGGCCAGCATCGGCACGCGCCCGAATCGGTCCGACAGGGCGGCAAAGGGAGCGACGATCAGCATCTTCACCCCGCTCGCCGCCGCCCAAAGCAGCGGCAGCCACACCACGTCCAGACCACGGTCGTGGGCCCACAGGACGAGGAAGGCCTCCGGCACCGCGACCAGCGCAAGGGCGCCCGCGGCGAGGATCAGCCCGCGCAGGCGGGCATCCAGCAGCGACCAGCGCAAGGGTGCCACCGGCGTGCCGGGCAGGGTGGCGGGCGCCTGCGGCGGCAGGCCGAACACCAGCAGCAGGACCACCAGCGCGCCAGGGATGACCGACCAGAGGAACACGTCCCCCAGCGCCACCCCCATGCTCAGCAGGGCAAAGGCCAGCAGCGGACCGATAACCGCGCCGGCATGGTCGAGCGCGCGGTGCACGCCGAAGGCCCAGCCGCGCTGGCGCTCCTCCACCGCCCCGGCAATCAGCGCATCGCGCGGTGCCGTGCGCAGGCCCTTGCCCAGCCGGTCGAGGAAACGCAGCAGCAACACCCAGCCCCAGCCGAGGGCCAGGCCGATGAGCGGGCGCGCCAGGTTGGACACCCCGTAGCCGCCCAGCACCAGGCGCTTGGCCGACCAGCCGCGGTCCACCAGGCGTCCGGAGACCAGCTTGAGGAGACTCGCCGTCGCCTCGGCCACGCCCTCGACCAGGCCGACGATCGCCGGCCCCGCGCCGAGCGTGGCGGTGAGGAAGATCGGCAGCAGGGGCGTGATCATTTCGCTCGCGGCATCGTTGAGCATCGACACCAGCCCGAGCACGATCACGGTGCGAGGAAGACCCAGTTTCACGCGTGCATCTCCGCGGATCATTCCCGGAGCATAGACCGGGTTTGTGCAGCCCCGGGCCGAACTGCTAAGGTTCCGCCTGCATTTCCACAAGGCATTCGACGGCATGATGAAGGTCTACGGCATCCCCAACTGCGGCACGGTGAAGAAGGCCCGCGCCTGGCTGGAGCAGCACGGGCAGGAATACTTCTTCCACGACTTCAAGAAGGAAGGCGTGCCGGAGGACCGCCTGCTGGCCTGGGAAGCGACGCTCGGCTGGGAGAAGCTGCTGAAAAAGACCGGCACCACCTGGCGCGCCTTGCCCGAGGAGGCCAGGGCCGGGCTCGGCCGGGACAAGGCCCTCGACCTGATGCGCAGCCAGCACAACCTCGTCCGCCGCCCGATCGTCGAATTGCCCGACGGCCGCCTGGTGGCGGGCTTCGTGGAATCCGAATACGAAGCCGCCTTCAAGGAATAATCATGTCCGACGTCCTCAAGCTCGCCACCGACCTCATCGGCCGCCGCTCCGTCACCCCCGAAGACGCCGGCTGCCAGGCCATGCTCGCCGCCCGGCTGGAAAGGCTCGGCTTCCACATCGAATGGCTGAATGCAGGCTCCGTGACCAACCTGTGGGCGCGTCGCGGCGACAAGGGGCCGCTGGTCTGCCTTGCCGGCCACACCGACGTGGTGCCCCCCGGACGCGAGGAGGCCTGGACCTCGCCGCCGTTCCAGCCGACCGTGCGCGACGGCCTGCTCTATGGCCGCGGCGCGGCGGATATGAAGGGCGGCGTCGCGGCGCTGGTGGTCGCGGCCGAGCGCTTCGTGCAACGCCATCCCGACTTTGATGGCTCCATCGCCTTCCTGCTGACCTCGGACGAGGAAGGCGTGGCGGTGGACGGCACGGTCAAGGTCATCGAGGCGCTTGAGCGTCGCGGCGAGAAGATCGACTACGCCATCGTAGGCGAGCCCTCCAGCCGCGCGGTGCTGGGCGACGAGTTCAAGATCGGCCGCCGCGGCTCGCTCACCGGCAACCTGACCGTGCAGGGCATCCAGGGCCACGTCGCCTATCCGCACCTCGCGGACAACCCGGTGCATCGCGCCGCGCCCGCGCTGGCGGAGCTGGCCGCGACCGTGTGGGATACGGGCAACGAGCACTTCCCGCCGTCCAGCTTCCAGATCGCCAATATCCACGCCGGCACCGGGGCCAACAACGTCATTCCCGGCGAGCTGTTCGTGCAATTCAACTTCCGTTTCAACACCGAGTGGACGGCTGAGGGCTTGCAGGCGAAGGTGGATGAGATCCTGCAGCGCCATGGCCTGAACTACACCATCGACTGGAACCTCTCCGGCCTGCCCTTCCTCACCCGCGCCGACGGGCGGCTGGTCGAGGCGGTGATGGGTGCGATCCGCGACGTACTCGGCCTTGAAACCGTGCCCTCCACTTCCGGCGGCACATCGGATGCGCGCTTCATCGCCCCGACCGGCGCGGAGGTGATCGAGCTCGGCCCGCTCAATGCCACCATCCACAAGGTCAACGAGTGCGTTGGCGTCGAGGACCTGGACCGCCTGGCGACGGTTTACGAGCGCATGCTCGACCTTCTGCTGGTCGAGGACTGACTCGCCGCAGCCAACCTAGGGAAACGCTGAAAAATTCAGCGTTTCCTGTCTGGGGCAGGGATGCCCCGGCGCGAACAAGGGCGTAAGCCCTTGATTCGCGGAGGCCACCGCGAATTCACTTCGCGGTGAGCCGAGCTGAAAAAATTCATGGATGGATTTTTTCGGCATTTCCTTAGAAAACGCAGCTCGGATGAAGCAACACGAAATCCGGGTGCCTTTCCCGGATTCCGGCCCTCGGCCTGCATCCGGGCTACAACCATTCCAAGGTATCGACTGATGGATCTATGGATGCTTTTCAAGGCAGCCATCCTCGGCCTGATCGAGGGCGCGACCGAGTTTCTGCCCATCTCCTCCACCGGGCATTTGATCATCGCCCAGGACCTGCTCGGCTATAACGACGAGGCCGGCAAGGTCTTCACCATCGCCATCCAGCTCGGTGCCATCCTGGCCGTCTGCTGGCATTACCGCGAAAAGATCTTCACCGTGGTGAAGGGCCTGCCACACGAGTCGGCGGCGCAGCGCTTCGCCGTCAACATCATCATCGCCTTCATTCCGGCAATGATCTTCGGCCTGCTGTTCCACAAGCTGATCAAGGAATACCTGTTCAGCCCCCTGACCGTGGCCGGGGCGCTGATCGTCGGCGGCTTCGTCATCCTGCTGGTGGAGCGCTTCAAGCCCCCCCCCCGCGTCCAGAGCGTGGACGACATGACCTGGAGGGATGCGCTCAAGGTCGGCCTCGCCCAGAGCGTCGCGCTGTTCCCCGGCACCTCGCGTTCCGGGGCGACCATCATGGGCGGGATGATATTCGGCCTTTCACGCACGACCGCCACCGAGTTCTCCTTCTTCCTCGCCATTCCCACCATGTTCGCCGCCGTGACCTACGATCTGTACAAGAACGCAGGGCAGCTCAACGGCGAGGACATGGGCATGATCGCCGTCGGCTTCGTCATGGCCTTCATCTCCGGACTCGCCGCGGTGCGCTTCCTGCTGCGCTACGTGTCCAGCCACAGCTTCGTCGGCTTTGCCTGGTACCGCATCGTGTTCGGCGGCCTGGTGCTGCTCTACTTCCTGTAACCGCTTCACCGACGAGGTAGCGCTTGCCCCACTCCCTGACGCCGTTCGAGTCCCGCTGGCTGGCCGAGGTCGTCCGTCAGCACGAAGCCGCGGGATCGCCGCTGGAGGACCGCGACGTCCTGCCGCGGGTGCTCGAGGCGCCGCTCGACGCCGAGACACGCATCCTGCGTCGCGCCGAGCTCATCGGCGAGCGCGAAGGCTGGCTTGCGGCCGTCACCGCCTGGCGCGGGCATGCCCGCACCACCCTCCTGGCCCTCACCCTGATCGCCTTGGTCAGCGGCTTCGGCGCCGCCATCGGCGTGATGGGCGTGGGCAGTCGGCCGGTCAACGTGGTGTGGGCGCTTGGCAGCCTGATCGGCGTGCACCTGTTCAGCCTTGCCCTGTGGCTGGTCGGCATGACGGCTGGCGGCCAGGGCGGTGGTGCGCTGCTCGGCCGGGCCTGGTGGTGGCTGAGCGACCGCCTGGGCGCACTCGGCACGGGCAGAAAGCGGGACGCGGCGATCGGCGGGGCCCTGCTCAACCTGCTGGCGCATCACGACCTGCTGCGCTGGCTCAGCGGCTCGATCAGCCACTTGCTCTGGCTGATCGCCCTGCTCGGAGCCCTCGCCGGCCTTCTGGTCGCCCTCGCCCTGCAGCGCTATGCCTTCATCCTCGAGACCACGATCCTGCCCTCGGATGTGTTCGTCGCCCTGACCGCCGCCCTCGGCTGGCTTCCCTCCCAACTCGGGTTCGCCATCCCGGATGCCGGGATGGTGCGCGCGAGTGGCGAGGGGCTGCCGCAGGACGAAACGGCGCGGCTCGCGTGGTCCTCCTGGCTCGTGGGCTGCGTTGTGGCCTACGGCATCCTGCCGCGCCTGCTGCTGTGGACGGGCTGCCAACTGTGGTGGATGCGCGGCCGCAGCCGCCTGCGCCTCGACCTGGGCCTTCCGGGCTACGCCGTGCTGCGCGCCCGCCTGCTGCCCGCAAGCGAGCGCATCGGCGTCGTCGACCAGGCCCCGCCCAGCCTGCCGCGCTCGCGCATCGGGGCTCATGCCGCACACGGTGGCAAGGCCCACCTTCTGGTCGGGCTCGAACTGGGCGGCGATATCGCCTGGCCTCCCGCCGGGGCCGACTCCGTGCAGTACTGGCCGGTCGTGGATTCTCGCGACGAGCGCCAGCGCCTGCTCGAGGAGTTGCAGGTCCATCCCCCCGCCCGCCTGCTGGTCGCCCTCGACCCGCGCCTCTCGCCCGACCGGGGCAGCCTCCGCTACATCACCCATCTGACCGACCATGCCGATGACACGCATGTCTGGCTGATAGGCCACGAGCGTCTGGATGCCGAGCGCATCGTCCACTGGCACGAGGCTCTTCAGTCCATGGGCCTGCCCGCCGATGCAGTCATCGATGATGCACGGCACGCCCTCCACTGGCTGGAGCAAGGCCCATGAGCACGCCCCTGCAACTCGCCGTCGTCGGCCACACCAACACCGGCAAGACCTCGCTGCTGCGCACCCTGACCCGCGACACAGCCTTCGGCGAGGTTTCCGCCCGCCCGAGCACGACCCGCCATGTCGAGGGTGCCCGCCTGCTGGTCGAGGGCGAGCCGGTCGTCGAGCTGTACGACACCCCCGGCATGGAGGACGCCATGGGCCTGCTCGAGACCATCGGCGAGCTGGTGAATCCGGGCGAGCGGCTGGACGGGCCAGACCGCATCGACCGCTTCCTGCACTCGCCCCTTGCATCTCACCAGTTCGAGCAGGAGGCCAAGGTGCTGCGCCAGCTGCTGGCGAGCGACGCGGCGCTAGTGGTGATCGACGCGCGCGACCCGGTGCTGGCCAAGTACCGCGACGAGCTGGCCCTGCTCGCCTCCTGCGCCCGCCCCCTGCTGCCCGTGCTCAACTTCGTGCAGAGTCCCGCCAGCCGCGAGGCCGAGTGGCGCGAGGCCTTGGCCCGGCTCGGCCTGCACGCCGTGGTCAGCTTCGACACCGTGGCCCCGGAGGTCGACGGCGAGCGCCGCCTGCTTAAGATCCTCATCACCCTGATCGATGCCCATCGCCTGCCGCTCGAGCGCCTGCTCCAGGCCCGCGAGCAGGAGGCGCGCGAGCGCATGGCTGCGGGCCAGAGGCTCATCGCCGAGTTGCTGGTCGACGTCGCCGCCTGCCGCGTGGTGGTCAAGCATGATGAGGAAGAGGCGATCCGGCAGCAGGTCGAGCTTCTTCGCGAGCGGGTCAGGCAGCGTGAGCAGGCCTGCGTCGCCGCCCTACTCGAGCTCTACCGCTTCCGCCCCGGCGACGTCGAGATGACGGCCATTCCCCTGGTCGAAGGACGCTGGGAGGACGATCTGTTCAGCGCCGAGGCCCTGCGCGGCATGGGCATCCGCATTGGGAAGGGCGCGGTGGCGGGCGCCATCACCGGCATCGGCATCGACCTTGTCGTGGGCGGACTCACCCTAGGCGCGGCAACCGTGGCGGGCGCGGTCGCCGGCGGGCTGTGGCAGGTGTTCGGCCACTACGGCGAGCGCATTGTCGGCAAGTTGCGCGGCTTCCGCAGCCTGACCGTGGACGACGCCATCCTGCGACTGCTGGCCGTGCGCCAGCGCTGGCTGCTCTCGGCCCTGGACCGGCGCGGCCATGCGGCGATCGAGCCCCTCCGCCAGGAGGATCCGGACACCCGGCGCTGGCGCAAGGGCCCCCTGCCCGATGCGCTGAAGTCCGCGCGCCATCATCCTCAGTGGTCCTCACTCAACGAGGAGTTCAGGCCGGACGAAGCACGCGAGCGGGCCATCACGGTAGTGGCCAGCCTCGAAAACGAAAGCGAAACCTCCCCTCACGAGGCGTAGGGCACCCTTCGTCGGAAACGAAAAAGGGCCGGCGGCTTGCGCCCCGGCCCCGTGCGCATTCCCGTCGCGTCAGTACACGGGAACCAGGGCATAGCCCTGGTTCTGGTAGCCCATGATGGCGATGAAGCCACTGCGCACGGCCTTCAGCTGGGGCAGGAGCGTGGCGTTGTCCACGCCGTAGGCCTTGGTGGCGCCGCTGCAGACCTCCATCCTCACCCCGAGCCGGTCGAGTTCGGCGATATGACCGGCGATCTCCGTGAGAGTCGCGTCGTGTTCCAGTGCGATCTCGTCCTCCGGCCTCGTGGTGATGAACTTGACGGACTCGGCGATGAAAACCATGCGCAGATCGGGCTTCACCCCTTCCTTGAGCAGGTTCGCGTGGTTGCCGATGATCGCCTTCAGGTAGGCCGCCAGCGCCTTGGGGTTGGACTTGCGCACGTCGTACACGGCCCGGATGGTCTCGATTCCCTTCACGGCTTCCGCGTTGTCCAGCGTGCCCGCCATGCCGATCCCCGGGAACATGGCCAGCATCCCTGCCGCGCCCAGCACGCACACCGCCACGCGGCGGGTCATTCCTCTCTTCTGCACTCTCGAATCCCCTTTGTCAGCCATTGAAAGACGGTCCCGTGCCATGCCGGAAAAACCATGCATGAGGACAGGCCTTTCTAGAATAGTCATTCCAGCCTTGCGCATCCACCCGGAGACGATAGGCCGGAGGGGACAGGGCGAGACCGCCATGGCGTCGCCAGGGGAACAGGCCTTGCTAATATGTCGGAAACATTGATGCGAGATTGAAATCCCTATGTGTGGCATTGCCGGTGAGTTGAGATTCGATGGCGCGCAGGCGGACCTGGCCGCCGTGGCGCGCATGATGTGCGCGGTGGAGCGGCGCGGCCCGGACCACGCGGGCAGCTTCAGCGACGGCCCCCTGGCTCTCGGCCACCAGCGCCTGTCCATCCTCGACCTGTCCATCCATGGACACCAGCCGATGGTGGACCGCGAGGCGGGCCTCGCGCTGGTATTCAACGGCACCATCTACAACCACCCGGAACTGCGCGATGAGTTGCGCCATCGCGGCCACCGCTTCAACTCCACCGGCGATACCGAGGTCATCCTGCGCGCCTGGGCCGAATGGGGCCCGGAGTGCGTGAAACACTTCCGCGGCATGTTCGCCTTCGCCATCTGGGAGATGGAGGCCAGGCGCCTGTGGCTGGCCCGCGACCGCTTCGGCATCAAGCCGCTCTATTACAACAAGGATGGGGCGCGCATCCGCTTCGCATCGAGCAGCCAGGCCCTGCTCGCGGCAGGCGGGGTGGACACCACCATCGATCCCGTCGCCCTGCACCACCAGTTCACCCTGCACGCCGTGGTCCCCGCGCCGCGCACGGTGCTGAACGGCATCCGCAAGCTGCCTCCCGCGAATATCCTGCGCATCGACATGGACGGCACGGAGACCCTGCACCGCTACTGGGAGCTGACCGCCCACCGCCCGGCCGAACAGCTTCGCGAGGACGAATGGGTCGAGGCCCTGCGCGGCAAGCTGATGGAGACCACCGCCCGCCACCAGGCGATCTCGGACGTGCCGGTCGGCGTGCTGCTCTCCGGCGGACTGGACTCCAGCCTGCTGGTCGGCCTGCTCGCCGCCCACGGCACCCTGCCCCGCACCTTCTCCATTGGCTTCGAGGACCAGCCGGAGGAGAAAGGCAGCGAGTTCGAGTATTCCGACCTCGTGGTGGAGCGATTCTCCACCGAACACACCAAGATCCACATTCCCAACGACCAGGTGCTCATCCGCCTGCCGGAAGCCGTTGATTCGATGAACGAGCCGATGGTCGGCCAGGACGCGGTCGCCTTTTATCTTCTGGCCGAGCAGGTCAGCCAGCACGTCAAGGTGGTGCAAAGCGGCCAGGGGGCGGACGAGGTGTTCGCGGGCTACTTCTGGTATCCGCAGATGGCTGCCGCCCAGGGGACGGACCTGGAACGCTTCGCCCCGTACTATTTCGATCGCGACGACGCCGAGTTCCAGGGCATGGTCACCCCGCCCTACCGTGGCGAGGACCACACCGGCAGGCTCGTGAGCGAGCGCCTCGCCGCCATCAGGGGCGACGAGTACATCGACCGCGTACTGGCCTTCGACGTCACCACCCTGATCGTCGACGACCCGGTCAAGCGCGTGGACAACATGACCATGGCCTGGGGCCTGGAGGCCCGCGTGCCCTTCCTCGACCACGAGCTGGTCGAGCTCGCCATGCAGATCCCGCCCGCGCTCAAGATGGCGGATGGCGGCAAGGGCATCCTCAAGAAGGTCGCTCGCGGCATGATCCCGGACGGCGTGATCGACCGGCCCAAGGGCTACTTCCCGGTGCCCGCGCTCAAGTTCGTGCGCGGCGAGTTCCTCGATTTCATGCGCGACATCCTGACCAGCCAGGCCTGCCGCGAGCGCGGCATCTACGAGCGCAGCTACGTGGACAAGCTGCTGGCCGCGCCCGACCAGCACTTCACCCGCCTTTTGGGGAGCAAGCTCTGGCACCTGGCCCTGCTTGAACTGTGGCTGCAGAGGAATGTGGACAGGGTGTAAAACCGGCGCCCTGTCGGTATGGAGACCGAAATCGGCCCGGGGCGGGCCTCCTACATGGTGGGAGCGGCGCCCTCGCCGCGATGATCCTGAAACCGCCTTCCGAAGCCTTCACTCATCCCCCTCCCTGGCCACCCACGGCTGCCGGTGCTTGGGCGCGAGCCGCATCTGGCGGTAGTCGAAACGCGCCGGATGCAGGGCGTGCAGCAGTTCCGAGGTCACCGGCAGGGGGGCGCCTTCCAGAGAGCTTGCGATCAGCTCGCCGAGCAGCGCGGTCCACACCAGGCCGCGCGCGCCGTGGCCGGTAGTCACCCACAGCCCGGGATGTAGCCGCGCAGGCCCGAAGCGCCGCGCCGGCCAGCCAAGGTGGACACCCTCGAAATCCTCCCGGAAGGCCTCGGCATCGTGCAGCGGGCCCGCGATGGGCAGGCGATCGGGCGTGGCGCAGCGGTGACTCACCCTGCCGCCGAGGCTGCCAGGCTCGAGTCCGTTCCAGTCCGGCAGGATGCTGGTCAGGCGCTCGAGGTTGCCGAGGTGGTCCTCGATGCGCGGTGCGGGATCGTGCACCCCGTGGGCGAAGCTCGCGCCGAAGCAATGCAGGCCCTCGCGCACGGGGATCACGTAGCCCTCGCGGCAGGCGACCGCGTCCAGCCCCCTTCCATTGACCGCCGGGGTGAGGCTGATCTGCCCGCGCACGGGCGCCAGGGGTAGCGCCCCGGGCAGCAGTTCGTTCAGCGCGCAGGCATTGGCCAGGATCAGCGTCCCGCTCTCGGCCACGCAGGCGCCGGTTCCGTCCAGCACCCGCCAGTTCTCACCGACGCGCTCGATGCGCTTCACCGCCACAGAAGTAGCGAGTTCGATACCCGGATGATCGAGCAGCGCGCGCACGGTGTTGGGCGGATTGACCCAGCCGCCCCCGGCGAACCACCACCCGGGCTGCTCCACCCGCGCGCCGATCAGGCGCGAGCCTTCCTCGGGCTCGACCCAACGGGCGAAGTCCGGCGGGAGGTCCAGACGCGTCGCGATCTTGATCTGCTGCGCGGCATGGCGCTCGTTGCGCGCCAGCCGCAGCACGCCGGTCGGGTGCCAGTCGATCCCGGGATGGTCGGCGGCAAGACGGTCGAGCATGCGCCGCGCGTAGCCGAGGCCGAGGCTGGCGATGCGGCTGAGGTTATTCCACTCCGCGCTCAGTACGGGCAGCAGGATGCCGGCGTGGTTGCCCGAGGCCTCCTGGGCCGGCAGCGCATGGCGCTCCAGAACCCGAACCGTCCAGCCGCGCTCGGCCAGACGCCGTGCGACCGAGGCCCCGGCGATGCCCGCGCCGATGACGACGGCCTCGCGGGATGCGGCGGGCTTCCCGCGCGGGAACCAGGGCAGGTCATCCTCGGCGGGAACCCCGCGCGCCAGATGCCCCACCAACATCTCCCGCTTGCGCCCGAACCCTGCGCGCCTATCGAACGCGAAGCCCGCTGCGGCAAGCCCGTCGCGCACCATGCGCGCACAGGTGAAGGTGGCGAAGGTCGCCCCCGGGGCGGACAGGCGGGCCATGGCCTCGAACAGGGGCGTCTGCCACATCTGCGGGTTCTTCGCCGGGGCGAAGCCGTCAAGGAACCAGGCGTCCACCCGCGCCCTTGCGCGCGGCAGGATATCCAGCGCGTCACCGAACAGCAGGGTGAGCACGATGCGGCCACCGGCAAGCTCCAGCCGGTGCGCGCCGGGAATCAGGTCGGGGTAGTTGGCGACCAGCTCGCGGGCAAGAAAGGCCAGCGGGTGCCCGGCGGGGTACAGCCGCCCCAGGTCGTCCTTGGGGATGGGATGCTTCTCCACCGTCACCACGTGCAACCGGGCATGCTCCGGGGCGGTGTCGAGGAACAGCCGGGCGGCCGCCAGCACGTTCTGCCCGGTGCCGAAGCCGGTCTCTCCGATGACGAAGCGCTCCCGGTCCTGCCAGCGCTCCGGCAGGCCGTTGCCCTGCAGGAAGACGTAGTCGGTCTCGGCCAGGCCACCGTCGGCGGAGTAGTAGACGTCGCCATAGTCCTGGCTGCGAGGTACGCCGTGCTCGTCAATCTCGATCCGCGCGGGGGTGAGGCCCTCATTCGCCATGCAGGGTCACCACGATCTCGCGGCCGTGCGGCTCGGTGCGATGCTCATACAGGTAGAGCCCCTGCCAGGTGCCGAGGCCGAGCGCGCCGTCGACGATGGGCACCGTCAGGCTGACCTCGGTGAGCATGGTCCGCAGGTGGGCGGCCATGTCGTCCGGTCCCTCCAGATCGTGCCGGTAGCGGGGGTCGCCATCAGGCACGGTACGCCCGAACCAGCCCTCGATGTCCGCGCGCACCTCGGGCGAGGCGTTCTCGCAGATCATCAGTGCACAGCTGGTATGGCGCACGAAAAGGTGGCACAGGCCCGTGCGCAAACCGCTTTCCTGCACTATACGTTGAACCTGGGACGTGATGTCCTGGGTGCCGCGCCCGCGCGTCGAAAGCCTCATGATGTTTTGCCGCATCTCAATCCTGCCCCGTTGAAACTCAAAATTCGTTAATATTCTGAACAGGTACGGACCAAGGCTCCAGCATGACCGGCATCCGCAAATATTCCCGCATCCCCTTCGTGGCGGATGCCCTGATCGAGACAGGCACGGAACGCCTCCAGGCCCGCATCCTGGACATCTCGCTCAAGGGAGCCCTGATAGCGCTCGAAGGCGAGGCATCGCCCCCCGCCTCCGAGCCCTACACGCTCTGCATTCGGCTGGCCGAGGCCGATACCGCGATCTGCATGGAGGCCGTGACGCGCAACAGGGACGCCGACAGACTCGGATGCGAATGGACGGGCATCGACATCGAAAGCATGACCAGCCTGCGTCGCCTGCTCGAACTGAATCTCGCGGACTGCGAACTCATCGAGCGCGAGCTGCACCAACTTCAACACCCTTGATTCCATGTTGCACGACTACCCCGAATCCCCCGAAGAGGCCGCCTCCAACCTGCGCTTGGTCCTGCAGCTGATGGGACAGCACGACATCATCCCCAACCCGCGCAACTTCGCCCTCTGCTACGAGTACGTGCTGGCCAGGAATCCCTCGCTGAATCGGGCCCTGGATGAATTCTTCGCGCAAGGAAAGCGACTGGACGAGTCCACCTCGCACAGCCTGTTCGACGAGCACATCGCCCATGGGACCCTCGGCGCCATGCAGCGCGCGCAGGATGAGCTGAAGCGCATCCTGCGCTCGGTCATGCTCCAGCTGCTGCAGACCGGCAATGATTTCGCCCATTACGCCAACGGCCTGGGTACGCACCTCAGCCGGCTCGAGAGCGATCCCAACCTCGATCTGCTGCGCGAGATCACCCGCGAGGTGGTCAAGGAGACCCGCGAGATCGAGCGCTCCAGCAAGGACTCCTCCACGCGCCTGACAAACGCCACGGAGGAAGTCGAGCTCCTGCGCAAGGAACTCGAGGATGCCCGCCGCGAGGCCAGCACCGACCCGTTGACGGGCCTGCTCAACCGTCGCGCCTTCACCACTGTGCTGACCAACGCCATCGCCAAGGCGCAGGCCGATGACCATCCCCTCTGTCTGCTGATGCTGGACATCGACCACTTCAAGAACATCAACGACACCTATGGCCACCTGGTCGGCGACAAGGTGCTGCGCTTCATCGGCCGCCTCCTCGCCCAAGTGGTCAAGGGTCAGGACACGCTGTGCCGTTTCGGCGGGGAGGAGTTCGCCATCCTGTTGCCGGACACCGCCCCGCACGGTGCCATCCGCGTCGCGGAAACCATCCGCGGCCGCCTGAACGGCAGCCATCTCCGCCTCGCCGACAGCGGGCAGCTGCTGGGGGAACTCACCGCCTCCCTCGGCGTGGCCTGCTACCGCGAAGGCGAATCCGTCGACGAATTCACCCAGCGGGCCGACAAGGCCCTGTACGAGGCCAAGCGTCAAGGGCGCAACCGGGTGCACCAGGAGTTCACGTCCTTGACGTGACTCGAGCGCCTTTCCCGCGGGCTTGCGCCGACATCGCGTCAGGGGTTCTCGCGGGTGCAGGGCTCGGATCATTGCCGGGGTCGACGGATCTGTGGATGACAGCAGGAGAAAATCATGTTCAAACGCATCCTTGTCGCGGTGGACGGCAGCGAGGCCTCGGAACAGGCGCTGACCCAGGCGATGGACCTTGCGCGCTCGCATGGCGCGCAGCTGCTTGTCCTGCACGTCGTCGAGGAGGTCTTCCTCAACGTCGGCGAGGAGATCGTCGATCCGCGCGCCCTCTGGCAGGCCATGGCCGTCGGCGGGCAGAAGACCCTCGAGCGCTATGCCGAGCAGGTCAAGGCCGCGGGGCTAAGTGCCGAATCCCGCCTGATCGAGCTGCGAGACCTGGGTGAGACGGTGGCCGGCAGCATCGTCAACGAGGCCGAGGCATGGGGAGCCGACCTGGTCGTGCTTGGCACCCACGGCCGCCGTGGCTGGCGCCGCCTCCTGCTCGGCAGCACCGCGGAGGAAGTCGCCCGCCTGGCCAAGACCCCGGTGCTGCTGATCAGGAAGCCTTGAGGAAACGCTGAAAAATTCAGCGTTTCCTGTCCGGGGCATGGATGCCCCGGCGCAAACAAGGGCGTAAGCCCTTGATTCGCGGAGGCCACCGCGAATTCACTTCGCGGTGAGCCGAGCTGAAAAAATCCGAGGATGGATTTTTTCAGATTTCCCTGACGGGCGCTCCGAAAACGAAGGTTTTCTGGACAGGCCGAACGAAGGCGCTTTCCCCCTTGGGACCGCAGTGTCCAGAAAATCTTCGATGAGCAACACACCCACACTATCCACCGAGCATCGCCATCATCCCCTCGCAGGCGGCAATGACCGCCTGCGCTCGCACCGCCTCGCGATCCCCCTCGAACATGAAGTGCCTCGTCACGGTATCTCCATGGCGCCGGGACCATGCCATCCACACCGTCCCGACCGGCTTGGTTGGAGTTGCGCCGCCCGGACCGGCAATGCCACTGATCGACACGCTCACATCCGCCACGCTATTCGCCAGCGCACCGATGGCCATCGCCCGCACCGTCGCCTCGCTGACCGCACCGTGATCCTGCAGGGTCTGCCAGGTCACACCCAGCATGTCTTCCTTGGCCGCATTGCTGTAGGTGACGAAACCACGATCGAACCAGCCCGAACTGCCCGCCACATCCGTCACTGCCTTGGCCAGCCAGCCGCCGGTGCATGACTCCGCCGCCGCCATCGTCATGCCGCGCTCCGCCAGCAACGCGCCAAGACGCCGTGACAGCTCGCCGATCTGCTCCTCGTAGTTCATCGCGTACTCCCGGGTCTCGCGGTTAGGGAAACGCTGAAAAATTCAGCGTTTCCTGTCCGGGGCAGGGATGCCCCGACGCGAACAAGGGCGTAAGCCCATGATTCGCGGAGGCCACCGCGAATTCACTTCGCGGTGAGCCGAGCTGAAAAAATCCAAGGATGGATTTTTTCAGATACTGTCTTACCCACCCCCTGGCAAGCCCATGGCAGGGTCGAAGGGGCGGCCTGATTTGAGGATGCCCCACATCAGGTGCACCAACTTGCGCATGA
>JBMOQP010000017.1:0-16947 GCA_049322715.1 Pseudomonadota bacterium
GAAAACCTTCCTTTTCCGAACGCCCCCTCTCAACGCTCGAAACTGTAAAACACATCCACCCCTGCCTTCACCCCGCTCTGCGCCTGAACATGGAAATGCCGGGTCAACTCGTAGCGCAGCAGGAAGGTCTGCAGCCCTTCCTCCAGCCCCTGCACATAGCGCAGGTAGAGGCGCGGGGTGAGGTAGCGGCCCAGCACCAGGCTGAGCTCCTCGGTACCGACGTCGCTCTCGATCGCCGCCTCCTCCAGGCCGAAGACGCTGCCGATCTGCCCGGCAAGCATGTCGCCGCCGGCAAAGCCCGCCGCGCGCGCGGCCTGCACCATGAGCGCGGCATCGCCGCCGCTGCCCTGCCGAAGCGGCCGGCCGGTGACCAGGTAGGCGAGCACCTCGGCCTGCTCCATCGCCGGCTCGGAGAACATGGTCAGCTGCGGCCGGCTGGCGCGCCCGGCGATGCGCACGCCAGCGACCGTGCCGTCCAGGATGCCTCGGCGCACGGCGCGGATGTCCAGCGCCGGATCGTCGAGCGGCGTGTCGGCATAGATGATCCGTCCCTGCTCGATCGCGAGGTCCTGGCCGTAGGCCTTGTAGCGCCCTTCCGGGATGGTCAGCTCGCCCTGGCCGATGGGGCCGGGCAGGCCGGGGCGGTCGATGACCTCCAGCCGGCCGGCGACACGGCCGGTGAAGCCCTTGCCGCGCACCCGCACCTTCTCGCCCAGTACCAGCTCGATGTGAGCATGCAGGGCGTGGGGGCGGCGCGCGGCCTCCTCCTCGCCGACGACGCGCACATCGGGCGAGATACGCGCCGCGGCGGGCGCCTCGCTGCCCAGGTCGAACAGGGCTTCCGGCACCTCGACCCGCCCGGTGACGCGAGTCTCGCCCGGACGCAGGGCGATCTTCAGGTCGGGCGAGGCCTGCACGCTGGCCTCGGGGAGGCGGAGGGCGGTGAGATTGTCCCCCTTCAGGCCGAACTCGGCTCGCCAGTCCGGCAAGCCGGCGAGGTCGACCCGACCGTCCAAACTCAGGCGACCGCTGCCCAGGCGGGCCCCGCCCTGCAGGGTCAGGTACTGGCCGGGACCGGCGTTGATGACCAGTTCGCCCTCCTCGACGCGGATGCCGAGGTCGGGCAGCACCACGCTGGCCTCGGAGACCTGCGCACCGCCGAACAGGCTGGGCTGGCCGAGGGTTCCGGCGAGCTGGAGGCGCCCGGCCAGCACGCCCCGCGGCTCGCGCAGGGCGGGGATGAGGGCGGCGAGCATGAGCGGCTCGCGATAATGCAGCTCGACCACCCCGTCCAGCCACTGCCCGGGGGGCAGTCCGTCCTCGAGACGGTGTCCCGGCAGGGCTATGCGCGCCTCGAGGCGGTTGGACTCATCCCGGCGCAGCACGGCATCCAGGCGGCTGTCGCCGCCGCCGAGGCGGACCTCCATGCGCGCCACTTCGAGCGGCACGTCCAGCCACTCGCCGCGCCTGCTTCCGGGCACGCGGATCATCGACCTCGCGCCGGCCAGGCGGGCGACGACCGTGAGCGGCCCGTCCGGCGGGGCCTCAAGCACGGCCTCGCCCGCGAGCAGCCCGGACAGGCGCAGACGCTGCCTCGTCAGCCAGGAGTCGGTCCGGGCGAGGTCGAAGCCGGCGAGGTCCACGCGCGCCGTACCCTGCTGCCCCACCGCCCACATTCCTTCCATGCACAGACGGGCCTGAACAGTGCCGTCGGGCCATCGGGAGCCAGGCGGATCGGTGAGTCCAGGGATGGATTCCGCATCCTGCCCCCAGCACCAGCGCGGCAGCTCGATGTTGCGGGGGCCCGCGACCAGCTCCACCGCTGAGAGGGTGCGCCATTCGCCCAGGAGAGTGCGGCTCGCGCGCCCCTCATCGAGGCGCAGGAGCTCCTGCGCGCCATCCCAGCGGCCTGTGCCGGCAAGCCGGAGTTCGGCTCCCTCACGCCCCTGCGACAACTCCAGCAGCAGGTCATGAGCAGCCGGGTTCCCGTCCACCTCGAGGCGGGCGGACTCCAGCATCGCCACCCCCGAGCGACTGACCTTGCCCGCCGCAAGCACCAGCGCAAGCGGTGCCCCGGGTTCCAGTCCGCCCCCGGCCCGCAGGGTCAGGGCGTCGATCCGCCAGTCCTGCCAGCCCAGCCGCTGCCCCTCGAATACTCCCTGAACGCGCGGCTCCCGAGGCGAGCCGGCCACCTGGGCCGAGCCCCGCAACGCGCCCAGGGCGCCCGGCAGCAGCTCGGCGAGGTCGGGGGAGTCCAGGGAAAGAGCGAGGTCGAGGGCCTCGCCCAGCGACCCGTGCACCTCGACCAGACTCCGACCGGAGCGCAGACCGAAGTGCTCGATGGCCAACTGAGCGCCGTCGACCTTGCCGCGCAGGCTGGCCTCGACGGGATGGCCGCGCAACTCGCCGTGCAGGCGCTCGACCTCGATGCGGGCGACAGTCCGGCCGTCGCGCAGCGCCCCCTCGCTGCGGGCGGAGGCCGACAGCCGGCCCGGCCAGGCGGGAAGCAGCACCTCGGGCCGCAGGTCGCGGGCGACAAGATCCGCCTGCCAGCGTACGGCAGGCGCCCAGTGCACAGCACCCCTGGCCTCGAGCACCCCTTCCATGGCGCGCGCACTCAGCTCGTCGAAGACCAGGTGGGCGAGGTCCCCCGTTCCCCGGAGCGCGATTCCGGCTGCGGGTTGCCCCGGCGCGGACAGCTTCGCCTCCCCTTCGAAGCGGTAACCCGTGAGCGCGCCCCGCAGCTCCAGCCTTCCCCGCGGAGATTCGAGCGCCGCCGGCCCGGCCGGAGGCCAGGCGAGATTCTGCCACGCGAGGCGGGCATCCAGCCCCATCGCCCCGGCCCAGTCGACCCGCCCCTCGCCATGCAGCCTGCGCTCGCCCTGGTGCAGTTCGAGAGCCTCCAAATCCGCCCCCTCCAGATCGCCTTCGGCCTCGAGGCGCGCCACCCAGGCCCCGAGCCCGGGCAGACCGTCCAGCAGGGCATTGGGCTCGAAGGCATCCATGTCCAGCGAGGCCCGCCAGGGCAGGCCGGCGGCCAGGGGCTCGATCGCCCCCTGCAGCCGGGCCGTCACGGGCCGCGCGATCCGCTGATCGAACTCGATTCTTTGCAGCGTTCCCGAAAGGTGGCCCTCGCCCTCGAGCGGCGCCTTCAGCCCCTCGAGCGTCGCCTTCCAGCGCAGAGTCAGGTCGCCGGCATCGTCAGGGTCCAGTCCCCAGTGGCCTGCCGCGTCAAGGGTGGCCCAGGGAGTGTCCAGCTCGAGGCGCTCGAGGCGAATCATGCCCCCGGCAAGCTGAACACCGGCCTCGAGGCTGCGAACGAGCAAGATCACATCCTCGCCCTTCCGCAGGGCCAGATCCTCGACCTGCAGACGATCAACCTGCACGTCCAGCGGCAAGGCCAGCCCGGTATATCGGCCGTGGGGCTCGGAAGGCCCACTGGGCTGCATGGCAATGCGGATGCCCGCCCCCGTCAGCTCGCTCACGTGCAGCCGCCCGCGCAGCAATTCCCCCGGACGCCAGTCGAGGACGAGGCGGCCGATCTCCAGATCCAGCCCCGGCACGCGCAGCGCGACCCGTTTCACCTCGAGGCGGCCGAGCACTTTCCCCTCCACCTCCTCGGCCACCAGCCAGCCGCGCGCCTCGAGCTGCCCGGCGATGAAGCGCAGCCCTGACTCGCTCCCCAGCAGCCAGCCAGCAGTCCCCACCAGGGCAAGCAGCAGGACCAGCAGGGCTGCCAGTAGCAGGCGCGGGAGTCTTTTCATGCGCGGCCCCTCTCACCCAGACCCTCTCCCCTGGGGGAGAGGGGGCTTCCCGCAGGCACCCCGGGCAGAGGCTTTTTCTCCCTCTCCCTTGGGAGATGCTGAATAAAGCCATCCTTGGCTTTATTCAGCTCGCCTCGTCGCGGTACATGCCAAAATCGTTGCATGGAGCAACGATGGAACGCGGAGCGTTCCCCGAAGGGCTGAACACAGGGATGTGTCCAGCCGCGACGGTCTCCGCGAATCAATGGCTTACGCCCTTGTTGGCGTCGCGGCCTCCTGCCGCAAACAGGAATCGCTGAATTTCTCAGCGATTCCCTTGAGGGAGAGGGGTGGGGTGAGGGGAAAAGGCGCACCGCCGGATTCACAGCTCCACCCCCAGGGTGAAGTGGATGCGGAATGCGTCGTCCGGATTGTCCACGCCGTGCGCCACGTCCAGTCCCACCAGCCCCACAGGCGAGCGCCAGCGCAGGCCGAGGCCGAGGCCGGCCTTGAGCTCGATATCGGTGCCGTCGAAGGCATTGCCCGCATCGACGAACAGGGCCATCCCCCACGGATCGGCGAACATCCAGTCGTACTCGGCGCTGAGCACGACCAGGTGCTTGCCGCCCACCACCTTGCCCTCGTCGTTGACCGGGCCGAGCGACTTGTAGCCATAGCCGCGCACGCTCAGGTCGCCGCCGGCGAAGTAGCGCAGCGAGATCGGCACCTTATCGAAGTCGTCTGCCCAGCTGGTGCCGAGGCTGCCGCGCAGCAGCCACTGGTCATGCTGGCGCCGCGGGATGGTCAGGCCTGCATCCACGCGAGCCTGCAGCAGCGAGGTGTCGGACAGGAGGCCGTCGAGCGCGCCTCGCGTCTCCAGGTCCACGCGCCAGCCGCCGCACCGATTCGTCTGGAACGAATCGGGAGACGCCGAAGGGCGGACCTGCAGGGTGCCGCCCATGGATGGGCGGCATCCGCGCCGGTCGCGGCGCGGGCGATAGCCGAGCTTGAGGGCGGGCATCAGCATGCGCGAGGTGGCCTCGGGCTCGCCCTCGACCCGGTAGGCTTCCGTCAGCCATCCCAGGCTGGCCTGGCGGCGCCAGAAGCCCTGCACGTCGTTGGCCGAAGCGCGCAGCTCCAGGGTTTCGGTCTTGATGTCCGCCACCGTCTCGCGGCTATAGTCGACCGCCGCGCCGAGATAGTCGGTGCGGGGGCTGCGCCCCTGGGTCAGCCACGGGCGGCGGTATTCCACCTCGGCCTCGGTGTCGATCGCGGATCCGCGCAGCCTGCCGAAGACGCGGTCGCCACGGGCGTTGAGGTAGCGGCGCTCGATCTCGACCGAGCCGCGCGGGCCGGTGTCGGTGCCCACGCCGAGGCCGAAGCTGTAGCGCGTGCGCGGCCGCGCGGCGAGGCGCACCCCGACATCCACGACATGACGGGCCGGGTCCGGACTGGGACTGACGTCGACCACGGTGAAATAGCCCGTGTCGGACAGCCCCCGATGCAGCTGGAGCAGTCGTGGGAGACGGTAGGGATCGCCCTCCTTCCAGGCGCGGAAGCCCTCGAGCAGGGCCGCGTCGAAGCGCTGCTGCCCCTCCTGGGTGAAGGTGGTGGCGCCGAAGGCATAGGGCTCGCCGCTGTCCATGCTCAGGGCGACGTCCGCCGTGCCGGCCTCGGGATCGACGATGATCTCGTGGCGGGTGAAGCGCGCATCAAGGTAGCCGCGTTCGCGCGCGAGCTTGAGCCACTGCGCCTTGAAGTCCTCGTACGGGACATGCACCAGCGGGCCGTTGGGCACCAGGGGAAACTGCTTTGCGCGGGCGGTCAGGCGCCGATCCTCCTTGCCGGGACCGACCAGTTCCACCCGCACATCGCGGATCAGCACCACAGGGCCGGGTCTGAACCGGAGCACCATCCGCCAGCCCGGCGCCTGATCATGCACTTCGACGGCCACCTCGGCGCGGTAGAAGCCCGAGGCCCGCATGGCCGCCAGGGCCTCCTCCTCGGCGCGCCGCGCGAGGTGATCGACCAGCAGGTCGTCCAGATAGACACTGTCCTTCTGCCGCTCGGCGGAGAGGGCGCCCCGCACGCCGGGCTGGACGTAGTCGGGCAACCCCTCGAGCACGACCTCGATCCGTGGAGATGCCTGCTCCGCGGCATCGACGTAGGGCTCCCGACGTCCGTCCCCCGAAGTGCTGGGCACAGGGATGTGTCCAGCCGCCGGTGCCTCCGGCCCCGCCGTTTCCTCGGCCCGGGCCAGAAGGGGCGCGAGCAGCAGCAACAGGATCAGGGCGCGTTTCAAGAGAGCCTCAACCTCCCCGTTCGAGGGCATCCAGCATCTTGTCCACCTTTCCCGGCGACACCGGGGCGGCGGTCTTGATCTCCTGGGCGAAGAGCTGCACGCGCAGCTCCTCGAGCATGAAATCGAGGTTAGCACGCGCCTCGGCGGGGAGCGCCCTGCGCTCCAGAAGTCGCGAGGCGCGGGCAAGCAGCGGCTCGAGCTGGGCGCGGCCCTGGCGGTCCCGCTCGGGGTTCTGGTCCAGCCGCTCCAGGCGGCGGGAGATGGCCTTGAGGTAGGCGGGCAGGCGTCGCCAGATCGCATCCGGCGTGTCGAGGATGAAGTGGCGGCCGAACAGGCGGTCGAGCTGCGCGCCAATGTCCCGGGCCGGTTCGACCCAGGACAGCGGGATCTTGCCGCTGATCTTCTGGCGCAGGAGCTGCTGCTCCTTCAGCAGACCGCGCAGGGCCTCGAGCAGCTTGAGACCCTCGGCATACAGGCGCGGGCGGCAGGCGGCGACGCGGGCCTCGAAGCTCGCTTTGTCACGGATGCCACCCATCCCTGGGGGGCACCCTTTCGGGTTCGCCTTCGGCGACTCCCGATGTGTTCCCGACACATCGGTTGACCAGACGTCCTCAAGGAATACTGAACGGACGACGCGCCAGACCACCTCGTCCTGCAGGTCGGCGCAGGGCTTGTCGATGCCCTTCACCCCCGGCAGGGCGGAGTAGAGCAGGCAGAGGGCGTTATCGCGCGCCACCTCGCGCCTGAGCGCCTTCACCTCCTCGCGCGCGGCGAACAGGAACAGCCGGGTGAGACCCTTCGCGGTGGCCTCGCGCGCGGCTTCCGGGGTATCCAACTGCGAGAGCGTGACGCTCTCGCCGGCATCGACCAGCGCGGGGTAGACAGTGGTCGAGCCGCCCTTGGTGTCGATGACCGTGATCTCGGGCAACTCGTCGAAGTCCCAGGTCGTCAGGCCCTTGCGCGCCTCGAAGCGCTTGACGAAGGCGCGCTTGGCCGCGCCGCCGAGGGCCTGCTGCATCTGCGCGAGGTCGCGCCCGCTGCCGCGGATCTCGCCCGCGTCGTCGACCAGCTCCACGCGCAGGCGCAGGTGCGGCTCGATCTCGGCCAGCGGCCATTCGTTTGGCTCGACCTGCGCGCCCAGCATGTGCCGCGCCTCCTCCGACAGGCGCTCGGGCAGGCCGCCCTGCGGCGGCCAGTCCTTCAGCTTTTCCGTGACCCGTTCGACCAGCGCGCGCGCCACGTCAGGCGCGGGCACCAGCTGGCGCCGCAGCGCCTTGGGCAGGGCCTTGATCAGCGCGGCGACCTTCTCCTCGATCAGCCCCGGCACCAGCCATTCGGCGGCCTGCGCATCCAGCCGGTTGAGCTCGGCCAGCGGCACGGTCGCGGTCACGCCGTCGTCCTCCGCCCCCGGCTCGAAGTGGTAGCGGAGTGGCGCCTCGATCTCGCCGAGGCGAAGCCGGTCCGGCAGGCGGCCGCCCTTCACCGCCTCCGCCTCGTGCCGCATCAGCGCCTCGCGGGTCAGGCACAGGCGGGCGTCCAGCGCCTTGTCACGGCGCAGCGCGGCGGCGAGGGTCGGGCCGTCGACCACATCCGCCGGCAGCTCGCGCTCGAAGAAGGCGCACAGCACCTCCTCGTCGACCAGGATGTCCGGGCGGCGTGCCTTGGCCTCCAGGGCCTCGATCTCCTCGACCAGGGCGCGGTTGTGGGCCATGAAACCCTGTTCGGGCTGCCACCCTCCGTGCACCACGCCCTCCCGTATGAAGATCCGACGCGCATCCGCGGGGTCGATGGACGCATAGTTCACCGACCGGCGCATGACCACCGGCAGGCCGTACAGGCTGAGGTTCTCGTAGGCGGCGACGCGGCCTACGTTGGGCTGGTAGTGCGGCTCGGTCACCTCGCGGGTCAGCAGGTGGCGGGCGAGCGGCTCGATCCAGCGCGGATTGATCGCCGCGTTGGTCGCTCCCCACAGGCGCGCGGTCTCGATCCACTGGGCGGACATCAGCCACTTGGGCGGCTGCTTGGCGAGCGCTGAACCAGGATGGATGGCGAGCTTGCGCCCCTTCACCCCGCGATAGGCCACAGGCACCAAACGGCCCTTGCCCTTGGCCGGTGTGGTCTTGCGCTTTTCCTCCTCGCGCAGGGCGAGGTGGCCGAGCAGGCCGGTCATGAGGGCGCGATGGATGGCGTCGTCCGGGGCCGCCGATTCGTTCTCCCTCACTCCTTCCTCATGGAACAGGCCACGCAGTTCCTGGTGCAGCGAGCGCCACTCGCGCATGCGCACGTAGGAGAGAAAGTGCTTCTCGCACAGCCCGCGCAGCTTGGCCTGCGAAAGGTGCCGCGACTGCTCCTCGTACCACTTCCACAGCGCCAGCAGGCTGAGGAAGTCGGACTGGGGGTTCTTCCAAGCGGCATGCGCCTGGTCGGCGGCCTGGGCCTTGTCGGCCGGGCGCTCGCGCGGGTCCTGGATGGAGAGGGCGCTGACGATGACCAGCATCTCGGCAAGGCAGCCGTCGTGCGCGTCCTGGTCTCGCACCCCTCGGGCTTCCTGCCCGAGGCCGCTTCGCGGAAAGGCGCTCGACGCGCCCGCGAGCAGCATGCGCCCGAGGCGCGGGTCGACCGGCAGTCGCGCCAGCTGGATGCCGAGCCGGGTCAGCCGCCGGTCCTCGTCCACCGCCTGCAGCTCGAACAGCAGGTCGTAGGCGGCCTTGACCTGGCGGCCTTCCGGCATGTCGAGGAAGGGGAAGTCCTCGACATGACCGAGTCTGAGGCTCTCCATGCGCAGGATGACGGCCGCGAGGTTGGTGCGCAGGATCTCGGGGTCGGTGTGCGAGGGCCGCCTCTCGAAGTCGTCCTCGCCGTACAGGCGGATGCAGATGCCGGGGCCGAGGCGGCCGCAGCGCCCGGCGCGCTGGCGCGCGGCGGCCTGGCTGATCGGCTCGACCTGCAGGCGCTGCACCCCGGCCCGCGGGGAGAAGCGCGACACGCGCGCAAGGCCGGTATCGATCACGTAGCGGATGCCCGGCACGGTGAGCGAGGTCTCCGCCACGTTGGTGGAGAGCACGATGCGCCGGCCCGTATGCTTCTGGAACACGCGGGCCTGCTCGGCCGCGGACAGGCGGGCGTAGAGCGGCAGGATCTCCGTATGCTTGGGGTGACGCTTGCGCAGGGCCTCGGCCGCCTCGCGGATCGCGCGCTCGCCGTCGAGGAAGACGAGGATGTCGCCCATGCCCTCGGCAGCCAGTTCGTCCACCGCGTCCAGCAGCGCCCTGGGCAGGTCGCGGTCACGGTCGTCCTCGTCGCCCTGCACGGGGCGGTAGCGCATCTCGACCGGGTAGGTGCGACCCTCGACCGAGAGGATTTCGGCCCCATCGAAGTGCTTGCTGAAGCGCTCCACGTCCAGCGTGGCGGAGGTGACGATGAGCTTGAGGTCCGGGCGCTTCGGCAGCAGGCGCTTGAGGTAGCCGAGCAGGAAGTCGATGTTGAGGCTGCGCTCGTGCGCCTCGTCGATGATCAGGGTGTCGTAGCGCGAGAGCAGCGGGTCGGAATGGATCTCGGCGAGCAAGATGCCGTCGGTCATCACCTTGATGAGCGTGGAATCACCCACCTGACCGGCGAAGCGCACCTGGTAGCCGACCTTCTCTCCCAGCGGCGTGTCCAGCTCCTCCGCGATACGCGCGGCTACCGAGCGCGCGGCGATGCGGCGCGGCTGGGTGTGGCCGATCAGTCCGCGCACCCCGCGCCCGGCCTCCAGCGCGATCTTCGGCAGCTGCGTGGTCTTGCCCGAGCCGGTCTCGCCGCACAGGATCAGGACCTGGTGCTGCGCAAGCATGGCGAGGATATCCGCGCGGCGGGCCACCACCGGCAGCTCCTCGGGATAACGGATGACCGGCACGTGCGCCCGGCGCGCGGACACCTCGTTGCGCGAGGCCTCGATCGCCCTGGCGATCTCCGCCACCCCCTTGTCGACCGGCAACCCCTTGGCCGCACGCTTTTTCAGGCCGAGCAGGCGTCCGCGCAGGGCGTGCGCGTCGTGACTCCGGCAGTCAGCGAGGGCGGTTTCGAGGGCGTGCAGGTCGTGGACGGCCATGGGACGGGCGGGCGTTGCGGGGTGGTTTGGGGGAACGTTGCACCATACCTTCGGCCTCGGCAAAACGCCATGCGCCAAGGGCCAGTCCCTCCAGCGTCCACGGCCCCACCGCCCAGCGGATCAGGCGCAGGGTGGGGAAGCCGACCGCGGCAGTCATGCGCCGCACCTGGCGGTTGCGCCCCTCGCGGATGGTGAGCTCCAGCCAAGAGGTCGGGATGGCCTTGCGGAAGCGCACCGGCGGGACGCGCTCCCACAGCCAGGCCGGCTCGGCGATGCGGCGCGCATCACAGGGCAGGGTCGAGCCGTCGTTGAGGATCACCCCGCGACACAGCTGCTCCAGGGCCTCATTCGTGACCTCCCCCTCCACCTGAACAAGATAGGTCTTCGCCAGCTTGTGACGCGGATCGGCGATGACCGCCTGCAGGCGCCCGTCATCGGTCAGCACCACCAGCCCCTCGCTGTCACGGTCCAGTCGGCCGGCCGGGTAGTAACCCTTGCGATCGACGAAGTCAGCCAGGGTCGACCGTCCCTCGGCATCGGTGAACTGGCAGAGGACGTCGAAGGGCTTGTTGAGCAGGATGACGGATGACATGGCCATCATTGTGGATGTGATGCGGGCATTTGAACAAACAATGGAAGCAATCCGGAGGACCCCTCGTCTTTAGGGGTACGGACATGGCGGACACAAGCCATGCCGCACCCCCGAAGGAGGATCCCATGTTCGCACGCTCCCTGATGGCCGCCACCCTTGCCCTGGGCCTGGCCGCCCCGATAACCGTCCTGTCCGCCCCGGCCGTCTTCGCCGCCGAGGCCGCCGTGGTGCAGGAAAAGGTCGTCTATCACATCAACGACCGAGCCAACGCCAGCGCCGCCCTGCGCAACATCAAGAACCACCTTGATGCCAGCCCGGAGGCCCGCATCGTGGTCGTCACCCACAGCCAGGGCATCGACTTCCTGCTCAAGGACGCCCAGGACGACAAGGGCAATCCCTACCAGCCGATGGTCGAGGGACTGAAGGCCCGCGGCGTGGATTTCCGCGTCTGCAACAACACGCTCACGGCGCGCAAGATCGATCCGGAACGCGTCATCGCCGAGGCATCCATCGTCCCCTCCGGGGTCGCCGAGATCGGCAAGCTCCAGGCCCGCGAAGGCTTCGTCTATCTCAAGCCCTGACCCCCTCTGACTCCGGGCCGCCCGCGCGGCCCTGAAAAGGACGATTTCCCGACATGAAACGCACCCTGATGATCACGGGGGCGGCGGTTGCGCTCGCCTGCTCGAACCCCACCCACGCCACCAACTGGCTCCAGGTGCAGGGCAACGAGCCCGCCGGCGCACCGCTGTTCAAGCCGTTCGGCTTCCTCCAGCCCACCTACACCCGGATCGACGCCGAGCCGGTCACCGGCCTTGCCGGCGGTGCCGCCGCCTACAACGGCCAGGACCAGGTCGCCAACCTGGTCGGCCCCGACCTGGACGCCGACGCCAAGTTCCAGTTCTTCCGCGCCCGCCTCGGTGCGCGCGGCGTGCTGTCGCCCCTCTCCGACAAGATCAACTACTTCCTCCTGGCCGAGGGCGGACGCAACGCCGTGACCGCCGAGCATGACCTGATGGTCACGGACGCCTCGCTGACCTTCAACTTCATCCCCGGGGCGCGCCTCCGCGCCGGCCTGTTCAAGGTGCCCACCGGCGAGGAAGCGCTGGTCGCCGTGCACACCAGCTATCCCTACGTCTATTTCACCGGCATGAGCGAGAACCTGCTGGTGGAGCGCCAGCTCGCCCCGAGCACGGCGGCCGGCGCCGTCCCCGCTGGCCTGGCCAAGGCGGACGTCACCAGCGGCGGTTCCGGCTTCCGCGATGTCGGCATCCAGCTCTACGACTGGTTCAACACGGGGCCATGGGAGCTGTCCTACGCTGCCATGCTCTCCAACGGCGAGAGCATCGACCGGCTGGGCGACCACGACGGCAACAAGGACCTGACCCTGCGCCTGCAGGCCTCGTACATCTTCGGCGGCAAGGGACCCAACCGCGACGATCTGAGCCTCTACGTCTGGCGCCAGGACGGCGAGCGCCGCTTCGGGACGGAGGACTACGACCGGCTGCGCGAGGGCGCGGGATTCATGTTCCGCAAGGCCAGCTACCGCCTGTCCGGCGAGTACATGCACGGCAAGGGCATGATCCTGAACGGCCCCAACCCGCCGTTCGCCGACGCGCCCTTCCATGTGGTCGGCCTGGAGGAAGAGGCCCGCGGCTGGTACCTGGAGGGCGGCTGGCGCTTCCATCCCAAGTGGGAGCTAGACCTGCGCCACGAGCGCTTCGACCGGATGACCGAAACCGCGGCCAATGAGCGGGAATTCACGACGACGACCCTCGGTCTGCAATACTTCATCAACCAGGACACCCGGGTTACGGTGAACTACGAGCTCCGCGACGCGGAAGTGAGCAATCCGCAGGCGATCCCGGCAGGTCCCAACCGCGACAATGCGCTCAAGATTGCCGACAATCTCGGCGACCGCCTGAGCATCCAGCTGACCTGGAAGTTCTGACACGAACAGGCCCCGGACCGGTCCCTGGCGACCGGCCCCGGCCCCTTTTTCCACGAGGACAGACGATTGAGTTTCCTCGCCCTTTTCACCACCCCGCGCGAGTTGCGGGAACGCCTGCGCCAGCAGCGGACGCGGCTCTACCGCATCGCCTACTCCTGGTGCCATGACGAGGCCCTGGCCGAGGATCTGGTGCAGGACACCCTGACCCGCGCGCTGGAGCGGGCCGGACAGCTGCGCGATGCCGAACGCTTCGACCCCTGGCTGTTCGCCATCCTGGCCAACCGCTGGCGCGACCATTTGCGCAGCCTGCGCCCGCACGAGGACATCGACACGCTGGAAGAGCTGCTGCCGGATGGCGGCGACTCGCCCGAGCGCGCGGACGAGCGCGGGGAGATCGTCGACCAGGTGCGCGCGGCCGTCGCCCGCCTGTCCATCGGGCAGCGCCAGGTCCTGACCCTGGTCGACCTGGAGGAGTTTTCCTACGCCGAGGTCAGCAATATCCTCGAGATCCCGATCGGCACCGTGATGAGCCGCCTCTGCCGGGCACGCCGGCAGCTGCGCACCGAACTCATCAGCCTGCATGAACCGCGCGCGATGGGGCGCGAAACCCTGCGGAGGGTCAAATGATGGGCAAGCACACCCCCTCGGACGAGCAGATCAATGCCTTTGTCGACGACGAACTGGCCCCGGTCGAGCGCGCCCACCTGCTCGAGCGGATCAGCGACGAGGTCGGACTGCGCCAGCAGGCCTGCGAGCTGCGCATGCTCAAGGACATGGTGCGGGCCGGCTACCGGGAACCGCCGGGCCGCAGGCCGTCTCGCCCGCTCCGCCAAGGTGGCTGGGGGCAACGGGCCATGGCCGCCAGCCTCCTGCTGGCGCTGGGGCTCGGCCTCGGCTGGATGACGCGCGGTGCGCTCGACGAGCCGGGCGCGCTGCAGTTAGCCACGTTGCAGCGCGTGGCCGCCGACCCTGCGCGCCTGATGCTGCATGTCGACACCGGCACGCCCGAGCGCTTCGCCAGCCTGCTCGACCAGACCCAGAAATTGCTGGAGGAGGCCCGCCGGGATGGCAGGCCGCTGCAGGTCGCGGTCGTCGCCAACAGCGGCGGGATCGACCTTCTGCGCGCCTCGACCGCACAACAGGCCGAGCGCATCCGCGCCCTGCAGGCCGCCTACCCCAACCTCAGCTTCATCGGCTGCCGGCAGACGCTGGGCCGCCTCAAGGACAACGGACAGGACACCCGCCTGCTGCCCGGCGTGCAGCTGGCGCCGGCCGCGGTCGATGCGATCGTCGAGCGGCTGCAAAGCGGCTGGACCTACATCAAGGCCTGAAGGAATCGCTGAAAAATTCAGCGATTCCTGTTTGCGGCAGGAAGCCGCAACGTGAACAACGACGTAAGTCGTTGACTCACGGAGACCGTCGCGGACATGAACGCGGGCTTCGCCAGCTTAACGCGAAGCTGGCGTTAGCCAGCCGCGACGAGGCGGGCTGAATAAAGCCAAGGATGGCTTTAGTCAGCATCTCCCTGAGAGCACAAGCTCTGAGGCTGCCCAACAAAAAAGGCAACCCGGAGGTTGCCTTTTCTCATCCGAGAGGATGGCCGGGCGATCAGGCGCGGCTCTTGAACTCGCCGGTGCGGGTGTCGATCAGAACCTTCTCGCCGATCTCGATGAAGGCGGGCACGGTGATCTCCAGGCCAGTGTTCAGCTTGGCCGGCTTGGTGACCTTGCCGGAGGTGTCGCCCTTGGCGGCCGGCTCGGTGTAGGTCACTTCGCGAGCGACGGTGGTCGGGAATTCGACGCCGATCGGGCGGTCTTCGTAGAAGGTGATCTCGACCACTTCGTCCATGCCGTCGACGATGTAGCCCACGCCGTCACCCAGGTACTCGGCCTCGACCTCGACCGGGTTGTACTCGCTGTCCATGAACACGTACAGCGGATCGGCGAAGTAGCTGTAGGTGCACTCCTTCTTGTCCAGGATGACCTGGTCGAACTTGTCGTCGGCCTTGTAGACCTGCTCGTTGTTCATGCCGTTGAGCAGGTTCTTGAGCTTCATCTTGACGACGGCGGCGTTGCGGCCGGACTTGTTGTATTCGGCCTTGAGCACGACCCAGGGCTGGCCGTCGGCCATCATCACGTTGCCGGCGCGGAATTCTTGTGCGGTTTTCATTCAGTCGGTACCAGAAGGGCTAAGCGGTTGTTTAACCGGGGCATTGTAGTGGGCCACGGCAAAATTGACCAGTTGCGTGGCCAGATCGTCGGTCTGCGCAAGCTGCCTTGAGCGCGCCCCGAACCAGGGTGCCCGTTCGCGCAGCTGTTCCAGACTTGACCACCAGGATGGGGCCTCCTCGCCCGGATTCAAGGCCTCCTCATTCCAGGCACGCATCATGGCCGCGAAGGGCTCGCTGCCCGACGGCGCATGGCCGGCGTAGACCCCGACGAAGGCATCGAGCTTGTCCAGGTGGGCCATGTCCTCGGTCGGGTAGATGTGCCAGATGAACGGCCTGCCCGACCAGATCGCACGGGTGAGCGACTCTTCCCCTCGCACGAAATTGACATCGCACAGCCACAGCAGGCGGTCGTACTCCGCCTGTGGCAGGAAGGGGATGACGTGCAGGTGCAGGCTGCCGTCGATCGTTGATGTGCCGGGCGTAAGCGTGCTGTCCGGGAAGGCCTCGCGCACGCTGTTCAGGCTGCGCCCCGCCGGGACGTAGACGCTCACCGGTCGAGGGGCTTCGACCAGCTCGCGCAGCATGACGGGCAGGGCGGGATGCTCGTAGGTGAACAGCGAGAGGGCAAGGCCGTCCTCCACGGGGGCGGGAATGCCCCAAGCCTCGCACCAGCGTGCGCGGAGCGAAGCGTCGGCCATGAATGCATCGCGCGCGGCCAGCAGGCCACGCTCGCGCAGCAGGCCGCCGGTGCCGGGCTGGATGCCGGGAAAGAAGAAGTACTTGCCCTGTCCGTCGCGCTGCATGGAGGGCAGCCCGTGGCAGCCGGCCACCCAATCCTCGGCGCTGAAGTACTCCAGGTTGATCCACAGCGGCCGCACCTCCCGCATCGCGGCGACATAGCCTTCCGGCAAGGTGCAGGCGAAGGCCTCGATGACCACCCGGGCGGGCTGGACGGGCGGGAAATCACTGGTCCAGTGGCGAACCTCGATGCCGTCGATGTGCTGCCCGGCAAGGTCGGTGCGCGTCGCGGGCACCAGCCGCTGCATGGTCGCGAGGTCATCGACCCACAGGCGCACGTACTGGCCATGCTCGTCGGCCAGCAGGCGGGCAAGGCGCCAACAGGTGGCGATATCGCCGAAATTGTCGATAACGGTGCAGAATATGTCCCAGTTTGCGCGGATGCCGCCCATCCATGGGCGCCCCCCCTGCGGGCTTGCCTGCGGCAAGTCCCGACTTGTTCCTGACAAATCGGTCATGAATACCCGGTCAATCCAGATGCTGTGAAAGCCAGGCGCGCAGGTCGGCCAGCTCCTCGCCGCTGACGCTGTGGGCCATGGGGTAGATCCTGAAGACGAGATCGCGGCAGCCGAGTTCCCGCAGGGCATCGCGCGCCCGCTCCGCCGAGGCGAGCGGTACGATGTCGTCACGCGTGCCGTGGCCCATGAAGATCGGGGTGCCCAGCGCAGCCTCGCTGCGCTGGGCGGGCAATTCCTGGCGCAGGGGCAGCCAGGTGGAAAGGGCCAGCACCCCACCCAGGCGCTCGGGATGACGCAGCGCCGCGTGCAGCGCCACCACCCCGCCCTGCGAGAAGCCGCCGATGAAGATGCGCTCCGCCGGGGTGCCTGCCGCGCGCTCGGCCTCGATCAACCGCCGGGCCTGCGCCACGGCCTGGTGGATGCCTGCCGCATCAACGGGGTCGTCCGGCCCAAGACCGAGGATGTCGAACCAGGCGCGCATGACATAGCCGCCGTTCAGCGTCACCGGGCGCGGCGCGGCGTCCGGGCAGAGCAGCCGCCCGGGCCAGGGCAGGACCTCGGCCAGTCCCCGCATGTCGGCGCCATCGGAGCCGAGGCCGTGGAGCAGGATCAGGCTGAGGGGCGGCAGGGCACGTTCGACGATGAGCGTATCGGGCATGGGAAGGGGCTCGCGATGAGGGGGGCTAGGGAAATGCCGAAAAAAATCCATCCATGAATTTTTTCAGCTCGGCTTACCGCGAAATAAATTCGCGGTAGCCTCCGCGAATCAAGGGCTTACGCCCTTGTTCGCGCCGGGGCATCCCTGCCCCGGACAGGAAGCGCTGATTTTTTCAGCGCTTCCCTAGG
>JBMOQP010000018.1:0-15846 GCA_049322715.1 Pseudomonadota bacterium
GCGGCTACATCTCCGGCACCATCATCAAGCCGAAGCTGGGCCTGCGTCCGGAGCCGTTCGCCAAGGCTGCCTACGAGTTCTGGCTGGGCGGTGACTTCATCAAGAACGACGAGCCGCAGGGCAACCAGGTCTTCTCCCCGATGAAGAAGACCATCCCGCTGGTCTACGACGCGATGAAGCGCGCCATGGACGAAACCGGCGAGGCCAAGCTGTTCTCCGCCAACATCACCGCCGACGACCACTACGAGATGTGCGCCCGCGCGGACTTCATCCTCGAAACCTTCGGTCCGGACGCGGACAAGGTCGCGTTCCTGGTTGACGGCTACGTCGGCGGCCCGGGCATGATCACCACCGCCCGTCGCCAGTATCCGAAGCAGTACCTGCACTACCACCGTGCCGGTCACGGCGCCGTGACCTCCCCGTCCTCCAAGCGTGGCTACACCGCCTACGTGCTGGCCAAGATGTCCCGCCTGCAGGGTGCCTCCGGTATCCACGTCGGCACCATGGGCTTCGGCAAGATGGAAGGTGAGAAGAGCGACCGCGACATCGCCTACATCATCGAGCGTGACAGCTACACTGGCCCGTACTTCCACCAGGAGTGGTACGGCATGAAGCCGACCACCCCGATCATCTCCGGCGGCATGAACGCCCTGCGTCTGCCGGCGTTCTTCGAGAACCTGGGCCACGGCAACGTGATCAACACCGCCGGCGGCGGCTCCTACGGCCACATCGACTCCCCGGCCGCGGGCGCCAAGTCCCTGCGCCAGGCCTACGAGTGCTGGAAGGCCGGCGCCGATCCGATCGAGTACGCGAAGGAGCACAAGGAATTCGCACGCGCGTTCGAATCCTTCCCGCACGACGCCGACAAGATCTATCCGGGCTGGCGCGAGAAGCTGGGCGTCCACAAGTGAGTTGCTGATGCTGGAATGTTTCATCCATGAAACATCCAGCTCGCCCGGGGCCGGCACATGTCCGTCCCCGGCTCCACAAAGCGTGGCTGAACCACGCTTTGTGTTGGGGCATCCTGCCCCAAACGCCTAGCTTGCCTAGTCATATACCCCCGGCCCGCCGGGGGTATTTTTTCGGCCCGCTTGGCCATGCGCACCTTCCCGTGCCCATCGCCAAGCCTGCCTTTCGGAAGCACGACCATGATCGACAAAGACCAGTACATCGTTAAGAAAGAGCCGTTCTACCAGCCGCAGCGCAACGAGGTGGAGCTGTTTGATGCCGCCTACCGTAACCGCCTGCCGGTGATGGTCAAAGGCCCGACCGGCTGCGGCAAGTCGCGCTTCGTCGAATACATGGCGTGGAAGCTGGGCAAGCCGCTGATCACCGTGGCCTGCAACGAGGACATGACTGCCTCCGACCTGGTCGGCCGCTACCTGCTCGAATCCAACGGCACCCGCTGGCAGGATGGCCCGCTGACCCTCGCCGCCCGCATCGGCGCCATCTGCTACCTGGATGAAGTGGTCGAGGCCCGCCAGGACACCACCGTGGTCATCCACCCGCTGACCGACCACCGCCGCACCCTGCCGCTGGACAAGAAGGGCGAACTGGTCGAGGCCCATCCGGACTTCCAGCTCGTCATCTCCTACAACCCCGGCTACCAGAGCCTGATGAAGGACTTGAAGCAATCCACCAAGCAGCGCTTCGCGGGCTTCGAATTCGACTATCCCAAGCCGGAACTGGAAACCAGCATCCTCGCGAAGGAAACCGGCCTGGACGAGACCACCGCGGCGAAGCTGGTGAAGATCGGCGTCACCGCGCGCAACCTCAAGGGCCACGGCCTGGACGAGGGCATTTCCACCCGCCTGCTGGTCTACGCGGCCACCCTGATCAAGGACGGCGTCAGCCCGTTTGATGCCTGCCGCATGGCCCTGGTGCAGCCGATCACCGACGACGCGGACATCCGCGACACGCTCGAGCACGCCATCGACGCGACCTTCGCCTGAGAAGGTCTGCTCGCGCCCGTAGCCTGGATGGAGCGGAGCGGAATCCGGGGGTCACGGCGACCTCCCGGATTGCGCCTTCGACTTCATCCGGGCTACCGAGCTGGGACGATTCTCCCCGCCCCCCTCGCGGGGGAGGGGGCGGGGGAGAGGGGAAACGACCACCATGACCGCCAATACCGCAGCACACATCTGGACTTCCGAACAGGCTCAAGCCTTGTGGGCCCGACTCGAAACCCGCTTCGAACAAGTCGAGGCGGTGTTCGAGGACTGCCTGACCGAGGCGCTGGCCACGCTCAGCCCGGCGGGTATTGACGCCTGGCTGGACGCCGCCCGCCTGCTCGGCAAGCTCGGGCGCGGCGCGGAGCCGATGCTCGCCCTGCTGGAAGAATGGCCCTCTGTGGCGCGGGCCGTGGGCGAAGACGAACTGCCCGCCGTCATGGCCCTGGTGCACAGGCTGCAACGCTCGCCCAATGGCCGCGCCATCGCCCCCTTCCTGCAAACCCTCGCCCCGGTGGCCCGCCGCCTGCATTCGCCGGAACAGATCGAACACTACCTCGACATCGTGCGCGACCTCGCGGAGCGCACCACCGGCTCCATCCACGGCCACCACACCACCTTCCCCAGCCCCGGCCTGCCGGACTTCCTGGACAAGGCCCCCGTCCTGCTGCAACTGCTTTCCGTCGGCGGCCTGCGCAACTGGGTGGATTACGGGGTGCGCAACTACCACAACCATCCCGAGCGCCAGAAGGAATACTTCAGCCTGCAATCCGCCGACAGCCGCGCGGTGATGCAGCGCGAACGCCACGGCACCCTGCTGGCGGACGTGGAGCGCAAGCTCGATCTCTACCTGCGCGGACTTTGGCAGGACAGCGATCCGCTCGTGCCCTACTCCACCGCCTTCCACGAACTCCGCAAGCCGATGCCGTACTACGACAAGCTCGGCATCCGCCTGCCGGACGTGCAGGACGACCTGATCCACGCCGATGGCCGCGTGGTCGGCGGGTTGGACCGCTACCGCGCCATGCTGGCCCACATCGTCGGCCATCGCAGATGGAGCGCACCGCAGATCGCCGACAACTGGAGCCCGTTCCAGCGCATGGCGGTCGAATTCCTCGAAGACTGCCGCATCGACACCCTGCTCATCCGCGAATACCCCGGCCTGCGCCGCCTGTTCCTCGCCCTGCATCCCAAGCCTGCCGAGGATGCCTGCGACGAGGAAACCACCGCCTGCCTGCGCCACCGCCTGGCCATGCTCTCGCGCGCCCTCCTCGACCCGGAGCACGGCTACCGGAATGCCGTGCTCAACGAGTTCGTCCAGCGCTTCCGCGCCCTGATGCAGGACGGCGAGGCCAGCACGAACGAGGTGGCGCGCCTCGCCATCGACTACGTCGCCCGCACCCGCCGCCAGAGCGACCAGTTCGCCAACGTCCGCTTCGAGAACACCGAGGTCGACTACCGCGACGACAACCGCCACCTGTGGCGCTTCATCGAGGAAGGCGACGAAGAGGAAGTGTTCGACGAGAAGCGCAAGCTGGAGCCGGACGAGGAGCTCAAGGGCCTGCCCCCGCGCCACTACCCGGAATGGGACCACCACAGCCAGAGCTACCGCCCGGACTGGGTCAGCCTGTACGAAGCCCTGCATCCGCAGGGACAGGCGGCGGCCATCGACGCGTTGCTGAACAAGCACGCCGGCACCGCCAAGCGCCTCAAGCGCATCCTCGACCTGCTCAAGCCGCAGGACAAGGTACGCATCCGCTTCCAGGAGGAAGGCAGCGAGCTCGACCTCGACGTCGCCATCCGCTCGCTGATCGACTTCAAGGGCGGCGCCCAGCCCGACCCGCGCATCAACATGAGCCACCGCACCGCCGGGCGCGACATCGCCGTGACCCTGCTGCTGGACCTGTCGGAATCGCTGAACGAGAAGGTGAAGGGTTCCGAACAGACCATCCTCGAACTGTCACAGGAAGCGGTCTCCCTGCTCGCCTGGGCCATCGAGCGCCTGGGCGACCCGCTCGCCATCGCCGGCTTCCACTCCAACACCCGCCACGACGTGCGCTACCAGCACATCAAGGGCTTCTCGGAACAGTGGAACGATGAGGTGAAGGGCCGCCTGGCGGCGATGGAGGCGGGCTTCTCGACCCGCATGGGCGCCGCCATGCGCCACGCCGGGCACTACCTCGGCAAGCGCAAGGCCGACAAGAAGCTGCTGCTGGTGCTGACCGACGGCCAGCCCGCCGACATCGACGTGCCGGATGAGCGCGCCCTGATCGAGGACGCCCGCCAGGCGGTCAACGAGCTCGACCGCGAGGGCATCTTCACCTACTGCATCAGCCTCGATCCGAAGGCGGACGAGTACGTCTCCGACATCTTCGGCCGCCAGTACACGGTCATCGACCATGTCGAACGCCTGCCGGAACGGCTGCCGGAGCTGTTCATCGCGCTGACGAAGTGAGAGCTTGTGAAGAAATCGTCGCGAGCGGCCCGAGAGCAAGGCGGGCGGAGCGCAGCGACGAAACATATCAAATAGATAGGCGGGGAGCGAGCACCGACCAACGCAGCTATCGGGGCGCGTAGCAGATTTATTCACAAGCCCTGAGGCCGGCGGGGGCGAGCTTCGCCCCCTCCTGCAGCACGTAGGCGCGGAACGCCTGCGCGGCGGGCGAGAGGCGCTTGCCCTTGCGGTGCACCACGTACCAGTGGCGCACGATGGGGAAGCCCTCGACGTCCAGCACCACCAGCCTGCCGGTCTCGAGTTCCAGTTCCAGGGTGTGCACCGACGCGATCCCGAGCCCGAGTCCGGCGATCACCGCCTGCTTGATCGCCTCGTTGCTGCCCAGCTCCATCACCGTGGTCGGCTGCACCTTGTGGGCGGCAAAGAAGCGCTCGATCGCGCTGCGCGTGCCCGAGCCCTCCTCGCGCACCACGAAATTCTCCTTCGCCACCTCCGCCAGGGGGATGTTCTTCTTGCCCGCCAGCGGATGGTTGGCCGGCGCCAGCACCACCAGTGGGTTGTCCATGAACGGCTCGGCCTCCAGCTCCATCTCCGCCGGCGGTCTCCCCATGATCACCAGGTCGCGCTCGTTGCGCTCCAGCTGGCCCAGCAGGGTCTCGCGGTTTGTCACGTCCAGGCTGACCTGGATCTGCGGATAGGCGCGCGCGAATTCGGCCAGCAGGCGGGCGGCGAAGTAGCCGGCAGTGGTCGCCACCGAAACCGACAGCGCCCCGCGTTCCATCCCCTTCAGGGCCCCGAACACGTCGTCCATCTCGGCAAACATGGCCGAGATGGCCCGGCTGTAGCGGTACAGCTCGTGCCCGGCATCGGTCAGGAAGGTCTTGCGCCCCATCTGCTCGAACAGCGGCAGGCCCACCACGTCTTCCAGTTGCTTGACCTGCATGGAGACCGCTGGCTGGGTCAGGTGCAGTTCCTGCGCGGCCTTGGTGTAGTTGAGGTGGCGCGCCACGGTCTCGAAGACCTTGAGCTGGCGGAAGGTGAGGTTCTTCATGGCATCTCCATAAACCCTGACTTATAGATCCGATCAGAATTATTGAGTTCTCTGATTGATCATCATGGCGGAAGATGCATCCCAGTTCCAGCACACAACCTTCAAGGTCATGTGCTAGAACAAAGTACTCCGCGCCTTTGATGTTGCATCGAAGTCCGCGGCGGGCACCACCAAGTATCCGTATGCCTTCCATCCGACAGGAGGACTGTTCATGGCGAAGACGTATCAGGCTGGCGTAAAAGAATACCGCGCCACCTACTGGGAACCGAACTACACCCCGAAAGACAGCGACGTGCTGGCCTGCTTCAAGGTCACCCCGCAGCCGGGCATCGACCGTGAAGAAGTGGCCGCGGCTGTTGCCGCCGAGTCTTCGACCGGTACCTGGACCACGGTGTGGACCGACCTGCTGACCGACCTCAGCTACTACAAGGGCCGCGCCTATCGCATCGAAGACGTGCCGGGTTCCGACACCGAATTCTATGCCTTCATCGCCTACCCGATCGACCTGTTCGAAGAAGGCTCCATCGTCAACGTATTCACCTCCCTGGTGGGCAACGTGTTCGGCTTCAAGGCCCTGCGCGCCATCCGTCTGGAAGACGTACGTTTCCCGCTGGCCTACGTGACCACCTGCGACGGCCCCCCGCACGGCATCCAGGTCGAGCGCGACATGATGAACAAGTACGGCCGTCCGCTGCTCGGCTGCACCATCAAGCCGAAGCTGGGCCTGTCCGCCAAGAACTACGGCCGTGCCGTATACGAGGCACTGCGTGGCGGTCTGGACTTCACCAAGGACGACGAAAACGTCAACTCCCAGCCGTTCATGCGCTGGAAGCAGCGTTTCGACTTCTGCCAGGAAGCCATCGAGAAGGCCGAGCGTGAGACCGGCGAGCGTAAGGGTCACTACCTGAACGTCACCGCTCCGACCGCCGAAGAGATGCTGAAGCGCGCCGAGTACGCGAAAGAGATCGGTACTCCGATCATCATGACCGACTACATCACCGCCGGTTTCGCTGCTCAGACCTCCATCTCCAAGTTCTGCCGCGAGAACGGCATCCTCCTGCACGTTCACCGCGCAATGCACGGCGTAATCGACCGTAACCCGCACCACGGCATCCACTTCCGTGTGCTGGCCAAGATCCTGCGCCTGATGGGCGGCGACCACCTGCACTCCGGTACCGTTGTGGGCAAGCTGGAAGGCGACCGCACCGCGACCCTGGGCTGGATCGACATCATGCGTGACGAGTTCGTCAAGGAAGACCGCAGCCGCGGCATCTTCTTCGACCAGGACTTCGGCGCCATGCCGGGCATGATCCCCGTCGCTTCCGGTGGTATCCACGTATGGCACATGCCGGCGCTGGTCTCCATCTTCGGTGACGACTCCGTACTGCAGTTCGGCGGTGGCACCCTGGGCCACCCGTGGGGCAACGCAGCCGGTGCATGCGCCAACCGCGTCGCTCTGGAAGCCTGCGTCAAGGCACGCAACGAAGGCGCCGAGCTGGAGAAGGTCGGTGGCGACGTACTGCGCGAAGCCGCCCAGCACAGCCCGGAACTGAAGATCGCTCTCGAAACCTGGAAAGAAATCCGCTTCGAGTTCGACACCGTCGACAAGCTGGACGTAGCCCACAAGTAATGGCCTGGGCAGGCCTCGTGCCTGCCCTCATGAACCTGAACAACGAGGTGACAAAATGAGCCAAGTTCAAGATTACAAGAGCCGCGTTTCTGATCCGGCCAGCCGCAAGTTCGAGACCTTCTCCTACCTGCCGGCCATGACCGACGCGGACATCCGCAAGCAGGTCGAGTACATCGTCTCCAAGGGCTGGAACCCGGCCGTCGAGCACACCGAGCCTCAGTACCTGATGGACAACTACTGGTACATGTGGAAGCTGCCGATGTTCGGTGAAACCGACGTCGACACCATCCTGGCCGAGTGCAAGGCTTGCCACGAAGCCAACCCGGGCAACCACGTCCGCCTGATCGGCTACGACAACCTGAAGCAGTCCCAGGGCGCTTCCATGGTGATCTACCGCGGCAACACCAAGTAAGACTGCCTCTTGGTGTGATGCCCTCCCCCGGGAGGGCTGAGCGGGAAGCCCCGGGCAGTCTCTGACCGGGGCTTTTTTTCAGGTGTGATGCCGACTGCGGACAAGCGCAACCGACATCGCATCCAAAAGCCGACTTCCAACGATGCCGGCGATGTGAATGACACTTAAGAATCCCTTGCAGGAGGAACGACCATGACCGATCTGCTCGCCCAATACCGCGTGACCAAAGAGCCGTACTACGAGCCGCAAGCCGACGAGATCGAGCTGTACGAGGCCGCCTACGACAACCGCCTGCCGGTGATGCTCAAGGGCCCGACCGGCTGCGGCAAGTCCCGCTTCGTCGAGCACATGGCCTTCCGCCTGGGCAAGCCGCTGATCACCGTGGCCTGCAACGAGGACATGACCGCCGCCGACCTGGTCGGCCGCTGGCTGCTCGACAAGGACGGCACACGCTGGCAGGACGGCCCGCTGACCACCGCCGCGCGCCTGGGCGCCATCTGCTACCTGGACGAGATCGTCGAGGCCCGCCAGGACACCACCGTGGTCATCCACCCGCTGACCGACCACCGTCGCACCCTGCCGCTCGACAAGAAGGGCGAGCTGATCGAGGCGCACCCGGACTTCCAGCTGGTGATCTCCTACAACCCGGGCTACCAGAACCTGATGAAGGACCTCAAGCAGTCCACCAAGCAGCGTTTCGCCGGCCTGGACTTCGACTACCCGGGCGCCGAGGTGGAGGCCAAGGTCATCGCCCGCGAAGCCGGCGTCGATGCCGCCGTTGCGGAGAAGCTGGTGCAGATCGCCCAGCGCGCGCGCAACCTGAAGGGCCACGGCCTGGACGAGGGCATCTCCACCCGCCTGTGCGTGTACGCCGGCAAGATGATCGCCAAGGGCGTCGAGCCGCGCACCGCCTGCCGCATGGCGATGGTCAGCCCGATCACCGACGACGCCGACATCCGCGACACGCTGGACGCGACCATCCACACCTTCTTCAACTGATGGGTGGATTGACGGGGCGCCGCCAGGCTCCCGTCGCAAGTCTGATGCACGCCTGCCCCACCGGGGCGGGTGCTCGCTGGCGGCTCGTCCGCCAGCCGCAAGGGGGAAAAGGCCATGTCCATTGACCTTCAGGAATTCATCGCAGGGTTGCCCTGCGCGCAAAAATCGCATGTCCTGCGCGATGCGCTGGAAGGCAGCTACTCGGAAGCGCAGCGCGTCATGTCGCCCAACGGTCTGAAGACCTACCTGGATGGCGTGACCGCCCTGTGCAACATGGGCAAGGGCGACGACGTGATCGTCTCCTTCCTCGAGGAAATGCCCGAAGTGGTGCGCGAGATCGGCGAGGACGCCGTCGGCGAGTCGGTCTACACCGTACTCAAGCTGTCCTCGCAGACCTCCGGCGCCGTACTCGCCCTGCTGTTCGCCAGCCTGCCGACCGCGGCCCGCCGCCTGGGCGACATCGCCGTCTACAAGGGCTACCTGAGCCTGATCGAGCGCATGGTGGCGCTGGCTCCCCGCGGCCTGCGGCCCATGCTCGACCACATCGACGACCTGCTCTCCAAGCTCACCCTTGGCGGCCTGCGCCGCTGGGTGATGTATGGCGCGGAGACCTACAAGCGCGACTTTCATGGCCAGATCGCCTACTTCTCGCTTGAGTCGTCGGATGCCCTGAGCGTGCTGCAGCGCGAACGGCGCGGCATCCTGTTCATCGACGCGCAGCGCAAGCTGCAGATGTACCTGCGCGCCTTCTGGAACCGCGAGTTCTACCTGCGCCCGACCTCCGGCGACTATGAATCGAAGGAAGGCTACAAGCCCTACATCGAGAAAGGCGCCATCTTCGTGCCGGATGCCTACGACGATTTTGACGGCATCGCCGGCATGGAGGTCTATCGCGCCGCCGGCGCGCACGCCGCCGCGCACATCTACTACACCACCGCCGCCATCCAGGCCGACAACCTGAACCAGATCCAGCGCCTGGTGGTATCGGTGTTCGAGGACGCGCGCGTCGAGGAACTCGCCATCCGCGAATTCCCCGGCCTGCGCCAGCTGTGGATGTCCATGCACCCCCTGCTGGACCCGAACAACTGTCCGCCGTACATGGATGAATTCATCCATGACCTGCTCTGCCTGTCGCGCGGCCTGCTCGACCCGGCCTACGACCCGGGCGTCGACCGCCGCCGCCAGTGGATCGCCCGTTTCCACGAGGAAATGGCCAAGCGACCGCGGGACAACCAGCTCGCCTGGGACCTGGGCGTGACCTACTGCGGCCAGGCCATGCATGCCATCCAGGCGCGCGTCTCGTCCGCCACCATGGCCGGCCTGCCGGTCATCTACCGCGACGACAACCGCTTCATCTGGGAATTCGCCGAACTTGACTGGGAAGGCGAAGGCAAGGACTACACCCCGGCCAGCCAGCGAGCCGCCCGCCGCCATGTCGGCCTGATGGAATTCGTCGACGCCATCGACTCGGAAATGACCGGGCCGATGGAAGACGACGGCGAGATCCTGGTGCTGTCCACCGAGCTGTACCCGTACGAGGACAACGGCGTCAGCTACAACGAGATGGAAGGCAAGGAACCCATCCTCGGCCCGTTCCACTACCACGAGTGGGACTACCAGGTGCAGGTCCATCGCCCCGACTGGACGACCATCTACGAACGCCGCCTGCCGCGCGGCGACCGCGACGAGATCGACCGCATCCTGCGCGAGCACAAGGGCGTCGCTGCCCGCCTGCGCCACATCATCGACATGATGCAGCCGCGCGGGCTGGTGATCGAGCGCAAGCAGGCCGAGGGGGACGACCTCGACCTCGACGCGGCCGTGCGCTCGATGGTGGACTACCGCATGGGCTTCACCCCGGACGAGCGCGTCCACCTGCGCCGCATCCAGAAGCAGCGCGACGTGGCCGTGATGGTGCTGATGGACCTGTCGCAGTCGACCAACGACTACGTGCGCGGCAGCGACAAGACCGTGCTGCAGCTCACCAAGGAGGCGACCACCCTGCTTGCCTGGGCCATCGACGGCATCGGCGACCGCTTCGCCGTGCACGGCTTCGCCTCCGACAGCCGCCACGACGTGCAGTACTACCGCTTCAAGGACTTCTTCGAAGCCTGGGACGAAAACGCCCAGTCCCGCCTCGCGGGCATGACCGGCCAGCTCTCCACCCGCATGGGCGCCGCCCTGCGCCACGCGGGTCGCCACCTGAACAAGCAGCAGGCGGCGAAGAAGCTGATGCTCGTCATCACCGACGGCGAACCGGCCGACGTGGACGTGGACGATCCGCAACACCTGCGCTTCGACACCAAGAACGCGGTGGAGGAGCTGAAGCGCGATGGCGTGATGACCTATTGCATCACCCTCGACCCGCACGCGGACGCCTACGTGTCCCGCATCTTCGGCGACAAGCACTTCACCGTGATCGACAACGTCCAGCGCCTGCCGGAGAAGCTGCCGCAGCTGTTCGCATCGTTGACCAAGTAAAGCGCCAAGCGCATCGGGACATCAAAGCCGGCACACATGCCGGCTTTGTTTTTTTCCGCATCACAAGGTGGTTTCCACAAAAAAAACCGGCACGCTGGCCGGCTTTCTTGAGGTCCTGGAAAAGCGAGGGATCAGCGGTGCCGATCCTGGTGCTGCAGCCACTCGGGCGGTACCAGGGCTTCCAGCTCTTCCTCCTTGATCCAGCCGTCGAAGTCGCTGGCGGTGAGCCACTGCTCCGGGGTCCAGCCCATGGCCTTGGCCTTCTCCAGGGCGGCGGCATGGATCTGCTCATGCTTCTGGCGCAGCCCGTCCGGGAGGTTGGAGGCCAGCACGCCGTGCTCGTCCCACTTGGCGGTGACCTGTTCCCACAGCTGCTCCATCTTGTAGCGCGGCCAGTCCTTGCACTGTTCGTCCTCCGGGATCAGTCCGAACACCTTGGCGTCGCGGATGATGCGGCCGATCTCGGTGAAACCGCCCCACAGGTCTTCATCGTAGCCGCAGTAGTTTTGCTGGCGCATGGCGCTTTCTCGCATGGAATTGATTTGCCTTGGATTCTAGCGGAACCTGCCGGCGTTGGACACGGAAAACTGACTGCACGGCAGGTTATTGCCAAACGACCTTACGCTATGTTGCTCCTCAGAAAGACGCAGAGACATCTTCCATGAACACGCCTGCCGACCGTCGCCGCTTTTTCCATCAATCCCTCGCCCTGGGACTCGGGCTGAGCGGCCTGCCCCCCGCCCGGGCCGGCGCCGACCGGCGCGTGGGCGTGGTGACACACAAGCTGTTCCTGGAGCACGACTGGCCGGGGCATAAGGAAGGCGCCTACCGGCTGCGGGCCATCCTCGACCGCATCGAGAAAGACGGCCTGCTGGACCGCCTGATTGCCCAGCCGGTACGGGCGGCGGGCGAGGAGGAACTGCGGCGCGGCCATACCGAGGGCTACCTGATGGAAGTGCGCGTCGCGAGCGAAGGCGAGCCGGGCTATTTCAACTTCGGCGCGCAGGACAACTACGTCAACCACGCGACCTGGGAGGCGGCCCGCCACGCGGCCGGAGGGCTGATCGACCTGTGCGACGCGGTCGCCCGGCGCGAGCTGGACAGCGGCTTCGCCCTGGTGCGGCCGCCCGGCCACCATGCGGAGCCGAGCCGGGCCATGGGCTTCTGCTTCGTCAGCAACATCGCGCTCGCGACCAGGGCCCTGCAGGCGCAGGGCATCAAGCGCATCGCCATCCTCGACTTCGACATCCACCACGGCAACGGCACCCAGGCCGTGGTCGGCCACGATCCCGACGTCCTCTTCCTCGACCTCCACCAGGCCAACCTGTTCCCCGCGGGCAGCGGCCTCATCACCGAGATCGGCGAGGGGGACGCGCGCGGCACCATCGTCAATGCCCCGCTGCCGCCGTATGTCGACGACGCGGGTCTGCTCGCGCTGTACGACCGCGTGTTCGAACCGGCCATGGCGCGCTTCAAGCCCGAGATGCTGCTGGTCTCGGCCGGCTACGACGGCCACTGGCGCGACCCGCTCTCGCGCCAGAACATGACCCTCAAGGGCTTCGACGCCCTGAGCCGCCGGCTGGTGGCCTTCGCCAACCGGCACTGCGGCGGGCGCGTGGTGTTCACCCTCGAAGGCGGCTACGACGCGGAGATGCTGGGAATTGCCGTGGCCAACAGCCTGCGCGCGCTGCTGGGCGACGCGACGACGAACGACCCGATCGGGCCGAGCACGGAAGGGCACCCCGCCGCGGACATCGACGGGCTGCTTGGGAAGTTGCGGGACCTGCACGGCCTGTGACAGTGGGAGCGGCGTGTCGCCGCGATGCCGTGCCGGACCGGGGCATCGCCGCCACAGGCGGCTCCCGCAGAATCGTGCGCCTGCCTGGCGGCAGGAGGCGTGGCAGCCCGGCTCTTACCAGGCCTTGTACGGCAGGAACTTGCCGTTCATGGTCACCACCACGCGGTCGCCAGCCGGGTTCTCCTCCTTGTCGATGTGCATGGAGAAGTCGATCGCGCTCATGATGCCGTCGCCGAACTTCTCGTGGATCAGCGCCTTCATGGTCGGGCCGTACACGCCGACGACCTCATACAGGCGGTAGATCAGCGGGTCGGTCGGAACGGCCTTGTCCCAGGTCTTGGTCGGACAGGCCATGATCGCGGCCTTGGCCTCGGCCGGAAGCTCCAGCACGGTCACCAGCTTCTGCGCGTACTCCTCCTTGAGGCTGTTCATGCCCAGGCAGGCGGAGGTGGTGAACACCGGCGACAGGCCGATGCCCTGCGCGATGGCCTCCCAGCTCAGGCCCAGGGCCTCCTTCTTGTCCAGGATCAGGGCGGTCAGGTCTTGTTTGCTCATCATGGCGTGGGTCTCCGGGGTTGTGGATCAGGCGAAAGGGCGCCTGAAGACCCTTAAACAAGAACCCTGCCAATCCCGCAAAGGCCGTTGCAACGGCCTTTGCGCCGCCCCGCCCCAGGCCCGGACGGACATTGTCCATCGACAATCGGACAATGTCCGCCCATCGGCCTGACAATCTCCCTCCCTCGCCTTCCGGCAACTTCCCAAACAGCCCGCAAACCGCGACAGGACGGCATTTCCAAGAACATGGCACGGGCCGTGCACCTCCAGGACTGCGAACGCAAAACGCATCCGACCATCCTGGAGAACACCATGAGCACCATCTTCGAAGAACCCGTCGCCCCCTCCTGCATCCGCCAGGCCCTGCGCGAGATCGACGCCCAGGGCCTCGCCGCCCTCGGCGAGAAGGGCAAGGCCAATCCGAGCGCCGTCGTCACCCTCAAGGCCAAGACCGTGTGCGAAGGCCAGTTCCGCAACCTGACCTACATCCGCGAGCTGGCCCCGGTGGTGGTGGACGAGCCGCCGCACCTGCTCGGCGAGGACACCGCGCCGAACCCGTCCGAGGCCCTGCTCGCCGCCCTCGGCGCCTGCCTGGCCGTCGGCGTGCACGCCAACGCCACCGCGCGCGGCATCAAGCTGACCAAGCTGGAGCTGCTGATCGAGGGCGACATCAACGTCACCGCCGTCTGGGGCACGGGCGACCTCACCGAGGACAAGCCGCTCGGCTTCACCGCCATCCGCGTCAAGTTCGACGTCGCCACCCTCGACCCGATCGGCAAGGACGAGCTGGACGCCCTGCTGCAGCACGCCAAGAAGTGGTCCCCGGTCGCCAACACCATGATGCGCCCGGTCGCCCTCGACTGCGCCCTGCTCTGACCTGGGTAAGTGAGACCTCTTGGGGCATGGAGGCCCCAACGCGCCACATGACGCAAGTCATGTGGACGCGGAGGTCGTCGCGGGCATGCACCGCGACGCACCGAGTTGAAAAAGTCCATGGATGGAGTTTTTCAAAATCAAATTGTGGAGAACGCCATGACCGCCGTGACCCCAACCCTGAACGAAGCCCCGTCCGCGCCCCTTGAAGGTGAACTGCTGTTCAACCACATCCGGGACATCGTGCGGGACAAGCTTTCCCCCTTGACCGTGAAGATCGACCAGGGCCACTACCCGGCCGACGTGCTGCGCGCCCTCGGCGAGGCCGGCGCCTTCCGCCAGCATCTCGCCTCGCAGAACGGTCGCGGCGAGCACGACCTGCAGACCGCCCTCAAGGTCATGGACATCGTCTCGCAGGAGTGCATGTCCACCGGCTTCATGCTGTGGGCGCAGGACGTGGTCGGCTGGTACATCGAGATGTCCGACAACGCCTTCCTCAAGAAGCATGTCCTGCCGCTGCTGGCCAGCGGCGAGGCGCTCGGCGGCACGGCGCTCTCCAACCCGATGAAGTACATGGCCGGCATCGAGGAGCTGCTGCTCTCGGCCGAGGAGATCGACGACGGCTTTATCGTCAACGGCACCCTGCCGTGGGTCTCCAACCTCGGCCCGGGCCACTGGTTCGGCTCCATCTTCAAGGTGAAGGGCAAGAACGCCCGCGACGTGATGGCGCTGGTCAACACCGACTGGGAAGGCATCACGATGAAGCAGCTGGTGAAATTCACCGGCATGGAAGGCACCGGCACCTACTCGCTGCACTTCAAGGACGTGTTCGTGCCCAAGATCCACGTCCTCGGCGACCCGATCCTGCCCTACCTGAAGAAGATGAAGGCCGGCTTCGTGCTGCTGCAGACCGGCATGGCGACCGGGCTGATCGAGGGCTGCATCAAGCTGTGCGAGGACGTCGAGCCCAAGCTCGGCCACGTCAACTGCTACCTGGACGACCGCCCGGACGAGCTGCGCGAGGAGCTGGAGGACGCCCGCGAGGCCATCGCCGGCCTGTGCGACGACGTGTTCAACCCCGAGCCGGACTTCATGCGCAGCGTGCTGGAAGCCCGCCTGCTCGGCTCCGAACTGTCCCTGCGCGCGGCCAACTCCGCCATGCAGCACACCGGCGCCAACGGCTACCTGATCGACGCACCGGCCCAGCGCAAGCTGCGCGAGGCCTACTTCGTCGCCATCGTCACCCCGGCCATCAAGCACCTGCGCAAGGAGCTGGATGCCATGGCGGCGTCCTGAGTTCGTCCCATGAATCGTCATTGCGGCGGAAACCATCCATGGTTTCCGGCCTTCGGCCAACGCCAAGGCGTCGCAACAGTGCTCCTGCACTGTTGGTAGCGCAGCGAAGCAATCCATTGCGCCGGATCATCCCTGCGCCCTTGGATCGCCACGTCTCTTCGCTCCTAACGCGAAGCTGGTGCAAGCCCGCGATGACGATGCCCACCTGAATACCGGAATCACCGCCATGACCACCCCACGCTGGATCTGCAAGACCTGCGGCTGGATCTACGACGAGACCAAGGGCGACCCGGACAGCGGGCTCGCCCCCGGCACCCGCTTCGAGGACATCCCGGACGACTGGTCCT
>JBMOQP010000019.1:0-15803 GCA_049322715.1 Pseudomonadota bacterium
GGCACATGTCAACATCGTTGCTCCATGCAACGATGTTGACATGTGCCGCGACGCTCTCGAAGGCTGAAGCCCAAAGGGCCTTCCGGCAGGGATGCCGGAAGAGCTCGAGAGGAGGGATCAGCCGGAGGACACACTCCAGGGGGGAGCGTGTCAAGACATAAGCATTTCCCTAGAGCGCCACGTCGGCCAGATGGCCCTTGCTCTCCAGCCAGGAGCGCCGGTCGGCGGCGCGCCGCTTGGCCAGCAGCATGTCGAGCATGAGGCGTGCCTCCTCCGCCTCGTCGAGAGTCAGGCGTACCAGGCGGCGGGTCTCCGGGGCGATGGTCGACTCGCGCAGCTGCATCGGGTTCATCTCGCCCAGGCCCTTGAAGCGGGTCACGCTCACCTTGCCCACCTTCTCCGCCTTCAGGCGGTCGAGAATGCCGTCGCGCTCCTGCTCGTCCAGCGCGTAGAACACCTGCTTGCCGGCATCGATGCGGAACAGCGGCGGCATGGCCACGTACACGTGTCCGGCCTCGACCAGGCTGGGGAAATGGCGCACGAACAGGGCACACAGCAGTGTGGCGATGTGCTGGCCGTCCGAGTCGGCGTCCGCCAGCACGCACACCTTGCCGTAGCGCAGGCCGGCGAGGTCCGGGTTGCCCGGCTCGATGCCGAGCGCGACGGCGATGTCGTGTACCTCCTGCGAACCGAGCACCTGCTCGGGGTCGGTCTCCCAGGTGTTCAGGATCTTGCCGCGCAGCGGCAGGATGGCCTGGAAGTCGCGGTCGCGCGCCTGCTTGGCCGAACCGCCGGCGGAGTCGCCCTCGACCAGGAACAGCTCGGTGCGCGAGAGGTCGGTGGACAGGCAGTCCGCGAGCTTGCCCGGCAGCGCGGGGCCCTGGGTGACGCGCTTGCGCACCACCTTCTTCTCCTCGCGCAGGCGGCGCTGGGCCTTCTGGATGGCAAGCTGGGCGATCTGCTCGCCCACCTCCGGCTGCTGGTTGAGCCACAGGCTAAAGGCATCCTTGAGCACGCCCGAGACGAAGGCCGCGCTCTCGCGCGAGGAAAGGCGCTCCTTGGTCTGGCCGGCGAACTGCGGTTCGCGCATCTTCAGCGACAGCACGAAGGTCACGTCCTGCCACACATCCTCCGGCGCGAGCTTGAGGCCGCGCGGCAGCAGGTTGCGGAACTCGCAGAACTCGCGCAGGGCCTCGGTCAGGCCCAGTCGCAGGCCGTTGACGTGGGTGCCACCCTGCGCGGTGGGAATCAGGTTGACGTAGCTTTCCTGGACGGCCTCGCCGCCGTCGGCCAGCCAGGCCAGCGCCCAATCCACCGCCTCGCGCTCGCCCGCGAGGCTGCCCGTGAAGGCCGCCATCGGAAGGATCAGCTGGCCCTGCAGGGCCTCGAGCAGGTAATCGCGCAGCCCGTCCGCATAGCACCACTCGTCCTTCGTGCCCTCCGCCTCGTCGACGAAGGCCACCCTGAGCCCGGGGCACAGAACGGCCTTGGCGCGCAGCAGCTGGCGCAGGCGGCTGACCAGGAACTTCGGCGTGTCGAAGTACTTCGGCTCCGGCCAGAAACGCACCAGGGTGCCAGTGCGGTTCCTGCCCACCGTGCCGGTCACGCGCAGGTCCTCGACCTTGGCGCCGTGCTCGAAGGCCATGGCGTACTCGCAGCCCGAGCGCCAGACGGTGACCTCCAGACGGCGCGAGAGCGCGTTGACCACCGACACGCCCACGCCGTGCAGACCGCCGGAGTAGCCGTAGGCCTTCTCGGAGAACTTGCCGCCCGCGTGCAGCTTGGTGAGGATCACCTCCACCCCGGGGATGCCCTGCTCCGGGTGGATGTCGACCGGCATGCCGCGCCCGTCGTCGACCACCGAGACCGAACCATCGCCGTGCAGGGTCACCTCGATCCGCTTGGCAAAGCCGGCCAGCGCCTCGTCCACGCTGTTGTCGATCACCTCCTGCGCCAGATGATTCGGGCGGGTGGTGTCGGTGTACATGCCGGGACGCTTCTGCACCGGCTCGAGCCCGGTGAGCACCTCGATGGCGGCGGCGTTGTAGACGTTGTTGCTCATGCTGGTCGATTGAATCCCTGATGGACGCCCCCATTCTAACGGCAGCCTGTAAGATAAGGCCCACCCTATTTCAGGAACCGATCCGAGGACACCCGATGAGTGCCATCGTCTTTGACGTCACCGAACAGGATTTTGCCGAGAAAGTCATCCAGGCCTCGCACGAGCGCCCCGTGCTGGTCGATTTCTGGGCTGCGTGGTGCCAGCCCTGCCAGATCCTCAAGCCGCTCTTGAAAAAGGTGGCGGAGGGCTACAACGGCGACGTGCACCTGGCCTATGTCGACACCGACCAGGAGCAGATGCTGGCCGCCCAGTTCGGCATCCGCAGCCTGCCGACCGTGATGCTGTTCAAGGACGGCCGCGCCGTCGACCAGTTCATGGGCGCTCAGCCGGAGAGCGCGATCCGCCAGCTCATCGACAAGCACATCGTGCGCGAGTCCGACCTGATGCTGAAGCAGGCGATGGCGCTGCTCGAGCAAGGCGACGAGGCCAGCGCGATCGAGCTGCTGCACCAGGCCAACAGGATCGACCCGAAGAACACCGCCGTGCTGTTCGCCCTCGCCCGCTTCGCCGCCCACGAAGGCAACCTGGACGAGGCCGTGACCATCCTCGGCGCCATCCCCGCCGAGGCCCCCGAGGCGGGCATGGCGCGCGAACTGAAGGCGCAGATCGGCTTTGCCCGCCAGGCCCAGGGCGCCGGCGACATGGCCGAGCTGCTCGGCCGCATCAGCCACGATCCGGCCGATCTCGAGGCCCGCCAGAAGCTCGCCACCGTGCTGATCGGCCAGGGCCAGCACGAGGCGGCGATGGAGCAGTTCCTCGAAATCATGAAGCGCGACCGCGCCTTCGGCGACGACGCCGGCCGCAAGGGCCTGCTTCAGCTGTTCGAGATGCTCGGCAACGAGCACCCGGCGGTGCAGGCCTACCGCCGCAGAATGTTCAGCCTGCTGCATTAATCTCAAGGGAACCTCGAAAAACCCCATCCATGGGATTTTTCGAGGACGTTCGTCGCGGGAAACCAACATCGTTGCAGGGAGCAACGATGGAACGCGTAGCGTTCCCCGAAGGGCTGGATACATGGATGTATCCAGCCGCGACGAACTCACGCCATCTCAATCGCTGACGCGATTGGGCGGCTTCCCATCCATGGGACGCAGGGGCGCCTCGAAAGGTTTTTCGAGGCGCCCTCAAGCGTTAGCCCGCTCAAGGACACCCGCCGCACGGCGGGTGTCGCGTTTTCAGGCGCCGACCGGCGATGGGGCGCGCCGGCCCCACCATCCCCTGATCCTCACCTCCAGCTCGACCGCAAGCAGCACGCCCAGGGCGGTCAGCGTCATCCATCCCCAGGTGGCGGCCTCGAGCGGCGCAGTGCCGAGCAAGGCATTCATGAACGGCACGTAGGTGACCAGCAACTGCAGGAGGACCAGCGGGCCGATCACATACCAGACCACCGGGTTGCCGAACAGGCCTTCGCGGTTGAGCACCGGGGCATTCAGGTAGCGCGCATTGAGGAGGTAGAAGCACTCGATCAGGACGATGGTGTTGAGCGCCGCGGTGCGCGCGACCTCGAGACTTTCCCCCTGGTCGAGCACCAGGTTGAACATGCCATACCCCCCCAGCACCATCAGGCCGCCGACCAGAGGGATGCGCCATAGCACCGCCCCCTCCACCAGGAGGGCCCGCGGGGACCGGGGCGGGCGCCGCATGACATCCCCTTCAGCCTTCTCGAACGCGAGGGCGATGGCGAGATTGACCGTGGTCACCATGTTGATCCAAAGGATCTGTACCGGCGTGATCGGCGCGACCCCGCCCAGCAGCAGGGCGGCAAGCATGATCATCGCCTCGCCCGCATCCGAGGGCAGGATGTAGAGGATGGTCTTGCGCAGGTTGTCGTACACCCCCCGCCCCTCGCGCACCGCCTTGGCGATGGTGGCGAAGTTGTCGTCCGCCAGCACGATCACCGAGGACTCGCGTGCCACCTCCGAACCCGCCCTGCCCATGGCGATGCCGACCTGCGCCCCCTTGAGCGCCGGGGCGTCGTTAACCCCGTCGCCGGTCATGGCCACCACCTCGCCGGCCTGCTGCAGGGCGCGCAGGAGGGTCAGCTTCTGCTCGGGCGTTGTGCGCGCGAACACGTCCGCCTCGCGCACACGCTCGCCGAGCTGGCCGGGCGAGAGCCGGTCGATCTCCTCTCCGGTCAGGACGGCCTGCCCGTCGCCAATGCCGAGCTGGCGGGCGATGGCGCCGGCCGTAACCGCATGGTCGCCGGTGATCATCTTCACACGGATGCCCGCCTGCTGACAGGCCGCCACGGCCTCGGGCACGCCCTCGCGCGGCGGGTCGATGAAACCGACCAGGCCCAGCCATTCAAGCCCACCTTCGATATCCTCTGCGACGAGACCGTGGCCCTCCAGCGGCTTCCGCGCGAAAGCGATCAGGCGCAAGCCCTGTCCGGCAAGCCGGGCCAGCTCCGCCTCGATGCCCGGCGGGACCTCCTTCAGGCGGGCAAGGATGACCTCGGGCGCGCCCTTGATGAGCGCGACCCTTCCCTCCTCGGGGTCGTGATGGAGCGTGGCCATGTAGCGCAGGCGCGCGTCGAAGGGGAGGAGGTCGAGGCGCGGCCAGCACGCGCGCTCGAGATCCGGGTCGAAGCCGAACTTGCGCGCCAGCACCAGGAGGGCGCCTTCCAGCGGATCCCCCAAGACGTGCCAGCGCAGATCTCCGTCGCGGGCCAGTTCGGCATCGTTGCAGAGCATGGCCGCATGCAGCAGCGCCTCCACATCCGTGTGGCCATCCCGCTCGACGGGGGCGCCATCCCGCAGCATGCGGCCGTGGGGGTCGTAGCCCACGCCCTCGACCGTGTACTCGCCCTGCGGGGTCAGGACATGCACGGCGGTGAGGACGTTGCAGGTCAGGGTGCCGGTCTTGTCGGTGCAGATGGTGGTCACCGCGCCGAGCGCCTCGACCGCAGGCAGGCGGCGCACAATGGCGTTGCGCCTGGCCATGCGCTGCACGCCAATGGCCAGGGCGATGGTCAGCACGGCCGGCAGGCCCTCGGGAATGGCGGCCACCGCCATGCCGACCGCGATCAGGAAGGTGTCGGCCCAGGGCAGCCCCTGCCAGGCCACGCCGATCAGAAAGGCCAGCACCGCGAGGCCCAGGATGATCAGGCTGAGATCCTTGGACAGCCGCTCCAGGTGCTGCAGGAGCGGCGTAGTCAGCTGGGGGACCGCCTTGAGCAGGGCGCTGATGCGTCCGAGCTCGGTGTGCACCCCGGTGGCCACGACCACGCCAGTCCCCTGCCCCTGGGTCACCAGGGTGCCGGCGAAGCCCATGCTGCTGCGCTCCGCAACCCGGGCCCCGGCGGCCACCGGAACCGTGCCCTTCTCCACGGGCACGGACTCGCCGGTGAGCAGGCTTTCGTCGATGGCCAGGCTGTGCGCCCGGATCAGGCGCATGTCCGCCGGCACCTTGTCGCCCGCCTGCAGCAGCACGATATCCCCCGGCACCAGCCGGCTGGCGTCGATCCGCGCCACCCGGCCGTCGCGCAGCACCTGGGCATGCGGGGTCAGCACCTCGCGCAGGGCCTCCAGCGCACGCTCGGCCTTGCCCTCCTGCACCACCCCCAGCAGGGCATTGATGACGATGACCCCCACGATCACGCCGGTGTCCGTGAAATGCCCGAGGGAAAGCGTCACCAAAGCGGCAAGAAACAGGACGTAGATCAGGGGGTTGTTCAACTGGGCGAGGAAGCGCCCCAGGAGGCCCCGCCGGGGAGGCGCGGGGAGGACATTCTCGCCATGGCGGGCCAGCCGCGCAGCGGCCGCCGCCTCGCCCAGGCCATGATCGGCGTCGCTCTGCAGCGCTCTCAGGACCGCCTCCCCCGCAAGGCTGTGGCAGATATTCCCCTCCCCCCCGGCATGCATGCACTCACTGGGCATAGATGAAGATGACATAGGCGTTCAGCATGTAGAGGGAGAACAGGGTGAGGCTGACCCAGCCGACGGTCTTGAACAGGCGCGTCGCAGGGCGATAGAGCAGGCCGACGATCGCCACCCCGGTCATCATCACCGCGGAGAGGGCGGAGACCGCGTGCATCAGGTCGATGTGCGAGAACAACGGCCCCTCGAGGAAGAACAGGTCGTCGATGGCAAGGATGACCTGGTTGAACAGGATGCTGCCAAACAGGTTGCCAATGGCGAGGTCGAGCGAGCCCAGCCGCAAGGCTGCCACGGTGACCGCGATCTCGGGCAGGGTGGTGGCCAGGGCGACGAACAGGGTGCCGACGAAGCCGCGCGCCCAGCCCATCTCGCGGGCGATTTCCTCGGCAATGAAGGGCAGGACCAGGGCAGCAGCCACCACCACCAGCGCCGCGAGCATGAACCGGAGGATGGCGCCCCTGAGGGTGATGCCATCCGCCGGAGGCTGGGGTTCGACGTGGTTGTGCCCCTTCTCGTAGAGGAATACGACGCGCAGGGAGACGAGGTAGAGCAGCACGATCACCGGCGTATAGGCACCGACATGGCCGAGGGTGGGCTGCGGCCCCTGCTGGGCAAGGAGGATGTTGAAGCCGACCAGCCCCAGCATCATGGCCGCGAACCCCGCGCCGAGGATGTGGCCGTGGCTGACCAGGGTGAAGACCGGCGCCTTGCGGTGGAAGAAGTCGAGCAACACGATCAGGAGCAGGTTCATGACCGTGGCGCCGAGGATGTTGCCCACGGCGATGTTGGGGGCATCGGCGAGGGCGACGGCGCTCACCCCGGTGAACAATTCGGGCAGCGAGGTGGCGGTCGCCACCAGGACGAGGCCGATCCAGCCGCGGGAGAGGCCAGTCAGCTCGGCGATCCGGTCGCCGTATCGGGACAGCTGGTAGCCCGCCACCCCGATCACCAGCGCGCAGAGGCAGAAAGCCAGCCAGATCATGTTCGCCTCCCTGGATTCAGCCCATCTGCCCGGCTGATGCAGTAGCGGTAGCCCGGATGGAGCGTAGCGGAATCCGGGAGTCCTGCCCCGGATTCCGGCCGCAGGCCTATCCGGGCTACGGAACGCCAGTCCATGGCGCATCAAATGCACAGGGCAAGGGTCAGCCCCCGGCCTTGATGCGCTCCAGCACTTTCACCAGTTCGGCCGCCGGACGGTAGCCCGGGATGACCTGCCCGCCCTCGGTGACGATGAACGGCGTGCCCTCCAGGCCCAGCTGCGTGCCGAGGTCGATCATGTGCGCGAGGGGATGCCTGTCGCAGGCCGGCAGACTGACGCTCTGGCCGCCGAGCGATTTGTCCAGCTCGGCCTTGCGGTCCTTGGAGCACATGATACCGATGCTCGACTTGCCGATCGGCGAATCCAGCCCGGCACGCGGATAAAGCACGTAGCGCACCTTAACGCCCTGCTTGTTCAGCTCCGGCACCTCGTTGTGCAGCTTGCGGCAGTACGGGCAGCTCGGGTCGGTGAACACGGTGATGGTGTGCTTCGCCGCACCCTGCGGGGCGTAGATGATGGTGTCCTCATCCTTCACCTGCTTGAGCAGCTCGACCCGGATGCCGGTACGGCGCTCTTCGGTCAGGTTCTTGCGCTGCTCGAAGTCCACCAGCGCGCCCTGGAACATGTAGCGCCCGTCGCCGGTCATGTACACCACGTCTGGCCCGGCGACCACCTCGTACACCCCTGCGACGGGGGTGGCGGTGACCGAAGTCAGCGGCAGGCCGGGCATGGTCTCCTTGAGCTTCTTGGCCAGGGCCTCGGCGGCAGGATCGGCCAGCGCGGGCAGGCTGGTGGCAAGCACAAGGGCCAGGCATGTCCTGAGCATGGTCGAAGGGACGGTCAGACGTTTCATGCGGTTCTCCGAAAATCGATCACCACGGGGATGGGTGCGTTGGTTAGAAGACACTTTGCCCAGCATACATGTCCCGGGCATGAAAGTTCATCCGCGCGGGTGATGGGCCTGGTGCAGAGCCTTGAGGCGGGCGCGCGCCACGTGGGTGTAGATCTGCGTGGTCGACAGGTCGCTGTGCCCGAGCAGCATCTGCACCACGCGCAGGTCGGCGCCGTGATTGAGCAGGTGGGTGGCGAAGGCATGGCGCAGGGTGTGCGGCGAGAGCGGCGCGACGATGCCGGTCCGGGCCGCGTGGCGCTTGATCAGCGTCCAGAACATCTGCCGAGTCATCGGCCCGCCGCGCCGCGTGACGAACAGCGCCTCGCTCTCGCCCAGTCCCTCCAGCAGGGCCGGCCTGGCCTCCTCTAGATAGCGCTCGATCCAGTGCACCGCCTCGGCACCGAGCGGCACCAGCCGTTCCTTGCGCCCCTTGCCGAGCACGCGCACCACGCCCGCGCTCAGGCTGATCTGACCGAGGGCGAGGCCGACGAGTTCCGATACGCGCAGGCCGGTGGCGTACAGGGTTTCCAGCATGGCGCGGTCGCGCAGGCCGAGGTGGGTATCGATCATCGGTGCGGCGAGCAGGGCCTCGACGTCCGCCTCGCCCAGGGCCTTGGGCAGCGGGCGGCCGATGCGCGGCGGCGGGATATCGAGGGTGGGGTCGAGCCCGATCTCGCCGCGCGCCCCAAGCCAGCCGTAGAAGCGGCGCAGGGCCGAGAGCAGGCGGGCCAGGCTGCGCGGCTCACGCCCCTCCGCCAGGCGCTCGGCAAGGAACCGCATGATCAGCGCCCGGTTGGCGCCAATCAGGCCGCAGCCCTGCCCGTCGAGCCAGGCGGCGAACAGACGGATGTCCGTCTCGTAGGCACCGAGGGTGTGGCGCGACAAGCCCTGCTCCAGCCACAACTGGTCGAGCACGCGCCGGATCAGCGCCTGCTCCGCCTCGGCGATGACGACGCGAGCCTGCCTCACAGACGGATCACCTCGCCGAAGGGGGGCATGGCCGTTCCGGCCACCGCCCACAGCACCGGCAGGCCGGGCGCCGTGGCGGGGTAGTCGCCCTTGCCGTCGGTGAAGTAGACGAGCGCGTCGAAGTCCTCACCGCTACGCCCGACCCAGTCGAACACCGGCCGGAAGTCGGTGCCGCCCTGGCCATGCGGCGCCGGCCAGGACGGCACCTCGCCCACGGCGAACCGCCAGGGGGCTCCCGGGGCGAGGCGGGTGTCGGCGGCGAGCAGGGTCAGCCGCATGGGGATCTGTCCGGCCAACGCCTGGATCTCGGACCAGAAGCCGCGCAGCAGGGCATTGTCGATCGAGGCGCTGATGTCGACCGCCAGCACGATATGCGCGGCGGCGGGCCGCAGCGCGGGCAGGAGGAAGGGCTCGGTGGCGCGGCGCGAGGGTCGGCCGTAGTGTGCCTCGGCCCGGTGCCAGCGCTGCATGAAGGCAGCCAGCCGGCCGCGCCAGTCGTGCGCCGCCGCGTCAGGGGACTCGCCCAGCAGCTCGCGCAGCAGGGCACCGCGCGCATCCCCCGCCCCCATGGCCTCGCCGACGGCCTGCCGCACGCGGGTTCGCCAGAGGCGGGCATCGCCGCGTCCAACATCACTCGCGGGCGCATCCTCAGCGGCGATGCCCGAGGCGCGGCTTCTTGCGGCCTCACCGCCCTCCTCCGCGCCCCCCCGCCACCAGGCGTGGCGCTCGGTGGCAACGTATCCGGGCGGGGCAAGGCCCAGCTCGCGCAGCAGGCGGTCGACCTGCGCGTCGCACGCCGCCGACCACGCATCGGGCCTTCCTGGCGGTGGAGCGAAGTGCAGCAGCGCGGCATGCAGAGCGGCATGAGCCAGCCAATAGCGAAGCTCGGCGTCCTCGGCCCGCGCCAGGTAATCAGCATCGAACAGGAGGTGACCCACGCCGGTTTCCACCGCCACGCCCAAGGCCGTCTCCACATCCAGACGCAGGAAGCTCGCCAGCCGACCGATGATGGGCTGGGCGCGGGCCAGTTCGCGGCGGACGCGGTCGAGCCTGTCCAAGCCCGATCAGCCTCTTGCGGTCCTGACCGCCCAGTCATCGAAGGCGTCCAGGGCATACAGGTCTTCGCCCAGGCGCGCACGCAGGGCCCGCACCAGGCGCTCGCCCAGCTCCGGCTCGAAGCGGATGGCCAGGCGCAGCATGCAGCCGGCCTGGTCGACGTCGTCCGGATCGATGCGCCCGGCGCGAACGATGGCGGCATCCAGCACCGCCCAGCGGCCGTCCGCATCATCGGGGAGGGCCGGATCGTCCTGCGCCAGCAGGGTGTCGAGGTCGAACTGCGGCCGCGCGAGCCAGCTCACGAGGAGCATGGCGGCGACCTCGCCCACGCAGGCGGACAAGGCTGGCTCCAGCAGGTCGGGATCGGCGGCAAACTTGCGCAGGGCGCGGTCGGCGAAGGCCCAACTGCGCGGGCTGGGGAAGGCGTGAACGTTGACCTGTTCGGGAAAAACGAACAAAAGGTCCGGGCGCTGGGCGAGGAAGCGTCGCAGGCGTTCGTCCACGCCGGCCCGTTCCGCCCACCCCAGCCAGTCGTCGATCTGCGGCAACAACTCGTAGTGGGTGAAGCGGTTGGCGAGCGGCGCAGGCATGGCAGAGGTCACGCCGCGGTCGCCCACCCGGTTGCCGGCTGCGAGGATGGCCCAGCCGTCCGGCAGGCGGTAGTCGCCCAGGCGGCGGTCGAGGATGAGCTGGTAGGCGCTTGCCGCGACCTGCGGCAGGGCGGCGTTGATCTCGTCGAGGAACAGCACGCCGCGCGGACCGTCGCGTCCGGCCTGCGGCAGCATGGAGGGGGTGGCCCACTCGACCCGGCCCTCCCGGTGATAGGGCATGCCGCGCAGGTCGGAAGGCTCGAGCTGGGACAGGCGCAGGTCGATCATTGGCACCGTGCGCGCGGCGGCCGCCTGGGCGACGAGGGCGGACTTGCCGACCCCGGGCGGCCCCCACAGCATGACCGGAGTGTGTTCGCCCGATGCCGCCGCCTCGATCTCGCGCTCGAGCAGACGCGCAACTTCCACCGCACGCACGCGGTCAGCCCTTGCCCCGCAGACGGGTGAAGTGGCGCTTCCTGAGTTCGACGAAGCGCGGGGTCAGGCCGACGTCTTCGTAGATGGGATCGCCCTGCTCGTCCTGCTCGACCACGCGCTGGCCGGGGACGTAGGCAAAACCGGCCTCGACCTCTCGCAGGGCGGCATGGATCAGGTCGCGCAGGATGGTGCGTGAGTCGCCCGCGGCAAACATCTCCGCGAGGGCCTCGATCTTGGCGGCGTCATCAAGGGCCATCACGACCGGCACCTCGATCACCTCCCCCGCCTCGGGCTTGCGCGCCCAATGTTCGACCAGTTCGCTGACTCTCATGTGGCACCTCTTCTGCATTCCCACGCAAAGCTCGAAGGTAATGCAAATCGGGCGCAAAGGCATCATCCCGGCGCCCGGGGTGACCCGCACCCCATCGGACAGATAGAATGGAACATTGTTTTCCGATCGCCCAACCCAAGGAGCTTGTGATGTCCGAGGCCCTGGAATCCGTCCTGCATGAAACCCGTGTCTTCGCCCCGCCCGCCGAGTTCGCCGCCCGCGCGCGCCTGAACGGGGAGCGCCTCGACGCACTGCACCAGCGCTTCGACGCGGATTTCGAGGGCACGTGGGCGGACCTCGCCCGCACCGAGATCGACTGGCACACCCCGTTCCAGACCGTCCTCAACACCGAGAACGCCCCGCACTTCCGCTGGTTCGAGGACGGCAAGCTCAACGTCTCCTGGAACTGCCTGGACCGTCACCTCGAGACCCGCGGCGACAAGATCGCCATCCGCTTCGAAGGCGACAAGGGCGACACCCGCGAGATCACCTACCGCCAGCTGCACGCCGAGGTGTGCAGGCTTGCCAACGGCCTCAAGAGCCTGGGCATCGGCGAAGGCGACCGCGTCGTCATCTACATGCCAATGATCGCCGAGGCGGTCGTCGCCATGCAGGCCTGCGCCCGCATCGGCGCCATCCACTCCGTGGTGTTCGGCGGCTTCTCCGCCGAGGCCCTGCGTGACCGCGTCAACGACGCCGGCGCGCGCGTCATCATCACCGCCGACGGCGGCTTCCGCGGCGGCCGCACCATCGAGCTCAAGGGCGCGGTGGACAAGGCCATGGAGCACGGCTGCCCGACCATCGAGAAGGTCGTGGTGTTCCAGCGCACCAACCATGGCGCCGCGATGCACGAAGGCCGCGACATCTGGTGGCACGAGCTGACCTCCAGCCAGCCGGCAAGCTGCGAGCCGGTGTTCGTATCCGCCGAGCATCCGCTGTTCCTGCTCTACACCTCTGGCTCCACCGGCAAGCCGAAGGGCATCCAGCACTCCACCGGCGGCTACCTTCTGAACGCCATCCTGACCAACAAGTGGGTATTCGATACCCGCGACGAGGACGTGTTCTGGTGCACCGCCGACGTGGGCTGGATCACCGGCCACTCCTACGTCGCCTACGGCCCTCTGGCGATCGGCGCCACCCAGGTGATCTTCGAGGGCGTGCCGACCTTCCCGCACGGCGGCCGCTTCTGGGAAGTGGCGCAGAACCACGGCGTGACCATCTTCTACACCGCGCCGACCGCGATCCGCGCGCTTATGAAGCTGGGCGAGGAGGTTCCCGCCCAGTACGACCTGAGCAAGCTGCGCCTGCTTGGCTCCGTGGGCGAGCCGATCAACCCCGAGGCCTGGATGTGGTACCACCGCGTGATCGGCAAGGAGCGCTGCCCGATCGTCGACACCTGGTGGCAAACCGAGACCGGCGCGCACATGATCGCCCCGATCCCCGGCGCCGTGGCCACCAAGCCCGGCTCCTGCACCCGCCCGCTGCCGGGCATCATGGCCGACGTGGTCGACGACCACGGCCATCCGGTCGACGCGGAACACGGGGGCTACCTGGTCATCAAGAAACCCTGGCCGTCCATGGTGCGCACCATCTGGAACGACGACGAGCGCTTCAAGCAGACCGACTTCCCGCACTACTTCCCCGGCTATTACCTGGCCGGCGACTCGGCGCGCAAGGACACCGACGGCTACTTCTGGATCATGGGCCGCATCGACGACGTGCTGAACGTCTCCGGCCATCGCCTGGGCACCATGGAGATCGAGTCCGCCCTTGTCGCCCACCCGCGCGTCGCCGAGTCCGCCGTGGTCGGCCGCCCGCACGACATCAAGGGCGAGGCCATCGTCGCCTACGTGGTGTGCAAGGGCGAGCGTCCGGTCGGCGAGGAGGCCGCGAAGATGGTCGAGGAGCTGCGCGCATGGGTGAACGAGCAGATCGGCCCCATCGCCAAGCCCGACGAGATCCGCTTCGGGGACAACCTGCCCAAGACCCGCTCCGGCAAGATCATGCGCCGCCTGCTGCGCTCCATCGCCAAGGGCGAGGACATCACCGGCGACGTCTCCACCTTGGAAAACCCGGCCATCCTGGACCAGCTGCAGGGCAAGGCCTGATCCATCGCCCGGATCCGGCCCCGAGGGCCTGGATCCGGATCTCTTGCAAACACCATCCCCTCGGGCCGCAACGGCCCGCATGGGTGCTTTCACCCTCCCATCAGGCATATTTCGATATATCCATCAGAAAATGCTTGAATGGTATTGATTCACTGGAACTTTACCGATTCCTCCCGCACGCGTAATCTGCGCCGAGGCCGCAAGCGGCCCGGCAAAGAGAAACCAATAAAGAGGGAGTCCTCCACCATGCAACCCGATCTGGCCGCGCGCATCCAGGCGGATCCGCGCTTTCAGGAACTTGTGAGCAAGCGCTCCAAGTACAACTGGACGATGGCCGTCATCATGATGGTCATCTACTACGCCTTCATCCTGTTCATCGCCTTCAACCCGACGGCCCTGGCCGCCAAGCTCGGCGAAGGCACGGTCATGTCGATCGGCATCCTGACGGGCTTCCTCGTCATCATCGCCGCCTTTGTCCTGACCGGCATCTACGTGCGCCGCGCGAACCGCGAGTTCGACGCCCTGACCGCGCAGATCAAGGAGAACGCGAAATGATGATGCGTCCCATGATGATGGCGGCCGGACTCGCCGCCCTCGCCTATGCCGGCGTCACCCTGGCCGCAGATGGCGCCGAGAAGGGCGTCAACATGCCAGCCGTGACCATGTTCATCCTGTTCGTGATCGCCACCCTCGGCATCACCTACTGGGCCGCCAAGCGTACCCGCACCGCCAAGGACTTCTACACCGCGGGCGGCGGTATCACCGGCTTCCAGAACGGTCTGGCCCTGGCGGGTGACTACATGTCCGCCGCCTCCTTCCTCGGCATCGCCGGCCTCGTGTTCGCCAACGGCTTCGACGGCCTGATCTACTCGATCGGCTTCCTGGTCGGCTGGCCGATCATGCTGTTCCTGCTGGCCGAGAAGCTGCGCAACCTTGGCAAGTACACCTTCGCCGACGTCGCCTCCTACCGCCTCTCCCAGGTGCCGGTGCGCGCCGTCGCCGCCGTTGCCTCGCTGGTCGTGGTCGCCATGTACCTGATCGCGCAGATGGTGGGCGCGGGCAAGCTGATCGAGGTCCTGTTCGGCCTGCCGTACACCTACGCGGTCGTCATCGTCGGCGTGCTGATGATCCTCTACGTCACCTTCGGCGGCATGCTCGCCACCACCTGGGTGCAGATCATCAAGGCCGTGCTGCTGCTCTCCGGCGCCACCTTCATGGCCCTGGCCGTGCTGTGGGCCTTCGGCTTCAGCTTCGACGCCATGTTCAGCAAGGCGGTCGAGATGAGCCCGAAAGGCGACGCGATCATGGCCCCGGGCAGCCTGGTGAAGGACCCGATCTCCGCCATCTCGCTGGGCCTCGCGCTGATGTTCGGCGTGGCCGGCCTGCCGCACATCCTGATGCGCTTCTTCACCGTCACCGACGCCAAGGAAGCGCGCAAGTCCGTGCTGTTCGCCACCGGCTTCATCGGCTACTTCTACATCCTGACCTTCATCATCGGCTTCGGCGCCATCATCATGGTCTCCACCGACCCGGCCTACCTGGATGCGGCGAAGAAGCTGATCGGCGGCAACAACATGGCGGCGATCCACCTGTCCCACGCGATCGGCGGCGACTTCTTCCTCGGCTTCATCTCCGCCGTGGCCTTCGCCACCATCCTCGCGGTGGTCTCCGGCCTGACCCTGGCGGGTGCCTCGGCCGTGTCGCACGACCTGTACGCCAACGTGTTCAAGCGCGGCCAAGTCGACGAGCAGGCCGAGATGCGCTTCTCCAAGTACGCCACCATCGCCCTCGGCATCGTCGCGATCTTCCTCGGCATCGCGTTCGAGAACCAGAACATCGCCTTCATGGTCGGCCTGGCCTTCGCCGTCGCGGCGTCCGCCAACTTCCCGGTCCTGTTCCTGGCCATCTACTGGCGTGGCCTGACCACCCGCGGCGCGGTCATGGGCGGCCTCGGCGGCCTGATCACCGCCGTGGTGCTGGTGGTCCTGTCCAAGACCGTGTGGGTGGACGTGTTCAAGTTCGAGCAGGCCATCGTGGCCTACCAGGACCCGGCCATCTTCTCCATGCCGGTGGCCTTCATCCTGGCCTGGTTCTTCTCCATCACGGACAAGAGCGCGCGCGCCAAGGCCGAGCAGGAGGCGTTCACCGCCCAGTACGTCCGCTCGGAGACCGGCATCGGCGCCGAGGGTGCCTCGCAGCACTAAGCGCCTGAGAGGGCCAGGGATGGCCCCCGCATGGAAAAAGCCCGGCATGCGTTGCCGGGCTTTCTTTTTTTCAGTGCCTCGAGACTAGGGAGGTTGTCGCAGGGCTCAGCCCCCCGGCAGCGTAGCCCGGATGCAATTCGGGACAGGGCTGCTCCCGGATTCCGGCCTTTGGGCTCCAT
>JBMOQP010000020.1:0-15426 GCA_049322715.1 Pseudomonadota bacterium
GCCGGGGAGTCGTGAAAACCGCTCTCCGAGTGGTCAAGAGGCCCATATCAGCGGGCCTTGCCCCGCGGATCGGCAGGGGACACAACGTCCCGCCGGATAATCTCGGAAATTTTTCAACGGCCTGTTAGCGGCGTGGATTACTGGAAAAAGCGTAAGGAAGGCAACGAGCTTGCTGCGGAAGACGCCATGCTGTTTGAAGCCAAGGCCTTCCATGCCCTGCGCAAGGCCTATGAAGACGCAGGCCTGAAAACCGAATGGGCGCGCGATGCCGCCACCCCGGATCGGCTGGATGATCTCGCCTATGCCCAGACCGTATTCAAGGACGATGCCGAAGCCCGTGACTGGATGCAGAAGCGCGGCATTGAACCCGCGATCATCGAGGCCGTGCTGGATGTTTCGTTCAGCGATCTCATCCGCCTGTCTATCAAGGCCCTGCGCAAGATCATTCCACACATGGAAGCAGGTCTTAGGTATGACGAAGCCGTGCTTGCTGCGGGCTACAGCCACCACAGTCAGCTTCACACGGATGAGAACAAGAAGCCACGGCTTCCGCCCATCCGCAAAACCGATTTCCCCAACCCTGTCGTCTACCGCGCGCTCAATCAGGCCCGCAAACTGGTCAACGCCATCATTGACGAATACGGCCCGCCCGCCGCCGTGCATATCGAACTGGCGCGGGATCTGAGCAAGCCTTTCGATGAGCGCCGAAAGATCGAGAAAGCGCAGAAAGCATTCCGGCAAGACAAGGAAAAGGCTGTTGAAGAGTTCCGGCGCCTGTTCGGTGCCCTGCCCCGGCGTGATCAGCTCGCCAAGATGCGCCTCTACCACGAACAGGGCGGCAAGTGCGCCTACAGCCTGAAGGCTCTTGACCTGCAACGACTGGACGAAGACGGCTACGTCGAGATCGACCACGCCCTGCCCTACTCGCGCAGCTTTGACGACAGCATGAACAACAAGGTGCTGGTGCTGACCGCCGAAAATCGCAACAAAGGCAACCGCACCCCCTACGAATACCTGGGCGGCGAGCACGAAAGCGACCGCTGGCGCAGCTTCAAGGCCTGGGTGGAAAGCAACAAGAACTACCGCCAAGCCAAGCGTGACCGCCTGTTGCGCAAGGATTTTTGCGACAAAGCCGCCGAAGGCTTCCGCGAACGCAACCTGACCGACACCCGTTATATCGCCAAAGCCTTCAAGAACCTTATGGAGCGCCACCTTCAGTTGGCGGAAGGCTCGGAGAACAAACGCTGCGTGGTCGTTTCCGGCCAATTGACTGCCTTCCTGCGCACTCGCTGGGGCTTGAACAAAGTGCGCGAGGACGGCGACCTGCACCACGCGCTGGATGCCGCCGTGGTCGCTGCCGCCAGTCACGGCATGGTCAAGCGACTGGCGGATTATTCACGCCGTAAGGAACTGGACATGGTGCGGGAAGGCTTTGTCGATCCGCAGACCGGCGAAGTGCTGGATATCGAGGCCATGCGCAAACTGGAAGCCCAGTTCCCCGCGCCCTGGCCGCATTTTCGCTGGGAGCTTGAAGCCTGGCTCAAGCCCGATCCCGCCTTGCACTTGGAGCATGTTTCGGGCTATGACAAACAACGCACTCAATCCATCAAGCCCATTCGCGTCTCCCGCGCCCCGCTGTGCCGTGGACTGGGACAGGCGCATCAGGAAACCATCCGCTCCGCCAAGCTGCTTGGCCAAGGCTTGAGCGCGGTCAGAACGCCGCTGGAAAACCTCAAGCTCAAGGACATTGAACGCATCGTGGGTTACGACGACCCGCGCAACGAAAAGCTGATCGAAGCCCTCCGCCAACGCCTGCAAGCGCATGGTGACGATGGCAAAAAGGCCTTCAGGGAACCGCTCTACAAACCCAGCAAATCGGGCAAGAGCGCGCCCATCGTCCGAACCGTCAACCTGACGGACACCCAGAAAAGCGGCATCCCCGTGCGCGGCGGCATCGCCAACAACGGCTCCATGCTGCGGGTGGACATCTTCACCGATGGCAAGAAGTTTTATGCCGTGCCGCTCTATGTGGCCGATGCGGTCAAGCAAGAACTCCCGAACCGCGCGGTGGTGGCATTCAAGCCGGAAGAAGAATGGACGGTGATGGATGAGAACTACCGCTTCCTGTTCAGCCTGCATCCGAATGATTGGGTGGGGCCTGGAAGACTTCGGCCCAGTATTCGATCTCGTGGTCGCTGTAGGTGGTCATGTGCATACTCCCGCTGGGTTATTGATATGTCGACTTTTTCGACATGGCTTGATAGTAGGCACACAAAATAGGCACGTCAACTATCTTGTGCCGTTTTTATTGACACATCTTTCAGTGGCCGGAGAATGGCTCGCATGAACGAATTGCCAATGACCGCCGACGATCTGAAGTGGGATGTGCGCCAGCGCCTCAAGTTGCTGGAGAGCACGTTGTTGCTGTCCGGCTGGGTGCGCACGCAGGCGCTGATGGAGCGCTTCGGGATCAGCCGGGCGCAGGCTTCGAAGGATTTCACGGTGTACCAGACGCTGCGGCCCCGGAACCTGGTCTACAACAAGTCGCGCAAGTACTACGAGGCAGGCGGGGACTTCGAGCCGCTGCTGCTGACCGGGAAGACGTCCGAGCTGCTGGAGGTGCTGGGCGCGGCGCCGCATGGCGATGGGCCGGTGTTGGCGCTGGCGGCGCAGGTGCCGGCGGTGGAATTGTTGCGGCCGATGGATCGCGAGCTGGACCTGAGGGTGTTCCGGGCGATCAGCATGGCGGCCTACAACGGGACCAAGCTGCGCCTGGCCTATCAGTCGATGAACCGGCCGGCGCCGGCCGAGCTGGTGCTCTCCCCGCACACCCTGGTGTACAGCGGGTTCCGCTGGCATGTGCGAGCGTTCAGCGATACGCACGGCGAATACCGCGATTTCGTGCTGGCGCGGGTGCGCGGCATGCCCGAGGTGGTGGATGAGGCGGGGGTGCCGTCCGATGACGACGCGGGCTGGCACGCGCAGGCGCGGGTGGTGATCGCCCCCCATCCTGAACTGCCGGAGGCCCAGCAGGCGATCATTGCCGAGGATTACGGCATGACGGATGGGCGGAGCGAGCAGTGGCTGCGGGCCGCGCTGGTGCCCTATTTCCTGCGCCTGATGCAGGTGGAGCCGGGGCGTGAACATGTCGACCCGAAGGTCCAGCAGATCGTCTTACTCAATCGGGACGAGATCGGCCACCTGCTCTGGACTTGAGGGGGATCCATCAAAGGTCATTCTTCAGGACTCCCTCCATCCGTCCCCCACCCGCGTCGAGAAGCTGCGCAGGCGGAGGGGCTTCAACAGCTTGAAGACCTCGCATCACTGCGGGCGCTGCCGCACCCTCACCCGGTCGATGCGCCGCCCGTCCATGTCGACCACCTCGAACATATACCCCTCGAGCCCGAACTGCTCGCCGATCTTCGGCAGGTGGCCAAGGTGGTGCAGGACATAGCCGGCCAGGGTGTGGAAGCCACGCAATTCGCCGATATCGGCCAGGCCGAGCAACTCGGCCAGTTCGTCCAGCGGCAGACCGCCATCCAGCAGGTAACTGCCGTCCCCGGCGAGCACAACCATGGGGTTGGCCGGCCCCGCCGTTTCCGCGGTTTCTCCCGCCAGCGCTGCAAGGATGTCCATGGCGGTGACGAGCCCCTGCAGGCTGCCGTATTCGTCGGCCACGAAGGCGATGGGAACAGGCGCCTGCCGTAGGCGTTCGAGCAGGGTGAGCGCACGCATGCCCTCCTGCACCACCAGGGGCGGTCGCATCACCTTGCGGAGGTCGAGGGTCTCCCCTTGCAATTGCTGGATGAGTAGATCCCGCACCAGCACCACCCCCTCGAGCTCATCCAGTTCGCCGCGGCAGACCGGCAGGCGGGCATGAGGGCTGGCCTGCAGGACACCGAGCAGGGCAACATCGTCGCTGTCGACATCCAGCCACACGATGTCCGGACGGGGGGTCATGATCGCCTCTACGGGACGGTCGGCGAAACGCATGACCCTCTGCAAAATGGCATGCTCGCCGCGTTCGACCACCCCGGCCTCGCTTGCCTCGGCCAGGATGGCATGGATCTCCTCGTCGCTGATCTTGTCCCGCACCGCCGCATCCTGTCCCATCAGCCGCAATGTCAGGCGGGTGGAGGCATCCAGCAGCCAGATGAGCGGCGCGGATATCCGGGCAAGCAGGCTCATGGGACGCGCGACGAGGGCCGCCAGGGGTTCAGCGTGCGCGAGAGCCAGCTGTTTCGGCACAAGCTCGCCGATGATGAGGGAAAGGTAGGTCAGACCGGCGACGACGACACCGAAGGCCAGGCTCGCGCTGTAGGGTGCGAGCAGGGGGATGTCCGCCATCCAGCCAGCCAGCGGGCCGGACAGGGTGGCGCCACCGTAAGCCCCGGCGAAGATGCCGACCAGGGTGATGCCAACCTGGACGCTGGACAGGAAACGGGAGGGTTCCGCCGCCAGCCGGAGGGCCGTCTCGGCCCCCCTCCGTCCTGCCTTGGCCAGTACCCGCAACCGCGCCGGCCGCGCCGAGATGACGGCCAGCTCCGACAGGGCGAAGAAGCCATTGAGCACGATCAGCCCGAGGACGATGAGGAAGTCGGCCAGCATGAACCCGTCCCTAGAATCGGGAACCCTGGATTCTAGGATAGCGGCGGAATCCATCCATGGATTCACCGATCCGCCTGGAGCGGATCGGGAGTCGCGATAGGCGACCCCGAAGGGCATCGGCAACGGAGGGCCGATGTCCGCCCTTCGGGTGATGCCTCGCATCCCAACGCCGCTGGTCCCTCCCCTCGGACCCTTGCGGCATCCATGCCGCAAGCCCCTTCGGGGTTGATCCCTCCTCTCGGTCCCTTCCGACATCCATGTCGGAAGCCCCTGCGGGATACGGCCCTCGAGATCGGCCCTCGGGAGCCCGGCGGCGTTGTTCATGACGCGCCACGGGCGGGTTCTCCCAGCACGTTCGGCTCTCCCTCCGAGCGGGCGATGACCACCGCGCCGACCGAATCGGAGAAGACGTTGACCGCCGTTCGGCTCATGTCGAGCAGGCGGTCGACAGCCATGATCAGTCCCATCGCCTCGAGCGGCAGGCCGAGGCTGCTCAGGATGAGGGTGATGGCAACCAGGCTCGCGGCCGGGATACCGGCCACACCGACCGAAGTCAGCAGGGCGAGCAGGAGGACGGTGAACTGCTGCAGAAGGCCAAGCTCCACCCCGTACAGCTGGGCGATGAACAGGACGACCACCCCCTCGAAAAGCGCGGTGCCGTCCATGTTCACCGTCGCGCCCAGCGGCAGGACGAAACTCGCGGTGCGGTTGGATACGCCAGCCCCCTTCTCCACGCAGTCCATGGTCACAGGCACGGTCGCGGCGCTGGAGGCGGTCGAGAAAGCGGTCAGAAGGGCCGGGAGCATGGCACGGTAGTGGCGGAGGGGATTTACCCCGGCGATGAAGCGCAGGATCAGCGGCAGGGTCACCAGCATGTGGAAGGCGAGTGCCAGCAGCACCGTCAGCATGAAGCCGGCAAGGGGGCGGAAGGCGTCGAGCCCGGCTTCGGCCACCACCTTGGCCACGAGGGCGAACACGCCGATCGGGGCGAAGCGCAGCACCAGGTCGGTGATGCGCATCATCACCTCGAACACGCCCTGCCAGAAGGCACGCAGCACGTCGCCCGGCCCCTTCTCGATGCGGGTCATGAACAAGCCGAACAGCAGGCTGAAGGTGATCAGCCCGAGCATCTGGCCTTCGGCGGCCGCGGCGATGATGTTGGGTGGAAAGAATCGCTGCAGGATGGCGGCGAGATCTCCCATGCCGCGCCCCTCGACGGCCGCGGCGACGGCCCCGGCCTCGCCGGTCGGCAGCGCGATGCCTGACTCCACACCTGGCTGGATGAGATTGACGAACAGCAAGCCGGTGAGGATGGCCAGCAGGCTGGTCGCCAGGTAATAGACCAGGGCCTTGGCGCCGATCCGCCCCAGCCCGGGCCCGTCACCGAGCGACCCGACCCCGCTGATGATGGCGGACATCACCAGCGGCACGATCAGCATCTTGAGGGCGTTGAGGAACAGGTCGCCGACGAAGACGTAGACAGCATGCAGGCGCAGGCCGAAAAGCTGCGCCTCCATGCCTCCGAGCGCCCCGGCCGCGATGGCCAGTGCCACCGCCAGCAGGATGGCGCGAACCGGGACCGGGGAGGGGGCCTTTGAGACGCTGCGGCCGAACATGCGGGGTTTTCAGCCGACCCGCGTCAGAGATCCTGGCGCTGGGTGATCTCGGCCCGTGCCCGCAGGTGGGCGATGAAGGCAGAAAGCTCGCCCATGCCGGCATTCTGGCGCAGTTCCTCCCGGATGGCGAGGCGCTCCGCCTCATCCAGTGCCGCGGGGTCGCCATCCTTGACCGACAGCACGCGCACCACCGCCATGTCGCCGCTGCCCAGACGGACGCTGCCGACCAGCGGGGCATCGGCCGTGGGGCGGCCGACGGAGAATGCTGCACGGCGGATGGCCGGATCAACCTCGTCCGCGCCCAGGCGCTTGAGCTCGCCCACGAAGCCGCGCTCGGCGCCGACCTGGCGCAGGGCCTCGTCCGCGGTCCCCGCAGCGGAGAGCGCCTTGCGCAGGCTGGCCGCATCCGCCTCGACCAGGCGCGCGAGCTCCTGCTCGACCACGCGGCGCTGGACCTCGGCGCGGACCGCCTCGAGCGGCTGGTCGGCCGCGGCCTCATGCTCCGCCATGCGGATGACCGCTACCTGGTTGCCTCCCAGATCGATCAGGTCGCTGTTGCGCCCCTGCTCCAGCACCTCGGACGCGAACGCGGCGGCGCGCAGCTTGGGATTCGCGCCAATGCCCTCGCCCTTGTCGCGGGACACCCAGCCGCTGGCCTGGACCTTGAGGCCCAGCGCCTCGGCCGCCGGGACAAGGCTGTCCGGCTGCTCGTAGGCAAGCGTCGCCAGGCGGTCGGTCAGGTCGTGGAAGCGTTCCTCGGCCATGCGCTGGCTGGCCTCGACAGTCATCGCCTCGCGCACCTCGTCCAGCGTCTTCGGCTGAACTTGCTCGATGCGCTCAAGCTTGATCAGGTGCCAACCGAAGTCGGTCTGCACCGGCGCGCTGACCTCGCCTTCCTTGAGCGCGAACAGGGCCTTCTCGAACGGTTCGACCATCATGCCGCGCTCGACCAGCCCGAGCTCGCCCCCCTGAACGGCCGAGCCGGGATCCTGCGAATACTGCTTCGCCAGGGCGGCGAAGTCCTCGCCCCCGGCCAGGCGCTCGCGCAGCGCCTCGGCCTGCTTGCGCGCGGCCTGCATGTCGCCGCCCTCGGACGGGGTGACCAGGATGTGGCGTGCCTCGCGACGCTCGCGCTGCGCTTCGCGCGCGAGGTAGTCCTCGTACGCCTGGCGGATATCCTCCTCGCCCGGCGTCATGCTGGCGGCCAGCTCATCCACCGACAGGGCGATGTAGTCCAGGCGCACCCGCTCCGGGCGGCGGAAGTCCTGCACGTGCTCCTTGTAGTAGGCCTCGAGCCGGGCCTCGTCCGGCTGGATGGCCGCGCGGCGCGGAGCGGCCGGGATGGTGTAGACCTCGACCTCGCGCGTCTGCCCGCGCAGGCGGAGGAAGGCATCCACGTTGGCCTGCACGTCGAAGGCACTGAGGGCGATGCCGCGCTGCAGCTGGTCGAGCACGAGGTCCTGGCGCACCTCGTGCTCGAAATCGAGCGGGCTCTGCCCCTGCAGGCCCAGCACCTGCTCGTAGCGTGCCTGACTGAAGACCCCGTTCTCCTGGAACGCCGGCACCCCGCGCAACACCGCAGCGAGTTCCGCATCGCTCACGCGCAGGCCTTGTTCATGCGCGTACTGGCGCAGGACCTCCCGCAGGATCAGCCCGTCCAGCACCTGACGCTTGAGGCCAAGCCCCTCGAGCATGTCCGGCGGGACGGTGCCGCCGAAGGCCTGCGCCAGGCGCTGGCGCTCCTGGTTGTAGGCCTGGTCGAAGGCGCGCGGGGAGATGTCCTGCCCGTTGACGGTGGCCATCGGCGCATCGCTGCCACCGCGGAAATACTCACCGACCCCCCACAGCACGAAAGGGATACTGATGAGGCCCACGATGGCATAGGCAATCCAGCCGGAAAGGCGGTCACGGAGATTCATCAACATGGCAGGACACTCGAACTCGAAGACATCAAAATCGCGGACATAAAAAAGCCTCCCGGTCCCTCGGGGGACACTGGGAGGCCCAGGCGGATGCCGGCCCTCCTTGGCCGGCCCCCTTCGGGTTCGCCGCGAGGCGACCCTCGATTCGCTGATCCCGTACCGAAGTCCCTTCCGGCATCCATGCCGGAAGCCCCTACGGGGTGCGGCCGTCGGGAGCCTGGCGAATCGGCAAGGCCGGAACTTAGTTGACGGCGTCCTTCAGACCCTTGCCAGCCTTGAAGGAAGGCAGCTTGGAGGCAGCGATCTTGATCTCCGCGCCGGTCTGCGGGTTGCGGCCGGTACGGGCCTCGCGCTCGCGGACCAGGAAGGTGCCAAAGCCCACCAGGGTGACCTGCTCGCCTTTCTTCAGGGCGTCGGACACGGCGGCAACGAAGCCATCCACGGCACGTGCGGCGGCGGCCTTGGAGATGTCGGCGGACTGGGCAACGGCGTCGATCAGTTCGGATTTGTTCATGGTCGTATGAATCCTTTGAGGCGTTGTGCTTGCGGGTGGATGACCTACCCCATGCCAGGTACCCGGCCCGGCTGGGTCGCCCCCGGCCCCCGCAGCTGGCCTAGGCCGCATGCTGACGGGTTTTGCCGGAACTGCGAGGTTTATAACAAGGCCCCCCGGGGACGTCAACGCCCATCGGGCTTATGCCTCAATCAGTGAGGCAGGGGAGCATCCGCCTTGCGCGCACGACCCCGGCGCCCTGCCGGGACGTCCGAGGCGGCCGGCGGCACCATGCCTTCGTCCCGCGGGCGCGGCTTCTCGGCGAGCGCGACGTCCAGCACCTGGTCGACCCATTTCACCGGGCGAATGTCCAGTTTCGCCTGGATATTCTTCGGGATCTCGACCAGATCCTTGCGATTCTCCTCCGGGATGATGACCGTGCGGATGCCGCCGCGGTGGGCCGCGAGCAGCTTCTCCTTCACCCCGCCGATCGGCAGTACCTCACCGCGCAGGGTGATCTCACCGGTCATCGCCACGTCGGCGCGCACCGGGATGCCGGTCAGGGCGGAGACCAGCGCGGTGCACATGGCGATGCCCGCACTCGGGCCGTCCTTGGGCGTGGCGCCCTCCGGCACGTGGATGTGGATGTCCTTCTTCTCGTGGAAGTCGGGTTCGATGCCGAGTTGCTCGGCATGCGCGCGCACCACGGTCATCGCCGCCTGGATGGACTCCTGCATCACCTCGCCGAGCTGGCCGGTGTAGGTCAGCTTGCCCTTGCCCGGCACCACGGCGGTCTCGATGGTCAGGAGGTCGCCGCCCACCTCGGTCCAGGCCAGGCCGTTGACCTGCCCCACCTGGTTCTGCTCCTGCGCCTTCTCGAAGCTGAATCGACGCACGCCGAGGTACTTCTCGAGGTTCTTCGGCGTGACCTTGATCGCCCCCTTCGCCTTGGCCTTGGGCCCGGCAAGGAGGATCTCCTTCACCACCTTGCGGCAGATCTTGGAGATCTCGCGCTCGAGGTTGCGCACGCCCGCCTCGCGGGTGTAGTAGCGCACGATGTCGCGCAGGGCATCCTCGCCGATGGACAACTCGCCATCCTGCAGGCCGTTGTTCTTCATTTGCTTGGGCACGAGGTAGCGCTGGGCGATGTTGACCTTCTCGTCCTCGGTGTAGCCGGCCAGGCGGATCACCTCCATCCGGTCGAGCAGCGGTCCGGGGATGTTCAGGCTGTTCGCGGTGGCGATGAACATGACCTCGGACAGGTCGATGTCGACCTCCATGTAGTGGTCGCCGAAGGTGCTGTTCTGCTCGGGGTCGAGCACCTCGAGCATGGCCGAGGCCGGATCGCCACGGAAGTCGTTCGACATCTTGTCGATCTCGTCCAGCAGGATCAGCGGGTTCTTGCTGCCCACTTTGGACAGGGTCTGCACGATCTTGCCAGGCATGGAGCCGATGTAGGTGCGGCGGTGCCCGCGGATCTCCGCCTCGTCGCGGACGCCGCCGAGGGCGATGCGGGCGAATTTGCGGTTGGTGGCCTTGGCGATCGACTGGCCGAGCGAGGTCTTGCCCACGCCGGGCGGGCCGACGAGGCAGAGGATGGGCCCCTTGAGCGCCTTCACGCGCTGCTGCACGGCGAGGTACTCAAGGATGCGTTCCTTGACCTTCTCCAGGCCGTAGTGATCGGCCTCCAGCACCTGCTCGGCGAGGCTGATGTCGTTGCGCACCTTGTTGCGCTTCTTCCACGGCACCTGCAGCAGCCAGTCGAGGTAGTTGCGCACCACGGTCGCCTCGGCGGACATGGGCGACATCATCTTCAGCTTGTTCAGCTCGGCGCGGGCCTTGTCGCGCGCCTCCTTCGGCATGCCGGCCTTCTCGATCCGGCGCTCGAGGTCCTCGAGCTCGCTCGGCCCCTCCTCCATCTCGCCCAGTTCCTTCTGGATCGCCTTCATCTGCTCGTTGAGGTAGTACTCGCGCTGGCTCTTCTCCATCTGCTGCTTGACGCGGCCACGGATGCGCTTCTCCACCTGCAGCAGGTCGACCTCGGCCTCGATCAGGGCCATGAGGTGCTCCATGCGCTCGCCGATGCCGGTCATCTCCAGGATGCGCTGCTTCTCGTCGAGGCGCAGGGGCATGTGCGCGGCGATGGTGTCGGCCAGGCGCGAGGGGTCGTCGATGCCCGCCAGCGAGGTGAGGATCTCGGGCGGGATCTTCTTGTTGAGCTTGACGTAGTTCTCGAACTGGCCGAGCAAGGTGCGCATGTGCACCTCGAGCTCGCGCTCGTCCTCGATCACCTGCTCGGCGATCGGCATGATCTGCGCGGTGAAGTAGGTCTCCAGCGCGTACAGCTGCTCCACGCGCACGCGTTCGCCACCCTCGACCAGCACCTTGACGGTGCCATCGGGCAGCTTCAGCAGCTGCAGGATCTGCGCCAGGGTGCCGATGGCGTGCAACTCGTCGCGCCCCGGCTCGTCCACGTCTGCGCTCTTCTGCGCCACCAGCAGAATCTGCTTGTTGGCCTGCACGGCGGCCTCGAGGGCGGCGATGGACTTCTCCCGACCGACGAACAGCGGGATGACCATGTGCGGATAGACCACCACGTCGCGCAGCGGCAGCACCGGCACGATGCGCGGCTGGCCTTCGATGATCTCGGATTGGATTTCGGTATGGGGCATGATGTCCTCAACGCGGCGTCAGGCCGCCTCATGTTTCAGGACTTGGGGGCATTGCCCCCTGTTTGCAAGGTCCACCTTGCCTGGATTCTAGACCCGCTCAACGGCCCGCTGATCCCTCCTCTCGGACCCTTCCGGCATCCATGCCGGAAGCCCCTGCGGGGTACGGCCCTCGAGAACGGATCGCCCGGGATCCGTGGCGTGGCCTCAAGGGACGCCACGGGCATCACTCGGAGGCGGCGCGCGGCAGTTCGCTGTTCTCGAACACCAGGTAGGGCTGGGCCTCGCCCTGGATGACGGCTTCGTCGACCACGACCTTCTGCAGCATCGAAAGCGAAGGCAGGTCGTACATGGTCTCGAGCAGGGTGTGCTCGAGGATGGTGCGCAGGCCGCGCGCGCCGGTCTTGCGCTGCATCGCCTTGTGGGCGATGGCGGTGAGAGCGTCCGGGCGGAACTCGAGCTGGACGTCCTCCATCTCGAACAGCTTGGCGAACTGCTTGGTCAGCGCGTTCTTCGGCTCGGTCAGGATGCGCACCAGCGCCGCCTCGTCGAGCTCGTCCAGGGTCGCGACCACCGGCAGGCGGCCGACGAGCTCCGGAATCAGGCCGTAGCGGACCAGGTCCTCGGCCTCCACGTCCTGGAACAGCTCGGACAGGTTGCGCTTGTCGTCCTTGCTCTTCACCTCGGCGGCGAAGCCGATGCCACCCTTCTCCGCGCGGCGGCGGATGATCTTGTCCAGCCCCTCGAACGCCCCGCCGCAGATGAACAGGATGTTGGAGGTGTCCACGTGCAGGTATTCCTGCTGCGGATGCTTGCGCCCGCCGGACGGCGGCACGGCGGCCACCGTGCCCTCGATCATCTTCAGCAGTGCCTGCTGCACGCCCTCGCCAGACACGTCGCGGGTGATCGAGGGGTTGTCGCCCTTGCGGGTGATCTTGTCGATCTCGTCGAGGTAGATGATGCCGGTCTGGGCCTTCTCCACGTCGTAATCGCACTTCTGCAGCAGCTTGTGGATGATGCTCTCGACATCCTCGCCCACGTAGCCCGCCTCGGTCAGGGTGGTGGCGTCAGCGATGGCGAACGGCACGTTGAGGATGCGGGCCAGGGTCTCGGCGAGCAGGGTCTTGCCGGAGCCGGTCGGGCCGATCAGCAGGATGTTGCTCTTGCCGATCTCGACATCGTCGTTCTTGCCGCGCTTGCCATGCAGTTCCAGGCGCTTGTAGTGGTTGTACACCGCCACCGCCAGCGCCTTCTTGGCCTGGGCCTGGCCGATGACGTACTCGTCGAGGGTGGCGCGGATCTCGTGCGGGGTCGGCAGCTTGCGGCTCGAGGGTTCGCTGCTGTCCTGCAGCTCCTCGCGCAGGATGTCATTGCACAGTTCGACGCACTCGTCGCAGATATAGACGGACGGCCCGGCAATCAGCTTGCGCACTTCGTCCTGGCTCTTGCCGCAGAACGAGCAGTACAGGGTATCGCGGGAGCGATCGTCGTTTTTCTTGGACATCAAGCCAATCTCAGACAGTCATACGGAAACAACCTTGCCCGGTTTGGGCAAGGCATGCAAGCCTTCAAGGCTTGGGGAAAGCGCAGCGCGGGGCCAACGCGAACAACGGCAACCGATCAAGCCTGGCGACGCTCCAGGACCTTGTCGACCAGGCCATAGGCGGCGGCCTGGGTGGCGTCCATGAAGTTGTCGCGGTCGGTGTCCTGCTCCACACGCTCGACCGGCTGGCCGGTGTGCAGGGCCAGCAGCTCGTTCATGCGCTGGCGGGTCTTGATGATCTCCTCGGCGTGGATCTTGATGTCCGAGGCCTGGCCGCGGAAACCACCCAGCGGCTGGTGGATCATCACGCGCGAGTTGGGCAGACAGAAACGCTTGCCCGGCGCGCCGCCCGCGAGCAGGAAGGCACCCATGCTGGCCGCCTGGCCGATGCACAGGGTGCTGACGTCCGGCTTGATGAACTGCATGGTGTCGTAGATCGCCATGCCGGAGGTGATCACGCCGCCCGGCGAGTTGATGTACAGGTGGATGTCCTTGTCCGGGTTTTCCGACTCGAGGAACAGCAGCTGGGCCACCACCAGGTTGGCCATGTGGTCTTCGATCTCGCCCACGATGAAGATCACCCGCTCCTTGAGCAGGCGCGAATAGATGTCATAGGCGCGCTCGCCCCGGGCACTCTGCTCGACCACCATCGGCACGAGGCCAAGCATCTGCGGGTCCGGGTTCTGGGCGGCGTAGGGGGGGAGGATCATCGGATGGTTCTCTGTGTGCGTGTTGACGGAATGGGGGCTGCACGGCCCTTTTTCAACGCAGTGTGACACAAACCCCAGAAAGCAACGAGGCGGCCGGAGCCGCCTCGTTGCCGAAGGGTACCGGCCATGACTGGCCGGCACCCAGTCGCCGGGCCGATCAGGACGCCGGCTTGACGACCTCGTCGAAGCTCATCGGCTTGTCGGTCACCTTGGCCTTGGAGAGTACGTGCTCGACCACCAAGTCCTCGGCGGCCAGGGCCTCGAGGTTCTGCATCAGCTCGGGATGGCTCTTGTAGTACACCTTGACCTCGGCCGGGTCCTCGTAGCTCGCGGCGATGTCGTCCAGCAGGGCATCCACGCGGGCGGCATCGACCTTCAGGCCTTCGCTCTTCACCAGCTCGGCCACCAGCAGGCCCAGCTTGACGCGACGCTCGGCCTCCGGCTCGAAGATGTTCAGCGGCAGCTGGTCGGCCTTCGCGCCGCGCATCTGCTGGCTGAACTGCTGACGCACGCGCTGGGCCTCGTCCTCGACCAGCGCCTTGGGCAGCTGGACCTCGTTGGCCTCAAGCAGGCCGTCCATCACCTGCTGCTTGACACGGCGCTTGATGGACTGGGCCAGCTCGCGCTCCATGTTCTTGCGCACCTCGAGACGCAGCGCCTCGGCACCGCCTTCCTTCACACCGAAGGCGGCGCAGAAGGCGTCGTCGATCTCAGGCAGCACGGCCTCGGCCACGCCTTTGACGGTGACGTCGAAGCTGGCCTTCTTGCCGGCCAGATGCTCGGCGTGATAGTCCTCGGGGAAGGTCACCTCGATGGTCTTGGACTCGCCGGCCTTCATGCCGATGATCGGAGCCTCGAAGTCCTTCAGCAGCATGCCCTTGCCCAGTTCGACCGGCATGTCATTGGCGGAGCCGCCGTCGAACGGCTCGCCATCGATGCTGCCCTTGAAGTCCACGGTCACGCGGTCGCCTTCGGCGGCGGCGCGGTCCACTGCATTGAAGCTGACGCGCTGCTTGCGCAGGTTCTCGATCATCGCGTCGACATCGGCCTCGCCGATCTCGGTCTGCGGGCGCTCGATGGCAATGGCAGACAGGTCGGCCAGGGTGATTTCCGGATAGACCTCGATCTCGGCCACATAGCGCAGGCCCTCGCCCGCGATCATGTCGACCTCGGTGATGCGCGGGCCGCCGGCCGGGCGCAGATTCTGCTCGGTCACGGCATTCACGTAGGTGCGCTGGATCAGGTCGCCGACCACTTCGTCACGCGCCTGCTCGCCATAGCGCTGGCGCACGACCGGCATCGGGGCCTTGCCCGGACGGAAGCCATCCATGCGCACACGGCGGGCGAGATCCTTCAGGCGCTGTTCGACCGCCTCGTCCACCTGGGCGGCGGGTACCTGGACCGACAGGCGGCGCAGCAGGCCCTCGGCGGTTTCCAACGTCACTTGCATGTCGTACACCTCGATATCAACAAATTCTTCAGGGTTCATTCGATCAGTGCGCCCGGAAGGCAATCCGCCCTTCGTGCGCGTGGAATATCTCGTGCGGAAAGGCCGGGTCCGAGTCCCCGCCCCCTTGCGACGCTGGCGCCCAGGCCGGTCAGACTGACAAGAAAGCCAGAAATTACAATGAGTTCCGCAACAAAAGCCGGCTTTTCCGAGCCAACACGGAAAAGTGGCAGGGGCGAATGATACATGAAGCGGTTGGAGAGAGGTATTTGGCTGCCCCTCCGAGCTCGCGTTAGCAGGCCGTTGAAAAACTCCGGCGCTTCCATGGCATGATCCCCCTGATCCATCCCTGATCCATCCCTGAGCGATGCGTGGCATCTCCGATCCCCAATCCGACCTGTTCAGCTACGTGAGCCTG
>JBMOQP010000021.1:0-15221 GCA_049322715.1 Pseudomonadota bacterium
CAGCACGAAGTTCCCGACCATCGTCATCAAGAACGACTGATCACTTGGCCCCGTAGGTGGCGACGTAGTGCGCCAGCATGCGGTGCGACCACAGGCCGCCGAACGGGATCAGGGCGGCGAGGAACACACCCGCGCCCTTGAGGATGGGCAGCTGGCCGCGCAGGACGACCAGGGCGAGCGCTCCCATCGTCCACAGGAACAGGGCGCCGTGGATCGGGCCGACGATGGAGACGGCGATGGGCAGGCTGGCGAGGTGCTTGAGCGGTACGGCGATCAGGACCAGGGCGATGAGGGACGCGCCCTCGACCAGGGGCATCATGCTGAGGTGGCGAAGGGATGCGGGCGCCATGGGTTCTCCTTGGTAAATGCTGAAAAAATCCATCCTTGGATTTTCTCAGCTCGTCTCGTCGCGGCACAGGTCCGCGACGGTCTCCGCGAATCAAGGGCTTATGCCCTTGTTCGCGTTGCGGCATCCTGCCGCAACCGGGAACCGCTGAATGATTCAGTGGTTCCCCGGGAAAGCACAAAGCCCCGCGCGGGGCGGGGCTGAAGATTGAGAGTCTGATCAGACGGACTTCTTGCAGAAGTACCAGTCGACGCACTCGTACTCGCCGCTCTTGAAGCGGCGCTCGGCCTCCTCGGCGGTGGCGGGCGGCGGGACGATGACCTTGTCGCCCGGCTGCCAGCCTTCCGGAGTGGCCACGCCATGCTCGGTGGAGGTCTGCAGGGCCTTGACCAGGCGCAGGATCTCCGGGATGGAGCGGCCGTTGCTCATCGGGTAGTAGAGCATGCCGCGCAGCACGCCCTGCGGGTCGATGATGAAGGTGGCGCGCACGGCCTGGGTGTCGGAGGCGCCCGGGTGGACCATGCCGTAGGCCTTGGCGACGTTCATGGACAGGTCGGCGATGATCGGGAAGGTGATCTTGACGCCGAATTTCTCCTCGATGTTGCGATCCCAGGCGATGTGCGAGTAGTGGCTGTCGATGGACAGGCCGAGCAGTTCGCAGTTGATGGCCTGGAAGTCCTTGTGCGCCTTGGCGAAGGCGGTGAACTCGGTGGTGCACACCGGGGTGAAGTCGGCCGGATGGGAGAAGAGGACCAGCCACTTGCCCTCGTAGTCGCTCAGGGTCTTGCGGCCGTAGGTGGTCGGTGCGTCGAACTCGGGGGCGCGCTCGTTGAGGCGCGGGAGGGATACGATGGTCTCGGACATGTCATGTCTCCTGTGAGAGGTCGGTTCATCGCCCACTGCGTGGTGCGTGGATGAACTATAGAAATTACTTCTGCATATATAAAATTGTATTTTGATATGGGGTCGATAGGCATTGACTATGCCTGGGCGATGTCTAATCAATGCGGTCCTTGCCAGGGCCGCCCTGCCTGGCCACACATGCTCCACGTACGCCACCTCTCCGGGCCCCATTTCGGCCCCATCGACCTGCGGCTCGCGCCGTGCGAACTGCTGTGCCTGTACGGTCCTTCCGGAGTTGGCAAGTCACAGCTGATGCGCGCCCTTGCCGATCTCGACCCGCACGAGGGCGAAATCCTTCTCGCCGATGTCCCTCAGCAGGCCGTCCGACCGACCGAGTGGCGGCGTCAGGTGGCCTACCTGCCTGCCGAGAGCGGCTGGTGGGCGCCCCGCGCCGGCCAGCACTTCGCCATGCCGCCCAGTCCGGAGGCGCTGGCCGCACTGGGACTGACGCCGGCCATCCTCGAGCGCGAGGTGGAGGGCCTCTCCACTGGCGAACGCCAGCGTCTCGGCCTGCTGCGCATGCTCGAGCAGCGCCCCCGCGTGCTCCTTCTCGACGAGCCTTCCGCCAACCTCGATCCGGAAAGCACCTTGCTGATGGAGGCGTGCATTCGGCGCTACCTGGACGAGGCGCAGGCGGCTGCGATCTGGGTCAGCCATGACCCCTCCCAGCGCGGACGCATCGCGGACCGCAGCATCGAACTGAAGGCGAGGGAGCCGGCATGAACCTGATCGAACTGACGGCCTCCGACCTGGGGTTGGCCGCCGGGCTGGTGCTGTTGCTGGGCATCCTGATCAGCCTCAACGGTCTCGGGCTGACTCGCTCCCTGTACGTGTCCACGGTGCGCATGACGGTGCAGCTCCTGCTCGTGGGGCTGGTGCTGGAGGCCCTGTTCAGCGCCGACCATCCTCTCTGGGTGGGGCTGATGGGGCTCGTGATGCTTCTGCTGGCCGGTTGGGAGGTGATGGCGCGCCAGCAGCGTCGCATTCGCGGCGGCGCGGGCTACCTGATCGGCGTGGCGGCCATGGCGCTGCCGGCCTTCACCCTCACCCTGATGGCGCTGGTGGTGCTGATCGAGGTCCGGCCCTGGTACACTCCCCAGTACGCCATCCCGCTGCTGGGCATGATCCTCGGCAACACCATGACCGGCATCGGCCTCGGGCTGAACAGCCTGACCCGCGGTGCGGCGGCCGGCCGGCGAGCGATCGAGGCGCAGCTGCTGCTCGGCTTCGATGCGCGCCGTGCCTCGCGCAGCCTGAGGCGCGACAGCCTGCACACCGCGCTGGTTCCGACCATCAACATGCTTGCCGTCGCGGGCGTCGTCAGCCTGCCGGGCATGATGACCGGGCAGATCCTCTCCGGCACGCCTCCGCTGGAGGCGGTCAAGTACCAGATCCTGATCCTGATGCTGATCGCCAGCGCGACAGGCATGGGCGCCATGCTGGCGATCGAGCTGGGCGCCCGCCGTCTGTTCGACGAACGCCAGCGCCTGCGTCTCGACCGTCTTGCCCAGTCTTGAGCGACCGGGGGGCCGGAGAGGGGCTTGCATCTCAACTAGGGAAATGCTGCAAAAATCCATCCATGGATTTTTGCAGCTCGCTTGGTCCCTCCTCTCAAGCCCTTGTTGATCCCTCCTCTCGGACCCTTCCGCCGTCCATGGCGGAAGCCCCCGCGGGGTACGGCCCTCGAGATGCATCCATGCCGCAAGGTCCTTCGGACTGCGGCTTTCGAGAACGTCGCGGCACATGTCGACATTGTCGTCGGGAACGACAATGGAATGCGTCAGCATTCCCCGAAGGGCTGGACACAGGGATGTGTCCAGCCGGCAAATCAAGGGCTTACACCCTTGTTTGAGCCGAGCGCCTCTCCCGCGAAGCGGGCTTCCGGCATGGATGCCGGAAGGGTGCGGGCTCACGCCAGCTGCGCGTTAGGCCAGGACGAACCGGGGCTTCCAGGCCCCGGACAGGAACCGCTGAATTTTTCAGCGGTTCCCTGGCATGTCATCGAATTGACAGGAGCTATCTATGCGCATGGGTATTGACCTCGGCGGCACCAAGATCGAGGCCATCGTGCTGGACGATGCGGGATCGGTGCGCTTCCGCGAGCGGGTGCCGACCCCGCAGGGGGATTACGCAGGGACGCTGGCAGCGATCGGGGGCCTGGTGACCCGCGCCGAACGGGCGGCAGGGCAGGCCTGCACAGTGGGCATCGGCACGCCGGGGGCGATCTCGCCCGCGAGTGGCCTGATGAAGAACAGCAATTCAACCGCTCTCAACGGCAGACCACTCAAAGCCGACCTGGAAGGGGTGCTCGGCCGCGAGGTCCGCATGGCCAATGACGCCAACTGCTTCGCCCTGTCCGAGGCGGTGGACGGTGCGGCGGCCGGGGCCGAGGTGGTGTTTGGCGTGATCGTCGGCACCGGCTGCGGCGCGGGGGTGGTGGTGCGCGGCCACGCCTTGACGGGTCCCAACGCGATCGCCGGCGAGTGGGGCCACAACCCGCTGCCCTGGCCGCGCGACGAGGAGAGGCCGGGGCCCGCCTGTTATTGCGGCAAGCGTGGCTGCATCGAGACCTGGCTGTCCGGCACCGGTCTTGCGAACGTATTCGCAGCGGAAGCCGGGGAAAAACTCAATGCGCCCGGGATCGTGGCTCGCGCGGAGGCCGGGGATGCCGTGTGCGAGGCTGCCCTACGGCGCTACGAGGACCGCATGGCGCGGGGCCTGGCGCACGTCATCAACATCCTCGATCCGGATGTCATCGTGCTGGGCGGGGGCATGTCCAATGTGCGCCGCCTGTACGACAGCGTGCCGAAACTGTGGGGGCGCTACGTCTTTTCCGACCGGGTCGACACCCGCCTCGTCGCCCCTCTCCATGGCGACTCCAGCGGTGTGCGCGGCGCCGCCTGGCTGTGGTCCATGTGACATGCGCGGAACCTGGGGCGTCCTGCGCTGCCAAAGAGAACGACGAGCCACAAGGCGGGAGGATGGGGCCCCGCGCCTCATAGACCAGTCTTTTGGTATAGTTCCGAAAAATTGATGAGGAGTCCCTGGATGAGCAACGCCCGCCGCCGATTTCTGACCGGTCTTCCCGCCGTGGGGGCACTGTTCGGTCTTTCCGCCGCCGTGCAGGCTACCGAGGCCAAGAAGAGCGAGCGTTTCCCTGGGGACCCGCCCGAGCACAAGATCGTCTACCAGCTCAACCACGCCGAGTGGGAGTACATTGAGCACATCCTCAACTCGATCAGCGCCATGCTGACCAAGTACGAGGACAACGTGGCGATTTCCGTCGTCGTGTTCGGCGCCGGCATCCACCTGCTCGCCAAGAATCCGAAGCGCGACATCCCGGCCATCCTGCGCCAGCGCGTCGAATCCCAGGCCAAGAACTACGGCGTGAAGTATATCGCCTGCGGCAACACCATGAAGACCATCGGCTGGGAAAAGCCCGACATGCTGGAGTTTGCCCAGGTCGAGGAAGTCGGCGCCGCTGCCATCATGGAACTGCAGGAGAAGGGGTACGCTTACCTCGCGTGGTAATCCCTCTTCCGACTGGCCAAGCATGAGCCCGGTTCGACCGGGCTTTTGCTTAAATAGAACGAGCCCAACCTTGTGAGCCCCCGCATGCAGATCACCCTGACCCGCCCTGACGATTGGCACATCCACCTGCGCGACGGCGCCATGCTTCAGGCGGTGCTGCCTGACGTGGCGCGCGAGTTCGCCCGCGCCATCGTCATGCCCAATCTTGTCCCGCCGGTGGTGACCACCGAGGAGGCACGGGCCTACCGCGAGCGTATCCTCGCCGCGCTGCCTGCGGGAGCGGCCTTCCAGCCGCTGATGACCCTCTACCTTACCGGCAACACTCCGCCCGAGGAGATCGCCCACGCCAAGGCGAGTGGCATCGTGCATGCCGTCAAGCTGTATCCGGCCGGGGCGACCACCAATTCCGACCGCGGCGTGACCGACATCCGCGCGGTCTACCCGGTGTTCGAGGCCATGCAGCGCGAGGGCATGGTGCTGTGCGTGCACGGCGAGGTGGTCGATCCAGCGATCGACATCTTCGATCGCGAGAAGGTATTCATCGACCGCGTGCTGGCCCCGCTGCTCAAGGACTTCCCCGCGCTGAAGGTGGTGATGGAGCACATCACCACCCGCGACGCGGCGCAGTTCGTCGGCGCCGCCCCGGCTAACGTCGGCGCTACCATCACCGCCCACCACCTGCTGTACAACCGCAACTCCATGCTGGTCGGCGGCATCCGTCCGCACTACTACTGCCTGCCGATCCTGAAGCGCGAGGAGCACCGCCAGGCGCTGGTCGCGGCGGCCACCAGCGGCAACCCGAAGTTCTTCCTCGGCACCGACAGCGCGCCGCACCCGAAGAACGCCAAGGAGTCGAGCTGCGGTTGCGCCGGTTGCTACACCGCGTACGCCGCCATCGAGCTGTACGCAGAGGCTTTCGACCAGGCCGGCGCGCTGGACCGGCTGGAAGGCTTTGCCAGCCACTTCGGCGCGGATTTCTACGGCCTGCCGCGCAACGAGGACAGCATCACGCTGGTGAAGGAGGAGTGGACCGCGCCGGCCCCGATCGAGGTCGAGCCGGGCGTGGAACTGGTGCCTCTGCGCACTGGCGAGGCCCTGCACTGGCGCCTGAAGTGAGCGAGCACGGCAAGGGCCTGATGGCCGCCCGTTTCCGCGGCTACCTGCCGGTGGTCGTGGACATGGAGATGGGCGGCTTCGATTCCTCCACCGACGCGGTGCTGGAGATCGGTGCCGTGATCCTCGGCTTCGATGCCGAGGGACGACTGGGGGCGGGGGAGCAGGTCGGCGTGCACGTGGCGCCGTTCGAGGGGGCACGCATCCTCGAGGAGGCGCTCAAGGTCAACAAGATCGACCCGTTCAATCCGCTGCGCCACGCTGTGGATGAGCGCGAGGCGCTGGACCTGGTCTTCGCGCCCATTCGCCGCGCGATGAAGGAAGAAGGCTGCAAGCGCGCCGTGCTGGTCGGCCACAACGCCCATTTCGACCTCGGCTTCCTCAACGCCATGGTGGCCCGCACCGGGCACAAGCGGAATCCCTTCCATCCGTTCACGGTGTTCGACACTGCCACGCTGTCCGGCCTCGCCTACGGCCAGACGGTGCTGGCCAAGGCCTGCACCGAGGCGGGTCTGGAGTGGGACGGCAAGCAGGCGCACAGCGCCCTGTACGATGCGGAGATGACGGCGCGGCTGTACTGCGGCATCGTCAATGCCTGGAGCGAGCATATCCGCCCCGCCGGGGCCTTCGCGGCCTGCTAGACGCCCTGTTGCATGTCGCGTGTTCCCGTGCCATAGGTAAGTCCGTACCCGCCTTGGCGAACGGCCCGATCATGCCCCTACAGCCGCCTTTCATCGTTGTTGATTCCTGGGCCGGCCTTCTAGGGGCGGTGATCCTTGCCCTCGGGATCCTGCCGGGGACGGTATCGCCGGCATGGGCTGCGAGCTCGCTGCTGACGGAGGAGGAGGCCGCCTGGCTGAAGGAGCACCCGGTCCTGCGGCTCGCGCCCGATCCCCATTTCCCTCCGATCGAATTCTTCGACGGGGAAGCTCGCTACCAGGGCCTGGTGGCCGACTATTACCATCTCATTGGCGAGCGCCTCGGGGTCCGCTTCGAGATCGTCCGCGCCGCGGACTGGAATCAGGTCCTGCACCTGGCCAGGACGCGCGAGGTCGACATCGTCGGCGCGGCGCAGAAGACGCCGGAGCGCTCGGGCTACCTGCTCTTCAGCCAGCCCATCATCGACATTCCCAACGTCATCATCACCGGCGTCGACACGCCGGGTCCCCTGGATCTGGCAGCCTTGGGCGGACGTCGGGTCGCCGTCACGCAAGGCAATGCCCTGCACGAATATCTGCGCGAGCATTTCCCCGGCATCGAGATCGTCCCAGTCGTCGATGACCTGAGCGCCCTTCGCGACGTCTCTTTCAAGCGCGCCGACGCCACCGTGGTCAACCTGGCGATTGCCTCCTATCTGATCGAAAAGGAGGGGATCGCCAACCTGCGCGTGGCCGGGGACTCAGGGCGGAACAATGCACTGCACATTGCGACCCGCAGCGACTGGCCGATGCTCAATCAGATCATGAGCAAGGCCCTGGCCAGTCTCGACGAGGAGGACAGGCGGGGGATCGCTGCGCACTGGATCAAGCTCCACGGCACCCCGGATGGCATCGACCCCCGACTCTGGCGGTGGCTGCTCGGCGTGGTCCTGGTGCTGCTCGCCATCTTCCTGGTCGTGGTCATGTGGAACCGCACCCTTCGTCGCCGGGTGGAGGCTCAGACCAGGGCGCTGGCCGAGGAGCTGCGCGAGCGCGGCAAGATCGAGGCTGACCTGCGTCGCAGTGAGGAGCGGTATCGCGAGGTCTTTAATGCCACGAACGACGCCATCTTCGTCCACGACGCGCAGACCGGTCTCGTCCTGGAGGTGAACCGCCGCGCCCTCGAGATGTATGGCGCGACCCGGCAACAGATGCTGGAGGCAGATGTCAGCCGTTTGTCGGAGGGGACGCCCCCCTATGCCGTCGAGGATGCGGTCAACTGGATCCGCAGGGCTGTCGCCGAGGGGCCCCAGGTCTTCGATTGGCGGGCAAGGCGTCTGGATGGCTCGACCTTCTGGGTCGAGGTCGCCCTGCGCAGCAGCATGATCGCGGGGCGGCCGTGCGTGCTCGCGGTGGTGCGCGACATCGGCGAGCGGAAGGAAGCCGAGGACAGGCTGGCCCACTATGCCATGCATGATCCGCTGACCGGCCTGCCGAACCGCAGGCTGGTTTCCGACCGAGTCGGTCAGGCGCTGTCCTTCGCGCGACGTCATGGCGAGGCTGTGGCGATCCTGTTCATCGACCTGGACCGCTTCAAGGCCATCAACGACACCTTCGGCCACGGGGTGGGGGACGAGGTGCTTCTCCAGGTCGGGGCACGATTGAAGGGCTGTGTGCGGGAGTCCGACACGGTGGGGCGCCTTGGCGGCGACGAGTTCCTCTCGGTGCTGAGCGGCCTGCATGACAAGCGCCATGTCTCCCGCGTCGCCCAGACGATGCTGGACGCGATCTCGCGGCCCTATCACGTGGGCGGCAATGATCTGTCCCTCTCGGTCAGCATCGGTATCGCCTTGTTTCCCCAGGATGGGGGAAGCATCGAGGAGCTCGTCCGCAACGCCGACATGGCCATGCTGGCGGCCAAGACCTCCGGCCGGCGCAATTTTCGCTTCTACGATGCCCGGCTTGATGCCGAGGCGGCCGAACGCCTGGCCCTGCAAACCAGGCTGCAAAAGGCCTTCGAGCAGGGGACCTTTTCCTCCACTTCCAGCCCCAGGTGCTGCTGAAGACAGGGGAGGTGCACGCGGTGGAAGCGCTGCTGCGCTGGGGGGACGAGGAGCAGGGATTCATCCCGCCCGACCGCTTCATCCCGGTGGCCGAGGAAACCGGCCTGATCCAGCCGATCGGGGCCTGGGTGTTGCGGGAGGCTTGTCGTCATGCCATGGCATGGCAGGCCCTCGCCGGCTGGCCGATCAGCGTGGCGGTGAACATTTCGGCGTTGCAGTTCCGTCCTGAATTGGTGGGTGAGGTGAAGGCGGCGCTGGAGACCAGCGGGCTTGCCCCGGGACTGTTGGAACTGGAACTGACCGAGAGCGTGGTGATGCGGCGTGACGAGGATGTCACCTCCCTCATGGACAGGCTGCGCGGTCTGGGCGTGCGGCTATCCATCGACGACTTCGGCACGGGCTACTCGAGCCTCGCCTATCTCAAGACCTTCCCGGTCGACAAGCTGAAGATCGACCGCTCCTTCGTCCGCGATATCCCAGCCGATCCCAACGACGTCCAGATCGTCCAGGCCATGCTGGCGATTGCCCGCACGCTCCACCTGAGCGTCGTGGCGGAAGGGGTGGAAAACCGGGAGCAGATGGAGGCCCTGAAGGCGATGGGGTGCGATGCGGTGCAAGGCTTTCATTGTTTCCGCCCGCTGGACGGTGAGGGGATCGCGCGCATATTGAGGGCAGGGGACGGGGCCCTCGGGTGCGGCCGGGCGGATGCGCGCGATGGCATCCGCCCCCCGGGTTGATGTCTTACTCCGCCTCGCGTACCACCTGCCGCATCTTCAGCAGGCTGTCCGGGTTGAGCGACAGGGAGTCGATGCCCTGCTCGACCAGGAAGCGGGTGATCTCCGGAAAGTCGGACGGCGCCTGGCCGCAGATGCCGATGTACTTTCCGCGGGCCTTGCAGGTCTTGATCGCCATGCGGATCAGTTCCAGCACGGCCGGGTCGCGCTCGTCGAAGCCGGTCAGCAGGCCCGAATCGCGGTCCACGCCAAGGGTGAGCTGGGTCAGGTCGTTGGAGCCGATGGAGAAGCCGTCGCACAGCTCGAGGAACTGCTCCGCGAGGATGGCGTTCGAGGGGATCTCGCACATGATGTAGAGCTTGAGCCCCGCCTCGCCGCGCCTGAGGCCGTTTTTCTCCATCAGGCCGATCACCTCGCGCGCCTCGTCCACCGTGCGCACGAAGGGCAGCAGCAGGGCGACGTTGTCCAGTCCCATCTCTTCCCGTACCCGCTTCATGGCCGCGCACTCGAGCGCGAAGCCCTCGGCATAGTCCGGGTGGTGGTAGCGTGCCGCCCCGCGCAGGCCGATCATTGGGTTCTCCTCGTCCGGCTCGAAGCTTGATCCGCCGAGCAGGGCGGCATATTCGTTCGACTTGAAGTCGGAGAAACGCACGATCACCGGGCGCGGGTAGAAGGCAGCAGCGATCTGTGCCACGCCCTCGGCCAGGCGGCGGACGAAGAAGTCGCGCCCGTCCTCGTGGCCGCGGACCAGGCGGGCGATCTGCACGCGGATGGCCTCGTCGACCTTGTCCGGATGCAGCAGGGCATTCGGATGGGCCTGGATGCCGCGCATGATGATGAACTCGAGCCGGGCAAGGCCCACGCCGTCCGATGGCAGGCGGGAGAACTCGAAGGCCTGCTCGGCCTGGGCGACGTTGAGGTAGACCTTGGTGCGGGTGTGGGCGGCCGCATCGCTCAGGCGCTGCTCCTCCACGCGGAAGGGCAGGGCGCCCTGATAGATGAAGCCGGTGTCGCCCTCGGCGCAGGACACGGTCACCTCCTCACCGTCCGGCACGGTCTGGGTGGCGTCGCCGCAGCCGACCACGGCCGGAATACCCAGTTCGCGGGCGATGATGGCGGCATGGCAGGTGCGCCCGCCGCGGTTGGTGACGATGGCCGAGGCGCGCTTCATGATCGGTTCCCAGTCCGGGTCGGTGATGTCGGTCACCAGCACCTCTCCGGGTTGCAGCTCGTGCATGTCTCGCGCATGCAGGATGACGCGCGCGCGGCCGGTGGCGATCTTCTGGCCGACGCTGCGCCCCGCCGCGATCACCGTGCCGCGCTGTTCGAGGAGGTACTGCTTGAACAGGTTCGCGTCCGCCTGGGTCTGCACGGTCTCCGGGCGGGCCTGGACGATGAACAGCTCGCCCGTGTTGCCGTCCTTGGCCCATTCGATGTCCATCGGGCGGCCGTAGTGCTGCTCGATGATGACCGCCTGGCGCGCCAGCTCCAGTACCTCGTCGTCGCTGATGCAGAATTGGTGGCGCTCGTCCGGCGGAACCTCGATGTTGCGGGTCGAGCGGCCGGCCAGGCTGTCGTGGGTGTAGATCATGCGCATGGCCTTGCTGCCGAGCTGGCGCTTGATGATCGGCCGGTGTCCGCTCGCCAGGGTGGGCTTGAAGACGAGGAACTCGTCCGGGTTGACCGCGCCCTGCACTACGTTCTCGCCCAGGCCCCAGGCGGCGGTGATCAGGATGGCATCGCGGAAGCCGGATTCGGTATCCAGGGTGAACATCACTCCGGATGAGGCGAGGTCGGAGCGCACCATGCGCTGCACGCCGATCGACAGGGCGACCTTGTCGTGGGCGAAGCCCTGGTGGGTGCGGTAGGCGATGGCGCGGTCGGTGAACAGCGAGGCGAACACGCGCTTGCAGGTCGCGAGCAGGCTCGCTTCGCCGCGGATGTTCAGGTAGGTCTCCTGCTGGCCGGCGAAAGAGGCGGTCGGCAGGTCCTCCGCCGTGGCCGAGCTGCGCACGGCGACGTCGATCGTCGTGCCATCCGGCCAGGACATCCTGCGGTAGGCCTCGGCGATCTCGCCGGCGAGCTCGGCCGGCAGGTCAGCATGGGTCAGCCAGTCGCGGATGGTCTCGCCGACCTCGGCCAGGCGCACCACGTCGTCGACATCGAGACCGGCCAGCAGGTCGAAGATGGGCTCGCGCAGGTCGTTGTGGTCCAGCACCGCCCAGTAGGCCTCGGCGGTGGTGGCAAAGCCGCCCGGCACGTTGACCCCTTTGGGCTTGAGGGTGCGGAACATCTCGCCCAGCGAGGCGTTCTTGCCACCGACAAGGGGGACATCGTTGATCGTCAGTTCATCGAAGAGGCGGACGTAGCGCATGCGGGTCTCCCTGCTGATCCATCATTGCTCCACCAGCATAGCCCAGTCGCATGACGGTTCGTCATTTTGGGGCGATGGCACAATCCGGCCTTGACAAAGGCTGCGAGATACCTATAATGCCTCACATCGAATGCGGGGTGGAGCAGTCCGGTAGCTCGTCGGGCTCATAACCCGAAGGTCGTAGGTTCAAATCCTGCCCCCGCTACCAACATTTGATTGCATGAGGCCGTCCAACTTGGGCGGCCTTTTGCATTTCTGAATCCGCGTAATCTTCTCGATGCGCGAGTCAGCCCGCTGTGAGCGGCCTGCAGCCGTGTTGCAGGGATGGGGCATGGAAGCCCGTCTCTTCGCTGCCCGCGCTTTCCTCCATCCTTCCATGGCGGCCACAATCCGAGCCCATGAGTGTTGCCATCCTTGTTCTCGCCATCCTCGCGGTGCTCGCGGCCTGGTTGCCGCTCGGGCGGGACGGTCGCCTGGGGCTGGCCGGCGTGGTGGCGCTGGCGGGGTTCGGCCTCGGGGTGATCGGGGGGGCGGGGCTGGTCGCGCTGCTCGTTCTGCTGCTGTTGGCCTGGCGCCTGCAGCCCGATACGCGGGCGGTCAGCGGGCTGGTCTTCGCGCTGCTGGCGCTGGCGATGGGGTTCGGCCTGCTGCCTGGATTCGCGCAGGCCGTGGTGTTCGGGCCGGAGACCATCAAGCCTGGCTCAGAAACCTATGTGAGCGGGGTGAGCCTCGGGCTGGTCGCGATCACGCTGCTTCTGCTCGCCATGCATCCGCTGGCGGGCAGTTGGGCCGCCGCAGTCCGGGCGATCCGGCTGGGCGTGTTGGTGGGCCTGTTGACTGCGGTGCCAGCACTCGGGGCGGGCTATCTGCTGGGCGACCTGGCTTTTGCGCCCAGTCTCCCCTGGTCAGCATTCATCCTGACCTGGCTGGGCGGGCAGGTGCTGACGCTGGCTCTGGAGGAGGGCTTCTTCCGGGGATTCCTGCAGCGCCATTTGGCCCGCCATGTCCCGGTGGCCGTCGCCATCGTCGTCGCCGGGGTGCTGTTCGGTCTGGCGCATTTCGCGGGCGGCTTGAGCTGGATCATCGGCGCAAGCATCGCCGGCATTGGTTACGGGATCGCGTATCATCTGGGCGGCGCAAGGCTCGAGGTCTCGATGGCCGCCCATCTGACGGTCAACCTGCTGCACCTGTCCCTGTTCAGTTATCCGATGCTTGCCGGCATCGCTGCATGAAGAGTGTTATGGATCGACCCTCACCGTTCCTGATTTTCCTTGGCCTTGTTGTCCCGGCGCTGCTCCACGCGGGCAGTCCGGTCGAGGACGAGTCACTCATTTTCACCGCTGCGCGCCTGCCGCAGGCACCGCAGGAGTCCCCCGCTGCGGTGACGGTGATTGACCAGGAGATGATCCGGCTGTCAGGGGCGCGCAAGATCGCCGACCTGATGCTGCTGGTGCCGGGCATGCAGGTAGGCAGCAAGGTGGGCAACTTGCAGAGCGTGACCTACCACGGCATGACCGACGAGTATTCGCGCCGCATGCAGGTGTTGGTGGACGGTCGCTCGATCTACAGCCCGGCGATGGGCGGCGTGTACTGGCTGGACCTTCCGGTGCAGCTGGACGAGATCGTGCGCATCGAGGTGATCCGCGGGCCGAACACGGTCAACTACGGCAGCAACGCCTTCCTCGCCACCATCAACATCATCACCCGACCGGCGCGCGAGTCGACCGGCGGGCGGGTCTCGGTCCTCGCCGGCAGCCACGGCGAACGTGACGTGCAGGCAAGCTACGGCTTCCAGCACGGCCGGTGGGCAGGCAGCCTGAGTGCACTGTCCCAGCGGGACGATGGATATGCCCGGATGGATGCGCCGATCCACGATGACCGCCGCCTCAAGGCGCTGAACGGCCGCTTCGAGCTGGACGCGGGCCGTGACGACGAGCTGAGCCTGGCTTTGGGCGTTTCCACCGCCGACAAGGGCATCGGCGGCGACCCGGCCGTCAATGGCCAGGCCGAGGGCGGGCCGGAGCGCGAGACGACGGGCGAGAACGACTACCAGTACTTGCAGTGGCACCACGGCTACAACGAGAGTCACTACGGTGTGCTCAGGCTGTCGCGCTCACGCGACGCGCAAACGGATGATGGCTATCTCCTTCCCCACCCCTTGCTGCCCTCCCCGCTGGTCATCGCCGAGGGCTATGACAGCGAGCGCCTGGATGCGGAGTACGAGCACAGCACGCAGTGGTCGGGCACGCTTCGCACCTCGGCGGGGCTGGCCTGGCGCGAGGACCGGATCGAGAGTCCGAGCTTCCTCGGCTCCGCGGAGAAGCAGGACAACACCATCCGCCGCGCCTTCGCCAATGCCGAATGGCGCATGCTGCCCCCCCTCACGCTCAATCTCGGTGGCATGCTGGAGTCCTCCAGCTTCAATCCGGCCGAGTTCAGCCCCCGCATCGCCGCTCTCTGGCATGCGCAGCCTGGACATACCTGGCGCGTCGGCTATGCCGAGGGTCGGCGCACGCCATTTTTCTACGAGCGCCAGGGGGTGAAGAGCTATACGACCCTCGATGGCAGCGCCCGGGTCTACAGCGTGATCGCCTCCAGCCTGCTCGACGGCGGGGATGGGCTGCGCACGGAGCATGTCCGGAGCCTCGAGCTGGCCTACCTCTATCGGCCGAGCCGGATGCTCGGCCTCGATGCGCGCCTGTTCCGCGAACATCTCTCCGACATGATCAAGCCCACGCTGCGCCCGGAGACAGGGGTGCTGACCAGTCTGCCGGGCCTGGTGGGGGATTTCGCCAATCTCGGCGAAGTTCATCTGCACGGCCTCGAACTGCAGCTGGATGTCCGCCCCGCCGAGGGCTGGCGCCTGCATGCGAGCTACGCCTGGACACGGATCGAAGAGCAGAGCCCCATCGAGCAGGTTGCCGGGCAGAGCTATGCCTACGATCGCTCCGCGCCGCGTCATGCAGGCTCCCTGCTGGTCGGCAAGCGGCTGGAGGATGGCTGGACCGTGTCCGGCGTGTACTCCCATGTCGGGGCGATGCGCTGGCTCTGGTACACCTATCCGATGCTGGAGACCCAGGACCGGCTGGATCTGCGCCTGGAGAAGCGCTTCCGCGTGGGAGGGCAGGGCCTGCGCATGGAACTGATCGGCCAGTACCTGCTGGGTGAACAGAGCGACTTTCTCCCGACCCGGCGCTGGCAGCCGGGCATCTATGGTCGCCTGACGCTGGACCTCTCCTGAGGAAATGCTGAAAAAATCCATCCCTGGATTTTTTCAGCTCGGCACACCGCGAAGTGAATTCGCGGTGGCCTCCGCGAATCATGGGCTTACGCCCTTTCTCGCGTCGGGGCATTCCTGCCCCAGACAGGAAACGCTGAATTTTTCAGCGTTTCCGGTTGTGTACGTCAAGTTGTGCAAAAAGGTGATCATGGTTGAGGTTGATCGATTTCCGGATCAAGCCGCCAGTCGCAGCATCTCCTTTTTCTGCTCCACCAGGAGCGTCATGTTCAGGTAGCGGC
>JBMOQP010000022.1:0-104079 GCA_049322715.1 Pseudomonadota bacterium
GCCACCTACAACCTCATCCGCATGGGAACGATCGGCGGGTGGTGGCGAGGTGCCCATGTGTAGGACAGGTGCGTCAAGAATGCGCCGGGGAGCCGTGAAAACCGCTCTCCGAGTGGTCAAGAGGCCCCTATCAGCGGGCCTTGCCCCGCGGATCGGCCGGTGGCACAACGTCCCGTCGGGCAATCTCAGAATTTTTTCAACGGCCTGTTAGCGGGCTTCGCCAGCTTCGCGTTAGGCGTAATGCGCCGGATGATCTACGTTCGTGGCGCCCACCCCATTTGGCGGATTACGCTCTGCTAATCCGTCCTGCATGGGTTGGACTTGGGTAGATACCTATGCCTCGTGAGAGGGTGAGGCTGCGAGGTCAGGATGAGCTTTTGCGGCTTGCTGCTAAGATCCGTCATATGAAAGGCATGCTTCCCATACTGGCGCTCGGAATCTTCGCCACATGGTCCGGCACCGTGGCGGCGGACATCTATGCCTACACCGATGCCAACGGCGTGCGTCACATCACCAACGTGCCGCAGGGCGACAAGCGCTACGAGCTGATCTACAAGAGCCGCCATACCAAGCCGAAGGGCTGGAGCGATTCGCCTTCCGTCGCGCACTGGCGGCTGAACCCGTCGGCCTACGACGACCTGATCCGCAGCACGGCAAGCCAGAACGGCATCGATCCCTCCCTGGTCCGCGCGGTGATGCATGCCGAGAGCGGCTTCAACCCACAGGCGGTATCGCCCAAGGGCGCGACAGGGCTGATGCAGCTCATGCCAGCCACGGCCTCCCGCTTCGGCGTGAACAACATCTACGACCCCAACGAGAACGTGCGCGGCGGAGTGGCCTACCTGCGTTTCCTGCTCAACCTGTTCAACGGGGATGTGCGCCTGGCCGTCGCCGCCTACAACGCGGGGGAGGGGGCGGTGAAGAAGTTCGGCGGCATCCCGCCGTACGACGAAACCATCACCTATGTCGCGCGGGTGATGAACCTGCATGGTCGCTACCGTGCCCAGCCCTGATCCCGGAACGGTCCAGGCCGAACTGGAGGACTTCCTTGCCAGCCGGCGCTCGCTGGTGCTCGGTACCCAGGGCGAGGATGGCCGCGTCGAATTGAGCGTGGCGCCCTTCGTCCCCTTCGAGCATGGCTTGGCCGTGTTCCTCAGCGACCTTGCCCCGCATACCGCCAACTTGCGGCGGACGGGGGGCGCCGAAGTGTTGCTGCTCGAGGATGAAGCCGAGGTGCGCCAACCGTTTGCACGCACCCGGGTGAGCCTCACATGCAGTGTCGGGATGCTCGACCGGGAGGATGCACAGGGCAGAGTGGTGCTGGAGGCCATGGAAGCGGCCTTCGGCGGCATCGTGCCGCTGCTGCGCGGCCTGCCCGATTTTCACCTCTTCGTCCTGGCGCCGACCGGGGGCCGCTTTGTTGCGGGTTTCGGTCGTGCCTTCCGGCTGGAAGGGCTGCGGGTGGTCGAGCATCTTGGGAGGTGACGAGTGACAAGTCAGTGGTGACAGCCAAGTTGTCACCACTGACCCTCAGATCTCCACGCCGACGTGCCGCAGCGCCTCGCGCAGCACCTCGGGCGTGCTGCCCTTGCGCGGCGCTTTTTCGCTCAGGTGGCGGCGGAATGCCCTGGCGCCCGTCTGGCCATGGAAGGCGCCGAGGATGTGGCGGGTCATGGCGTGCAGCGGCGTCCCCTTGTCCCATTCGGCCTGCACATAGTCCATCCAGGCGCGCATGACGGCTTCGGGCAGGGGATCCGACTGCTCGCTCCCGTACAGGCGCCGGTCGGCCTCGCGCAGCAGGAATGGGTTCTCGTAGGCCGCGCGACCGATCATCACCCCGTCCACGTGCGCAAGCTGCGCCTCGGCCTCATCGAGGCTGCGGATGCCGCCGTTGATCATGATGGTCAGGTGGGGGAAGTCCTGCTTAAGCCGGTGCACCATCTCGTAGCGCAGTGGCGGAATATCCCGGTTCTCCTTGGGCGAGAGCCCCTGCAGCCAGGCCTTGCGCGCATGGACGATGAACACCTCGCAGCCGGCGGCGGCCACCTGCTCGACAAAGCCGGCCAGCGGCTCGTAGCCCTCCTGATGGTCGATGCCGATGCGCGACTTGACCGTTACCGGTACCGTGACCGCCTCGCGCATGGCCGCGACGCACTCGGCGACCAGCCCGGGCTCGGCCATCAGGCAGGCGCCGAATCGGCCGCTCTGCACCCGGTCTGATGGGCAGCCGACGTTCAGGTTGATCTCGTCATAGCCGAATTCCGCCCCGATCCTGCTGCTTTCGGCGAGATCCCGCGGATCGCTGCCGCCCAGCTGCAGGGCCACGGGGTGCTCCAGGGGGCTGAAGGCCAGATGCCGTTCGGCGTCGCCATGCAGGATGGCGCCGGTGGTAACCATCTCGGTATAGAGCAGGGTCTCGCGGCTGAGCAGGCGGAAGAAGAACCGCGCATGGCGGTCCGTCCAGTCGAGCATCGGCGCGGTGGCGAGCCGCCGGTGGCGGCGAATCGGATCGGTCATGGGGGAAGGCCGTCAAGAAGGGGCATGGGCCACCATGCGGGGGACCCGCTCGGTGACCCAGATCATCAGGTCGTAGTAGGCACGGATGCTGTCCACGTAGTCCAGGGTCAGCTGGCGCCGCTTGCGGCCGTAGGCGCTGCCCTGGGATTCGTCCAGCAGTGCGGTGCGGAATGCGTCCCAGCCGAGAGGGGTGCCGTGCGCGCGCTGGTGACGGCGGATCGCGCCATAGACGGTGCCGATGCCGATGTTGTAGGCGGCCAGCGCGAACCACGGCCGCTCGACCTCGGCCAGGTCCTTCGGCAGTTGCTGCTGCAGCAGGTCGAGGTAGCGGGCCGCCCCCTCGATGCTCGAGGGGGCATCGTGCGGGTTCGTGATGCCGAGTTCGAGGGCCGTCGGGGCGGTGAACTGCATCATGCCGCGCGTGCCGCTCGGGGCTACGGCGGCAGGGTCCCAGCGGGACTCCTGGTAGCCGAGCGCGGCGAGCAGGCGCCAATCCAGGCCGTGTTTTTTGGCGGACCGGATGAAGTGCTGGCGGTAGGCGGGCAGGCGGTGGCGCACGTCGCGCACGAACTGCCGGGTGCCGTCGGGATCGAGGCTGTCGAGGTGGTCGAAATAGCGCTCGATGATACGGTCCAGTTCCCCGCTCTGCTTGTTCTCCTCGATGAAGCGCACCGCCAGCGCGTGCAGGCTGTCGTCTGCGCCGGGCGGGAAGGCCCAGGCGTAATCCCTCGGCTCCCCCACGTCGAAGGCCACCTTCACCTCGGGGAAGACCTTCCTGGCCCAGCGTGCCATCGATGAATCGATCAGGGCATAGTCCAGTTCTTTGCTGGCCAGCATGGCGACCAGGTCTGTGCCGGACACCTTCTGCATGGGCTGGGGCACGATCTCGGGATTGCTCCGGTTGAGGTCGCGCAGCGTCTCCGCATGGCTGCTGCCCGCCACCACGCTGATGTAGGCGTTGCCGATGTCCTCCAGGCTTTCGGGATCGCCCAGCCCCTCACGCACCACAAGCTGCTGGCGGACCTGCATGTAACTCGGGCCGAAATTCACCTGGTGCATGCGCTCCGGACTGACGATCAGTCCCGCAGCCCCCATGTGCACCTGGCCACGGCGCACCATCTCGTAGACCTCGCTCAGGGATGCGGCCGGGATGAATTCGACCTCGACACCCAGTGTGTCCGCGAAGGCCCGGGCCAGATCGGCCTCCAGGCCGCTGACTTCGCCGTTCTCGTTCTTGAAATAGGTGAGGGGGCCCTCGCGGGTGGCGACGCGCAGCATGCCCTTGCCCAGCACGTCCTCGACCTGGGTCAGCCCGCCTACACCGGGGGGCATGCCCCGGTCGATCTCCACGTTGAACTGCAGCATCAGCCAGAAGATGGGCACGACGAACAGCCCGATCAGTCCGATCGGGCTGACCTTGCAGGGGGCGGGCTGGTGCCGTTTGGCGTTGCGGACGGACCCGTGGGATATCGCCCTGCGAGGGATGTTGCGCATTCCAGCGACGTATCGATCGTCGCGCTTCATGCCGGTGTTTGACGCTTGGACTGATGTGCCATTTGCCGATGATGCCGCAAATTGATAACCTCTCAAACCTTCGGAGGGGTACCGAAGTGGCCGTAACGGGCTCGACTCGAAATCGAGTTGGGGCTTCACCGCCCCACGAGGGTTCGAATCCCTCTCCCTCCGCCATCTGATCCAATGTCTGATTCCAGACGTTCTTCCAAGTTCCCCACCGCTCCCCGAATTTGGCGCTTCGCAACAACGCCGACGGGATCGGCGTTGGCTCGCCGCGAGGCGAGACCCGCAGGGCGGATGCCGACCATCCATGGCCGGCCCCCTCCGGGTTCACCTTACGGCGAATCCCGATCCGCTGGTCCCTCCTCTCAGTCCCTTCCGGCATCCATGCCGGAAGCCCCTTTGGGGTACGGCCTTCGAGAGCCCGACGGATCGGTGAATCCATGGATGGATTCCGCCGCGTCCAGCGCTCGTTTTCATCAGTCTTGGCGAGTCGCCTCGCGAGCCTTGAACCAATCCCGCAGAAATTGGTCTTTGGCTTGCATAAGTGACTGATCCTCAAGACCCAAGAGCGTGAACGCAACGAACATTCACAACGACGACCTGCCCCTCCTGATCGCCGCCCTCCCGCTCGCCCTCCGGGAGCGTCTGCATGCCTTGCCCGCCAGCGACCTGGTGGAGGTGGTGCTGGACCTCGGTCGGGTGCCGGAGGCGCGTTTCGCGGAAGGCGGGCAAAGGCTCGGCGACCAGCCCGCCAGCCGCGAGGACCTCGACCACGTGGTCGCACACCTTGGCGAGTTCTCCGCCGACAATCGTGCCGGCATCGAGCGCACCCTGCACCGCATCTCTGCCATTCGCAACCGCAAGGGCGAGGTGGTGGGACTGACCCTGCGCGTCGGCCGCGCGGTGTCGGGCACCATCGACCTCATCCGTGACGTGATCGAGTCCGGCGCCAACGTGCTGATGGTCGGCCGTCCCGGCGTGGGCAAAACCACCAAGCTTCGCGAGATCGCCCGCACCCTGGCGGACGAACTCCAGCGCCGGGTCATGGTGATCGACACCTCCAACGAGATCGCGGGCGACGGCGACATCCCGCACCCGGCCATCGGCGGCGCGCGGCGCATGCAGGTAGGCCATCCCGACCGCCAGCACGCGGTGATGATCGAGGCGGTGGAGAACCACATGCCGCAGGTCATCATCGTCGACGAGATCGGCACCGCCGCCGAGGCGGCGGCCGCCCGCACCATCGCCGAGCGTGGCGTGCAGCTGATCGCCACCGCGCACGGCAACACGCTCGAGAACCTTGTCATGAACCCCACGCTGTCCGATCTCGTGGGGGGCGTGCAGACGGTGACCCTGGGCGACGACGAGGCGCGCTTCCGCGGCACGCAGAAGACCGTGACCGAGAGGAAGGGCCCGCCCACTTTCGACGTTGTGGTCGAGATCGTGGCGCGCGACGAACTGATCGTGCATGCCGATACCGCCGCGGCGGTGGATCAGTTGCTGCGCGGCCGGGAGCCCTCCGGCGAGCGGCGCGGCAGCGGCGGGATGCCGGTCGCGGGTGTGTTCGAGCACAAGCCCGCGAAGCTCCCCGAGGCCCCGCGCACGACGGTGCCGGTCAAGCCCTCGGGCACGGTCCGCATTTATCCCTATGCCATCAGCCGCGACCAGATCGAGCGCGTGCTGCGCGACCTGCGCCTTGACGCCCGCACTGTGCCCCACCCGGACGCGGCCGACATGGTCGTGGCGCTGCGCTCGCGCGGCGACGACCCGCGCCTGCAGCAGCTTGTGCGCGCCATGGGGATCCCGCTGCACCTGGTGAAGAAGAACACCACTGCGCAGATCAGCAAACTCCTGCGCGAGGTATTCCACCAGTATCCGGACCTGGAGGAGGACGAGGCGAGGGAGGCCCTGCTCGAGGCCGAGGATGGGATTCGGCGCGCCCTGGAGGAGGGCGTGGTGGTCGAGCTCGCACCTCGCAGCTCCGCGCTCCGGCAGTTGCAGCACAAGCTGGTCGTGCAGCACCGGATGGTTGCGGAGAGCTTCGGCAGCGAGCCGCAACGGCGCCTGGCGATCTACCCGTCCGAATGAGACCGCGTCTCCCATGGGTCCGCTCTATAGTCAAAAGCAGTGCGGCACTGATTTCCCGGTCCGGGAAAGGGGGAGGGCATGACCAAGTTCTCGATCATGGTGGATGAGGTCCACAGGGTGCTGGGCTGGATACCCGGCCCACGTTCCGAGGCATTGCGGGAGAGGCTTGTCAGGCTCTGCCGTGAGCACTGGCAGGAGATGCGCGGGCCCATGCCAAGTACCTGCCTGGCGAAGGCTCTGTGGGGGACGCCGCCCCATCTTTCCTCCCTCTTCGCCCATCTGTACGCCATCGGCGACTCGCGCCTGGCGGACGTGCTTGGCCATATGGAGCCACAACAGGGGCTGGCGCTGCTCGTGCTCGCCGAGATCGAGCACGGGGAGGCTGAGGGCGCTCGCAGCGCGTATGCGGAGATGCACGTTTTCGAGTCCCCCGCGGCGCGCGAGGCCTGGCTGGATAGCCTGCGAGCCGGGCCGGGTGGTCATGCGCCGGATGCGAGGCTGCGGCACGCCCATCGTCCCGTCCTCTGGAGGGCGGTGGTGGAGTTCGCCACCCAGACCGGGCGCTGGGATCTCGATGGCGTGCTGGCCGGTCTCGGGCTGTTGGGGGAGGTCCAGGCCGGGGCGCTGCCGGTGGAGCCGGACGCGCAGCCCATCCTGGCACTGCTCGATGAGCTCGGCGTGACCATCCTCGGCGTCGAGGCGGATCACTTGCGCTTTGCGGTGCGCGGCGAGGAGCACGAGCCCGTCCACGTCAGGAAGATCGCGGAGATGCTGGCCGAGGGGCGGGAGGCGGAAGGGCTCGAGGCCTGAAGGTCCCATGGCCGCGGGGGATGGGGGCAGTCCCCGATTTCCATCCGGGGGCGGGATCAGGGGCCGGAAGCGCCCATGCCCCCGAGGCTGAACGTGCCGGGCCGATTCAGCCGATCCGGCTGAATCCATCCACCAGTGCGCGCTGCTGGTTGGCCGGGCAGGCAAGACGGTCGCTGGCGTCGGTGACGCTGGCGGACATCTGCATGGTCTTGTCGGCGAGGTCGCGAACAGCGGCGATGTTTTCGCTGATATCGCCGGACACCGCACTCTGTTCCTCGACCGCGGCGGCGACCTGCGTATTCATCTCGTGGATGGTGCTGACGGCACGGGCGATGTCCTCCAGGGTTCGGCCGGCCGCATGGGCCTGTTCCACCACGTTCCTGGCCTGTTCTTCGTTTGCCTGCATGGCTCGCGCCGCCTCGCGGGCTCGCCCCTGAAGCTGCTCGATCATCCTTTGGATCTGTGTAGTTGCGTCCTGGGTCTTGAGGGCCAGTGAACGCACCTCGTCCGCGACGACCGCAAAGCCCCGTCCCTGTTCGCCAGCGCGGGCCGCCTCGATGGCGGCATTGAGCGCCAACAGGTCGGTCTGCTCGGCGATGTAGCGAATGACATTGATGATGGTGCCGATTTCCTGGCTTTCCTTTTCCATCTGTTCGATGGTGTGTTCGGTATGGCTGACCTCCTCGGCCACCGAGGTGATCGCATTGACGGCGGTCATGACCACCTCCCGGCCTTCGTGCGCCTTATGGTCGGCTTCGTTGGCGGCATGGGCCGTCCCGGCGGTCACCCGTGCGATCTCGTTGATGGCGAGGGACATCTCGTGCATCGCGCTCGCGGTCTGATCGATGCGAGTTTGTTGCTGGGCGACCCCCGCGGATGTGTCGTTCTCGGCGTGGCTGACCATGCGCGCGTTTTCACTGACCTGATGGGCATTGGCCTGGATGCGGCGGAGTATGGTCCTGTTGTTGGCCTGCATTATGCGTATGGCCATCTCAGCCTGGGCAGTCTCGTCCAGCCGTCCGGTGAAGGCGCGCAGGGTGACCGGGGCGTGCGTCACCGCGCGAGCCAGCGCGCCCAGGTGCTGCAGGGGACGGAGGATCAGGGCGGCCAGGATGAGGCTGCCCATACCGAAAGCAGCCAGAAGGAAGGCCATGAGGGCGCCGGACAATCCAGACAGGGAAATTCCCACAAGGATGGCGGTGGCCATGGTGATGGCGAACAGGATTCGGTTGCGAATGGAGTCCAGCAGGCCCGCCTTGAAGGGAGACTTTCCCTTCCACAGGTTCTTGTACAGCTTTTCCGCCCGCTCGACGTGGGATTTCTCCGGTTTCTCGCGTACTGACTCGTGGCCAACGATCTCCCCACCAGCAAACAGTGGGGTGACATGCGCCTCGACCCATTATTGATTGCCATTCTTGCAGCGGTTCTTCACCAGGCCCAGCCACGGCTTGCCGGCCTTGAGGTTCGCCCACAGGTCGGCGAAGGCGGCTGGGGGCATGTCCGGATGGCGCACAACGTTGTGGCTCGCGCCTATCAGTTCGGCATCCTCGAAGCCGGAAACCTTCTTGAAATCCTCGTTGACGTAGGTGATGACGCCCTTCACATTAGGAGGATGCAAGGCTTGGTATAAGCTTAGTATTATACTCAGATATTTGCCGGGCGAGTCTCATCCCCAAGCTGCTAGACTTCGCGCCCATGCTGAACATCTCCCATCTCTCCATTCGCCGCGGTCCGAAGCTGCTGTTCCGCGACGCGAGCTTCCAGATCCATCCCGGCCAGCGCGTGGGCGTGACCGGGGCCAATGGCTGCGGCAAGTCCAGCCTGTTCGCCCTGCTGCGCGGCGAGCTCTCGCCCGACGCGGGGGAGGCCACCTATCCGTCGAACTGGGTAGTGGCGCACGTGGCGCAGGAAACCCCGCCTGACCCGCGCCCGGCGATCGACTACGCCCTCGACGGCGACGAGGAGCTGCGAGCCATCGAGCGCGCCATTGCCGAGGCCGAGGTGGCGGGGGAGGGTACGCGCCTGGCCGAGTTGCACGGGCGGCTGGAGGCGATTGGCGGCTACGATGCCCGCGCCCGGGCCGCGCGCCTGCTGCACGGCCTCGGTTTCGCGCCGGGGACGGAGTTGCGCCCGGTGGCCGAGTTCTCCGGCGGCTGGCGCATGCGCCTGAACCTCGCCCGCGCGCTGATGTGCCGCTCCGACCTGCTGCTGCTGGACGAACCGACCAACCACCTCGACCTCGAGGCGGTGGTCTGGCTGGAGGACTGGTTGAAGGGCTATCGTGGCACCTTGCTGCTGATCTCGCACGATCGCGACTTCCTCGACGCCGTCTGCACCCACATCGTGCACATCGAGAACGAGACGGCGATCCTCTACACCGGCAACTACGGTGCGTTCGAGCGCCTGCGCGCCGAGCGCCTCGCCACCCGCCAGGCCGAATACGCGCGCCAGCAGCGCGAGATCGCCCACATCCGCGGTTTCGTCGACCGCTTCAAGGCCAAGGCGAGCAAGGCCCGCCAGGCGCAGAGTCGCCTCAAGGCCCTCGAGCGCATGGAGCTGATCGCCGCCGCGCACGCCGATTCGCCCTTCCATTTCGCGTTCCGCCCGCCGTTGACGCTGCCCAACCCACTCCTGCGCCTGGACGGGGTCAGCGCGGGCTATGGCGACCGGCCGGTGCTGCGCGGGGTGAAGCTCATGCTTGCACCGGGTGACCGGATCGGCCTGCTTGGCGTCAACGGCGCGGGCAAGTCGACCCTGATCAAGCTGCTGGCCGGGGAGATGGCACCTCTTTCCGGCGAATGCCAGCCGGCGAGGGAGCTGCGTGTCGGCTACTTCGCCCAGCACCAGCTCGAGCAGCTTCGTCCAGAGTGGACGGCGCTCGAGCATCTGCGCCACGAATATCCCCAGGTGCCCGAACAGGAGCTGCGCGACTACCTCGGCGGCTTCGGCTTCGCGGGCGACATGGCACTCTCGCCGGTCGCGCCGTTCTCGGGCGGCGAGAAGGCCCGCCTGGTGCTCGCCCTGCTGGTTTACCGCAGGCCGAACCTGCTGCTGCTCGACGAGCCGACCAACCATCTCGACCTCGATATGCGCGATGCCCTTTCGCTGGCGCTGCAGGATTTCGAGGGGGCCATGGTGATCGTCTCGCACGACCGGCACATGCTGCGTACCACCGCCGACCGGTTGTGGTTGGTGCATGGCGGGCGGGTGGAGGAATTCCCGGGCAGCCTGGACGACTACCCGCGCTGGCTGGCCTCCCAGGAGGCCGCATCGCGTCCGGTGGCGGAGGTCGCGGCCGATGCCGAACACAGCGCCGCCGCGCGCAAGGACCGTCGCCGCAACGAGGCGGAGCTGCGCAAGCGCTTGCAGCCCCTGCGCCGGGAGGTGGAGCGGCTGGAGGCCGAGATGGGGCGTCTCGCCGGGGAGAAGGGGGCGCTGGAGCAGGCCCTCGCCGATCCGGCGATCTACACCGAATCCAGCAAGGAGGCGCTGAAGCGCACCCTGGCGGACAAGGCGCGCATCGATGCCGCCCTTGAGCAGGCCGAGGAGGCCTGGCTTGCGGCCAGCGAGGCACTCGAGGAGGCGATGCAGGGATGCAGTGAAGAGTGAACGGCGACGATGAGCGGCGGAATCCATCCCTGGATTCCGCCCTGCGGGTGTCGCTTCGCGACCCAGCGCCGATCCCGTCGGCGTTGTTTTTGTCCGTGTTCCGCGGGATCCGCCCTGCCGCGATGATCGCCAGAGTGACGTCTCCTGGATTACGCTCCGCTTCATCCGGGCTACGGAACTGCCCTAATCAGGCTCCCGCAGCGGCCTCGGGCTCGACGTGTGGATACGGCTTCGGCGGCTCCGGGCTCAGGATGGTGTCCTCCGGCTGCCCCGGCAGCAGGCCGGGATAGTCGAGGGTGTAGTGCAGTCCGCGGCTTTCCCTGCGCGCCATGGCGCAGCGCACGATCAGCTCGGCCACCACGACGAGGTTGCGCAGTTCGATCAGGTTGTGGGTGACGCGGAAGTGTCCGTAGTAGTCGTTGATCTCCCGCTTGAGCAGGTCGATGCGGTTGAGGGCGCGCTCCAGGCGCTTGGTGGTGCGCACGATGCCGACGTAGTCCCACATGGTCTGCCGCAGTTCGTGCCAGTTGTGGCTGACGATGACCTCCTCGTCGGAGTCGGTCACCTGGCTCTCGTCCCACTCAGGGATCTCCGGCAGGGCGTTGGGTTCCCGCATGCGGCGGGCGATATCCTGCGCGGCGGCCCGGCCGTAGACCAGGCATTCGAGCAGCGAGTTGCTCGCCAGCCGGTTGGCACCGTGCAGGCCGGTATGGCTGACCTCGCCGATGGCGTACAGGCGGTCGATGTCGGCACGGCCGTGCTCGTCCACCATCACCCCGCCGCAGGTGTAGTGCGCGGCGGGAACCACCGGGATGGGCTGGCGGGTGATGTCGTAGCCGTATTCCAGGCAGCGCGCGTAGATGGTGGGGAAGTGCTCGCGCACGAATTCCGGCGGCTTGTGGCTGATGTCGAGATAGACGCAATCCAGGCCGTGGCGCTTCATCTCGTGGTCGATGGCGCGGGCGACGATGTCGCGTGGGGCCAGCTCGCCGCGCGGGTCGTAGCGGTGCATGAACGGCGTCCCGTCGGGCAGCAGAAGGCGGCCGCCCTCGCCACGCACGGCCTCGGTGATGAGGTAGGTCTTCGCCCGTGGCTCGTACAGGGCGGTGGGGTGGAACTGGATGAATTCCATGTTTGCCACCCGGCAGCCGGCGCGCCAGGCCATGGCGATGCCATCGCCGGTCGAGCCGTCCGGGTTGGTTGTGTAGAGGTAGGCCTTGCTCGCGCCGCCGGTCGCCAGCACCACGAAGCGTGCGCGGAAGGCTTCCACATGCCCGGTATTGCGGTTCAGGGCATAGGCCCCGACACAGCGGTCGCCCTCGAGCCCGAGGCGGCGGGTGGTGATGAGGTCGATCGCGGTGTGCTGGTCGAGCAGGGTGATGGTCCTGCGCGCGCGGGCCGCGCGCAGGAGGGTGCTCTCCAGTGCCGCGCCGGTCGCGTCCTGGGCATGGGCCACCCTCCTGTGACTGTGGCCCCCCTCGCGCGTCAGGTGCAGGCGCCCCTTTTCGCGGGTGAAGGGCATGCCCAGGCGCTCGAGCCAGCCGATGAGGTCGGCGGCCTCCGAGGCGATACGCTCGACCACCTCGCGATGAGGCAGGGCCGCGCCCGAGTCCATGGTGTCCTCGATGTGACTGGCCACGTCGTCCGCCGGATCCAGCACGGCGGCGATCCCCCCCTGGGCCCATTGGGTGCTGCCCTCGAACATGGCGTTCTTGGCCAGCACCCCGACCCGCAGCCCTCCGGGCAGGTTGAGCGCGCAGGTCAGCCCGGCGGCCCCGCTGCCCAGGATGAGCACGTCGAAGGTGTGTGGAGCAGCGGTCATGCGGGGGATCCCATCGTTCGGTCCGTTTACGTTGTATGATTCCAACAATATCGACAATCCCGCTTTGACGGAACCTTCCCGCCCCGCAGCCGTCTATCCCCTTGTGCATGGGACGTGATGTGGGGGTAACCCAGGAATGCAGCACGCATGTCGTCCAGTCCGACCGACCAGCAACTTGTCGCCCGTGCGCGCGAAGGCGACCAGCGCGCCTTTGAGTTGTTGGTGCGCAAGTACCAGCACAAGGTGCTCAAGCTCATCATGCGCTACGTGCGGGACATGGACGAGGCGATGGACCTGACCCAGGAGACCTTCGTCAAGGCCTGGAAGGCGCTGGGCTCGTTCCGCGGGGACAGCGCCTTCTATACCTGGATCTACCGGATTGCCGTCAACACGGCCAAAAATCACCTGGTCAGCGTGCATCGCCAGCCCTACACGGTGGACCTGGATGCCGACGAGACGGACCAGTACGCCGCCGAGCCGGGCCTGACCGACACCGACACGCCGGAGGGCGAGGCGCTGGGGAGCGAATTGCACCGCGTGGTCATGCAGGCCATCCACGACCTGCCGGAAGACCTGCGCACCGCCATCACCCTGCGGGAACTGGAAGGGCTGAGTTACGAGGAAATCGCCGAGGTGATGGGATGCCCCATCGGCACCGTCCGTTCGCGGATCTTCCGCGCGCGTGAAGCGATCGACAAGCGCCTGAAGCCCTTGCTGGGCTGAACGGGCGGGAGAATGCAGATGAACAAGCCGAGCACCGAAGAAGCCGTATCCGCCATGCTGGACGACGCCCTCAGCCGCCATGAGGTCGACCAGCTGCTCGAGCAATTGCGCCATGATCCGCGGGAGGGGGAGCGCATGGGCCGCTACAGCCTGATCGGCATGGCCATGCGAGGCGAGCTGGCGGAAGCCCCTTCGCGCGACATGACGGCGCGCATCATGGCCAGCATCCGGGCCGAACAGGTTGCGCCGGTACGCAGGGCCACGGTTCTCGACACCCTGCGCGACTGGCTGGGCACCTGGCGTCTTCCCGCCTTTGGCATGGCCCTGGCGGCCACCGTGGCGGGTATCGCCGTGCTGGTGATCCATCCCGCGCAGCAGAACCCGGATGATTCGTTCGTTGTCCTCACCGCCCCGCAGGTGTCCAGCGTCCAGGTCGCGACCAAGGACACGCAGGAAGTGCAGGAAACGGATGCCATGCCCGACCCCTATCTCGTCCAGCACCTGACCTATGCCGAGGGTGGTCCGATGACCTCCATGGCCTCCAATGTCCGCCTGGTAGCCTACGAGCGTCCCTGATGCCTCTTGCCCTGAACCGCCTGCTCCCCATCGCATTTCTCTTCGGGCTCGCCGGTGCCGCAGGCGCCTCGCCGGGTACCGAGGCGCTCCTCCAGCGCATGGCGCACACCATGCACACCGTCAATTACGAGGGTCTGCTGCTGCATGTGCAGGGGCAGGGCGGTGACAGCCGCACCATGCACATCTTTCATCTCTACGACGAGCGGCATGGAGAGCGCGAGCGCCTGGTGAGCATGGATGGCCCGGCGCGGGAGGTGCTGCAGGAGGGCGACCGTTGCACCTGTGTCTGGCCGCGTGCGCGGCTGGTGGTCACTGGCCGTACCCCTTCCTGGCGAGGGCGCCTGTCCGCCGAACGCTTTGGCGAGACCGTCCAGCTGGCCAAGTTCTACGATTTCGTGCAGAACGGGGATGCGCGCGTGGCCAACCTGACCTGCAACGTGGTCAGGCTGGTGCCCAAGGATGCCTACCGGCATGGCTACCGCCTGTGCATCCACGAGCCGAGCGCCATGTTGCTCCGCCTCGAGGTGCTCGATGGAGACCGGCGTCTGGAGATGAGCCAGTTCGCTAGCCTGCGCATCGTGCCGGAGATGGGCGAGGAGGTCATGCGCCTGAGCACGGACATCCAGGGGTTCCGCGTGGTGGAGGAGCCGGCCGAGGGGGAGCCCTTCGAGCCGCGCTGGACCGCCACGACCTTGCCGCCCGGCTACGCCTTGCGCAATGCGGCCGAGCGCCGCAGCCCGCACAACGGCAAGGTGCTGGAGCATCTCATCTATTCCGACGGCCTGGGCAACGTGTCGGTCTTCATCGAGCGCCAGTCCGAACAGGCGCCGCCCGAGCAGGCCCTGAGCGGCGCCATGCACCGCGTCACGCGCGACGCCGACGGGTTCCGCCTGACCGCCATCGGCGAGGCGCCGGAGGCCGCCATGCGCATGATCCTCGACGGCCTGCGTCCGGTGGCGGTGCCCTGACATGCTTGAGGCACGCGGCAGGGTCGTCGCCATCGAGGACGGCATGGCCTGGGTCGAAAGCCAGCGCCAGTCCGCCTGCGGCAGCTGCGCCTCGAAGGGGCATTGCGGCACCGGCCTGCTGGGGGATGCGCTGATAGGCGGCAGGGTCAGTCGCATCGCGGTGCGCGACACGCTCGGCGTGCGGGTGGGAGACGAGGTCGTGCTCGGCCTGCCGGAGGATGGCGTCGTGCGTGCCTCGCTGCTGCTCTACGGCCTGCCCCTCGCAGGCTTCGTCGGCGGCATGGCCCTGTTCCAGCCGGCCGGAGAAGGCTGGGCCCTGTTGGCAGGGGGGCTTGGCCTTGCCGGAGGCCTGCTGTTGCTCGGTCCCCTCGGCCGGCGCGCCGCGGGCCGGCAGGCCGAACCCCGCATCCTCGCCCGTATCCAAGGCCCCGTGGTCGCCCGCTGTGATGTCCACCCATGAAAAAGCATCTTGTCGCCCTGCTGCTGGGCTTGAGCCTCGCGGGCTGTTCCGAGCCGAGGGTCGCCCTGCCTGATTTCAGCGATCTCGTCGATCGTGCCGCACCCGCGGTGGTGAATATCAGCACCACCCTCAAGAACACCCCCCGGCCCGAGGCGGCGATGGCGAATCCGTTTCCGGAGGGATCCTCCCTGGGCGAGCTGTTCCGCCACTTCTTCGAGGCACCCGGGCAGGGCGATGAGGGCGAGGACGAGGGCTCGCTCGGCTCCGGCTTCATCCTCGACGAGGACGGCTACATCCTGACCAACCAGCACGTCATCGCCGACGCGGAGCAGATCGTGGTGCGCCTCTCCGATCGGCGCGAGTTGCTGGCGACGGTGGTCGGGCAGGATGTCACGAGCGATATCGCCCTGCTCAAGGTGGATGCGGACGGCCTGCCGACCCTGCGGGTGGGCAATGCGGACAAGCTGCGCGTGGGCGAATGGGTGGTCGCCATCGGCACGCCGTTCGGCTTCGACCATTCCGTCACCGCGGGCATCGTCAGTGCCAAGGGGCGCGGCATCCCGAACGACAGCAACCAGACCTACGTGCCCTTCATCCAGACCGACGTGGCGATCAACCCCGGCAACTCGGGCGGGCCGCTGATCAACATGCGCGGCGAGGTGGTGGGCATCAATTCGCAGATCTACACCGAGTCCGGCGGCTACATGGGACTGTCCTTCGCCATCCCGGTGAATCTCGCGATGGACGTCGTCGCCCAGCTCAAGCGCCAGGGGCATGTCTCTCGCGGCTTCCTCGGCGTGCAGGTGCAGGACATTGATCGCGACCTGGCTGCAGCCTTCGGCCTGGACCGTCCGGTTGGCGCACTGGTGGTGCGGGTGCTGCCCGACAGCCCGGCCGAGCTCGCCGGCCTGGTGCCCGGGGATGTTGTGCTCGAGGTCAATGGCGCGCCGCTGGTCGATGCCAGCAGCCTGCCGATGCTGGTTGGCCGCATCCCGCCGGGCGAGGAGGCGAAGCTGACCGTCGCCCGGGAAGGAAAGTTTGTCACCCTGCGCATGCGCGTGGTCGAAACGCCTGACGCAGCCGTGGCCCCCCAGGCTCCGGAGGTCGATGCGTCGACCATGCCCACCCGTGTTCCCCGGGGCCATCCGCGGCTTCACGCCGCCTGACATCGCCCCCGCCTCATGGCGGGGTTGCTGGTATACTCCGCGCCTCCTTGCATACCGATCGCTCTCCATGGATCAAGCCCACATTCGCAACTTCTCCATCATCGCCCACATCGACCACGGCAAGTCGACCCTGGCCGACCGCTTCATCCAGCTCTGCGGGGGGCTCGAGGCGCGCGAGATGGAGGCCCAGGTGCTCGATTCGATGGACATCGAGCGCGAGCGCGGCATCACCATCAAGGCGCAGAGCGTGTCGCTGCGCTATGTCGCGCGGGACGGCCAGGAATATGAGCTGAACATGATCGACACCCCGGGCCACGTCGACTTCTCCTACGAGGTGTCCCGCTCGCTCGCCGCCTGCGAGGGCGCGCTGCTGGTGGTCGACGCCTCGCAGGGTGTCGAGGCGCAGTCGGTGGCGAATTGCTACACCGCCATCGACCTCGGCCTCGAGGTGGTTCCGGTGCTGAACAAGATGGACTTGCCGAACGCCGACCCGGAGCGCGTCAGCAAGGAGATCGAGGACATCATCGGCATCGACGCGAGCGATGCCGAGCATGTCTCCGCCAAGAGCGGCCTGAACGTGCCCGAGCTGCTCGAATCCCTGGTCAAGCGCATTCCCGCACCCACCGGCAAGGAGGCGGGGCCGCTCAAGGCGCTGATCATCGACTCATGGTTCGACAACTACGTCGGCGTGGTGGCGCTGGTGCGCATCGTCGACGGCGAGCTGCGCCTCAAGCAGAAGATCCGCATGATGGGCACGCGCGGCGTGTTCAACGTCGACAAGGTCGGCGTGTTCACCCCCAAGCGCCGCGACCGCGACGTGCTGAAGACCGGCGAGGTCGGCTTCATGATCGCGGGCATCAAGGAGATCGACGCGGCCAAGGTGGGCGACACCATCACCGACTTCGAGAATCCCGCCGACGAACCGCTGCCGGGCTTCAAGGAAGTCCAGCCGCGCGTGTTCGCCGGCCTCTACCCGGTCGAGGCGGAGGACTACGAGAACCTGCGCGAGGCCCTGCGCAAGCTGCGCCTGAACGACGCCGCGCTGCATTTCGAGCCGGAGGTGTCGCAGGCGCTGGGCTTCGGCTTCCGCATCGGCTTCCTCGGCTTGCTCCACATGGAGATCATCCAGGAGCGCCTCGAGCGCGAATACAACCTGGACCTGATCACCACCGCGCCGACCGTGGTGTATGAGGTGGTCACCACCCAGGGCGAGGTGCTGCACATCCACAACCCCGCCGACCTGCCGCCGGTCTCCAACATCGGCGAGATGCGCGAGCCGATCATCGAGGCGAACATCCTCGTGCCGCAGGACTACGTCGGCAACGTCATTACCCTGTGCATCGAGAAGCGCGGCGTGCAGAAGCAGATGCTCTACCTCGGCAACCAGGTCTCGCTCAAGTTCGAGCTGCCGCTGGCCGAGGTGGTGATGGACTTCTTCGACAAGCTCAAGTCGGTCAGCCGCGGCTACGCCTCGTTCGACTACCACTTCCTGCGCTTCCAGCAGGCGCCGCTGGTCAAGCTGGACGTTCTGATCAATGCCGAGCCGGTCGATGCCCTGTCGATGATCGTGCACCGTCAGATTTCCGAATCGCGCGGGCGCGAGCTGTGCGAGAAGCTCAAGGAGCTGATTCCCCAGCAGCAGTTCGAGGTTCCGATCCAGGCTGCGATCGGGGGCAAGATCGTCGCACGCACGAATATCAAGGCGTTGCGCAAGAATGTTCTTGCAAAATGTTACGGTGGTGATGTCTCCCGCAAGCGCAAGCTGCTGGAGAAGCAGAAGGAAGGCAAGAAGCGCATGAAGTCCATCGGCCGGGTCGAGGTGCCGCAGGAGGCCTTCCTCGCCGTGCTTCAGATGGACAAGAAGTAAGGGCACGCATGAACTTCGAACTCATCCTGGTGCTTGCCACCCTGGTCAGCGGCGTGGTCATCGGCATCGACCGGCTCTACTTCCGTCGCGCACGCGAGGAGGCGCAGGGCAGGGAGCCGTTGCTGGTCGAGTACTCGCGCAGCTTCTTCCCGGTACTGCTGGTCGTGCTGCTGCTGCGCTCCTTCGTCGCCGAGCCGTTCCGCATCCCCTCCGGATCGATGATGCCGACCCTCGAGGTGGGCGACTTCATCCTGGTCAACAAATTCGCCTATGGCATCCGCCTGCCGGTCCTGCGTACCAAGGTACTGCCACTTGGTGAGCCGAAACGCGGCGACGTGGTGGTGTTCAAGTACCCGCAGCAGCCCGAGGTGGACTACATCAAGCGCATCATCGGCCTGCCGGGGGATCGCGTCCGCTATGAGAACAAGCAGTTGTTCATCAACGGGGAGGCGATGCCGCAGGCCGCGCTCGGCATCTATCCCGGCGATGGCCCGCAGGGGCGCATGCTCGGGGCCAGGATGCTGGAGGAGAGCCTGCAGGGCGTGGTGCACGCCATCCTGCAGCGCCCGGAGGCCGAAGGCCCGGAGGGCGAGATCGTCGTGCCCGCGGGGCAGTATTTCGTCATGGGCGACAACCGCGACAACAGCAACGACAGCCGTTACTGGGGGTTCGTGCCCGAGGAAAATCTGGTCGGCCGCGCTATGCTGATCTGGATGCATTTCGACGGCGAGGCCGTGCGCGTCGACTTCGGTCGCATCGGTACCGGTATCAAGTAATCCAGGGGAGGATAGCTTATGAGATACAGACAGCAGCGTGGCATGACCTTCATCGGTCTGTTGATCACCGCCTCGTTCCTCGGCGTCCTGATTGTCGCCGGCCTCAATGTCCTGCCGCTCTACCTCGACGATCAAAAAATGAGCTCCATCTTCCGTTCGCTGGAGAAGGAAGGAAACGGTGAGATGACCCGCAACGAGATCGTCAAGTTCATCCAGACGCGAATGGACATCAACGAGATCGACGAGAAGATCGTGCTCGAGGGGGTGCTGGTCGAACCCACCCCGGGCAACGGCAAGCGGGTGGTGTTCGAGTACGAGGCCCGCGCCCCGTTGCTGGGCAACCTGGATGCCGTGGCGACCTTCCGCCACGAAGTGATCGTTCGTTGAGCATGGCCGACCCCCTCAAGCGGCTGGCGGGGCGCATCGAGCACGAGTTCAGGGATCCGGCCCTGCTCGAGCTCGCCCTGCGTCATCGCAGCGCCGGCGGCCGGCATAACGAGCGGCTGGAATTCCTCGGCGACGGCCTGCTCAACTTCGTCATCGCCGACGAACTCTATGCGCGCCGTCCGAAGGCGAGCGAGGGCGAGCTCTCCCGCTACCGGGCGAGCCTGGTGCGCGAGGACACCCTGGCCGAACTGGCCGCCGAGCTCGATCTGGGCGACTACCTCATCCTCGGCAGCGGGGAGCTGAAATCCGGCGGCTACCGGCGCGGCTCGACCCTGGCGGACGCCTTCGAGGCGGTAATCGGCGCCGTCTACCTGGACAGCGGGTTCGAGCCTGCGCGTGCGTTGATCCTGCGCCTGTACCGCGATCGCCTCGAGCACCTCCCCGTGCATGCCGGCCAGAAGGATCCGAAGACGCGCCTGCAGGAATGGCTTCAGGGGCGCCAGCGCAACCTGCCCGAATATCTCGTGACCGATACCATCGGCCAGGCCCACGCCCAGACCTTCGTGGTCGAGTGCCGGGTGGAGGGGCTCGAGAGCCCCACCGTCGGCCGCGGCACCAGTCGCCGCCGAGCCGAGCAGGCCGCCGCCGAGGCGGCCCTTGAACAACTCCAGCCCAAGGCACGCGAAGCATGACCCACAACAACGTCGTCGGGAATGATGTTGGGTCGCCGCAAGGCGACCCCCGCAGGGTGGACGCCAGGGATGGCGTCCACCGTTGCGGCTATGTCGGCATCGTGGGACGCCCCAACGTGGGCAAGTCCACCCTGCTCAACACCCTGATCGGCCAGAAGATCAGCATCACCGCGCCCAAGCCGCAGACTACGCGGCACAGCATCATCGGCGTCAAGACGCTGCCGGATGCGCAGATCCTCTACGTCGATACGCCAGGCCTGCACAAGGATACCGGCCGTGCCATGAGCCGCGTCCTCAACCGCGCCGCCCAGGGCATCCTCGAGGGGGTGAACGTGGTGGTGTTCATCATCGAGGCCATGCGCTGGACGGACGAGGACGCCGAGGTGCTCGAGCGCCTGCGCAGCGTGAAGGTGCCCGTCCTGCTCGCGATCAACAAGGTCGACCTGCAGGGCGATAAGGAAGCGCTGCTGCCTTTCCTGCAGACCGTTGCCAGCCGCTTCGACTTTGCCGAGATCATTCCCATCTCCGCGCGCAAGGGCAGCAACCTGGCCCGTCTGGAACAGGCCGTCGCCGAGCGCCTGCCCGAGGGGCCTCCGGCCTACGACGAGGACACCCTGACCACCGCGAGCTCGCGCTTCATCGCCGCCGAGTTCGTGCGCGAGCAGATCACTCGCATGGCGCACGACGAGGTGCCGTACGGCGTCACTGTCGAGATCGAGAACTACACGGTCGAGCCGGGGCTGGTGCGTATCGATGCCTTGATCTGGGTCGAGCGGGAAGGGCAGAAGGGCATCCTGATCGGCAGGAACGGCGAGATGCTCAAGGAGATCGGCCGCCGCTCCCGCATCAACCTCGAAAACCTGCTCGGTTCCAAGGTGTTCCTGCGCCTGTGGGTCAAGGTCAAGGGGGGCTGGTCGGATGACGAGCGCGCCCTGCGCGCGCTGGGTTACGGCGAGTCCTGAAACCTGCCCGCCTTGAGAGGGGTAGGGGGAGCATGGCCGGTGGATACACGTAGCGAACAGGGCTACATCCTTCATGCCTGGCCCTGGCGCGACACCAGCCTGCTGCTTGAGGTGATCCTGCGCGATGGCGGGCGGCGCGGCGTGATCGCGCGGGGGGCGCGCGGCAATAGCCGCCTGCGCGCCCGCCTGCAGCCTTTCCGCCGCCTGTGGCTCGACCTCGGCGGACGGGGCGAGCTGGCCCAGCTGCGCGCCGCCGAGGAGCTGGCCTGCCTGCCGTCGCTGACGGGGGGGCGGGTCCTGGCCTGCGGCTATTACCTGAACGAACTGCTGATGCGCCTGCTGCCGCGCGACGATGCCCATCCCGGGCTGTTCGACCGCTACGCCGAGGCGCTCGAATCGTTGGCCAGCGGCGCGTCCGAAGCCCCGGTCCTGCGCCTGTTCGAGCGGCACCTGCTCGAGGAGCTGGGCTGGGCCCCTGCGTGGGACTGCTGCGAGGATGGCACGCCGGTGGAGGCGGAGGGGATGTATCATGTCCATCCCGAATTCGGCGTGCGACAGGCCTATGGCAACCCCTCGGCGGTGCGCGGCCTGAGTCTGCTCCGGCTGGCCGACGGGCGCTGCGACGATCCCGCCACCGCGCGCGAGATGCGCCTGATCCTGCACGGCCTGCTTGCCCCGCACCTCGGCCCGCAGCCCCTGCGCTCGCGCGAGTTGCTTGCCGCGGCCCTCGGCCCCGGCCGGGAACGTACCTCATCCATCGGCTGAAGGAAGCCTCCACCGTGAACCACCCGCATGACATCCTGCTCGGACTGAACATCGACCATGTCGCCACCCTGCGCCAGGCCCGCGGCGAGATCTATCCCGAGCCGGTCCATGCCGCCCTGCTGGCCGAGCAGTCCGGCGCCGACAGCATCACCCTGCACCTGCGCGAGGACCGCCGCCACATCCAGGACCGCGACGTCGAGATCCTGCGCGGCATGCTGCAGAGCCGCATGAACCTCGAGATGGCGGTGACCGAGGAAATGCTCGGCATCGCCGAGCGCCTCAAGCCGCAGGACTGCTGCCTGGTGCCGGAGCGCCGCGAGGAGCTGACCACCGAGGGCGGTCTCGACGTGCTGGGCCAGGAGGCGCGCATAAAGGACGCCTGCGTCCGCCTGCGCGAGGCCGGCGTGCGTGTGTCGCTGTTCATCGACGCCGACCTCGCCCAGGTCGAGGCCGCGGTGCGCGCCGGCGCGCCGGTGATCGAGATCCACACCGGCCACTACGCCAATGCCCACGGCGAGGCCCGCCAGCGCGAGTTCGAGCGCATCGAGCGCGCCGCCGTCCACGCGGCGGAACTGGGGCTGCAGGTCAACGCCGGCCATGGCCTGCACTACCACAATGTGCAGCCGATCGCAGCCATCCCGGTCATGCGCGAGCTTAATATCGGCCACGCCATCATCGCGCGCGCCATCTTCTCCGGCCTTGGCGAGGCGGTGCGCGAGATGAAGCGGCTGATGGTCGAGGCGCGCCACGCGCGGGCGTGAGCACGGCGTCCAAGCCTGGGCAGGACATGATTCACGGCATCGGCACCGATATCGTCGCCGTCGGGCGCATGCAGCGCCTGTGGGAGCGCTATGGCGATGCGCTCGCGGCGCGTCTGCTCGCTGATGACGAGCGCGAGCGCCTGGCCGGGCAGGCCGACCCGGCCCGTTTCCTGGCCAAGCGCTTCGCCGCCAAGGAGGCCGCCGCCAAGGCGTTCGGCACTGGCTTCCGCGACGGGCTCGGCCTGCGTCACATCGCCGTTGCAAATGACCCCCTCGGCAAACCGGTGCTGCGCCTCGACGGCCGCGCGGCCGAGTTGGCCGAGCGCCTTGGCGTCCGCGACTGCCATCTTTCCCTGAGCGACGAGGCCGACTATGCGGTCGCCTTCGTCATCATGACGCGTTGAGGATCACCGCATGAATCCCTTCGAGCTGCCCACCCTGTCCGGTGCCATTGGCCACACCCCCTTGGTACGCCTGCAGCATCTGACCGCGGGCCACGACAACCTCATCCTCGCCAAGCTCGAGGGCAACAACCCGGCGGGCTCGGTGAAGGACCGGCCGGCGCTGTCGATGATCGAGCACGCCGAGCGGCGTGGCGAGATCCGGCCCGGCGACACCCTGATCGAGGCGACCAGCGGCAACACCGGCATCGCGCTGGCCATGGCCGCCGCAATCAAGGGCTACCGCATGGTGCTGATCATGCCGGAGAACCTGAGCATCGAGCGCCGCCAGGTCATGCGCGCCTACGGCGCCGAGCTGATCCTGGTCAGCAAGGAGGAGGGCATGGAAGGGGCGCGCGACCTCGCCCTCGCCATGCAGGCGCGCGGGGAGGGCAAGGTGCTCGACCAGTTCGCCAACCCCGACAATCCGCTCGCCCACTACGAGACCACGGGCCCGGAGATCTGGCAGGCCACGGGCGGGCGCGTGACCCACTTCGTCAGCGCCATGGGCACCACCGGCACCATCATGGGCACCTCGCGCTACCTCAAGGAGCAGAACCCCTTTGTTATGATCGTCGGCGTGCAGCCGGCCGAGGGGGCCTCCATCCCCGGTATCCGCCGTTGGCCGGAGGCCTACCTGCCGAAGATCTACGATCCGAGCCGCGTCGACCGGGTGCTCGACGTCAGCCAGCAGGAAGCCGAGGAGATGACGCGCCTGCTCGCCGCGCGCGAGGGGCTGCTGGCCGGCATCTCCTCCGGCGGGGCCATGGCCGCCGCCCTGCGCCTGGCCGAGGGACTGCATGATGCCGTGATCGTCACCATCGTCTGCGATCGCGGCGACCGCTACCTTTCCACCGGGGTCTTCCCCGCCTGATTCCACACATCAAGATTCCATGTCGAGCAAGCGCAAGGGCCTAATCTTCGAGGCCACCATCACCGGCTTTTCCCACGAGGGGCGCGGCGTCGCCCACCATGACGACAAGGTCGTCTTCGTCGACGGCGCCCTCATGGGCGAACGCGTCAAGGTCAGGCTGACCAAGCCCCATCGCCGCTTCGACGAGGCGGAGGTGATCGAGGTGATCGAGGCCTCCCCCGACCGCGTCGAGCCGCGTTGCGCGCACTTCGGCGTGTGCGGCGGCTGCTCGCTTCAGCACATGCGCGACACGGCGCAGATCCATGCCAAGCAGGGGGTGCTGCTCGACAACCTGCGCCAGCTCGGCAAGGTCGGGCCAGAAAACATCCTTCCACCGCTGACCGGGCCGCTGTGGGGCTATCGTCGCCGCGCCCGCCTGGGCGTGAAGTGGGTGGCCAAGAAGGGCAAGGTGCTGGTCGGCTTCCGCGAGCGCGGCTCGCCGTACCTTGCCGAGCTGCGCCGCTGCGAGGTGCTGGAGCCGAGCGTGGGCGAGCGCCTTGAGGAACTCGCCGGTCTCATCGCCGGCATGGATGCCAAGGAGCGCATCCCGCAGATCGAGGTCGCGGTGGGCGACAACGTGACCGCACTGGTCTTCCGCCACATGGATCCGCTGAGCGCGGGCGACCGTGAGCGCCTCATCGACTACGCCAGGGCCACCGGCCTGCACCTGTTCCTGCAGCCCGCCGGACCCGACAGCGTGCACCGCCTGTGGCCGGAAGAAGGGGATCTGTATTACGCACACCCCACGCACCACGTGCGCATCGACTTCCTGCCGGTCGACTTCACCCAGGTCAACGGCGAGCTCAACCGCAAGATGGTCGACCTCGCGCTCGACCTGCTCGACCCGCAACCCGAGGAGCGCGTGCTCGACCTGTTTGCGGGTCTCGGCAACTTCACCCTGCCCATCGCCCGCCGTGCCTTTGATGTGGTCGGCGTGGAGGGCGACGAGCCGATGGTGCGCCGAGGCGACGAGAGCGCCCGCCGAAACGGTATCACCAACACCCGCCACTTCGTCGGCAACCTGTTCGAGCCGGACCCATCGCTGCCGTGGATGCAGGAGAAGTACGACAAGATCCTGCTCGACCCGCCGCGTGCCGGGGCCATGGAGATCATGCCGTTCCTCGCCAAGATGAAGCCGAAGCGCATCGTCTACGTGTCTTGCAACCCCGCGACCCTGGCGCGCGACGCCGGCATCCTGGTCAACGAGCACCGCTACCGCCTGATCTCGGCCGGGGTGATGGACATGTTCCCGCACACCGCGCATGTCGAGTCCATCGCAGTGTTCGAGCCGAAATAAGATGAAATGCCGTTGCACTTTGCCCGTCTCTCCGGTAAAGTTCGCCCCCACATTGCGCCGGGATGGCGAATGACCGGAGAGGTGTCCGAGTGGTTGAAGGAGCACGCCTGGAAAGTGTGTATACGGTAACCCCGTATCGAGGGTTCGAATCCCTCTCTCTCCGCCAGATTTGAAGCCCTGCGATGCAGGGCTTTCCTTTCTCGGGGCGGCCAAGAAGGCCCCGGAGCCCGCGTCAATGGCGGGCGCATTCGTCCTCTCGCGACGAGCAGCCGCAAACCCCGCCAGGTCCGGAAGGAAGCAACGGTAGCGGTGCGTTCGGGCGCCGGGATGTGGCGGGTGCGCTTCGCCGCCCACAAGCGATCAAGGGTCACCCTCCGGGTGGCCCTTTTTTGCATCTGCCCGCCGCCCGCGTTCATGCCGTCCCGACCACGGGCTTCTGTTAGAATCCAGAATTCCCGAGACTTGCCGAGATCGACATGACCTATCAGGTCCTCGCGCGCAAATGGCGTCCGCGCCGCTTCGAAGACATGGTCGGCCAGGAGCACGTCCTGCGCGCCCTGACCTCCGCCCTGGACGAGGGGCGCCTGCACCACGCCTACCTGTTCACTGGCACCCGTGGCGTGGGCAAGACGACCGTGGCGCGCATCTTCGCCAAGGCGCTCAACTGCGAGCGCGGCGTCAGCAGCCATCCCTGCGGCGAATGCGCGGCCTGCCGCTCGATCGACGAGGGACGCTTCGTCGACCTGATCGAGGTGGATGCCGCCTCGCGCACCGGTGTGGACGACACCCGCGAACTGCTCGAGAACGTGCAGTACGCGCCGAGCGCCGGACGCTACAAGGTGTACCTCATCGACGAGGTGCACATGTTCTCCAAGTCGAGCTTCAACGCCCTGCTGAAGACACTCGAGGAGCCGCCGCCGCACGTCAAGTTCCTGCTCGCGACCACCGACCCGCAGAAGCTGCCGGTCACGGTGCTGTCGCGCTGCCTGCAGTTCCACCTCAAGGCCCTCTCGCGGCGCATGATCCACGGCCGGCTGGAGAACGTGCTGACGGCCGAGAGCATCGCTTTCGACGACGGCGCCCTGCAGCTGCTCGCGCGTGCCGCCGACGGAAGCTTGCGCGATGCCCTGAGCCTGCTCGACCAGGCCATCGCCTACGGCCAGGGCAGGGTGGGCGAGGAGGAGGTCGGCGCGATGCTCGGCCTGACCTCCGAGGCCCGCATCCGCGCCCTGATGGAGGCGCTGGTCGCGCAGGACCCCCCGGCGCTGTTTGATGCCATCGGTCAGCTGGCCCAGGGGGCGCCGGACTATGCCGAGGTCCTGGCCGAGCTGCTCGGCCTGCTGCACGCCATCGCGGTGTTCCAGCTCATGCCGGAGGCGGATGCCGAGCTGTTCGAGGCCTCGCCGCAGCTCGTGCGCGAGTTCGCCCCGCGCATCGCGCCCGAGGCCGTGCAGCTGTCCTACCAGATCGCCCTGCACGGCCGCCGTGACCTGCCGCTGGCGCCGAGCGCGCGCATGGGGCTGGAGATGACGCTGCTGCGCATGCTCGCCTTCGTGCCGGCCGATGCCGTGGCCAACAACGCCGCAGGGAACGGCGTTGGGGCGCGGGCTCACGCCAGCTGCGCGGTCAGCGCCACCCGAAGGGCGGAATCCAGGGATGGATTCCGCAACCCGCCTGCCGGTGAGGCGGCGGCGCGGCGCGTGGTGCCCCAACCGTCGCCTCCTGCGCGCCGTGATTCCTTTGCCGAGCCCGTTCCAGCCGCCTCGCCCAGGTCTGAGCTCCCGACGGACGCCCCGCGCAGCGAGCCGGCCCGGCCCGCTGTCGCGCAGGCCGAGCCGGTGTCCGCCGGAGGGCGGGTTCTCGACGGCCTGGCCCCGAAGGGGCTTCCGACAGGGATGTCGGAAGGGACTTCGATGCGGGACCAGCTCGATGCCGAGGCCTGGCACCGCCTGCTGCCGCGCCTTGGCCTGAAGGGCATGGCGCTGATGCTTGCGGAGAATTCCGAACTGGTCGGGCAGGACGGACCTCAGGTCAGTCTGCGCTGCCCGCCCAGCCATGCCAGCTTGCGCACCCCGCTCGCGGAAGAGTCCATCCGCAAGGCGCTCGCCAAGGTGCTCGGCATGGATGTGCGCCTGCGCTACGAGGAAGGGCGTCCGGCCCAGGACACGCCGGCGCAGGTGCGCAAGCAGCAGGAGGAGACACGCCAGCTGGGGGCGGTCGAGTCCCTGCGCAACGATCCCCTCGTGCGCAAGCTTGAGGAGCACCTTGATGCTCGCCTGCTGGAAGAGAGCGTGCGCCCCCTTGATTCGGCCTGAAGCGGCCCGATGATTTCCTGATATCCCCTTCTGGGGCAGGAGGCCCCAGCGCGAACAACGATGTACGTCGTTGCTTTGCGGAGGCCACCGCGAATTCACTTCGTGGTGCTCTCGAAAGCCGAAGTCCGAAGGACCTTGCGGCATGGATGCCGCAAGGGCTTGAGAAGAGGGATCAACCGAGCTGAAAAAGTCCAGGGATGGAATTTTTCAGCATTGACCTAGCCCCCCTAGCACCGAGAGACAGCACATCATGATGAAAGGCGGCCTTGGCCAGCTGATGAAGCAGGCCCAGAAGATGCAGGAGAACCTGCAGAAGACCCAGGAAGAGATCGCGCGCATGGAGGTAACCGGGGAGTCCGGCGGCGGCATGGTGAGCGTGGTGATGACCGGCCGCCACGAGGTGCGCCGCGTGACCATCGACCCGAGCCTGATGGGAGACGACAGGGAGATGCTGGAAGACCTGATCGCCGCGGCTATGAACGATGCGGTGCGCAAGGTCGATGCCGAGACCCAGAGCCGCATGGCTGGCGTCACCTCCGGCATGCCGATGCCTCCCGGCTTCAAGATGCCGTTCTGAGTATCTGACCTGATGAACTTCTCTCCTCTCGTCGCCGAGCTGATCGAGTCCCTGCGGCGCCTGCCGGGTGTCGGACCCAAGTCCGCTCAGCGGCTGGCCCTGCACATGCTCCTGCGCGACCGCGACGGCGCCCGCCGCCTGGCCTCGGCTCTCGACGTGGCGGCCGAGCGGGTGGGTCATTGCGCGGAATGCCGGACCCTCACCGAGGAGTCGGTGTGCGGACTATGCCGCAATCCCCAGCGTGACCGCGGCCTGCTATGCGTGGTCGAGTGGCCGCAGGACCTGGTCTCACTGGAGAATTCCGGCGCCTACGGCGGTCTCTACTTCATCCTCATGGGGCGCCTGAGTCCGTTGGATGGCATCGGCCCGCGAGAGCTCGGCCTCGACCTGCTCGAGGCGCGGCTGGATACGGGCGAGGTGCGGGAGGTGATCGTCGCCACCAGCAGCACCGTGGAGGGGGAGACCACCGCCCACGTCATCGGTGAAATGTGCCGCGCGCGCGACATCCCGGCCACGCGCCTGGCGCAGGGTGTGCCGATGGGCGGGGAACTGGAGTTCGTGGACGGCGGCACCCTGGCGCATGCCTTGCAGGGCCGCCGCCCGATCTGACCGACGAGGAACGACCATGGCCGAAACCATCTTCAGCAAGATCATCCGCAAGGAGATCCCCGCCCAGATCGTCCACGAGGATGACGAGGTGCTGGCCTTCCGGGACATCAACCCGCAGGCACCCGTTCACATCCTCATCATCCCGAAGAAGCCGATCGCGACCCTGAACGACCTCCAGCCGGAGGACGCGCCGCTGATCGGCAAGCTCTACCTCGTGGCCAGGCAGCTGGCGAGCGAGATGGGCTTTGCGGAGGACGGCTACCGCACCGTGTTCAACTGCAATCGGCACGGCGGACAGGAGGTCTATCACCTGCACCTGCACCTGCTGGCCGGCCGGCAGATGACCTGGCCGCCGGGCTGAAAAGCTTGTGATCCTTGAATGAAAAAGGGGGAGCCTTTCGGCCCCCCTTTTCTTTTGATGACCTGAACGGCCATGCTCTCATGTGCCGGAGACCATCATGCCTCGCCGGTACGGCTTGAATTCTGTCGGGCCTGATGGCGGCGGTTTATCTCATCCCAGTCGATGTTGCCACAGGCCTCGCAGGCCTCCTTAAGAATGCCCATCCTCACCAGGAGCGCGTGGACCTTGCAGCCCACGCAGAAGCCCAGGATTGCTTCGAGCCACATGAATCCGAGGCAGACCCAGACCAGCACCAGCGGAATCCAGTAGGGCATAAAGGTCTCGGTTTCCGGCAGCACCGCGCTTCCCGCGATGCCGTTGACGAATTCAGCCACCGGCACCGGGTTGAAGAAGACCAGGCAGACGATGATGAAGCTTGCGCCGATGCTCCAGGCAAAGCGTTTCGGAACCAGGGGTTTCCAGACGGGGGCCTGTCTCCGGGCGAGCAGACTGGCGATCAGGATGGTGGGAGAGAGGCGGGAGGTGAAGACGAACATGCCCGCCAGCATCTCGAACAGGGCGTAGAACAGCACCCAGGTCTGGGTCGTGTATTCCCAGGTGCGCTTGATGACCTGGGCGGAGTAGATGGTGTGCCCGTCCCAGTCCGTCTCGTAGGTGTCCATCAGGCTGTTGCCATCGACGATCCAGTTGGTGCCATAGATGGCATCCCACAAGGTCAGCGCCATGTAGAGCGGGATGAACAGGAGCATGCCGGCGCGAATGCGCACCGCAATGTCGTTGATGTAGACAGGGGTTTCGGAAGGGTCACGAAACCATAGGTTCTTCAGTGCCTGCAACATGACTCCACCTCCTTGAGCTGTGTGAATGGCAAAGTAATTTTGTAGGCTAACAGAAGCTGGGGGTGTATATAAGAAATCACTAATTGAACTTTCTTATGCAAGATAGTCACCCCAAACACATTCCCATGTAAAAAATGCGCGAATATGGGGTGTGGTCCGCAAAGGCCGAGCTCTTTGATCGCTAGGTTCTCCGTAACTGCAGATGGCCGGTCTCTGCCAGCATGAAGGTGTGGCCGGGCACCCTGCTTTCGCGCTCGAGGACCCTGCACAACCATCCAGATTCCTCTTCCGATGCCCGTTGAAGGCGGAAGCGCTTGACTCGCATGGGGACCATGCCCATGGCGATAAGGCGACCGGATGATCGTTCGAGGACGGGAAGGTAGAACAGGCTGAGCTCGCCCCGGTAGGACTCATAGCCACCGATGCCCTCGTAGTCGTTGAGCAGGTCGCCGCAGCCGTACAGGATCAGCCGGTCGCGGTAGAGCTCGAGCCCGAGCGGATGGTGGCTGGAGTGGCCGTGGACGAGGCCCACGCCGGCCCGGTCGATCAGCCCCCGGGCGAAGCGGCGGTGCTCCTCCGGGATGAGGTAGCCCCAGTTGGGGCCCCAGTGGAGTGAGGCGATCACGAGATCGCCGGGGCGCCTGAAGGAGGATATCTGCCCCGCGATGCCTTCCAGTGTGGCGTCGGAAAGGTCGGGCAGGAAATTGACGCCCGGACGGCCGGAGGCGGCCGCCCAGCGGCGGGGAACTCCGCTGTTCTCCGCGCCCCAGGCGAAGACCAGCACGCGGCCGCCCTTGGACAGCGGCAGGATGGCCGGGGTGAGGGCCTGCGCGGCATCCAGCCCGGCCCCAGCCGTGTCCAGTCCGGCGTCGCGCAGGCTGGCGAGGGTTTCCACGAGGCCTGCCTGGCCCCAGTCGAGCACGTGGTTGTTCGCCAGCACGCAGCAGTCGATCCCGGCCGCCTGCAGGCAGGGCAGGTTGGCGGGATGCATGCGGTAGTTGATCCCCTTGGGCTCCCAGTCCTGCGAGGTGGTGACGGCGGTCTCGAGGTTGATGATGCGCAGGTCCGGTTTCAGGCGGTCCAGTACGGCGAGGGCATCGCCCCAGATGTAGGCGGGATCGACCGCGCGGGGCAGGGGGCCGCTGGCCTCCTCGGCCAGGCGCACGTAGCCGAGTGCGGAGTCCATGGCAGGCTCGTGGATCCCGGGCGGGCAGGGGTGGGGGAGGATCTGGTCGATCCCGCGCCCGGTCATCACGTCCCCTGTCAGGCAGAGGGTGATGTGTTTCTCGTGATGTTTGCCCATGTCGCTCCCCGACGCGATCCGCGTCCCTTGGAGCCTAGCATGGGAGAAAGGGGGGCTCAGCCGCCCTGCCAGGGCTTGCTCAGCGCCATTTCCATCAGATCCAGGTAGCTCTGGTAGCGCCGCTCGCTGATGCGGCCATCCTCTACCGCCTGCTTGACCGCGCAACCGGGTTCCATGCGGTGGGTGCAGTTGGCGAACCGGCACTTCTGCGCGGCCTCCCTGATCTCGGCGAAGCCCCGTAGCACGGCTTCGGGACTCATCTCCCACACGCCGAAGTCGCGCACGCCCGGGGCGTCCACCACGTCCCCGCCTCCGGGCAGGTGGTAGAGGGTGCTGGTGCGGGTGGTGTGGCGGCCTTCCAGGCTGTGCTCGGAGATCTCGCCGACGGCGACCTCGACGCCCTCGGGCAGAAGGGCGCGCACGATGGACGACTTGCCCACCCCGGAGAGGCCGACGAACAGGCTTTCATGTCCGTCCAGCATGTCCTTCAGCACTTCCAGGCCTTCGCCCGTGCTGGCGGACAGTTCGAGGGCGGTGATGCCGATATCCGTCCATTCGCTCAGGAAGGCCCGCATGAACTCGCGTCCCTTCTCATCCATGAGGTCGATCTTGTTGACCAGCAGGATGGGGCGGGCAGGCAGTTCGAGGGCGGCGACGATGGCGCGGTCGATGACGCTGGCGTTGGGTTCCGGCACCGGGGAGAGGGTGATCAGTACCTGGTCGATGTTGGCTGCCATCATGCGCGGCTTGCCCAGGGTGTCCGGCCGGATCAGGATCGACTGTCGTGGCTCGACGAACTCGACCGTACCCTTGCCGCCGGGATTGTCCTGCCAGCGCACCCGGTCGCCAGTGACCACACCGCCCAGCGTCTGGCGGAATGTGCAGGGATGGCGCTCGCCGGTCTCGGGGTCCTCGACCAGCACCTGCTTGCCGTGGTGGGCGACGACCAGGCCCGGGCGCAGGGCGATGTTCTCGGCCTCCTGGGCGCGACGCTGCTGGATGTGGCGCTTCTGCCGGTCGCTCAGGTGACGCTTGCTCATGGCATCAACCCAGCAGGAACAGGCTGGCCAGGCCGAGGAAGATGAAGAAGCCGCCAGTATCGGTGATGGCGGTGATGAGCACGCTCGAGCCGAGGGCCGGGTCGCGCTTGAAGCGCGCGCGCATGACCGGAATGGTCACTCCCATGATGGCGGCCACGAGGAAGTTCAGCGTCATCGCCAGCATCATCACTCCTGCCAGCGGGGCGTCCTGGTAGAGCAGGAAGGTGATGAGGGCCATCATGCCGCCCCACACCGCGCCGTTGATCAGCGCGAGCTTGACCTCCTTGAAGTAGAGGCCGCGCACGTCGTGCTGGTGCAGCTGCCCTGTGGCGAGCGCGCGCACGATCATGGTGATGGTCTGGTTGCCGATGTTGCCACCCATGCCGGCGACGATGGGCATCAGGGCGGCGAGGGCGACCAGCTGCTCGATGGTACCCTCGAACAGGCCGATCACGCGCGAGGCGATGAGGGCGGTGACCAGGTTGAGGCCGAGCCAGGGGCCGCGGTTCTTCACGCTGCTCCAGATCGAGGCGAAGATGTCCTCTTCCTCGCGCAGACCGCCCTGGCTCAGGCGTTCGATGTCCTGGCGTTCCTTGATGTAGTCCACGATGGCGTCCACCGTGACTCGCCCGACCAGCACGCCGTCGTGGTCGACGACCGGAGCGGTGATCAGGTCGTAGCGCTCGAAGGCCTCGGCCGCCTCGCGCGCCAGGCCGTCCGGCAGGAAGCGCTTGGGCGCGCCATTCATGATGCTTCCGACCTCGGTCTCCGGGTCAGAGACCAGCAGCGCGTTGAGGGGGAGCACGCCGCGCAGGTGTTCGTCGCGATCGACCACGAACAGCTGGTCGGTGTGGTCGGGCAGTTCCCGCAGGCGGCGCAGATAGCGCAGCACCACCTCGACGGTGACGTCCTCGCGCACGCTCACCATCTCGAAATCCATGCGCGCGCCGACCGAGTCCTCGGGATAGGAGAGGGCGATGCGCAGCTGCTCGCGCTCTTCGGGGTTGAGGGTCTTGTAGATGCCCTGCACCACCTCGTCGGGCAGGTCGGGGGCGAGGTCGGCGATCTCGTCGGTGCCGAGCTGGCCGGTGGCGGCCACCAGCTCGTGGGTGTCCATCGCCTCGATGAGCGATTCGCGCACCGCGTCGGAGACCTCGAGCAGCACCTCGCCGTCCATGTCGGCCTTGACCAGGTCCCAGACAACCAGGCGGTCCTGCAGCGGCAGCATCTCGAGGATGCGTGCGATGTCGGCGGCGTGCAGGGTCTCGAGCTTGGTGGATAGGGCGGCCAGGTGCTGCTTGTGCACCAGGGTCTCGACCAGGTCGTTGCGCTCCGGCAGGGTCTCCTGGCGCAGGACGAGCTGCTCGACCAGTCGCTGGCGCTCGAGAAGATCGCGAATCTCGCGCACCAGCTCCGGGATGCGTTCCGAGGTGCGATTCTCCTCGCTCATGCTGATGCTCCTTAGGCCATAAAACTACGGGGGGCTGCCCGGATGAAGGACAGCCCCCCGCGTTGGAACCCGCCGTGCCTGGTCAGAGGTTGGCCAGGGTGTCGATCTTTGCGGCGCAGATGAAGTCGTTTTCCGACAATCCGCCGACATCGTGGGTCCTGTAATGAACCGCGCAGGCATTATACCGAAGACGCAGTTCGGGATGATGGTTTTCCTGCTCGGACATCCAGGCGATGACGCTGGCGAACAGCATGGTCTCACGGAAATTCCGGAAGCGGAATTCACGCACGATGGCGTCGCCGTGCGGGCCGAGATGCCACTCGGGATGCAGCTGGCCGAGCAGTTCCCCGACCCGCTCGTCGGTCAGGTGATCGGGAGCCCCCCGGGGCGTCAGGCAGTGGCGCTGCGCAAGCGGGGTGCCGTTCATTTGAGCTTGTAGAATTCCTGGTTCATGTAGGCCGCCACCGCATCCACCTCATCCTCGAACCAGGAGAGGCTGAGGTTGGTAGCGCAGCCCTGGACATAGGTCTTGAGGGTGCTCATGCTGTGCACCTTCCGATCCGGGGCAGAGTATTTTTCCGCTCCATGGCACTTGACGCAGTTTTCGCTGTAGAGCTTCTTGCCGAGGGCAAGGTCGGCAGCCTGGGCTGCGGGGGCAGTCAGGATGGTGGCGGCGAGGGCGGCGGCGGACAGGGCGAGGGTGTGGCGCATCATGCATCTCCTTTGGGGGACAATACCCGAGTCAGAGAGTAGTCCATGGCCTTGGGGTGCGAGAGACAAAGCTTTTTAGTCAGGCCCGGGTTTTATTTATCAATCAACAGGACACGTCATGCATAACCGCCTTGTCTGGATCGACCTCGAGATGACCGGCCTGGATCCGGATCGTGATTCGATCATCGAGATCGCCACTCTCGTGACCGACGAGAATCTCGATATTCTGGCCGAGGGGCCGGTGATCGCCGTGCATCAGCCGGAGGCAGTGCTGGCCGGCATGGACGAGTGGAATCAGCGCCAGCACGGTAGCTCCGGCCTGACCTCGCGGGTGCGCGCGAGCACCCAGGACACGCGTGCCGCGGAACTCGCCACGCTGGCATTCCTCAAGCAGTGGGTCGGTCCGCGTAGCTCGCCGATGTGCGGCAACAGCATCTGCCAGGACCGCCGCTTCCTCGCCCGCCACATGCCGGAACTGGAGGCGTTCTTCCACTACCGCAACCTGGACGTCAGCACCCTCAAGGAACTGGCCCAGCGCTGGTATCCCGACGTGCCGAAGTTCGCGAAGGCGGACGTGCATCTTGCCCTGGCCGACATTCGCGCCTCGATCGACGAACTGCGCTACTACCGCGGGAAGGTCATGGCCGATTCGCCGGGTTCTCGACGGCCGTACCCCGAAGGGGTTTCGGCCATGTAAGGCCGAAAGGCCTTCGATGCGTGACCAGCGAATCGGGACTCGCCGAAGGCGAGCCCGGAAGGGAAGCGCTGAATTTTTCAGCGCTTCCTGTCCGGGGCATGGAAGCCCTGTCGCAAACGAGGGCGCAAGCCCTTGATTTGCAAAGCCCGTCGCGGACATGCGCCGCGACGAGGCGAGCTGAAAAAAATCCATGGATGGATTTTTTTCAGCATTTCCGAAGGAGCCGCCCTGGAATGGGCGGCATCCGCTGAAGGGGGCGGGCGCGACTGTCTGCCGGGTGCCACTCAGGTTTCGACAGGCAGTTCGGGCCGGTTGCCCCAGTCCGACCATGCGCCGGGGTAGCCATAGGCCCGCTCGAAGCCAAGCAGTCGCAGGGTGAACCAGGAGACGCAGGAACGCCGATGGGTCTGGCAGTAGGCGATCACCTCCTTGTCCGGGGTGATGCCGGCCGCGGCCAGTTCGTCGCGCAGGATGTTCGGCGAGCGGAAGCGGTGGTGGCTGAGCGGGTCGAGCGCGCGAGACCACTCGAAATGCACCGCGCCGGGGATGTGCCCGCCGCGCGCGGAGCGGACGTCGCGGCCGAGGAATTCGCCCGCGCTACGTGCATCCAGAAGCACCACATCGGGCTGGCCGAGACGTTGCAGGATCTCTTCCGCCGTGCGCACTCCGGACCTTTTGGCTTCAAGTTCGATCATCGAGGGCGCTGGGACGACCTCGCCCGTCTCCAGCGGCAGCCCCTCGGCCTGCCAGGCCTCCAGGCCGCCATTGAGCAGGGACACGGCCTCGAAACCGAAGGTATGCAGGGTCCACAACAGGCGGCAGGCCTTCAGTCCGCCGCATTCGTCGTAGGCGACGACATGCATGCCCTCGTGCAGCCCAAGGGCGCGCATGCGCCGGCTGAAACTGGCCGCGTCGGGCAGCAGGCCGGAGGCGGGCGGGCGTTCGGCGGTGATGTCGACGAAATCCAGGTGCACGGCTCCCGGGAGGTGCCCGCAGCGGTACTGTTCGCACGTGGTCATGTCCACCAGCAGGATGTCGTCCCGGCCGAGGAGGGCGTTCAGCTCGTTGGCCTCGATCAGCAAGGGGGGCGGCTCGGCGTGCGGAGTGGTCATGGGCAAGGTCCTTTGGTGATTTTGGGGATGGAGCGAAGGTTAGCAGGCCCCCTCGCGAGTCCCAATCCTGTGCAAGGGGCAGGGCTGCGGCAGGATGCCGCAAGGGCTTGAGAGGAGGGACCAGCCGAGCTGAAAAAATCCAAGGATGGATTTTTTCAGCATCTCCGTAGGGTGGTGCATCCTGCTAAGATTCAGGCCGAATCGAACAGGAAGAATCGCATGATCAATGTTGCCATCACGGGTGCCAGCGGCCGCATGGGCCGCGCGCTGATCGAATCCCTCGCCGCTTCCGACAAGGCGCGCCTGCATGGCGCGGTCGATCGCGGCGGCAGTCCGCTCATCGGCCTCGACGCGGGCGAGTTTGCCGGCGTGGGCCCCCTGAACGTGCGCATCCAGGACGATCTCGCCCTGCCGCTGGCCACCACCGACGTCGTCATCGACTTCACCCGCCCGGAGGCGACCATGCACTACCTGCCGCTGTGCGTGGCGGCCGGAACGCCGATGGTGATCGGTACCACCGGCTTCAGCCCCGAGCAGCGCGCGGCCATCGACCAGGCCGCCCGGCACATCCCGATCGTGCTCGCTGCCAATTTCAGCGTGGGTGTCAACCTGTGTCTCAAGCTGCTGGACATGGCCGCGCGCGTGCTTAGCGAGGGCTACGACATCGAGATCATCGAGGCCCATCACCGCCACAAGGTCGATGCGCCGTCCGGTACTGCGCTGGCGTTGGGGCACACGGTGGCCAACGCCCTCGGTCGCGACCTCTCGCAGTGCGCGGTGTACGGTCGCGAGGGCATCACCGGCGAGCGCGCCCCGAGCACCATCGGCTTCGCCACCGTGCGTGGCGGGGATATCGTCGGTGACCATACCGTACTGTTCGCCGGCATCGGCGAGCGGGTGGAAATCACCCACAAGGCTTCCAGCCGGCAGACCTTCGCCCGTGGCGCGGTGCATGCCGCGCACTGGCTGGCGGGGAGCAGGCCGGGGCTGTACGACATGCAGGACGTGCTGAACCTGCGCTGACGCTGAATCGAATGGGCCATTAATCACGTTCATCATCCATTCACATGGACGATGGAAGGCCCATCTGCTATAGTCTCGAAAATTTTCAGTGACTGACGGGATGGTCCGCGAACTTGCGAATCGTCCCGTTTTTGTGTGTGCAGAGCCATGTTTGAAAAGACCCCCGCCTTGCTTGCGCTCGAAGATGGCACCGTATTCCACGGCTACTCCGTGGGCGCCGACGGCCAGTCCGTAGGTGAGGTGGTGTTCAACACCGCCATGACGGGCTACCAGGAAATCCTGACCGATCCTTCCTACAGTCGCCAGATGGTGACGCTGACCTATCCCCACATCGGCAACGTCGGCGTCAATGCCGAGGACGAGGAGGACCCCCGCGTCCACGCGGCCGGCCTCATCGTCCGCGACGTGCCGCGCCTGCACAGCAACTGGCGCTCCAGCGAGAGCCTGCCTGCCTACCTCAAGCGCCATGGCGTGGTCGGCATCGCCGGCATCGATACTCGCAAGCTGACCCGCATCCTGCGCGAGAAGGGCGCCCAGAACGGCTGCCTGATGGCGGGGGATGGCGCCGATGCGGCCAAGGCCGTCGAGGCCGCGCGCGGCTTCCCGGGGCTGAACGGCATGGACCTCGCAAAGGTGGTCTCCACCCGAGAACCTTACGTCTGGGCCGAGCCGAGTTGGGACGCCAAGACCTTGAGCCAGCCGGGTCCGAAGGACGACCTGAAGTACAACGTGGTTGCCTACGACTACGGCGTGAAGCGCAACATCCTGCGCATGCTGGTCGATCGCGGTTGCCGCGTCACCGTGGTGCCGGCCCAGACTCCGGCCGCCGACGTGTTGGCGATGAAGCCGGACGGCGTGTTCCTGTCCAACGGCCCCGGCGACCCCGCGGCCTGCGATTACGCCATCCAGGCGACCCGCGAGTTCCTGAACACCGACATCCCGCTGTTCGGCATCTGCCTCGGCCACCAGATCCTCGGCCTGGCCTGCAATGCGCGCACCGTGAAGATGAAGTTCGGTCACCACGGCGCCAACCACCCCGTGCAGGACCTGGAGAGCGGTCGCGTCATGATCTCCAGCCAGAACCACGGCTTTGCCGTGGACGAGGCCACCCTGCCGCCGAATGTGAAGGCGACGCACAAATCACTGTTCGATGGCTCGCTGCAGGGCATCCGCCTGACCGACAAGCCGGCCTACAGCTTCCAGGGCCACCCGGAAGCCAGCCCGGGGCCGCACGACGTGGCCCCCGTGTTCGAGCCCTTCATCGAGGACATGCGCAAGCGCAAGCACCGTTGATCAAACGGTGCCGATTCCTCGCCTCGACGCCCCAGCAGACAGATCGCCATGCCGAAACGCACAGACATCCAGAGCATCCTCATCATTGGCGCGGGCCCGATCATCATCGGTCAGGCCTGCGAATTCGACTACTCCGGCGCCCAGGCCTGCAAGGCCCTGCGCGAGGAGGGCTACCGCGTCATCCTGGTCAACTCCAATCCGGCCACCATCATGACCGACCCGGAGATGGCCGATGCGACCTACATCGAGCCCATCCACTGGGAGACCGTCGCCAAGATCATCGAGAAGGAGCGCCCTGACGCCGTGCTGCCGACCATGGGGGGGCAGACCGCACTGAACTGCGCGCTGGACCTCGAGCGCGAGGGCGTGCTGGCCAGGTTCGGAGTGGAGCTGATCGGCGCCACCGCCGATGCCATCGACATGGCCGAGGACCGCGAGCGCTTCCGCGAGGCGATGACCGAGATCGGCCTCGACACGCCGAAGTCCTTCATCGTCCACAGCCTGGAAGAGGCGCTGCAGGTGCAGCCGCAGATCGGCTACCCGGTCATCATCCGCCCCTCCTTCACCATGGGCGGTACCGGCGGCGGCATCGCCTACAACCGCGAGGAGTACGAGGAGATCGTGCGCCGTGGCCTGGACCTGTCTCCGACCCGCGAACTGCTGGTCGAGGAGTCCGTGCTCGGCTGGAAGGAATACGAGATGGAGGTCGTGCGGGATCGCGCCGACAACGCCATCATCGTCTGCTCGATCGAGAACCTCGACCCGATGGGGGTGCATACCGGCGACTCCATCACTGTCGCCCCCGCCCAGACCCTGACCGACAAGGAATACCAGATCATGCGCAACGCCTCGCTGGCGGTGCTGCGCAAGATCGGCGTCGAGACCGGCGGGTCCAACGTCCAGTTCGCGATCGACCCGGCCAACGGCCGCATGATCGTGATCGAGATGAACCCGCGCGTGTCTCGCTCTTCCGCCCTGGCCTCCAAGGCCACCGGCTTCCCGATCGCCAAGGTCGCGGCCAAGCTCGCGGTCGGCTTCACCCTGGACGAACTGAAGAACGACATCACCGGCGGCGCCACCCCGGCCTCGTTCGAGCCGTCGATCGACTACGTGGTCACCAAGGTGCCGCGTTTCACCTTCGAGAAGTTTCCGCAGGCCAACAACCGCCTCACTACCCAGATGAAGTCGGTGGGCGAAGTGATGGCGATGGGGCGCACCTTCCAGGAATCCCTGCAGAAGGCGCTGCGCGGCCTCGAGACCGGCATGGATGGTCTCAACGAAATCGTCGACGCCACCCTGCCGGCGGACGAACTGAACTCCAAGCTGATCCAGGAAATGCGCATGCCCGGCGCGGACCGCCTGTGGTATGTCGCCGACGCCTTCCGCCATGGCTTCACGCTGGAGCAGATCCACGAGCATTCGCGCATCGACCCGTGGTTCCTGATCCAGATCGAGGAGATCGTGCGCACGGAGAACGCCCTCAAGGGCCGCGATCTCGACAGCATCTCCGCGGAGGAGATGCGTGATCTCAAGCGCATGGGCTTCTCCGACCGTCGCCTCGCGCGCCTGCTGAACGACACCGAGAAGTTCGTCCGCGCCCGGCGCCACGAACTGGGCGTGCGTCCGGTCTACAAGCGCGTCGATACCTGTGCCGGCGAATTCGCCACTCAGACTGCCTACATGTACTCCACCTACGAGGAGGAGTGCGAGGCCCGTCCGACCAGCCGCGACAAGATCATCGTTCTCGGCGGCGGTCCGAACCGCATCGGCCAGGGCATCGAGTTCGACTACTGCTGCGTCCATGCCGCCTTCGCCATGCGAGAGGACGGCTATGAAACCATCATGGTCAACTGCAACCCGGAGACCGTGTCCACCGACTACGACTCCTCCGACCGCCTGTATTTCGAACCGCTGACCCTGGAGGACGTGCTCGAGATCATCGACCTCGAGCAGCCGAAGGGCGTGATCGTGCAGTACGGCGGCCAGACCCCGCTCAAGCTCGCCCGCGACCTGGAGAAGGCCGGTGCGCCGATCATCGGCACCACCCCGGACTCCATCGACCTGGCCGAGGATCGCGAACGCTTCCAGAAGCTGATCAACGACCTGGGGCTGCGCCAGCCGCCGAACCGCACCGCGCGCTCGGCCGAGGAAGCCGTGCACCTCGCGGCGCAGATCGGTTACCCGCTGGTCGTGCGTCCGTCCTATGTGCTTGGTGGCCGCGCGATGGAAATCGTGCATGGCGAGGACGACCTGCGCCGCTACATGCGCGAGGCGGTCAAGGTCTCCAACGACTCCCCCGTGCTGCTCGACCGCTTCCTCGACGACGCCATCGAGCTTGACGTGGACGCCATCTGCGACGGCCAGGACGTGCTGATCGGCGGCATCATGGAGCACATCGAGCAGGCCGGCGTGCACTCCGGCGACTCCGCATGCTCGCTGCCGCCGTACAGCATTTCCGCCTCCCTGCAGGACCAGCTGCGCGAGCAGATTGTCAAGATGGCGCGGGGGCTGGGCGTGGTCGGCCTGATGAACACCCAGTTCGCGGTCAAGGGCGAGGATATCTACGTGCTGGAGGTCAACCCGCGAGCCTCCCGTACCGTGCCGTTCGTATCCAAGGCCATCGGCCGCCCGCTGGCCAAGATCGCCGCGCGCTGCATGGTGGGCAAGACCCTCAGGCAGCAGGGGGCGCTTGACGAGGTGGTGCCGGATTTCTACTCGGTCAAGGAGGCGGTGTTCCCGTTCATCAAGTTTGCCGGCGTCGACCCCATCCTCGGCCCCGAGATGAAGTCCACCGGCGAGGTGATGGGCGTCGGCAAGACCTTTGGTGAGGCCTTCGCCAAGGCCCAGGCCGGCGCGGGCACCCACCTGCCGACCGGCGGACGTGCCTTCATCAGCGTGCGCAAGGAAGACCGCCCGGCGGCCGTTGGCGTGGCGCGCGACCTGATCGCCCATGGCTTCGAGATCGTCGCCACCCGCGGCACCGCCGCCAGCCTGCAGGAGGCCGGCGTGCACTGCAGCGTGGTCAACAAGGTGATCGAGGGGCGTCCGCACATCGTCGACATGATCAAGAACGACGAGATCGACCTGATCGTGAACACCACCTCCGGCAGCCGTCAGGCCTTGGCCGACTCGTTCTCGATCCGTCGCGAGGCGCTGCACCACAAGGTGGCCTACTTCACCACCATCGCCGGTGCCCGCGCCACCTGCCAGGCGCTCAAGCACCTGGCCCAGGAGATCGACGTCAACCGTCTGCAGGACCTGCACGAGGGGCTGAAGGCATGAACCGCATCCCGATGACCGCCTCGGGCGCGCTCAAGCTCGAGGAAGAACTCAAGCATCTGCGCAGTGTCGAGCGTCCGCGCATCATCCAGGCCATCGCCGAGGCGCGCGAGCTGGGCGACCTGAAGGAGAACGCCGAATACCACGCCGCACGCGAGGAGCAGGGGTTCATCGAAGGACGCATCAAGGAAATCGAGCACAAGCTGTCGATGGCTCAGGTGATCGACGTGACCAAATTGCCGAACACCGGCAAGGTCATCTTCGGCTGCACCGTGGTCGTGCTCGAGGAGGAGAGCGGCGAGGAGATCACCTACAAGTTGGTCGGCGACGATGAGGCCGACATCAAGCAGAATCTGATTTCCGTGCATTCGCCCATCGCCCGTGCCCTGATCGGCAAGCACATTGGCGACACCATCGTGTTCCAGGCCCCGGCCGGCGAGCGCACCTACGAAGTGCTCGAAGTCCACCACATCTGAGTTGCCAGTGGTCAGTTTTCAGTAACCCTGACTGACCACCGGCCACTCATCACTGACCACCAGGCGAAGCCCATGCTCGACCCCAGACTCCTTCGCACCGACCTGAATGCCGTGGCTGCCGGACTCGCCCGTCGCGGGTTTGTCCTTGATGTGGCCGAGATCGAACGCCTCGAGGCGGAACGCAAGGCGGCGCAGACCGAGGCCGAGCGACTGCAGGCGGAGCGCAACGCGCGCTCCAAGGCCATCGGCCAGGCCAAGGCCAAGGGCGAGGACGTGCAGCCCCTGCTGGACGAGGTGGCCAGCCTCGGCGACCGGCTGGAGACCGCCAAGGCACGCTTCGGGGCGATCGCCGAGCAGCTGGACGCTCTCATGCTCACCCTGCCGAACATCCCGCACGCCAGTGTGCCGGATGGCATGGACGAGACCGGCAATGTCGAGATCAAGCGTTGGGGCACACCTCCGAGCTTTGCCTTCGCGCCGCAGGATCATGTCGCCCTGGGCGAGGGGCTCGGTTCGATGGACTTTGCCGCGGCCGCCAAGCTCACCGGCAGCCGCTTCGTCGTGCTGAGGAGCGAACTTGCCCGCCTGCACCGCGCCCTGATTCAGTTCATGCTCGACCTGCACACCCGCGAGCACGGCTACCAGGAAGTTTACGTGCCCTACATGGTCAACGCGGACAGCCTGCGCGGCACCGGCCAGCTGCCGAAATTCGAGGAAGACCTGTTCCGGCTGGGTGGCGACTCGGCCTATTACCTCATCCCGACCGCCGAGGTGCCGGTCACCAACCTCGTGCGCGACGAGATCCTCGACCTCGACGGCCTGCCGCTGAAGATGGTCGCCCACACTCCGTGCTTCCGCTCCGAGGCCGGTTCCGCCGGGCGCGACACGCGCGGCATGATCCGCCAGCACCAGTTCGAGAAGGTGGAGCTGGTGCAGATCGTCCATCCGGAGCGTTCCTTCGAGGCTCTGGAGGAGCTGACCGGCCACGCCGAAACCGTGCTCGAACGGCTCGGCCTGCCGTATCGCCGCATGCTGCTGTGCAGCGGCGACATGGGCTTCGGCTCGGCCAAGACCTACGACCTCGAGGTCTGGCTGCCGGCGCAGGACACCTACCGCGAGATCTCCTCCTGCTCGAACTTCGAGTCCTTCCAGGCCCGCCGCCTGCAGGCGCGCTTCCGCAATCCCGAGGGCAAGCCGGAGCTGGTGCACACCCTGAATGGCTCGGGCCTCGCGGTCGGCCGCACTCTGGTCGCGCTGCTGGAGAACTATCAGGACGAGGCCGGACGCATCGCCATTCCCGAAGCCCTGCAGCCCTACATGGGCGGCCAGCAGCACCTGGGATACTGAGCGCGTGCTGCTGCCATCCATGCACCCTGCGGACCTGCCGCAGGATTCTAGTTTTTCGCCGTCCGAGGATCTCGCCGCCGACCTGCGCGCCCTCCTGCACGACGCCCTTCAACTTGGCGAGGAAGCCTTCGCGTTCACCGCCGACTCCCCGCTGCTCGGCGTCCTGCCCCAGCTCGACTCGATGGGCGTGCTCGCCGTGCTGACCGCGCTCGAGCAGCAACTCGGTCTCAAGCTCCACGACGACGACATCGACGCCAGCCTGTTCGAGACCTTTGGCACCTTGACGGAATTTGTACGCCAGCGCTTGGTCTGATGTTTGGCTCCTTCCCCATCAAGGGAATCGCTGAATTTTTCAGCGATTCCCTAACCCTCTCCCGCCAGGCGAGAGGGGATTGTTCTGCCGCTTGAGATTCTCATGCCCCTGCTCACCGTTGATCATCTCGGCTTTTCCGTCGGCACCCGCACGCTGCTGAAACAGGTCGCCTTCACCGTCGAGCCCGGCGAGCGCATCGCCCTGATCGGCCGCAACGGCGAGGGCAAGTCGACCCTGCTGCGCATCCTCACCGGCGAACAGCGCCCGGACGAAGGCGAGATCCGCCTCGAGCCCGGCGCGCGCGCGGCTTTTCTTCCGCAGGATCCGCGCATGGAGTCCGACGCCACGGTTTACGACACCGTGCTGCACGGGCTGGGCGACCTGCACGACATTCTGCTCGAATACCACGCTGTCATCGCCCGTCTGGAAAGCGGCGACGAGGCAGCCATGGGGCGCCTGTCCGCACTGCAACACGAACTAGAAGCCCGCAACGGCTGGGACGTGGCACGTCGTGTGGACGAAGTCATCACCCGGCTGGAGCTGGACCCGGGGCGCAAGGTGCGCGAGCTCTCAGGAGGGGCGCAGCGCCGTGTGCTGCTCGCCCAGGCCCTGGTGCAGGAGCCCGACCTGCTGCTGCTCGACGAGCCGACCAACCACCTCGACATCGCCAGTATCGAATGGCTGGAAGGTTTCATCCGCGACTTTCGAGGCGCCGTCCTGTTCATCACCCACGACCGCGCCTTCTTGCAGCGCCTGGCCAACCGCATCCTAGAACTCGATCGTGGCCAGCTAACCTCCTGGCCGGGGGACTGGGACAACTACCTGCGTCGCCGCGAGGAGCGCGAGCACGCCGAGGCGCAGCAGAACGCCGAATTCGACAAATTCCTCGCCCAGGAAGAGGTGTGGATCAGGCAGGGCGTCAAGGCCCGCCGCACCCGCAACGAAGGTCGCGTGCGCCGCCTGGAGGCCCTGCGTGCCGAACGTGCCGAGCGGGTCAACAAGCAGGGCAGGGTCGAGGTCAGCCTGGCCAGCGCCTCCACCTCCGGCAAGATCGTGGTCGAAACCGAACACGCGAGCAAAAGCTACGCGGGCAAGTCGGTGGTCAAGGACCTCTCCATCCGCATCCAGCGCGGCGACCGCATCGGCCTGGTCGGCCCCAACGGCGTCGGCAAGAGCACCCTGCTCAAGCTGCTGCTGGGTGAAATCCAGCCGGACAGCGGCACGGTCAGGGTCGGCACCCAGCTTGAGATCGCCTATTTCGACCAGCACCGTGCCCAGCTCAATCCGGACTGGACGGCGATCGAGAGCATCTGCGACGGCGGCGACCGGCTGGAGGTGCATGGCGAAAACATGCACGGCATCGGCTATCTGCAACGCTTCCTGTTTACCCCGGACCGCGCCCGCACCAAGGTTTCCGCGCTTTCGGGCGGAGAGCGCAATCGCCTGCTGCTCGCCCGCCTGCTCGCCAGGCCCGCCAACCTGCTGGTGCTCGACGAGCCCACCAACGACCTCGATCTGGAAACCCTTGAAGTCCTGGAGCAGGCCCTGATGGACTACAACGGCACCCTGCTGGTCGTCAGCCATGACCGTGCCTTTCTCGATAACGTCGTCACCAGCCTGCTGGCTTTCGAAGGCGAGGGGAAAATCCGCGAAGTCGTGGGCGGCTACGCCGACTGGATCAAGATCAGGGAGCAGGAAGCGGCCTTGTCGGCCAAGAAAGAGAGGGTGGGGGCAAAGGCGGATTCGCCCGCCATCGCCAAAGCCGAGGTCCAGGCACCCGCCTCATCCGCGGCCAAACCCCGCTCCAAGCTGAGCTTCAAGGACCAGCGGGAGCTGGACCAGATTCCCGCTCGCATCGATGCGCTGGAGGCTGAACAGGCCGAGCTTACCGCCCGGAGCAGCGATCCGGCTTTCTACCAGGGCGATCAGGCGGCCATCAAGGCCGTGCTTGATCGCCTCGCCGCCATCGGGCAAGAGCTGGAAACCGCCTATGGCCGCTGGGCTGAATTGGATGCAATGTCGGGATGACAGGGGGTAGGGGGCTTGATCCCTTCGGCCACCTGTCTCTCCAGCGAGGCACGGTCCCACCGGCCCAGATTGGCCGCAGCCTCATAGGCCGATTCAAAGAACCCGAGCAGCACACTGTCTGGGGATGATGCCCGGCGAACGGCATCGTAAGGCAGGATGAATTCGCGGAAATCCCGGCTGTAGAAGGCCTCGCCGGGTTGGAGGGGCGCCTCGGCGTAGCCAGGTGGTTCGGGATAGACATAGGCGTAGAACGCGGGATAGGGGATGGCGCCGCTGCCTGGCCAGAATCCGCAGCTGCTGACTTCGTGCGAATAGGCATCGCGGGTTACCCAGTCCGGCAGGTTCGGCATGCCGCCGGGATGCTCGGGGGCTCGCCGGCCGGAGAAGAGGCTGACAGCCAGGTCCTGGGAACCCCAGAAGAGTTGCACCGGGCTGCATTTGCCGATGAATTTCGCCCGAAACACGCTCATGATGCGGTGAGTCTGCGCGAGGATGCGCCAGTAGCGGTTCGCATAGTCCCGGTCGTATGCCCGGTGAGACTCGTCCTGCTCGAACGGGATGGGGTCGACAAGCTCACAGGGCGTGGTCCGGATGGTCACGGGGAGGCGCAGCCCGGCCATTTCTTCCATGAGACGTGCGTAAAACGCAGCCACTGTCATGGGCTCGAGGGCGAACCCGCCGATGCCCTCGTCACCGGTCTGGATGAAGAGTCGATGCCCGACGAAGTCGAGGTCGATCTGGAACAGCCTGCTGCCAAGGGGGATCGGCGAGGTTGTCAGCCCTCGGGCGGTCACGTAGAGCGTGACGTGCCAGGAGTGGTTCACCCAGGGGCTCAGGGTCAGGCGGATCTTCCCAATGATCTGGAGCCACATGTGCAGGGTCGCGCAGGTCTCGGCCCATGCTTCCAGCGGCAGGCTTGGCCAGGCTTCGCTGTCGTCGGTTGGCAGGTTCCCCATGGTTCTTCCCCTCCTCGGTGACGGTCACGCCGCCCTCAGGCCGCGACCCATTTGATTGCCTCGGCAAGCTCGGCGTTGGCAAATACCTTGACCTCGCAGGGGAGCACGAACTGGAGGATGCTGCCCGCGCCCCGGATCCAGTCGATATCCGTCACCATGGCGATGCGCTCCCAGGCCCTGAGGTGGGCGAGGCCCACCTTCACGTCGTCCCACAGGGCTCCTGCGGTGAAGCCGGTGAATCCGGGACCAAGGTGATAAATGACCCGTACCTTTCCGTGATCCTTGATGGCTGCTTCTATCGTGGGGATGAAGACGGATTCATAGTCTTCCGCCGAGACCGGCCCACTGGCGGTGAAGCCGACAACGTGGGCCGGGAGGTTGGGCATGCGTTCGAGCATGGGGTGGTTCTCCTGGGAGGGGGAGAGCACGGGTCAGGCCAGCGTCCGAAGGTAGGCGTCGAGCCGCTCGAAGCTGATGGTCACGCCGTCCTCCATGCCTGTTTCCAGCGCCCTGTCGCGTGCTTGCTTGCTCGGGTAGAACATCCGGCTGATCATGGTGGTCTTGCCGTTTTCCTCGGTGATCTCAAGCGTGTTGAGCGTTTCGGCCCAGTCGCCTCCCCAGGATTCGGTATTGACGACGCGCCCGGGCGGCGTGATCTCCTTGTAGATGCCGCTCATCTCCATCTCGGAACCGTCGGTATGGCGCCAGACAAAGTGCCAGGTCCCGCCCGGGCGCAGATCGACTTCGCAGACGGGCATGCTCCATCCCTCCGGGCCGAGCATCCAGTGAGGGATGTGCTCGGGGCTGGTCCAGGCATCGAAGACGAGTTGGCGCGGAGCCTCGACCACATGCGTCATGACGATTTCCCTGTCCGACGGAGTCATGAAGGTCGTGACAGCGGCTTGCCGGGGCTCGTTCATGACCTCCCCTTGTTCGCAGGTTTTGCGGATACACGTCTGAAAGTAGGCGACGGAGTCCCGAGCCGCAACAAGCGAATCAGCATGGCTTGCCTTCCGGTGGCTGCCCCGGGGGGTGTGGTGGCGCTGGTGCATGATTGATGCACCGCGTGTTGATGGCGAGGGTGCTTGGGCGGCAGCTGGCCTTGCCCGATCCGTTTGCTGACGATCTGATTGCCGTCGCCATCAAATACTGCTTCGGGGTAGGATCGCACATGGTCGCCGTTTGACATCAGCAGCACGGCGCGTTCCAGGGCTCCCAGGGCGCGATCACCAGACTCCCGCATGGGCTGACCAAGCCCGGTGCGAACGACCATCTTCTTGCCATCCCTGTTGAAAGGCCGTCATCCTGCGGGCGTCATGTTAAGAGAAAACAACACCTCCAATACGCATGGCGTTGATTTTGAAGGGCGTGTTCGCCTTCTAGGCGGGTTCCTGCGGGATTGCTCCGGGCTGTGGCGACCGGCCCCCTTCCATCACGACGTGCCGCCCTGGGCGGCGGAGCATCCCGAGCTTCATGCGGCCGTCCTCGCATTGACTCCGGGGCAGGTCGACGCCCTGCATACAGACGAGAGGCGCCTGAGGAATTGGCTCGAGCGATTCATTCCGGGCATGGCCGCCCTCAACCTGCTGATCGACTTTCCCGACTTGATGCCGGCACCTCCGGGAGAGCACTCTCCTGATGGGATATGGAGGGGACATGCCGTGCACTCGCCGGATCGCGATGTCCCGGGGCGAAAGTGGGCGCAGATCGAGGCGTTTGCCGGGCACGCGTCATCGTGGCGGGACAGTGCGCGCGAAGTGCTGGACTGGTGTGCGGGTAAGTCACATCTGGGGCGCATGATCGGCATGCGCTCAGGCCTGCCAGTGCGCGCCCTGGAGCGCGATCCCGCACTGTGCGCGGAAGCCGAACGGCTGGCGGCGCGCGACGGGATCGCGCTGACGGCGGAGATGTGCGATGTGCTGCAGATAGATCATCGCAATGTCCTCATGACCAGCACCTTGGCCTGCGCGCTGCACGCCTGCGGTGACCTGCACCTGACCCTTCTCGACCAGGTCGGGCGCCAATCGCCCGCAGGGCTGCTGCTCGCCCCGTGCTGTTATCACCGCACGGTGCATGAACACCATCGGCCGCGCTCGTCCGCCGGGCGGGCGTGCGGGCTGAGGCTGTCGCGGGAGGATCTGCGACTGGCCGTGCTGGAAACCTGTACGGCCGGTCACGCGCAGCGCGAGACGGAAAAACGCCGCAAGGCCCGTCTGCTGGCATTGAAAGGATGGGGCGCGCAACACGGCCTGGAGGTGACGGATTACTCCCCGCTGAAGGACATCGGCCGGGGCGATGATCACATGGCCCTGCAGCGCGCCTGTGAGCGCCTCGGCTGGCTCGTCCCCGATGCCGGGCAGGCGGAAGCCGCCATGCGGACAGGCTGGAAACGCTCCAGGGATGTACGCGCCTTCGAGTTGATTCGCGCCGCCGTTCGTCGGCCCCTGGAGGTGTGGCTGGTGCTGGACATGGCCCTCGGCCTGGCGGGCGAGGGCTATGAGGTGGAAGTGGGGGAGTTCTGCGGACGCGAGCTCACGCCGCGCAACCTGATGATCAAGGCAGGCCGTCGGGCCTGAAGCCGGAGGGCGGCCTGCCGCGACCGCGGCTACTCAGGGCGACAGGGTCGTCCAGGGTACCGACTGGCCGGTCTCATAGGTGCCATCCCCATCGGCATCAAGGGAGACCATTGCACTTACGCCGTCAGATTGTGCCTCGATCCTGGCCTTGGCGCTGTTGGCACCGATCATGACCATGGTGCCGGAGGTCGGGTTGCCCATGTTCCCGGAGCCATCCATGGCCCCGCCGAAGGCAGGGTTCGTGACCACTGCGATGACCCCGCCCAGTTCGCTGCTGGCCAGGGTGTAATCGGCATCGGCGGAATAGGTCGACATGCCGAGGTTCAGGCTGAAGGCCAGAGAGAAGTTCGTGAGCCGGGCGATGCCGGTCCCCTCGCTGTCGGTCCAGGTCGTGGTCAGCGTGCGTCCTGTGACGTTCTGGGTCTCGGTGTTCGTGGCGAGCACGTAGGTCGCGGCAATCGTGTAGCCGCCATCAAAGGTCATGCTTTCGCTGCCTTCGCTGATCCTGAGGCTGGCGTAGTCGGCGTCCACGTTGAAGGACCAGTCCGCAGCCCGGGTCGATGGATCGCCCGCAACGCTGTTGACGGTCAAGGTCAGGGTCCCGTTGAGGATCGTGCCATCGGCGCTTATCTGACAACTGGAATATGTCTCACGCCAGGTATCCCCCGCGCTCAGCGTGCCGGACTCATCCGCGTCATTCCAGGACACCGTCCCGCTTCCGCTGACGCAATCGAGGTTGTCGGAATAGACGGTGGCGGGATACACCGCATCCCCAGAGGAGTCGCCAAGACGCCTTTTCGCGATGTCGAGCGTCAGCTCCAGCAATCCTTCCCGGGGTGCGGCTTCGCGGCCAGAGGCAGAGGCGACGCCCAGCGTGGAGAGCCTGCCAAGCTGGATGAACTCGCCGATCGCCGCATAGGCATCCCCGGCGATCGACACGTAGTTCGCACTCGTGATGCTGGCGGGCGATGTCGGAACGCTGGGGATGGAAGAGTCGTCATCGTCCCCGCCCCCGCCGCAACCATGGAGCGCACCTGCCAGCAGCACGACCCCTGGGATCAGCAATCGATTCATGTCCTTCATGACGTTCTCCTCTTGAGTGGCCGCCGGGATTGGCGTGCCCATATTTCCTTAGTGCAGCCAGGCGTTTATTTCAATCAGACCAGGATCTCGGCCGGGACGGGGTGGTCGAGGAAATGCACCGGGCTGGCCGTTAGGCCGTAGGCGCCGGACTGGGTGACGGCGATCAGGTCGCCGATCTCGGCGCGGGGCAGGGCAACCTTGTGGCCGAGCACGTCCAGCGGGGTGCACAGGGGACCGTGGATGTTGACGGTCTCATCCGCCGTGCTCCCCACCCGGTGGGCGAGATAGACCGGATAGTTCTTGCGGATGACCTGGCCGAGATTGCCGGACAGGGCCAGATGGTGGTGCATGCCGCCGTCGGTGATGAGGAAGGTTTCCCCGCGCGAAACCTTGCGGTCGACGATGCGGGTGACGTACACGCCGGCCTCGCCGACCAGGAAACGGCCCAGTTCAAGGATGAGGTGGGCCGGCCCAAGCCAGCCTCCATGAGCTTCGAGAAGGTGATGAAGGCGATCCCCTATGGGATTGATATCCAGGCGATTTTCGCCAGGAAAATAAGGAATTCCGAGACCGCCGCCGATATTGATGTGCCGGACCGGCAGACCGGATCCATCCAGTAGCATGCGGGCAAGATTCAGGGCACCGGACTGGGCCTGCACGATGGCATCCATGTTCAGGCTCTGGGAGCCGGTGAAGATGTGAAGACCATGAAAATCAATGTCTAACGCCTTGATTTCACGGATGATGACTGGCGCCTGCTCGGCATCGATGCCGAAGGGTTTGGCGCCGCCGCCCATGCGCATGCCGGAGCCCTTCAGTTCGAAGTCCGGGTTGATGCGCAGGGCCACGCACGGCCGGATGCCGAGCCGTTCGCCCAACCGCGCCAAGCGTCCCAGCTCGCCGGCCGATTCGACATTGACGGTGATGCCCGCTCGCAGGGCCGCCTCGAGCTCCGCATCGCGCTTGCCGGGGCCGGCGAAACTGATCGTCCCGGGCCTGAAGCCCGCTTCAAGTGCTTTCTCAAGTTCCCCGGAGGAGGCCACGTCGCAGCCATCCAGCAGGCGGGCCATGTGGCGCAGCAGAGGGCGGAATGGGTTGGCCTTGACGGCATAGTGGATCTGCATCCGTGAGGGCAGCACGTCCCGCAGTTCCTTGATGCGCCGCTGGATAAGGCGGCTGTCGTAGGCGTAGAAGGGCGTGCCCAGTCGCTCGGCCAGCGCGGTCGCCGGCTCCCCCCCGATGAGCAGGGTGCCGGCGCGGGTCTCGAACAGCAGCGGGGCGTGGGACGGCTGGATCATCCTGGCTCCACGCGAGGGCCGGACGGCGTGCCGTACTGCTCCCGCAGGCGGCGGCGGTCGACCTTGCCATTGGGAGTGAGGGGAAGGGCGGCGACAATCTCGACGGTCGTCGGGACCATGTAGACCGGAAGGCAGGCGCGGCAGTGCCGGAGCAGCTGGTCGGGATCGAGGTGCCCCGATTCGGGCACGACCACGGCGAGGATGCGCTGGCCCAGGATGTCGTCTTCCACGCCGATGGCGGCGGCTTCGCGCGCAAGTCCCGAGGCGTAGAGCACGTCCTCGATCTCGGTCGGGCTGATGCGGTAGCCGGAGGTCTTGATCATGTCGTCGTCGCGGCCGATGAAATAGAGGAAACCATCCTCGTCCATGCGCACCCGGTCGCCCGACCAGACGGCCAGTTCCGGATGCGGCAGGCCGCAGGCCCGGCCGGGGATGGGGCGATAGCGCTCGGCGGTGCGCTCGGCGTCGTTCCAGTAGCCCAGGGCGACGGTCGGACCGCGGTGCACCAGCTCCCCCGGCTCGTGCGGGGCGCAGGGGGTGCCGTCCGGGCGCAGCACCATGACCTCCGCATTGGGGATGGCCTTGCCGATGGAGTCCGGGCGGCGGTCGAGCTCCGCGGGCGGCAGGAAGGTCGAACGGAATGCCTCGGTCAGGCCATACATCAGGAACAGTTCGGCAGCCGGCAAGCCAGCGCGCAGGCGGTCGATGACAGGAAGGGGCAGGCGCCCGCCGGAGTTGGTCAGGATCCTCAGCGAGCCGAGCTCCGGCAGCCAGTCCTGCGCGGCGAGCTGGTGCCAGAGGGGCGGCACGCCCGCAAGCACGGTCGCCCCATGGCGGGTGATCGCCTTGTGCAGGTCACGCGGCAGCAGGTAGTCGAGCAGGATGGCCGATGCGCCGGCATGAAAGGCGATCGTGAGCTGAGACAGGCCGTAATCGAAGCTGAGCGGCAGTACTGCGAGCAGGCGATCCTCCGGACGGATGCCGAGATAGGCCGCGACGCTCGCCGCCCCGGCCAGCAGGTTGCGGTGCGAGAGGGCAACGCCCTTCGGCTTGCCGGTGCTGCCGGAGGTGTAGAGCAGGGCGGCGAGATCGAGCTCGGTCAGCGATGGAAGACCCGCCCCCGGCCGTCCCGCGCCCGCCGCCTCCGCCATGGAAAGGAGGCTTGCGCCGGGCACGGGCTCCACGCCGTCAATGCCATCGACCAGCAGGATCCAGCGCAGGTCGTGCGCCTTCGCGAGTTCGCCCCGCAGGGCTTGCAAACGGGCCTTCTGCGTGACGAGCATGCGCGCCCCGCTGTCGCAGAGGATGTGCGCCACCTGAGCGGACTTGAGAGCGGGGTTGATGGGCACCATCGCCCCACCGGCGGCACTGCCGGCGAACAGGGCGACGACCGCATCCGCGCTCTTGGGCAGCCAGACCGCCAGCCTCTCGCCGCGCACGAGGCCGAGTTCCTTGATTCCCGCCGCCAGCGCCCTGACGCGCGCGCCGAGCTGTCCGTAGTCCAGCCGCTCCTCGCCCGGGCCGCAAAGGGCCAGGGCATCGGCTTGGCTTTCGGCCTGCTGCAGCAGAAGGTCGTGCGCGGCGATCGGATTCATGCCTTGCGTGGCTCCATCTAATATGCAATAAAAAAATTTAACAGCCAGCGCTCGTTCGGCGCACGCGTCTCATCAACACCGTCAATCCGTCATGCCCTATCAATCCCGAGCCATTTTCGAGCATATCTTCAGCCCCGCGAACCATGATCTTCTGGCTTTCCTCGGACAGCATGTCGAGGCGAGCGCGGATGAGCTTGCAGGTAGTTTCTACCAGGAGATGCTCCGGAATGAAGAGGCCCGCCAGTACCTGAGCCATGAGCTGGTCGACGCGCGCCTGCGCCGGAGCATGGCGGACTGGCTGGTCGACCTGTTCCGTCGGCGCGGGCCGGAGGATTATGCGGCCTTCGTCAGTCGGCAGAGGCGCATCGGCGAGGTTCATGCGCGGATCAACGTGCCGATGCTGCTGGTCCAGCAGGGGCTGCGGGTGATCAAGGAGGGGCTCTTCACCCGTCTGGCCAGGGACATGCAGGATCGTACCCCCCTGATCCGGGCGATCCTGTTCGCGGACGACCTGCTCGATTACACCACGAACCTGTTCAACGAGCGCTACGTCGAGCAGATCGTCGAGTCGGAAAGCCAGGTCCAGGTCATGCGCATCCAGATGACCAGCCAGAACCTGGCCATGGATGTCGAGTCGCTGCGGGGCAGCCTGCTGGACTGGCTGCGGCATACGCTCACCTCCCTTTACCAGTCCTGGATCAGCGGTGCCGAGCCACCGGCCTATGCCCTGTCCACCAATGAATTCGCCCTCTGGATCGAGCACAAGGGGCAACTGCTGTTCGCGGATCATCCCGACATCGAGGCACTGCAGGCGGACAGGGCGCATCTTGAGCAGGCCTATGAATATGCGCGCGAGGCCTGTCGCCGGAAGGACAGCGGCAGTTTCGAGAAGGCCCTCGCCGAACTCAACGACACGGTGACCAAGGCCAATTGGCACCTTACCGAGCTCGTGCGCCACATGCTGGAGATGCACAACCTGCGTGACCCGCTGACCGGCATCCTGAGCCGTCGCTACCTGCCTTATGTCATGCGCCAGGAGATTGCCCTCTATCGCAGAACGGGCAAGTCGTTCGCGGTCCTCATGCTCGACATCGATCACTTCAAGGCCATCAACGACGAGCACGGCCACGCGGCGGGCGATGCCGTCCTCACCCAGTTCAGCGCCACGCTGCAGGCTGCGGTGCGCTCCAGCGATTTCGTGTTCCGCTACGGCGGCGAGGAGTTCCTCATCCTGTTGAGCCACGCGACCGGGGAGCAGGCCTTGAATGTGGCCGAAAAGATCCGCGCCGACGTGGAGCGCCAACCCTTCATGACCCATGCGGGTACGGTTCTCCACGTCACCACCAGCATCGGAGCGGCTCTGTATGACGGTCATCCCGATTACGAACGGGTGATCGTCCAGGCTGACCACGCGCTTTATCGCGCCAAGGCCGAGGGGCGAAACCGCTGCGCGCCTTGTCCGGCCTGATTACAGGCCCCGAGCGTCTCATCCCGTTTTCGCGGGTTTGGCGCTCAAAGCTGCTAAGATTCACCCCCTCCCATCCGTCCGCAGCACGATCATGTCCGGCAACACCTTCGGCACCCTGTTCACCGTCACCACCTTCGGCGAGAGCCACGGTCTTGCGCTCGGCTGCATTGTCGACGGCTGCCCGCCGGGCATGCCGCTGACGGAAGACGACATCCAGCCGGACCTGGATCGCCGCAAGCCCGGCCAGTCGCGCCACACCACCCAGCGTCGTGAGGAGGACCGGGTGCGCATCCTGTCCGGTGTCTTCGACGGCAAGACCACCGGCACGCCAATCGCCCTGGTGATCGAGAACACCGACCAGCGCTCGAAGGACTACTCCGACATCGCCCAGACCTTCCGTCCCGGCCATGCCGACTACACCTACCAGCAGAAGTACGGCATCCGCGACTACCGCGGTGGCGGCCGCTCCAGTGCGCGAGAGACCGCCGCCCGCGTGGCGGCCGGGGCCATCGCCAAGAAGTGGCTGAAGGAGCGATTCGGCGTGACCGTGCGCGGATACCTGAGCCAACTGGGCCCGATCCGCACCGAAAAGCTCGATTGGGATGAGATCGAGCGCAATCCGTTCTTCAGCCCGGACGCCGACAAGGTGGCGGAAATGGAGGCATTCATGGACGCCCTGCGCAAGTCGGGGGATTCCATCGGCGCCAAGGTTACCGTCGTAGCCGAGGGCGTGCCGCCGGGCTGGGGCGAGCCGGTGTTCGACCGCCTGGATGCCGACATTGCCCACGCCATGATGAGCATCAATGCGGTCAAGGGCGTGGAGATCGGCGATGGCTTCGGCTGCGTCGAGGCGCGAGGTACCGAATTCCGCGACGAGATCACCCCGCAGGGCTTCCTCTCCAATCATGCGGGCGGTGTCCTCGGCGGTATCTCCAGTGGCCAGGCCGTGGTCGCGCACATCGCGCTCAAGCCAACCTCCAGCATCCGCCTGCCGGGGCAGAGCGTGGATACCCACGGCGAACCGGCCGAAGTGATTACCAAGGGCCGCCACGACCCCTGCGTCGGCATCCGTGCCACGCCCATCGCCGAGGCCATGCTGGCCCTGGTGCTGATGGACCATGCCCTGCGCCACCGCGCGCAGAACGCGGATGTCGTGAGCGGCACGCCGGTCATTCCCGCGCAACGCCCCACGTATCGCTAATCCATCATGCCTGTGGGACGTGATCCGCTGCTCTGGCGGATCCCGGGCTACTACTTCGCCTATTTCGCCGCGCTCGGCATCTTCCTGCCGTTCTGGCCGCTCTATCTCAAGGAAGAGGGCTTTTCCCCGGCGGCCATCGGCCTCCTGATGGGGCTGTTCGGCCTGACCAAGCTCGCCGGGCCGCCGATCGTGGGCTGGCTGTCCGATCATCTCGGCCAGCCGATGCGCTGGGTGCGGGTGGCCAGCCTGCTGACCCTGGTCCTGTTCTCCACCGTCTTCGCCGGCCACGGCCTGTGGGGCATGGCGCTCGTCATGGCCCTGTTCACCCTCGCCTGGAACGCCGCCATGCCGCAGTTCGACGCGGTGACACTGCAGCATCTGGGCGAACGGGCGCATCGCTACGCGCGCATCCGGCTGTGGGGTTCGGTGGGATTCATCGTTACTGCGCTCGGCGTGGGGCCGCTGCTCGACCTGTGGGGGACGGGCATGTTGCCGTGGGGGCTGGTCCTGGCCTTTGCCGGGATGAGCATGCTGGCCATGGCGGTGCCAGGGCCAGCCGAGGAGGCGGGGCATCGGGCCCTGCAGACGGGGCCCGTCCCTGTCCTTCCCATCCTGCGGCGTCCCGAGGTGTTCCTGTTCCTCGGCGCCAGCCTGCTGCTGCAGGCCAGCCATGGCACGTACTACGCCTTCTACAGCCTCCATCTCGAGCTGCACGGCCACAGCAAGGCACTGACCGGGGCCCTGTGGGCGCTGGGGGTGCTGGCGGAGGTCGTCATCTTCCTGGTCGTGCACCGCTGGTTGCCGCGCTACGGCGCCGTGCGCCTGATGCAGCTCACCCTCCTGCTGACCACCCTGCGCTGGGCCCTCATCGGTGCCCTGCCTGAGAGCGTGGCGGTTCTGACCCTTGCGCAGCTGCTGCACGCCTTCAGCTTCGGCGTGGCGCACGCGGCCAGCGTGGAGTTCATCCGCCAGCATTTCACCGACGGCACGCAGGGGAGGGGGCAGGCGCTGCTGTCCTCGGTCTGCTATGGTGCCGGCGGGGTGCTGGGATTCTGGCTGGCGGGAGTGATCTGGCAGTGGTTCGGAGCCTTGCCGAGCTTTTCCATCAGCGCTGGCATGGCCCTGGCCGGAGCTCTCCTGCTTGGCCCGGCCATGCACGCGCGGCGGGGTGGTTGAGTCCGGTCAGCCCAGGGGGTCGAGCCCTGCTTTCCGCAGCAAGGCGCAGAGGGCGATCAGAGGCAGGCCGATGAGGGCGCTCGGGTCGCTGCCCTCGAGGGCCTCGAACAGGGCGATGCCGAGTCCTTCTGACTTGAGGCTTCCGGCGCAGTCGTAGGGCTTTTCCTTGGCGAGGTAATGCTTGATCTCCGCGTCGTCCAGGTTGCGGAAGCGGACCGTGAAAGGCACCTCGAGGGTGTGCTCGAAGCCCTGTTCGATACACATCAGGCAGAGTCCGGTATGGAACACGACGCTGCGGCCGGATGCGGCCCGCAACTGGGCGAAGGCCCGCTCGTGCGTGCCGGGCTTGCCGAGGACCTGGTCGTCCAGTACCGCGCATTGGTCGGAGCCGATGACCCAGGCCGAAGGATGCTGTGCCGCCACGGCTCGTGCCTTCTCTCGCGCCAGGCGCCGGACCATCGCCGAGGCAGGCTCCCCCGCGCGGCGGGTCTCGTCGATGTGCGGCCCGATGGCCTCGAACCGCAGGCCGAGACGCGCCAGAAGCTCGCGCCGATAGCGAGACGTCGAGGCGAGAATCAGGGAAGAATCATCGGCCGGTGCGCCGGATACGGTGGGCTGGACCATGAAATCCTTTGACAGTGGATGAATCGGGTTAATAAAATTAACAAATTATGTTTGATCAATGGCAACAGCCGCTGGATGTCCGCGCCCTGATCCGTCAGGGCATCACCCTCAAGGGCGAGGTGCAGGTGGCTGAGCTGCCCCGGTTGCAGGGGACGGTCCTTCGGGACGCGCCGATCCGTTTCAGTTTGAGCTTCGGCAAGAACGATGAGGATCAGGCGGTAGTGACCGGGCAGGTGCAGGGCACGGTCGAGCTGACTTGCCAGCGCTGTCTGGAAGCCGTGGCCATCGAGCTGGATGCCGAGGTCGGACTGGGCGTGGTCGACAGCGAGGAGGAGGCCAAGCGCCTTCCTCCCGAGCTGGACCCGCTGATCCTCGGCGAGGAGCCGGTTCGTCTGGCCGACCTGATCGAGGATGAGATTTTGCTGGCCCTGCCCGTGGTGCCCATGCATGCACACGCCTGTGTGCCTGCCCACCGCGAGCACGAGGGCATGGAAAAGGCGGACAACCCGTTCGCGGCATTGCGTGGTCTGGTCAAGCCATCCGCGCATTGATTGATTTACTTTTTTGAGTTTGGAGTTTGAACCATGGCCGTACAACAGACCCGCAAGAGCCGTTCCAAGCGTGACATGCGCCGCGCCCACGACGGTCTCGCCAAGCCGGCCTTCTCGGTCGACCGCACCACCGGTGAAACCCACCTGCGCCACCACGTGAGCCCGGACGGCTTCTACCGTGGCCGCAAGGTCATCGAGACCGTCACCGAGCAGGAATAATCCGCTGATCCGGCGCCTCGGCGTCGGGCGCCATCCTCGGATGGCGCAGGATGGAGGTAGCCCCGCAGCATCGGTGACACCAACCCGCCAGAGGGTATCTCCAGTAATCGTGACGGGCGTCCCAGTCTCAATTCGGGTCGCCCGTTTTGTTTTTGCTCTCGAACGGCCACATGTCCATCACCCTTGCTCTTGACGCCATGGGGGGCGATCACGCCCCCGGCATCGTCCTTGACGCCGCCGTGGAGGCCCTGCGCCGCCATCCCGAACTGCACCTGATCCTGGTTGGCCAGGAATCCATGCTGCGCGACGAGTTGGCCTGCCGCAACGTTCTCAACGAGGCGCGGCTGAGCGTGCACCACGCCAGCGAGGTCGTGGCGATGGACGAGTCCCCCGCGCTCGCCCTGCGCGGCAAGAAGGACTCATCCATGCGCGTGTCGATCGACCTCGTGCGCGAGGGCAGGGCTCAGGCCTGCATCAGTGCCGGCAACACCGGCGCGCTGATGGCGACCGCCAAGTTCGTGCTCAAGACCCTGCCCGGCATCGACCGTCCCGCCATTTGCACCATGTTGCCGACCGCCACCGGACACACCCACATGCTGGACCTCGGCGCGAACGTCGAGTGCGGCGCGGAGCACCTGTTCCAGTTCGCGGTCATGGGCTCGGTGCTGGCTTCCGCGGTCGACAACAATCCCAACCCGCGCGTCGGCCTGCTCAATGTCGGTGCCGAGGCGATCAAGGGGAACGACACGGTCAAGGCTGCCGCCCGCCTGCTCGAGGCCTCGCCGATCAACTACATCGGCTATGTCGAGGGTGATGACATCTACAAGGGCACGGCCGACGTCGTGGTGTGCGATGGCTTTGTCGGCAACGTCGCGCTCAAGGCCAGCGAGGGCGTGGCCAAGATGATCAGCGGCCACCTGCGCGACTCCTTCAAGCGCAACCTTTTCACCAAGCTGGCCGCATTGATCTCGATGCCGGTGCTCAACTCGCTCAAGCAGCGCTTCGACCCGCGCCGCTACAACGGCGCCAGCCTGCTCGGCCTGCAGGGCATCGTGATCAAGAGCCATGGCGGGGCGGATGCCTTTTCCTTCGGCCACGCCATCGACACGGCCATGCACGAAGTCGAGCAGGCCGTTCCGAGCCGCATCGACAGCCAGCTAGAAACCCTGCTTGCACAGAGGCAATCGCATTGATCTACGCCCGCATCACCGGCACCGGGGGCTATCTGCCCGAGAAGATCCTCACCAACCAGGATCTCGAGCGGATGGTGGAGACCACCGATGAATGGATTCGCGAGCGGACCGGCATCGAGAAACGTCACATCGCGGCCGAGCACGAGTCTACCGTCGACCTGGCGGAGCAGGCCGCGCGCCGCGCGCTGGAGTCCGCCGGGATCGAGGGCAAGGACCTCGACCTGATCATCGTCGCCACCACCACGCCTGACCGCATCTTCCCGAGCACGGCCTGCCTGCTGCAGGACCGTATCGGCGCCAACGGCTGCGCCGCGTTCGACGTGCAGGCCGTGTGCACCGGCTTTGTCTATGCCCTGGGTGTGGCCGACAAGTTCATTCGCGCAGGCGGGACCAAGCGCGCCCTGGTGATCGGCGCGGAGACCCTCTCGCGCATCGTCGACTGGACTGACCGCACCACTTGCGTGCTGTTCGGCGACGGCGCCGGTGCAGTGGTTCTCGAGGCCTCCGAGGAGGCCGGCATCCTCTCCACCCACCTGCACGCCGACGGGCGCTACGACAGCCTGCTGACCGTGCCGGGCGGGGTTTCGCAGAACGCCGCCCTGTGCCGCGAGGGGCGCGCCTTCATCCAGATGAAGGGCAACGAGGTATTCAAGGTGGCGGTCAACACCCTCGGTCGCATCGTCGACGAGACCCTCGATGCGGCCGGACTGGAGAAGTCCGACATCGACTGGCTGGTGCCCCACCAGGCCAATACCCGCATCATCGCCGCCACCGCCAAGAAGCTCGATCTTCCCATGGAGCGCGTCGTCCTGACCGTGGGCCAGCACGGCAACACCTCGGCGGCCTCGGTGCCTCTGGCGCTGGATGTCGCGGTGCGCGACGGCCGCATCCGTCGTGGCGACATGCTGCTGCTCGAGGCTTTCGGCGGCGGGTTCACCTGGGGTTCGGCCCTGGTACGCTTCTGAGCCATCCTATTTCCCGCAAGGTATTCCCATGGCGCTCGAGATCGAACGCAAGTTCCTGGTGAAGAACGACGACTGGCGCGCGCGCGCGACCGGGTCGACCCGCCTGCGGCAGGGGTACCTCACGGCCTCGCCTGATTGCGGCCGGGCCTCGGTGCGGGTGCGGGTGGATGGCACCCAGGGTTACCTGAACATCAAGAGCGTGACCCTCGGCATCCACCGGCACGAGTTCGAGTACGTGATTCCGCTCGACGAGGCCAATGAGATGCTTGATACCCTCAGCAGCGGCCCCATCATCGACAAGACCCGCTATCTGGTGCCGAACGGCGGGCATGTCTGGGAAGTGGACGAGTTCCACGGAGACAATGACGGCCTGATCGTCGCCGAGATCGAGCTCGGCAGCCTGGACGAGCCGTTCGAGGTGCCTGACTGGGCTGGTGCCGATGTCTCCGATGACCCCCGCTACTACAACGTCTCTCTCGCCCAACACCCCTACAGCAGCTGGGCCCACGCCGCCGGCCGCGCCGAATGGGATGAGCGCGACTACTGAGGCCGTGGCCTTCGATCACCGCGCCTTTCTCAGGCGCGCCCCGGAAACGCCGGGGGTCTACCGCATGCTCGACGCCGAAGGGGTCATCCTCTACGTCGGCAAGGCCAGGAATCTCAAGAAGCGCCTGGCCAGCTATTTCCGCGGAAGCCACCTCGCGCCCAAGACGGCCGCGTTGGTCAGCCGCATCGCTGATATCCAGCTCACCGCCACGCACACCGAGACCGAGGCCCTGCTGCTCGAGAATCACCTGATCAAGCAGCACCGTCCGCGCTACAACGTGCTGATGCGGGACGACAAGAGCTATCCGGAGATATTCCTCGGCACCGCGCACGCCTTCCCCCGCCTTGGCTACCACCGCGGGCCGCACCGCGAGCCTGGGCGCTATTTCGGTCCCTACCCGAACGCAGTGGCGGTGCGTGAGACGATCAGCCTCCTGCAGAAGGTCTTCCGCCTGCGCGACTGCGCCGACCACGAATTCGCCAACCGCTCGCGCCCGTGCATGCAGTACCAGATCCGGCGCTGCACCGCGCCCTGCGTAGGCTACATCGAGCGCGAGGCTTACGCGCGTGACGTGCGTGACGCGCAGGGCTTCCTCGAGGGGCGCAGCCAGCAGGTCATCCATGCCCTGGTCGAGCGCATGGAGCAGGCCGCGGAACATCTCGCCTTCGAGGAGGCGGCCCAGCTGCGTGACCGCATCAGCCAGTTGCGCGCGGTCAGCGAGCGCCAGTACGTCAGTACCCAGGGCGGCAGCGTGGATGTGCTGGCCTGCGTGCAGGGTGGCGGCATGTCCTGCGTCGAGGTGCTGACCATCCGTGATGGGCGCAACCTCGGCGGACGTGCCCACTTCCCCAAGAACGCCGAGGGGCTAGACGAGGGCGAGGTTCTCACCGCCTTCATCGGCCAGGTCTATCTCGAGCGCGATCCTCCGCGCGAACTGCTGGTCAGCCATGCTCCCACCGAACGGGAGCTGCTCGAACAAGCCCTGGGCGAGGCCAGTGGCCATTCGGTACGCATCCAGGCAGCGCCCCGTGGGGAGCGGGCTCGCTGGGTGGAGATGGCGCGCCAGAATGCCCTGCTTGCCCTCGGCCAGCGGCTGGCGTCGCGCGGCAGTCAGGAACTTCGCCTGGAGGCCTTGCGCGAGGCCCTGGGGCTCGCATCACCGCCGAGTCGGATCGAATGCTTCGATATCAGCCACACCCTCGGGGAGTCCACGGTCGCCTCCTGCGTGGTGTTCGGTCCTGAAGGTCCGCTCAAGACGGCCTACCGTCGGTACAATATCCAGGACATCACCCCGGGCGATGATTACGCGGCGATGGAGCAGGCGCTGGAGCGGCGCTTTGAACGTGCGATCAGGGAAAATGGAGTGTTGCCCGACGTGCTCCTGATCGACGGCGGGGTGGGGCAGGTGGCCCGCGCGCAGGCGGTCCTTGCTACACTCGGCCTGACCAACGCACTGATGGTGATCGGCGTCGCCAAGGGGCCCGAGCGTCGCCCCGGGGAAGAAACCCTGCTGCTGGCGAGCAGTGGTCGGGAGCTTGACTTGCCGGCCCACTCGCCGGCCCTGCACCTGATCCAGCAGGTGCGGGACGAGGCGCACCGCTTCGCCATCACCGGCCATCGGGCGCGTCGTGCCAGAAGCCGAGAGACCTCGACCCTGGAGGATATCCCGGGCGTGGGCGGCAAGCGGCGCCAGCAGTTGCTCAAGCACTTCGGTGGCCTGCAGGCACTGAGCCGCGCCGGGGTGGAGGACATCGCCAGCGTGCCGGGTATCAGCACGGCGCTGGCGCAGCGGATCTACGACCATTTTCATCACTGAATCATCACGACAACCGGGGCCCTCACGGCTGACAGGCATGCCGCTCAATCTACCCAACATCCTGACCTGGATGCGCATCGGAATGATTCCGCTGTTCATCGCCGTGTTCTACCTGCCCTATGCATGGGCCTTCCCGCTGGCCGCGATCATCTTCGCCCTGGCCGGACTCACCGACGCGGTGGATGGTTACCTAGCGCGCAGGCTCAACCAGCAGTCACGCTTCGGCGCCTTCCTCGATCCGGTGGCCGACAAGCTGATGGTCGCCGCTGCCCTGGTCCTGCTGGTCGCCGAGCATGGCGGCATCGTCCTGGCCCTGCCGGCGATCATCATCATCGGCCGGGAAATCGCCATCTCCGCCTTGCGCGAATGGATGGCGGAGATCGGCGAGCGTCGCAAGGTCGCAGTCTCGAGTCTCGGCAAACTCAAGACTATCCTGCAGATGGTGGCCATCTTTGCCCTGTTGTATTACCAACCGATCCTCGGCCTGCCGACCTTCGAGATCGGCGTCGCGTTGCTCTACGCCGCCGCGCTGATGACCCTGTTGTCGATGGCTGGTTATCTGCGCGCTGCCTTCGGTGCCCCGCACTGATTCGCCGGATCGAATCAGGAATCACCGTGAGGAGAGGCCGAAGGGGGCCGGCCGGGGACTGTCGAAGGCAAGCCCGAAGGGTGTCGCCCACGGATGGGCGACATCCGCGGTGAAGCATTGACCAAGCCCTGGCGCGCCCGTAGAATGCTGCGATCTTCGAGCGACCGGGTCGACGTAGGACCGGGCTTGCAGATGCGGCAGCCAAGCCGCGCTCGACCATGGGCCCTTTGAGGGCCTTTTTTATTGGTCGATTCCTGGAATTGAATGGCTGGTGATGAATCCAAGCATGAACGCCCCCAAGATTGGTCCCGGTATCGGTCCGCTGCACCAGGATCCGTTCAACCTGACCGACATGCTCGCGCCGGTGGCGCGCGATCTCGGCTTTGATCTGATCGGTGTCGAATACCAGCCGGGTACGCGTGCCCGCGTGCGGCTGTACATCGATTCTCCGACAGGCATCACGGTTGACGACTGCGCCGACATGAGCCATGCGGTCAGCGCCTTGCTGGACGTCGAGGATCCGATACCCGGCAAGTACACCCTTGAGGTGTCGTCCCCGGGACTCGACCGGCCGCTTTTCCGCCTGGAGGACTTCGCGCGCTACACCGGCCAGCGCGCCCGCATCCGCCTGCAGCGGCCCCTTCCCGGCAGCGCGCCTGCCGTCCCCGGGGGGCGCCCGCAACGCAATTTCCTGGGCGTCCTGGCCGGTGTCGAGGGGGGCGAGGTCCTGCTTCATACCGAGACCGGCCCGCTGCGCCTGCCGTATGCCGACATCGACAAGGCCCATCTTGAACCCGAGTTTTAAGCCCGCGTGAGGCTGCCTGACATGAATAAAGAAATCCTCTATGTCGTCGACGCCGTTTCCAACGAGAAGGGCGTCGCCAAGAATGTGATCTTCGAGGCCATCGAAGCCGCGCTCGCTTCCGCCACCCGCAAGCGCCACGGCGGCGACATCGACGTGCGCGTGGAGATCGACCGCAACAGCGGCGACTACACCACGTTCCGCCGCTGGCTGGTGGTCGAGGGCGAGACCAGCGAGAACCCCGAGCGGGAGATCATCGTCGAGGCCGCTCGCCTGGATGACCCGAACGCCCAGCCGGGCGACTACGTCGAGGAAGAGATCGAGTCGATCGAGTTCGGTCGCATCGCTGCCCAGGCTGCCAAGCAGGTCATCGTGCAGAAGGTGCGCGAGGCCGAGCGCAAGCAGGTGGTCGATGCCTACATCGACCGCAAGGGCAGCCTGATCCTCGGCATGGTCAAGCGCGTCGAGCGCGGCAACGTGATCCTCGACATGGGCAACAACATCGAGGTGTTCATCCCTCGCGACGAGATGATCCCGCGCGAAATGGTGCGTGCCGGCGACCGCCTGCGCTGCTGGCTGCGCGATGTGCGTCACGAGCCGCGCGGGCCGCAGCTGTTCGGCAGCCGCACCGCCCCGGAATTTCTCATCGAGCTGTTCAAGCTCGAGGTGCCGGAGGTCGGCCAAGGCATGATCCAGATCATGGGCGCCGCCCGCGATCCGGGCTCGCGGGCCAAGATCGCCGTCAAGGCTCTCGATCAGCGCCTCGACCCGGTCGGTGCGTGCGTTGGCATGCGCGGCTCGCGCGTGCAGTCGGTGACCAACGAGATCGCCGGCGAGCGCGTTGACATCATCGTCTGGGACGACAACCCCGTGCAGTTCGTCATCAACGCCATGTCGCCGGCCGAGGTCGTGTCCGTGGTCGTGGATGAAGACACCCACACCATGGATATCGCGGTGACCGAGGAGAAGCTCTCCCAAGCCATCGGCCGCGGCGGGCAGAACGTGCGTCTGGCCAGCCAGCTGACTGGCTGGCGCCTGAACGTCATGACGCAGGAGGAAGCCAGCGCGAAGAGCGAGGCCGAGGCCCAGCGCATCGCACGCACCTTCGTCGAGGCCCTGGACGTGGACGAGGAAGTGGCGGCGGTGCTGGTCGAGGAGGGCTTCTCCAGCCTGGAGGAGATCGCCTACGTACCGCTGTCCGAGTTCCTGGAGATCGAGGGCTTCGACGAGGAGACCGTCGAGGAACTGCGCAACCGCGCACGCGACGCCCTGCTGACCCGCGCCATCGCCTCGGAAGAGAGCGAGGAGGGCACCGAGGTGCTGGCCCTGAGCGATCTGGCCAGCATGACGGACGACATTGCCGCTCGTCTTGAAACACAAGGCATCCAGACTGCCGAGGATCTGGCCGAAATGGCTACGGACGAACTGGCCGAACTGGCCGGCATCGACGAGGAGACTGCCGGTCGCCTGATCGTCGAGGCCCGCGCCCCCTGGTTCAAGTAAGTTCGTCTTGCGGATCAGGAATATTGCTTAATCACCTGATAATTCAGGCTTAATTACGGGAGGACCCTATGTCCCAAACCGTCAAACAACTCGCCGAACAGGTGCGCACCCCTGTCGATCGCCTGCTCGAGCAGCTCAAGGACGCCGGTGTGAGCGCCACCGGCCCGGATGCCATCGTCAGTGACGAAGACAAGCTGCGCCTGCTGACCCACCTGCGCAAGAGCCACGGCAAGGAGGCGGGCGAAGCCCAGCCTGCCCGCATCACTCTCAAGCGCCGCAGCCAGGAAGAGCTCAAGGTTCCGGCGGGTGCCCCGGGCAAGTCCGCCACGGTGAACGTCGAATACCGCAAGAAGCGCACCTATGTGCAGCGCGGTGCGATGGAAGAGCAGCCGGCGGCAGCCAAGGCGGTCGAGTCCCAGGCCGAGATCCTCGCGGCACGCCTGCGTGCCGAGGAAGAGGCCCGCCGCAAGGCCGAGGAGGAGGCCCGCCGCGCCAGTGAGGAGGAGGCTGCGCGCCGCCGTTCCGAAGAGGAGGCCCGTCGTGCCGCCGAGGCGGAGAGCCAGCGCCAGCAGGAGCAGGCCGCAGCTGCGGTCGAGCCGGTTGTCGCTGCTCCAGAGGCGGCCAAGCCCACGGCGGAAGCCAAACCCCGCGTGCGTCCGGCCGAGCCTTCGCGCCGCGAACTGGCCGAGGAGAAGCCTCGCGGCCCGGGGGCCAAGGCCACCCAGAACCGCGGTCGGGGCGGTCGACTTGCCGGCGCCGATATGGAAGCCGCCCGCCGTGGCGGCGGTGGCCGCCGCGGCAAGCCGCAGGGCAAGCAGCAGCGCCACGGCTTCGAGATGCCGACCGCGCCGGTCGTGCATGAGGTCGCCATCCCCGAGACCATCACCGTGGCCGACCTGGCTGCCAAGATGGCGGTCAAGGCGGTCGACGTGGTCAAGGTTCTGTTCGGCATGGGTGTGATGGCGACCATCAACCAGGCCATCGACCAGGACACCGCTACCCTGGTGGTCGAGGAGATGGGCCACATCGCCAAGCCGCTGACCGAATCCGATCTCGAGGCCGAGCTGCTGGCCGGGATCCCGGAGGGTGCGCTGAAGCCCCGTCCGCCGATCATCACCGTGATGGGCCACGTCGACCACGGCAAGACCTCGCTGCTGGACTACATCCGCCGCGCCAAGGTTGCCGCGGGCGAGGCCGGCGGCATCACCCAGCATATCGGCGCGTATCACGTCGAGACCGACAAGGGCGTCATCACCTTCCTGGATACCCCGGGCCACGAGGCGTTCACCGCCATGCGAGCGCGCGGCGCCAAGCTGACCGACATCGTCATTCTGGTGGTGGCTGCGGACGACGGCGTGATGCCGACCACCCGCGAGGCGATCACCCACGCCAAGGCCGCGGGCGTGCCGCTGGTTGTGGCGGTGAACAAGATCGACAAGCCGCAGGCCGATCCGGACCGCGTGCGCAACGAACTGGTCCAGCTCTCTGTCATCCCCGAGGACTGGGGCGGCGATACCCAGTTCGTCAATGTCTCGGCCAAGACCGGCCAGGGCATCGACGACCTGCTGGACGCGATCCTGATCCAGGCCGAGGTGATGGAGCTCACCGCGAGCGAGGAAGGTCCGGCCCGTGGCACCGTGGTTGAATCCACCCTGGACAAGGGCCGTGGTCCGGTTGCAACCGTGCTTGTGCGCGGCGGCACCCTGCGCAAGGGCGACATCGTGCTGGCCGGCACCGAGTACGGCCGCGTGCGCGCCCTGCTGGACGAGAACGGCAAGCCGATCGAATCCGCCGGCCCGTCTATCCCCGCGGTCATCCTGGGCCTCTCCGGCACGCCGAACGCCGGCGACGACTTCCTCGTCATGGACGAGGAGCGCAAGGCGCGTGACATGGCCATGCATCGCCAGGCCAAGGCGCGCGAGGGCAAGCTGGCGACCCAGCAGGCCACCAAGCTCGAGAACCTGTTCGACCAGATGAAGGAAGGCGAGACCGCCACCCTCAATGTGCTGGTCAAGGCCGACGTGCAGGGGTCTGCCGAGGCGATCCGCGATGCGCTGGTCAAGCTGTCGACCGATGACGTCAAGGTCAATGTCGTCGCCAACGCAGTGGGCGGCATCACCGAGTCCGACGTCAACCTGGCCGTGGCCTCCAACGCAGTGGTCATCGGCTTCAACGTCCGTGCCGACGGCGGCGCCCGCCGCGTGGCCGAGGCGCAGGGCGTGCAGGTGCGTTACTACAGCATCATCTACGAGATGCTGGACGACGTGCGCCAGGCCATGACCGGCCTGCTCGGCACCGAGATGCACGAGCGCATCATCGGTACCGCCGAGGTCCGCGACGTGTTCCGCTCGCCGAAGTTCGGCGCGGTGGCAGGCTGCCGCGTGGTCGAGGGCACCGTCAAGCGCGGCAATCCGATCCGCGTGCTGCGTGACAACGTGGTCATCTACACCGGCGAGCTGGAATCCCTGCGCCGCTTCAAGGACGACGTCCAGGAAGTGCGCGAGGGCTTCGAGTGCGGCATCGCGGTGAAGAACTACAACGACGTGCGCCCGGGCGACCAGATCGAGTGCTACGAGCGTGTCGAAGTGGCCCGCACCCTGTAAGGAGTCTGCATGGCACGTCATGTTCCGCGCCATCAGCGCGTAGCCGACCAGATCCAGCGCGAGCTGGCCCAGCTCATCCGTGACGAGGTGCGCGACACGCGCCTCGGCATGCTGACGCTGACTGCCGTGCGGGTCTCGCCGGACCTGTCGCATGCCAAGGTCTTCTTCACCACCATGGATCCGGAGCAGAAGACCGTGGCCCTGGAGGTGCTCGGTGGAGCCGCACCTCACCTGCGCAGCCTTCTCGGCCGCCTGATGCGCCTGCGCATCACGCCACAGCTGCACTTCGTCTATGACGAATCCATCGAGCGCGGTGCGCACATGAGTGCGGTCATCTCCGCAGCGCTTGCGCGCGATGCGGCGTTGCGCGGCGACGAAGAGGAGCCGTCCGGCGACGATGATCGCGAGGGGCGTGCTTGACCGCACCGCGCAAGAAGAGCTGGCGCTCCCTGCACGGCATCGTGCTGCTGGACAAGGCCCGTGGGCTGAGCTCCAACCACGCCCTGCAGCAGGTCAGGCGACTGTTCCAGGCGGAAAAGGCTGGTCATACCGGCAGCCTTGATCCGCTGGCCACCGGCCTTCTTCCCGTCTGCTTCGGCAAGGCTACCCGTGTGTCGGGTCTGCTGCTCGATGCCGACAAGAGCTACTCGGTCTGCGCGCGGCTCGGGCAGCGCACGGATACCGCGGATGCGGATGGCGAGGTGATCGAAGAGCGTCCCATGCCAAAGCTTGATCTCGCGCAGGTCCAGACCGTGGTCGCGGGCTTCGTCGGCGAGGTCGACCAGGTTCCGCCGATGTACAGCGCACTCAAGCACAAGGGCCAGCGCCTGTACGAGCTCGCCCGCAAGGGGATCGAGGTCGAGCGCGCGGCGCGCCGGGTGCGTTTCGACTGGATCACCGTCGACCGCTTTGAAGGCTGCGCGTTGTGCCTCAGCCTGCGCTGCAGCAAGGGGGCCTATGTGCGCACCCTGGTCGAGGATATCGGCGAGGCGCTCGGCTGCGGTGCGCACGTTACCATGCTGCGTCGCACCGGGCTCGGTCCTTTCATGGACCATCCCCGGATGTACACCTTCGATGCGCTGCAAAAGCTGGCCGAGGAGGGGCAGGAAGCCCTCGATCGTGTTATCCTGCCGACCGATTCCGCGCTGACCGGTTATCCCGCGATTACGCTGGATGCCGACAGCACGTTTCACATCCGCCACGGTCACCCCGTGTTCGTTGCCCATGCCCCGACCGAGGGATGGTTCCGAATCTACGGGGCGGACGGCCTCTTCCTGGGTCTGGGGGAAGTCCTCGACGACGGGCGGGTGGCACCGCGGCGGCTGCTTGCAGCCTTCTAGGTGTTCTTCAACCCTATCGCGGACCAGTCTGCGATACGGGCGTTTCCATCAACCTCGACCCTGGAGCAAACAGCATGACCATGAATGCAGCAGACAAGGCCAAGATCGTTGCCGAATTCGGCCGTGACGGCAAGGACACCGGTTCCACCGAAGTCCAGGTGGCCCTCATCACCAGCCGCATCGTCCAGCTGACCGAGCACTTCGGCACCCACAAGCAGGACAACCACTCCCGCCGTGGCCTGATCCGCCTGGTCAACCAGCGCCGCAAGCTGCTCGACTACCTCAAGCGCAAGGACGTCAACCGTTATCAGGCGCTGATCGGCAAGCTGGGCCTGCGTAAGTAATTCGCCGGCTCATATGCGTTCAATGACCATGGTCTTGAACGCGAGGGGAGGGCACACCTCCCCCTTTGAAGGCGTTGGGCTCCGGCCCAGCGCCTTCATGACATTTATGGCCTGGAGGGGATGGTCCTCTTCAGGCCCGAACATTCGTACGCAAGGGAACATATCGTGATCAAGCCCACCACCAAGACCTTCCAGTACGGCGGCCACGCCGTCACGCTCGAAACCGGCGAGATCGCCCGCCAGGCCAGCGGTGCCGTCATGGTACGCATGGGCGACACCGTCGTCCTTGTCACGGTGGTGGCGGAAAAAGAAGCGCGTCCGGGACAGGATTTCTTCCCCCTGACCGTCGACTACCAGGAACGCTACTATGCGACCGGCCGCATCCCCGGCGGCTTCAAGAAGCGCGAGGGCCAGCCGGCCGAGCACGAGATCCTGACCGCGCGCCTGATCGATCGTCCCCTGCGTCCGCTGTTCCCGGAAGGCTTCTACAACGAAGTCCAGATCATCGCGGTGGTGCATGCGAACGATCCCGACATGCCGGCCGACATCCCGGCCATGCTCGGTGCCTCGGCCGCCCTCGCGCTGTCCGGCGTGCCCTTCCAGGGTCCGATCGGCGCGGTCCGCGTCGGCTACGAGAATGGCGAGTACAGCATCAACCCGGGCCGACATGCCCTGACCACCTCCAGGCTCGACCTCGTCGTCGCAGGCACCCGCGAGGCGGTACTGATGGTCGAGTCCGAGGCGCAGGAGCTGCCCGAGGACGTCATGCTCGGCGCGGTGGTGTTTGGCCATGAGCAGATGCAGACCGCCATCCAGGCGATCAGCGAGTTCGCCCGAGAGGCCGGTGCCGAGCCTTGGGACTGGCAAGCCCCCTCCCATGACGAGGCCCTGCGCGCCGAGGTTCGCGCCTTCGCCGCCGCAGATCTGGCCGAAGCCTACCGCATCACCGTCAAGCAGCAGCGCTATGGGCGCACCGGTGAGATCCGCGCTGCGGCCATCGAGCATTTCTGCGGTGGCGAGACCCCGCGCAGCGATGCCCAGACCGTAGGCGACATCCTGTTCGCGCTGGAGTCCGAGATCGTCCGCACCCGCATCATCAACGGCGAGGCGCGCATCGACGGCCGCGACACCAAAGGCATCCGTCCGATCACCGTGAAGACCGGCATCCTGCCGCGCGTACACGGCTCCGCGCTGTTCACCCGCGGCGAGACCCAGGCCCTGGTGGTAGCCACCCTCGGCACCGCGCGCGACGCCCAGCTGATCGACGCAATCGAGGGCGAGCGCAAGGACCCGTTCATGCTGCACTACAACTTCCCGCCGTTCAGCGTGGGCGAGACTGGCCGCTTCGGCGCGCCCAAGCGCCGCGAGATCGGTCACGGCAACCTCGCCAAGCGCGGCGTCAGCGCCATGCTGCCGAGCCAGGAGCACTTCCCGTACGTGATCCGCGTGGTCTCCGAGATTACCGAGTCGAACGGCTCCAGCTCCATGGCCACCGTGTGCGGCTCCTCCCTTGCCCTGATGGATGCGGGCGTGCCGCTCAAGGCACCGGTCGCGGGCATCGCGATGGGTCTGATCAAGGAGGGGGACAAGTTCGCCGTACTGTCCGACATCCTCGGCGACGAGGATCACCTTGGCGACATGGACTTCAAGGTCGCGGGCACCGAGGCCGGCGTGACCGCGCTGCAGATGGACATCAAGATCAACGGCATCACCCGCGAGATCATGGATGTAGCCCTGAAGCAGGCGAGGGAAGGTCGCCTGCACATCCTCGGCATCATGAACAGCGGCCTGAGCAAGGCCCGCGAGGACGTGTCCGCCCACGCGCCGCGCTTCACCACCTTCCGCATCAATCCGGACAAGATCCGCGAAGTGATCGGCAAGGGTGGTGCGACCATCCAGGCCCTGACCAAGGAGACCGGCACCAACATCGACATCAGCGACGACGGCACCATCACCATCGCCTCCACCAGCAAGGAGGCTGGAGACGAGGCCCGCCGCCGTATCGAGCTAATCACCGCGGATGTCGAAGTAGGGCGTATCTATGAAGGAAAAGTCGTGAAGATCGTCGAATTCGGCGCTTTCGTGAACATCCTGCCCGGCAAGGACGGCCTGCTGCACATCTCCCAGATCGCCGACCAGCGGGTCGAGAAGGTCACCGACTTCCTCGAGGAAGGCCAGATGGTCAAGGTCAAGGTGCTGGAGGTCGACAAGCAGGGCAAGATGCGCCTCTCCATGAAGGGGCTTGATGCCTGATCGCCTCCGATCTTCGGAGCCTCATCAAGATCAAGCGGCCCAAAGCGGCCGCTTTTTTCTTTCGGGAGCATCTGGCAGCAGCAAGCTGCGGATAATCCATGTGTTCCAATCTTCGTTCGATCAGGACGGCATCAATCAGGCCAAAGCGCTTGAATAGTGGGCTGGGCATCAGCAGTCCCGAACGGAGAAGAGAAGTCTCAGGAACAGGAAGGAGCCCCGAAGACGCCTCCTTAATGCCTCGCGAACATTATTTTACATAATATCCATTATGCGCAATTGAGGGGGGATGATTCAGGGCGTTCAGCCGGCCAGTTCAGCCACGGACTAGATCGAGCCTCTGCAGAATGATTTGCAGCCCAGGTTCGGCTTTGCGCGCCGTGAATGAGGTATCGCTCCATCGATCTCCAACCTGGACGAGTTGGTCGTCGATAAAGAACAGCGGCAGACGCTCCCTTTCCCATGGTGGAATCGATGAAGCCTGAAACAGGTTCTTCAGGCTTTGGTGATGAGCCTGCCCTGCAACTCGAATCCTTTCCCCGCCCTGACGCAGGCGGATGCGCAGCCCACCAGTCTGCATGACATCAAGGCGCAGGCCGCTGCCCATAACCTTGTGCGGAATGATCCGCCATCCGAGCTCAGGACAATCCAGCGTCGTTGTAGCGTCCCACAAGACCGAGAAAGATGCATCGACAGTTCTTGCATGGTCCGGACGCGCATACAGCCCTTCGCGCCAGCGCCGGATCTCGCCCCCTTTCCAGCGCAGGATAGGCAATGCGTCGGCGCGGGCATCAAGCATGCGCCGAACCTCGGCGAGACGAGGCTCGGGCGGCAGCGGCAGGTCGAGTTCGATCAGCCAGGTACGCACGGCGTTGAACAGGCGGTGATCCGCCAGGCGAGCCAGGACCGTGGCGTCCAGCCGGCCTGCCTGATCGCTTCGGGCGGCCTCGAGGTCGATGCGTCCAAGGTCGCTGAGAAGCCCCTCGGTGGCAGCCATTCGTCGTGCGGCCCGGGCAAGCGTCGCCTCGGCCTCCGGCCAGTGGGTATGCAAAACCGGGAAGACACTGTGACGAACGAGATTGCGGGCATGGCGGATGTCCGCGTTGCTGGGATCGTCGACCCAGCGTAGCTCGTGCTCCAGTGCATAGGTATGAATCTCATGACGCCCGAACTCAAGCATCGGCCTCAGGTGCCAGCCTCTTGCAAATGGCGCCAGCGCGGGCATGGAGGCCAGGCCGCGCACCCCTGCTCCGCGCATGAGCTGGAGCAGGAAGGTTTCAGCCTGGTCATTTCGGTGGTGAGCCGTGAGCAGCACTCCACCCTCCTCCATCCGGCTTGCCAGGGATCGGTAGCGAGCCTCCCTGGCGGCGGCCTCGAGCCCCGCTCCACCCCCGTCTGGCCGAGCCTGGATCCTCTCGACGATGAGCGGGATCCCAAGCGCCCGGGCGGTCACTTCCGCGTGTCCGGCCCAATGGTCGGCCTGGGCCTGCAAGCCGTGGTGGACATGCACGGCGGTGAGCGAGGCAAGCTCGTCCGCATCGCGGAGGCGGGACAGAAGATGGAGAAGGACGGTCGAGTCGAGTCCTCCGCTGAAGGCGACGAGGAAGGGCCGACGGCGAAGATGAAGAGGAATCTTCCGAAGAACGGCTTCGATCAGGCTTCGATCATTGGCTCTCATGCTCGAAACTTGATGTGGCCGGCGAAAGCATTGGGGTACCGCTCAGCGGCGAGCACCCCAAAGGATCTCAGGCCTTTTCGGCGTAATGCCCGTGACTCATGATGCGCTGGTAGCGGCGGTCGAGCAGCCGGTCCAGAGGCATCGCGCTGACCTGGTCGAGGGCACGCAGGAGGGCCTGCTTGACGTTGGCCATGTGCTGCGGCAGGTCGCGGTGCGCGCCGCCGGCCGGTTCTTCGATGATCTCGTCGATCAGCCCCAGCTCCTTGAGGCGCGGAGCAGTGATGCCGAGGGCCTCGGCGGCCTCCGGAGCCTTGGCCGCATCCTTCCACAGGATGGCCGCGCATCCTTCCGGGGAGATGACCGAATAGGTGCTGTACTGCAGCATCATCAGGTGGTCGCCCACGCCGATGGCGAGCGCGCCGCCCGAGCCGCCCTCCCCGATCACGGTGCAGACGATCGGCGTCGGCAGGTCGGCCATGACGAACAGGTTGCGTGCGATGGCCTCGCTCTGGCCGCGCTCCTCGGCGTCGATGCCGGGATAGGCGCCCGGGGTGTCGATGAAGGTCAGCACCGGCAGCTTGAAGCGGGCGGCGGTCTCCATCAGGCGCTTGGCCTTGCGGTAGCCCTCTGGCCGCGGCATGCCGAAGTTGCGGCGCGAGCGCTCGCGCGTGTCGCGGCCCTTCTGGTGGCCGATGATCATGACCGGACGGCCGTCGAGACGCGCGATGCCGCCCACGATCGCGGCGTCGTCGGCGAAGGCGCGGTCGCCGTGCATTTCGACGAAGTCGGTGAACAGGTGCTTGACGTAATCAAGGGTGTAGGGGCGCTGCGGATGGCGCGCCATCTGCGATACCTGCCACGGAGCGAGTTTGCTGAAGATGGAACGCGTCAGCTGATCCGACTTGGCTCGGAGGCGCTCGATCTCGTCGCCGAGATTGAGGTTGCTGTCGTTGCCCATCAGGCGCAATTCGTTGATCTTCGCCTCGAGTTCGGCGATGGGCTGTTCAAAATCGAGATAGTTCGGGTTCATGCGCGCAGCAGCTCGAAGGGATCGCGTGGAATCAGGAGTGCAATGTTATCAGACCGCCCGCGGGGCGGTTACCCGTTCTCGCCGAGGCTTTTCTCCACCACCTCGCGCAGTTCGACCGAAATGGGATGCGCCGCGATGGAGCGCAGTGCGTCACGCATCAGCATCTGGCGGTGGGGGTCGAAGCGCCTCCACTGCTGGAAGGCACCCGCCATGCGGGCGGAGACCTGGGCGTTGAGGGCATCCAGCGCCAGTACCTGGTCGGCCACGAAGCGATAGCCCGAGCCGTCCGGGGCATGGAAGCCGACCGGATTGGCGCGGGCGAAGCTGCCGATCAGGGCGCGGGCCTTGTTCGGGTTGGCCAGGTGGAAGGCGGGATGATCCATCAGGCGCTTCACATCCTCCAGGGTGCCCGGCAGGGGGCTGGTGGCCTGGATGGCGAACCACTTGTCCATCACCAGCGGCTCGTTGTCCCAGCGGGTCTCGAACTCCGAAAGCACGTTCGCGCGGTCCGCGCAGTCGGTATGCGCGAGGGCCTGCAGGGCGGCGAGGACGTCGGTCATGTTGTGGCCGGCGCGGAACTGGTGGGTTGCGAGGACATGGTGGGACTCGTTGCCGAGTGCCATCAGGGTGTTCAGGCAGAGGTTCTTCAGGCGGCGGCGGCCGATGGCGGCCGGGGTTGGCTCGTAGGCGCCCTCTTCCCGCTGGGTGTGGTAGAGGGCGAGCAGGCTCTCCTCCCAGGTCTCGGCCAGGGCTCGGCGAAGGAATTCGCGGGCGGCGTGGATGGCGTGCGGGTCCACCTCGTCGCACTGGTCCGCAAGCCAGGCCTCGGATGGCGGGGTCAGAAGGTCGGCCTTCATGCGGGCATCGAGCTGGGCGTCATGCAGCGCATGCCCCCAGGCCGCGCTCAGCTTCGGATCGAGCACGAGGTCGCGCTCGGCCTGCACGTCCTCGACCAGCGTCAGCAGCACGCGTGTCATCAGGCGCTGGGCGGCCTCCCATCGGTTGAAATCGTCGTCGTCCCGGGCCATGAGGAAGGCGAGTTCCTCATCCGTGTAGGGGAAGTCGACTCGCACCGGGGCGGAGAAGCCTCGCAGCAGGGAGGGGATCGGGGGCTCGACGATGCCCTCGAAGATGAAGCGCTGCTCGGCCTGGTTTAGTTCGAGCACACCGTCGGCAAGTCGTTGCCCGTTGCGGGCGAGCAGGGCCATGTCGACGGGGATAACGAAAGGCTCTTTCTCCGGCTGGCCGGGCGTGGCTGGGGTGTGCTGGCGCAGAGTCAGGATATAGCGGCGGGCGGTGGCGTCATGCTCCCCGGTCGCGCTGACGCGCGGGGTGCCGGCCTGCACGTACCAGCGGCGGAACTGGGTCAGGTCGCGTCCGGAGGCATCCTCCATCGCCCTGACGAAGTCCTCGATGGTCACGGCCTGGCCGTCATGGCGGGCGAAGTAGAGGTCGCTGCCCTTGCAGAAGGTCTCCCAGCCGAGCAGGTTGCGCAGCATGCGCACCACCTCCGCGCCCTTGTTGTAGACGGTGGTGGTGTAGAAGTTGTCGATCGCCTGGTATTCAGGCGGCTGCACCGGGTGCGCCAGCGGGCCGGTGTCTTCCGGGAACTGCCAGGTGCGCAGCACGTTGACGTCCTCGATGCGCTTGGTGGCGCGCGCGCCCATGTCAGCCGAGAACTCCTGGTCGCGGAAGACGGTGAAGCCCTCCTTGAGCGAGAGCTGGAACCAGTCGCGGCAGGTCACGCGGTTGCCGGACCAGTTGTGGAAATACTCGTGGGCGATGACGCTCTCGATCGCCTCGTAGTCGGCGTCGGTGGCCACTTCCGGTCGCGCCAGCACGTATTTGGCGTTGAAGATGTTGAGGCCCTTGTTCTCCATCGCGCCGGCGTTGAAGTCCTCCACCGCTACGATCATGTAGCGATCGAGGTCATACTCGCGCCCGTAGGTCTTCTCATCCCAGCGCATCGCCTTGATGACCGACTGCATGGCATGGCCGAGCTTGTCCACATTGTGGTGCTCGGCGTAGATCTCGAGGCCGACCTCACGCCCGCTCATCGTGACGAAGCGATCGCGCAGCACACCGAGGTCACCCGCGACCAGGGCATAGAGGTAGGTGGGCTTGGGGAAGGGGTCGTGCCAGGAGGCCTTGCGGCGACCATCTGGCAGCGTCTCCTCGCCGACGAGGTTGCCATTCGAGAGCAGCACCGGGCAACGCGCGGGATCGGCCACGACATGGGTAGTGTGCACCGACAGCACGTCCGGCCGGTCCAGACTGTACATGATCCGGCGGAAGCCTTCCGGCTCGCACTGGGTGGTGAAGATCCCGTTGGAGAGGTACAGCCCCATGCAGGTGGTGTTGGCCGCGGGGCGGATGCGCGTGGTGACAGACAGGCTGAAGCGCGCGGGCGGCTGGTGGATCGCCAGGCCGCCCGCATCCGTCAATGCATATGCCTCGGCTTCCAGCGGGACATCGTCGATGGCGATACGTACCAGTTCCAGCGCCTGGCCGTCGAGCACCAGCGGCCCCTGCCCCTTGTCCACGCGCTCGATCTGCAGCCGGCCATGGACCAACGTGGTCTCGGGATCCAGTTCGAAGGTCAGTTCGATGCTGGGGATGCGCCAGGCGGGCGGGAGGTAATCGGCAAGGCGGACGGTGCGGTCATCAAAGCTCATGGGGCGCGGGCCGGGGATGTTCGTGACAAACGGATGCCGCAGTATAACCGCGTTTGCCCCTCGCGTTCGGCGGCCGGATAATCCTTCGTCCCGCCATGCAACGACGATTCCGCCATGTGGTTCCGCGCCCTCAGTCTTTTCCCCCTGACCTCCCCCCTGCCCTTCGGGCTTGATGAACTGGAGGCCGCGCTCGGCAACCAGCCCTTCCGTCCCTGCGGTACCCTCGAGTTGTCCAGCGCCGGTTTCGAGCCGGTGCTCGGGCACAAGGCGCAGGCCTTCGTGCACGCGGCCGAGGGCGTGTGGACCGTGCGCTGGGTGAGCGAGGAGAAGCGCCTGCCGGGCGGCTTCGTGCGTGACCAGCTGGCCGACAAGGTCATGGAATACGAGGCCCGCGAGGGCCATGCGCCGGGCTCGCGCGAGAAGAAGGAGATGCGCGAGGGTATCGAGCACGCCCTGCTGCCCCGTCTGATACCGCGCCGCCGCCGCATGTTCGCGAGCATCGACGCCGAACGCGGCTGGGTGATCGTCGACGGTGCTGCCAGCAAGCAGGCCGAAGCCCTGGTCGGCGCCATCCGCCAGGCCACCGGCACCCTGCCCGTCAGCCCCTGGCGCACCCAGGAGGACTGGAGCGCGGCCATGACCCAGTGGCTCGCGACGCGCCAGCTGCCCGAGGGCTTTACACTGGAGCAGACCTGCGTGCTGACCTCCCAGGATGAGGAAGGAGGCACGGCGACCCTGCGCAAGCACGACCTCACCGTGGACGAGGTGAAGGTGCACCTCGCCGCAGGCAAGAAGGTGACCCGCCTGGGACTGGTGTGGCGCGACCGGATGAGCTTCGTGCTGGATGCTGGAGGCGTGCTGCGCAGCCTCAAGCCGACCGACGTGCTGCTCGAGCCGCTCGAGCAGGCGGACGATGACGACGCCATGGCGCGCATGGACCAGACCCTGGCCCTGCAGAACATGACCCTGCGGGCACTGGTCGAGGATCTAAACAAGGCGCTGGGCGGACTCAGCGAACGTGCGGCCTGAATAGATCAGGCACAACACGCTTAACGAGAAGCTGGCGAAGCCCGCTGTCGCGGCTCCCTGAATTGCAGGAGGCACGCCCTCGGGCCGATTCGGCGGAGGATGCCCTGATCGCGCCAGGGACGGCGATCCTACAGGGCGGTCATGTGGGGACTGCGTCCCTAGGCTTCAAGGGCTCCCCGTCAAAGCGGATGCCCGCCCAGCCATGGCGCATGAAAAGACGGATGTTCGGGTGCCCCGTGCCCTCGGGGTCGTCCAGCACCGCCTGGTAGTGCTCGCCGAAGCAAGCCAGCGTGGCCTCCTTCGACAGGCCGTTGAGACGCCCGAAGGCGAACACCTTGCAGGACCCCTCGTTGGTGCCGGCCGGGCTGTCGAGCCGGTCCTCGCCCACGCCGTTGCCGAAGGAAGTCGGCGTGTAGTCGTACAGCACGCCGATCAGGCCGAGAGTGTCGGCAAACGGCACGACCTCCCCGTGCAGGCGGTTGACGAAGACCTCGATGCGCGGATCCATGCCCATCACCCCCTGCGCTTGAGCTGCTCGAGGTCGCGAACCGCGCCGCGCGCGGCGGAGGTGGTCATTGCGGCGTAGGCCTGCAGGGCGAGGCTGACCTCGCGCTCGCGGGCGACGGGCTGCCAGGCGTGGATGCCCTTCGCCTCCATCGCCTCGCGACGACGCTTGAACTCGTCCTCGCTTACGTCGATGGCGATGGTGCGGTTGGGGATGTCGATCATCACGAGATCGCCCTCCTCCACGAGACCGATCGGACCGCCCTCGGCCGCCTCGGGCGAGACGTGGCCGATGGACAGGCCTGAGGTGCCGCCGGAGAAGCGTCCGTCGGTGATCAACGCGCAGGTCTTGCCCAGCCCTTTCGACTTCAGGTAGCTGGTCGGGTAGAGCATCTCCTGCATGCCGGGGCCGCCCTTCGGACCCTCGTAGCGGATGATGACCACGTCGCCAGCCTTGATCTGGTCGCCGAGGATGGCCTCGACAGCGGCGTCCTGGCTCTCGAAGATGCGCGCCGGGCCGTGGAACTTGAGGATCTCCTCGTCCACGCCGGCGGTCTTCACGATGCAACCGTCCGGGGCGATATTGCCATACAGCACGGCAAGGCCACCGTCCTGGCTGTAGGCGTGCGCGCGGTCACGGATGCAGCCGCCCGCGCGGTCGATGTCGAGGTCCGGCCAGCGGGTGTCCTGGCTGAAGGCGGTCTGGGTGGGGATGCCGGCGGGACCGGCGAGATAGCGGGTCTTCGCCGCCTGGGAGGCGGTCGGGCGGGCGATGTCCCACTGGTCCAGGGCCTCGCCGATAGTGTTGCTGTGCACGGTGTGGCAGCCGGTGTGGATCAGTCCGGCGCGATCCAGCTCGCCGAGAATGCCGAACACGCCTCCGGCGCGATGTACGTCTTCCATGTGGTACTGGTGGGTGCTCGGCGCGACCTTGGAGAGGTGCGGCACCTTGCGGCTGATGCGGTCGATGTCGGCCATGGTGAACTCCACCTTGCCCTCGTGCGCGGCGGCCAGCAGGTGCAGCACGGTGTTGCTCGAGCCGCCCATCGCGATGTCCAGCGCCATGGCGTTCTCGAACGCCTCGAAGGTGGCGATGGAGCGCGGCAGCACGCGCTCGTCGTCCTGCTCGTAGTAACGACGGGCCAGCTCGACGATGGTGCGGCCGGCCTCGAGGAACAGCTCCTTGCGGTCGGCGTGGGTGGCGAGCAGCGAGCCATTGCCCGGCAGGGACAGGCCCAGCGCCTCGGTCAGGCAGTTCATCGAGTTGGCGGTGAACATGCCGGAGCAGGAACCGCAGGTCGGACAGGCGGAACGCTCGATCTGCTCGACGTCGGCATCACAGGTGTTCGGATTGGCGGCCTCGATCATCGCGTCGACGAGGTCGAGCTTGATGACCTTGCCGGCGAGGCGGGTCTTGCCGGCCTCCATCGGGCCGCCGGAGACGAAGATCACAGGGATGTTCAGGCGCAACGCGGCCATCAACATGCCCGGGGTGATCTTGTCGCAGTTGGAGATGCACACCAGCGCGTCGGCGCAGTGGGCGTTGACCATGTACTCGACCGAGTCGGCGATCAGGTCGCGGCTCGGCAGGGAGTACAGCATGCCGCCGTGGCCCATGGCGATGCCGTCGTCCACCGCGATGGTGTTGAACTCCTTGGCCACGCCACCCGCCTTCTCGATCTCTCGCGCCACCAGCTGGCCCATGTCCTTGAGGTGGACGTGGCCCGGCACGAACTGGGTGAAGGAGTTGGCGATGGCGATGATCGGCTTGTCGAAATCGCCATCCTTCATGCCGGTGGCGCGCCACAGGGCGCGGGCGCCGGCCATGTTGCGGCCGTGGGTGGTGGTGCGGGAACGGTAGACGGGCATGGCATCCCTCGGAACACTGGACGGAAAGATGAACTATTCTACACGGCAATGCACCCGAATAACCTTCATGCCAGGGGCCGTCCAGAGGCGTCCGGCATCCGCGGAGGCTAGCCGATGGACATCATCATCGTGGTTGACAACATCAAGTGCGGCGGCTGCGCCAACAGCATCCGCACAGGACTGCTCAAGATATCCGGCGTGATCTCGGTGGAGGTCGACCTCGGCGGAGAGAGCGTGCTGATCGCGGCAGACAGGGATGTGCGCGGCCAGGCCCTCGACCGCCTCAGGTCGATGGGCTATCCCGAGAAGGGCAGCGCGGAAGGCATGCAGGCGATGGGGGCCAAGGCCCGTTCGTTCGTCAGCTGCGCCGTCGGTCGGCTGGACAAGAGAATGTGAGAAGTTTCCCATCCCCCTGAGACAAGGAAGGCCGCATCATGCGGCCTTCCTGCTTTCTTTCCGCCCGGACGGGCCTGGATCAAGCGGCGTTCTTCAGGGCCGCGATGCGCTCTTCCAGCGGCGGGTGGGTCATGAACAGCTTGGCCAGGCTCGGGCGGCCGCCGTTGATGCCGAAGGCCGCCATCTGGCTCGGCAGGTGGCTGGGCTCATGCATGGCGCGCAGCTTCTCCAGCGCGGCGACCATCTTGTGACGGCCGGCCAGGCTCGCGCCGGCGGCATCCGCGCGGAATTCGCGCTGGCGGGAGAACCACATGACGATGACGCTGGCGAGGATGCCCAGCACCAGCTCCGCGATGATGCTTGTGACGATATAGGCGATGCCGTTGCCCTCCTCGTTCTTGAACACCACGCGGTCGACGAAGTTGCCGATGATGCGGGCGAAGAAGATGACGAAGGTGTTCACCACGCCCTGGATCAGGGTCAGGGTGACCATGTCGCCGTTCGCCACGTGGCCGATCTCGTGCGCCATGACGGCCTCGGCCTCGTCGCGGTTCATGTAGTTGAGCAGGCCGGTGCTCACCGCGACCAGCGCGTTGTTACGGCTCGGGCCGGTGGCGAAGGCGTTGATCTCGGGGGAATCGTAGATCGCCACCTCCGGCATCTTGATGCCGGCCTTGTCGGCCTGACGGCGCACGGTCTCCATCAGCCATAGCTCGGTGGAGTTGCTCGGCTGCTCGATGACTTGCGCACCCACGCTACGCTTGGCGACCCACTTGGACATCATCAGCGAGATGAAGGCGCCGCCGAAGCCGAACACGGCCGCGAACACCAGCAGGCTGCCGAGGTTGAGACCGCCCGGTCCGTTCATCGCTCCGAGGCCGAACACGCGCGAGATGATGCTCCACGACAGGGTGAGCACGATCATGATCGCGATGTTGGTGGCAAGGAACAGGAAGATGCGTTTCATGCGTCGTTTTTTCCTTCAATGGGGATGCGGCTTATTAGATAGGGATTTCCGTCAAGAATTCAATCGCCAGAACGTACGGTTTCCAATCGTCAGCTCGTCCCTGGCCTAACGCGTAGCTGGCGGATGCCGGCCTTCCCTGGCCGGCCCCCTTCGGGCTTGCCCTACGGGCAAGTCCCGATTTGTTCCCGACAAATCGGTGATGCCGGCCATCCATGGCCTCAGCCCGATTCCCGGGAGAGGCGCTCGGCTCTTGTGAAGCCGCGCGGCAAGGGGCGGCCGCGCCGGGCGCGCTGGCCGACCATGCTCTGCCAGTCGGCGGGGGAAAGGTTGAGGTAGCGGCCCGCGGTGTGCACGCGCAGGCTGTCGTCCTTGCCGAGCAGGGTGACGGCGAGCAGCGGCTCGTCCCGGCCCAGGGCCATGAGCTTGCTGCCGCGCCCGCCGCGTCCCTCCTCGAGCAGTTCCTCGAGCGGGAAGATGAGCAGGTTGCCGCCGCCCAGAAGGGCAACCCATCCATCGCCCTCGCGCACGGCCGCCGGGGTCAGCAGGCCGGCGCCGTCCGGCACGGTGATCAGCGCCTTGCCCGCGCGCTGGCGGCCGTGGGCCTGTTCCAGCGGTGCGACGAAGCCGAAGGCGGCGCTGGAGGCGAACAGGTAGCGATCCTCCGCTTGGCCGAGCAACACATGGGGCACATGGGCGCCCGCAGGCAGGCTGAGGCGGCCGGTGAGCGGCTCGCCGTGCCCGCGCGCGGACGGCAGCGTATGCGCGGGGATGCTGTAGGCGCGGCCGGTGCTGTCGAGGAACACCGCGAGTTGGGTGCTGCGCCCCGCGGCCTGGGCGAGGAAGGCGTCGCCGGTGCGGTAGGCGAGCCCTGCCCCATCGACATCGTGCCCCTTGGCCAGGCGCACCCAGCCCTGCTGCGAGAGCACGACGGTGACCGGCTCGCTCTGGATCAGGGCGGTCTCGTCCAGGGCCTGGGCCGCGCTGGCCTCGACCAGAGGTGCGCGGCGCGGATCGCCATGGGTCTCGGCGTCGGCCAGCAGCTCCTCGCGCACCCTGCCCCGCAGCTTCGATTCATCGTCGAGCAGGTCGCGCAGTCCGTCGCGCTCCCGGGCGAGATCGGCCTGCTCGCCGCGCAGCTGCATCTCCTCGAGGCGCGCGAGGTGGCGCAGCTTGAGCTCGAGGATGGCCTCGGCCTGGGTATCGGACAGCCCGAAGCGCTCCATCAGCGCCGCCTTGGGCTCGTCCTCGTGGCGGATGATGGCGATGACCTCGTCGATGTTGAGGAAGGCGATGAGCAGGCCGTCGAGGATGTGCAGTCGGCGCTCGACACGCTCCAGGCGCCACTGCACGCGGCGGCGCACGGTCTCGATACGGTAGTTCAGCCATTCGCCGAGCAGGTCGCGCAGCGACATGACGCGCGGGCGCCCGTCGAGACCGATCACGTTCATGTTGACGCGGTAGCTGCGCTCGAGGTCAGTGGTGGCGAACAGGTGCGCCATCAGGGCCTCGAGGTCGACGTTGCGGCTGCGCGGCACGATCACGAGGCGGGTCGGGTGCTCATGGTCGGATTCGTCGCGCAGGTCGGAGACCAGCGGCAGCTTCTTGGCCTGCATCTGCGCGGCGATCTGCTCCAGCACCTTGCTACCCGAGACCTGGTACGGCAGGGCGGTGATGACGATGTCGCCGTCCTCCACATCAAAGCGTGCGCGCTGCCGAACCGAGCCCTGGCCGCTCTCGTACATCTTCAGCAGTTCGTCGCGCGGGGTGATGATCTCGCCCGCCGTGGGGAAATCGGGACCCGGCAGGTGGCTGCACAGGGCCGCGGTGCCGGCGTCCGGCTGGTCGAGCAGATGCACGCAGGCCTGCACGACCTCGCGCAGGTTGTGGGGCGGGATGTCGGTTGCCATGCCCACGGCGATGCCGGTGGTACCGTTGAGCAGCACGTTCGGCACGCGCGCGGGCAGCAGCGCCGGCTCGTCAAGGGTACCGTCGAAGTTGGGCTGGAAGTCGACCGTGCCCTGCTCCAACTCGCTCAGCAGCAGGCGCGCGTAGGGCGTGAGGCGCGCCTCGGTGTAGCGCATGGCGGCGAAGGACTTGGGTTCGTCCGGGGAGCCCCAGTTGCCCTGGCCGTCGATCAGGGGATAGCGCGTGGAGAACGGCTGCGCCATCAGCACCATGGCCTCGTAGCAGGCGGAGTCGCCATGCGGGTGGTACTTGCCGATCACGTCGCCCACGGTGCGGGCGGACTTCTTGTGTTTGGACGAGGCCGACAGTCCCAGCTCCGACATGGCGTAGATGATGCGTCGCTGCACCGGCTTGAGGCCATCCCCGACGTGCGGCAGAGCGCGGTCGAGGATGACGTACATGGCGTAGTCGAGGTAGGCCTTCTCGGTGAAGCGACCGACGGGAAGGTGTTCGATGTGCTCGGTGAGATCGGGACGCATGGGAGTTGTCTGCCTTGACGGTTTCTAGACCACCCGGCGCCGCAGGCCCAGGATGGCGAGGGCGAGGAACAGCACGGGCGGGAGCAGCGCGGCGAGCATCGGGGGCAGGCCGATCAGCAGCCCCCCCTGGGTCAGCAGGCGGGTGAGGATGAGCAGGGCGAGACCCAGCAGGATGCCGATGACCATGCGCTGCCCCGCCCCGCCCGTGCGCCGGGTCGCCAGCGCGAAAGGCAGGGCCAGCAGCAGCATGGCCATCACCTGCAGCGGGGCGAACAACTTGCCCCACCAGGCCAGCCAGTAGGACGCGCTCTCCAGTCCGTTGGCATCCAGGAAGCGTGCATAGCGCCACAGCTCGCCCATGCTCATGTACTGGGGCAGGACGACCAGCACGTTGAGCAAGCCTGCCGGCACCAGCGCCGGCATCATGCGCTGCGCGTCGAGACTCATGCCCACGGACTGGACGGCGCCGGAAGGCGGTTCGTCCTGTTCTCGCGCCCATGGTTCCGTATCGAAGTCCCTTCGGCCTTCCATGGCCGAAGCCCCTGCGGGGTCCGGCCGTCGAGAGCGGGCATCCATGCCCGAAGCCTGCTTCGCAGGTGTGGCGCTCGAATCATCGGGAAGTCCGGAAGCAGCTTCCGCCGGCTGGAAGGTGTTGCTGGTCACCTTGCGGGCATCCCAGCCCTGGGCGCCGGGAGTCGCCTGATCGATGAGGGTGGCGTCACGCAGGGTCTGGTCGGGGCCGAAGGCGAAGGCGCGAACCTGGTGCAGTTCGCCGCCGGGGGTGACGTAGCCGACGTGCACGAAGCGCTCCTGCTCTCGCAGCCACAGCCCCTGGTCGCCCTGCATGGAGAGGGTGTGCCCCAGCGCCTCGGCCCGCATCAGGCGCGCCTGGGTCTGGCCCAGCGGGCCGAGGGTCTCCCCGATCAGCATGCCGGCCAGCCCGAGCAGGACCCCGGCGACCAGCACCGGACGCGCCAGCCGCCCGAGCGAGACCCCGGCAGCGCGCATGGCGGTGATCTCGTTGCCTGCCGCGAGTTGCCCCAGGGCCATCAGGCTGCCGACCAGGGTGGCGAGAGGGAAAAACTCCAGCATGTAGCCCGGCAGCATGTAGAGGACGAAGATCAGCACCTTGCCGACGGTGTAGGCCCCCTCGACCTTGTCGATCTCGTCCAGCAGCAGCAGGATCACGGCGAGCCCGAGCAGCGCCCCGAGCGTGACCAGGGTACCGCCAAGGACCGTGCGCAGGACGTAGAGGTCAAGACGCATGACCGACCCTCCCGGCCGTGCGCACGAAAGCCCCGTGGCGCCAGAACAGCACTCCTATCAGCGCCAGCAGGACCAGGTGCGGCAGCAGGAAACCGACCGAGGCCTCCAGGCGGCCATCCTGCACCATCTTGGCGGACAGGGTGATGAGGTTGTAGTAGGCCACGTAGATCAGGATGCCGGCCCCGAGGCGGGCAAAACGCCCCTGGCGCGGTGCCACTCGCGAGAGCGGCAGGGCCAGCAAGGCCAGAAGCAGCGCGCTGACCGGCTGGGCCACGCGCTTGATCAGCTCCGCGTGGTCATGCGGCTTGCCGGACTGCCAGAGCTCATGGGTGTCCATCGCCGCGCGCTTGCGTTGCGCCGCTGCCGGATTGCGCTCGAGGCCGAGATCGATGCGGTGCTCGGCGAACTCCAGCACACGCCAGTCGCCCTGGCCAATCAGGCCGTCGTAACGCCGCCCGTCCTCCAGCACCAGTTGCCGCACACCGTCCTCGTCCTCGATCAGCCGGGCGCGGCGTGCGCGTTCGACCCCCTCCCCATCCGACAGCCGGGTATGCACGAATACCTCCTCGAGGGTGCGCCCGTCCTTGGCCAGCCGCTCGGCGTAGACCGTCACCCTGCCCTGGTCCGCCACCAGGAAACGGCCGATCGGCAGGCGCTCGTACAGGGCGGCAGTGCGCGCCTGCTGAAGCATCTCGTCGCGCGCGCCCTGGGTGGCCGGCCACTGGTGGAGGGCCACCCAGGCGACCAGCAGCGCCCAAGGCAAGGCCACCCAGAGGACGGGACGCTGCAGGCGCAGCGGCGAGGCGCCGCAGGCCAGCAACACCGGGATCTCCTGGTCGCGATACAGGCGGCCGAAGGCCAGCAGCAGGCCGAGGAAGCCGCCGATGGGCAGGATGAACAACAGGAACTTGACGCCGTTGGCCCACAGCAGGCCGGGGAGGATCTGTACCGGCAGCGCGCCGTGCATGACGGTGCCGGATAGCTGCACGCCGATATTGGCCATCATTGCGATCCACAGCACGCCGCTCACGGCGAGCATGGCCACCAGGGCCTCGCGCATCAGGTATCGGTCGAGATGGCCTGGCATCGGTCAGCAGTCTCAGAGGTAGCGGGCCAGCAGGCCCAGCTCCAGATGATCGGCGGGGAGCGGCAGGAGCACGCGCCAGCCGCTGCCGGGAGCCTCGGCCAGTGGCTGGCCGTGGAGGTCGCGCATGTCCTCGACGACGAACTCGCGGTTGCCCTCGGGCAGGATCAGCTCCATGCGGTCGCCGACGCTGATCTTGTTCTTCACCTCCACCTCGGCCATACCGGTTCCCGGATCGCGGCCGACGATCTCGCCGACGAACTGCTGCGCATGATTGCGAGAGGCGCCCTCGAGGTAGTTCTGGTAGTCCTGCGTGTGGTGGCGGACGAAGAAGCCGTCGGTGTAGCCGCGGTGGGCGAGCGACTCGAGCTTGCCGAACAGGGACGGGTCGAACGGCCGGCCGGCGACGGCATCGTCGATGGCCTGGCGGTAGATCTGCGCGGTGCGGGCGGCGTAGTAGTGGCTCTTGGTGCGGCCCTCGATCTTCAGGCAGTCGACGCCGATCTCGGTCAGCTTCTGCACGTGCTCGATCGCGCGCAGGTCCTTCGAGTTCATGATGTAGGTGCCATGCTCGTCCTCGAAGATCGGCATCAGCTCGCCCGGGCGGCTGGCCTCCTCGAGCAGGTAGACCTGGTCGGCGAGCGGGTGGCGCGCATCGCCGGAGACGCCCGCCTTCATCGCGGCGTTGATGGCGTCCATGGAGATGACCGCCTCCTGCGGGGGGCGAATCACGCCAGCGACATCTTCCTCCCCCTGAACGGTCTTGTATTCCCAGCGGCACGCGTTGGTGCAGGTGCCCTGGTTCGGGTCGCGGTGGTTGAAGTAGCCAGACAGCAGGCAGCGGCCCGAGTAGGCGATGCACAGCGCGCCGTGCACGAACACCTCGAGCTCGGTGTCCGGGCACTCCTGGCGGATCTCGGCGATCTCGTCCAGCGACAGCTCGCGGGAGAGGATCACGCGCTCCACGCCGACGGACTTCCAGAACTGCACCCCGGCGTAGTTCACCGTGTTGGCCTGCACCGAGAGGTGGATGGGCATCTCCGGCCAGCGTTCGCGTACCATCATGATCAGGCCGGGGTCGGCCATGATCAGGGCATCGGGCCCCATCTCGATGATGGGCTCGACATCGCGCAGGAAGGTGCGCACCTTGGCGTTGTGCGGCATCACGTTCATGGCGACGAAGAACTTCTTGCCCAGCGCGTGCGCCTCGCGGATGCCGATGGCGAGGTTGTCTTCCAGAAAGTCGTTGTTGCGCACGCGCAGGGAATACCGGGGCTGGCCGGCATACACCGCGTCCGCGCCATAGGCGAAGGCGTAGCGCATGTTCTTCAGGGTGCCGGCCGGCGATAACAGTTCAGGAATACGCATGGACATTCGTTTGATAAGCAATGTGCATCATTGTAACCCGGCCCCGGCGCGCAAGCCCGGAAATCGGTCGGAAAAGACCCGGGCGGGGCTTCTGTTCGTCTACGGGACCCTGATGCGGGGGCAGCCTGCCCATCGGCTGATGCGGGAAGCGCGCCTGCTCAGCCGCGCCACGACTCCGCCAGGCTTCGCTCTGCACGACCTTGGCCCCTACCCCGCCGCCATCCGCGCAGGCCGGGGCAGGATCCACGGCGAGCTGTACGCGATCCGCCCCTCCATGCTGCGCAGGCTGGACGCCTACGAGAATTGCCCGCGCGAGTACGAGCGCGACATCATCCAAACGGCGCGCGGGCCCGCGTGGATCTATCTCTACCCGGGAAGCCCCCGGCGCGGGCATCGGCTTCGGCACGGCGACTGGCGTCGGCGGAGGCAATGAAAGGGATGCCCACCCGCTATAGTCCGGATACCACCGCGCCAGTCTCAAGGAGGTGAGCATGACCTGGATCCTCCTCATCCTCGGCCTGCTGTTCGGCCTGTCCAGCATCGGCCTGCCCGGCGCCATCTTCGGCGCGCTGCTCGGCTACCTGCTCGGGCGGGTGATCGCCCTAGGCGACGAGCTGCGGGCGGTGCGTGACGAAGTGGCCGCCCTGCGTGGCGCGAAGGCATCCGCGCCGGCCGTGGAGGTCGAGGCTCATCCACAGGAGCCGGAGGAGGAACCGCCCCCCCCCGCGGAGGCGCCCCTGCCGGAGCCCGCCCCCGCCCCCTCGCCGGCGACGGCCTGGACATCCCCTGCCTCCACGCGCGAGGAAAGACCGCCGCTCATCGACCGCCTGCCCGGCCCTCTGCGCGCCTTCCTCGCCGAGGGCAACCTCGTGGTCAAGGTGGGCGTGGTGGTGCTGTTCTTCGGCCTGGCCTTCCTGCTCAAATACGCCGCCGCGCGCATCGCCTTCCCCATCGAGCTGCGGCTCGCCCTGGTCGGCGCGGGCGGGGTGGCCCTGCTCGCCCTGGGCTGGCGCCTGCGCGAGCGCCGGCGCGGCTATGCCCTCGCCCTGCAGGGCGGCGGCATCGGCGTGCTCTACCTCACCCTCTACGCCGCCTTCCGGCTGTACGACCTGCTGCCCGCCGGAGCGACCTTCCCGCTGATGCTGGCGGTGGTACTCCTGGCCGCCTGGCTCGCCATCCTGCAGGACGCGCGCAGCCTCGCGGCCCTCGGCGTGGCGGGCGGCTTCCTCGCCCCGGTGCTCACCGCGAGCGACGCCGGCCGCCACGTCGAGCTGTTCAGCTACTACGCCATCCTCAACCTGGGCATCCTGCTGGTCGCCTGGCGCAAGGCCTGGAGCGAGCTGAACCTGCTCGGCTTCCTGTTCACCTTCGTCATCGGCACGGCCTGGGGCGTGCTGCGCTACCGTCCGCAGGACTTCGCCACCACCGAGCCTTTCCTCATCCTGTTCTTCCTCGTCTTCCTTGCCAGCACCGTGCTATACGCCCTGCGCCGCGCGCCTGATTTCCGCGACTACGTCCATGCCAGCATGGTGTTCGGCCCGCCACTGGTCGGCTTCGGCCTGCAGGCCGCCCTGATGCGCGATTTCGAATACGGCCTGGCCTGGAGCGCCTTCGCCCTCGGCGGACTCTACCTGCTGCTGGCCGCGGCACTCTGGCGGCGGGCCGGCGAGAACCTGCGGCGGTTGACCGAGGCCTTCCTCGCCCTGGGCGTGATCTTCGCCTCGCTCGCCATCCCCTTCGCCGTGGACGGGCGCTGGACCGGCGCCGCCTGGGCGTTGGAAGGCGCGGGCATCCTCTGGGTCGGCCTGCGGCAGGAGCGGCGGCTCGCGGTCGGCTTCGGCCTGCTGCTGCAGCTGGGGGCTGGCCTGTTGTACCTGCTGGACGCCCGCCCCATGCCGGCGGACTGGCCGCTGCTCAACGCCGGCTATCTCGGCACGGCCCTGATCGGCCTGGCCGGCCTGTTCAGCGCCTACCAGATGCGCGCGCGCCAGGCGAGCCCGGTGCTGCTGGTCTGGGGCCTGGCCTGGTGGCTGCTCGGCGGGCATGCGGACCTCGCGCGCACCCTGCCCGGCCACGAGGTGCTCGCCGCCTGGCTGGCCTATGTCGCCCTCACAGCAGCCGCCGCACGCCTGCTCGCCGAGCGGATCGAGTGGACGGCGCTGCATCATGTCCCGGCGGGATATCTCGCGTTTCTGGTCCCGCTGACGTTCGCAAGCCTCGCGAGCCAGTCCCATCCCGCCGCGCATGGCGGCCTCATGGCCTGGCCTCTGGCCTTCGTCGTCATGACGCTTATGTTGTGGTGGAACGACCGACGGAGCTGGCCGTCCAGCGCCCCTGCCCTGGTGCACGCGGCAACGCTGTGGCTGCTGGCCCTGCTGGTCGCGCGCGAGCTGGACTGGCGCATCGGACTCGCCCTCGGCCAGGAGGGTATCGTGCGCGGCAGCTGGAGCGAGATCGCCTGGGGGCTGGTGCCCGCCGCCATGCTGGCGGGCATCGGCGCATGGCGGCGCTGGCCGGTCGCCGCCCATCCCGGGGCCTACCGGGGCCTGGCCGGCGGCGGACTCACCGTATTCCTCGTCCTGTGGGTGGTGCTCGTCAACCTGCTCTCGTCGGGCGATCCCTGGCCGCTGCCCTACCTGCCGCTGCTCAACCCGCTGGATGTCGCCATCGGCCTCGTACTGCTAGTGCTGGCGCGCGACGGGCTGGCGCACCGTGAACTGCGTCCCGCCATGCCCGTCCGGCGCCTGCTGCCGGTCGTGGGCGGCGTGCTCTTCCTCTGGCTCAACGCCATCCTGGCACGCAGCCTGCACCACTACGCCGGGCTGCCGCTCGACCTGTCGGCCATGGTCGACTCCACCCTCGCCCAGGCCACCTTCTCCATCTCCTGGACAGTCACCGGGCTGGTCCTGATGGTTGCCGCGAGCCGCTTCAAACGGAGAGCACTGTGGATGATCGCCGCCGGCCTGCTCGCCGCAGTGGTGGTGAAGCTGTTCCTGTTCGATCTCTCCGGGCGCGACAGCCTGGAGCGCATCGTCTCCTTCGTCGGCGTCGGCCTGCTGCTCCTGCTCGCGGGCTATCTCTCGCCCATGCCGCCGGCGCACGAGAAACCCCAGCGGGAGGACACCCCATGAAGACGATCAGCGTCCTTCTCGCCCTGCTGCTGCCGCCCGTCGCGCTGGCCGAACCACCCCGGCCGGATGACTTCGCCTGGGGCGCCGGAATCGAGATGCCGTCCGCCTCGGGGCTGCAGGTGGTGGCCCTGCCCTACGCGGTGCTGGCCGGCATGAGGCGCGACGATCGTGGCGACCTTCGGGTGTTCAACGCCGCAGGCGAGGCGGTGCCGCACGGCTTCGTCCCGGCGCAGGCGGAAAGCGCCCCGCGCGTCCGCCGGACCCTGCCGATCTTTCCCCTCACAACCCTCGATGCACGGGGCAAGGAGCCCCTGCCCGACCTCGAGATCGAGCGCGACCGGCAGGGGCAGGTCCTGCGCATCACCCGGCGCCCCGGCCCGCGGCCCGAGCGCGCCACGCTCGGCTACCTGATCGACAACAGCCGGGCCGAACTGCCGCTGGTCGAGCTCGAACTCGAGTGGGCGGCGGGGACCACACAGTTCGCCCGCGTCGCGCTGGAGGGCAGCGACGATCTCGAGCACTGGCGTCCCCTGGCGCAGGCCTCCCTCGCGGACATGCGCTTTGGCGGCGAGTACCTGCAGCGGCGGACAGTCGCGGTTCCGTCCACCCGCCAGCGCTACCTGCGCCTGCACTGGCTGTCCGCCGAACCCCCGGCGCTCGATGCCGTGCATGGCCAGTTCCAGGACGCTCCGCCGGAACACTGGGACGAGCATGTGCTGCCGCTGGACCGGGGCAAGGAACCGGGGACCTGGCGCTTCGACCTGCCCGGTCCGCTCGGCATCGAGCGCCTGGCGCTGGAGCTCGAACGCGACAACGTGCTCTACCAGGGCCAGATCCAGTCACGCCGCGATCGCCATGCCGACTGGCGCATCCGTGCCCCCCTGCTGCAGTACCGGGTGCGGGTGGATGGCGAACTGTTCAGTTCCGATCCCGTCCGTCTTGCCGCAGGCCGCGACCACGAATGGCTGCTGCGCCTGGATCAGCCGGAGGTCGCGGGAACGGAGATGCTGAACGTGCGCATCGGCTGGCGTCCGCAGCGGATCATGTTCCTCGCCAGCGGCCCCGGGCCGTTCCTGCTCGCCTGGGGCAATCCGTCCATCGAGCCCGCTCCCCGCTTCAGCCCGCTGCCGGAGGCCGGCACCCGCCTGCCGGCCAAGGAGGCCAGGCTCGGCGAGATCCGCCCCCTCGGGGGCGAGTCCCGCCTGGAGCCCCCTTTCCGCTGGCAATCCCTGTTGCTGTGGGGCGTCCTGCTGGCCGGCGTGGGCCTGATGGGATGGATGGCGACGCGGCTTGCGCGGCAGATGGGCGGGCGCTGAGCGCGGGAGTTTCAAAAGGGCAGGAAAGCCCCTTTGAACCCGGATTGTCCATTGGACCGGACTGTCCGCCTTTGTGCCAGCGGATGGGCTAGCGCTTGGCCTACGCGGGGTCTGGCGGCCTGCGGACGGCGTCTTTGCGCCCGTGCTCCTCACCCATAGACAGGCTATGGGTTCGTCGCCCGTGCGCAAATCCGCTCGTCCTCGGCTACGCCATACTCCCGCGTTCCAATGGACAATCCGGGTTTAAACAATCCGTCAGGGTGCGTAGCGCACCCCGAGGATGACGTAGCCCTTCTCCCCGGCCGGGGTGTGGACGGTGATCTCGTCCCCCTCGGCGCGGCGCATCAGGGCGCGGGCCATGGGCGAGTCGAGGCTGATCCAGTTGCGCTTGGGATCAAACTCGTCCGGTCCGACGATGCGCACCTCCAGCTCCTTCCCGTCCTCGTCCTCCAGCAGCACCCAGGCGCCGAAGAAGATGCGCGAGGGGTCCGACGGGGCCGAGCTGACCACCACCATGCCGTCCAGCCGCTTGCGCAGGAAACGCACGCGGCGGTCGATCTCGCGCAGCATCTTCTTGCCGTAGATGTACTCGGCGTTCTCCGAACGGTCGCCCAGCGCGGCGGCCTCGGACACCGCCTGCACGACCCTGGGACGCTGCACGCGCCACAAGTCGTCCAGCTCCTCGGTCAGGCGGGCATGGCCCTCGGGGGTGATGTACTTGGAGGGGAACATCGCGACTTAGAGCGTCTCGACCTGGCCCTTCCTGTCGACGATGGCCTGGCTGATGGAGCGCAGGGCCTGGTTCACGTCCTTCAGGCGATTGTCCTTGAGCACGCCGCCGGCCGCTCCGGGATGGCCCCCGCCCTCGAAATAGCGGCCGGCGATGATGCCGACATCCACGCCGTTATTGGAGCGCAGCGACATGCGGCCGTTGCCGCCGACGCGGATGGCCATGTCCATCTTGCCCTGGTTCTCCATCAGTTCCATCACCACGCCGCGGAACACGTCGTGCGGCCAGTTGAAGAAGATGCCGGCGCGGTAGCCATCGATGCGCAGCATCGGGATCGCGCCCTCCGGCAGCATAAGGGCAGAAAGCTTGTGGAACTTGTCTTTCAGCGGGGTCTCGCTGTCGGCGTACACGCCATCATCGACACGCCCCTTGAGGAAGTCCTTGCGGAAGTCGTACACCGCACGCTCCAGCTCCTCCAGGCTCGCGCCTTCCTCCATGCGGCGGAAGAAGGATTCCATCAGGTGGAAGCGGTACTCGCGCTTGGCCTCGTCCAGCGGCGGGGCGAGTTGGTCGTCCTCCATCATCAAGCCGATGAGGAAGATCGAGCGGTGGAAGCGCGCGTCCTCCTTCAGCCAGCGGTCGCCGACGTCGATGAAGCCGGCCCGCGCGGCGTACAGCGCGCGCGCCTGCTCGTCCAGGTAGGGCGCGACGGCCTCGAAGGCCAGGCGGCTGGCGCAGCGGCTGGTGTCCAAGTGGTACCAGGCGTGCTTGGCGGCGGCGTCCTCGCCCGTGGCGTGGTGATCCAGCAGCATGACTTCGGGCTTGGGGCGCTCGCCCGCGAGCGTCTGCTTGAGCATGGCCGCCATGTCCGGGCTGAGCAGTCCGTTCCTGGCCGGAGCGGACGGCGCCGCTTCCGCCCCACCCATACCTCCGATGCGGCGGGCCACCATGTCGGCCTGCTCGGAGGTCAGGTTGAGGTCGGTGATCAGCAGCAGGGATGGTTCCCTGGCCTTGGCCATGTCGGCGAAGATGCGCTCCAGCGTAGCCGGCACGTCGCGGTAGTCGGCGTTGTAATAGCGGGCGCGGAAGCCGGCGGCGCGGGTCATGTACTGCGCGCCGTAACCGTCGAGGTCGTTGTGGCTGAGGTGGAAAAGGAGGACGTCGCGGTTCGGCAGGATGGGAGTGGTCATGCGGCAGGGGGCGTTGAGAGGGCCGGCTATTGTGCCGCAGCGTGGGCGGTTGTCCCAAGCACGCCGGCCGGCTCCTCGTGGATCAGGATGTCGGCTCCGGGAAAGGCGCCCTGGATCGCGGCCCGCACCTCGTCGCCGACGTCGTGTGCCGCCCGCAGGGTGATCGCATCGTCGAGGACGACATACACCTCGAAGAAATAGATGCAGCCGGACTGGCGCGTGCGCAGGCTGGCGATGCCGCGCACGCCCGGGACTCCAAGGGCCAGGGCGCGGACCTGTTCGCCGATCGCGGCGGGCAGTTCGCGGTCCATCAGTTGGTCCAGCGCGTCGCGCGCGATCTGGATCGCGCTCCGGGCCACGTAGGCGGCGATCAGCAGGCCGATGATGGCATCGGCGCGCGGAAAGCCCCACTGGCTCAGGAGCAGGGCGGCGATGACCGCGAAGCCCGACAGCAGGTCAGTGGCGTAATGCAGGGCGTCGGCGCGGATCGCGGTCGATCCGGTGCGCCGCGCCACGCTGTACTGGAAGGTCACCAGCGCCAGGGTGAGGGCGATGGAGAACACCATCACCACCAGGCCGATGTCGTTCTGCTTCAGTGGCTGGGGATTGATCAGGCGGTCCAGGCCCTGCAGGCTGAGCATGACGGCCGAGCCGAGGATGAACATCGACTGGGCAAGGGCCGCGAGCGCCTCGGCTTTGCCGTGTCCGAAGCGGTGGTCATGGTCCGGCGGTACCAGCGACCAGCGCACCGCGAGGAAGGTCAGCAGCGAGGCGACGAGGTCGGCGGAGGAGTCGAGCAGGGAGGCAAGCAGGCTGACCGAATCGGTCAGCCACCAGCCGCCCAGCTTGGCAGCGATCAGGACCAGCGCGGTGGCCAGGCTGGCCCACGTGGCGAGGCGCAACAACCGAGCATGCGACTCGGGATTGGACGAAACGGACAGCATGGGTTAATAATTAGCCTGTATTATCCAGCATCAATTTTATCGAGGAAGTCGCCATGAAACAGACCGTCCTGATGGAAAAGTATCCGGTGTTCGAACTGGAACTGCCCAAGTCCGAGACCGCCTTCCAGAGCGTGGACGCGATCATCGCCCATCTGAAGGAGAAGATCGACGCCCACCCGGTCGCCACCTACATCGCGACCTTCGACCACTACGCCCATACCAAGGGGCTGCCCGAGGGCCAGGTGGCGCCGAACATCCTCGACGCCAAGATCATCGTGTTCTGCTTCGGCATCGCCCTGCCCAACCCGCACGTCATGGCGGTGCGCCCGCGCTCCATCGGCGTGGCCGACCTTGGCGACAAGTTCGTGATCAACTTCATGGAGCCGCCGATGCCGGTCGCCACCCAGGCGATGGAAGCGTGGGTCAAGGGCTTGCGCAACGCCTGACCCAGCATCCTTGCCTGAACATCCCCGGGGCCGGTGGCAAAACCACCGGCCTTTTTGCGGATCCATCCCTGGACTCACCGATCCACCGGGAGTGGATCTGGACTTGCTCTTGGGCAAGCCCGGAGGGTGCCGACCAAGGATGGTCGGCATCCGCCCTCGGGGGATGCTTCGCATCCCAACGCCGATGGTCCCTCTCCTGGTCCCTCTCCTGGTCCCTTCCGACATCCATGTCGGAAGCCCCTGCGGGGTACGGCCCTCGAGATCGGCTGTCGAGAGCGGCCCTCGGGAGCCTGACGGCGTTATTCATGCGCGCTCAATTGTCCATCAGGGCGCGCAGGTGGGCAGCCACGCTGCGCGCGAGGGCATTCGGCGCGTAGCCGCCTTCCAGCATGGAGACGACCTGCCCATCGCCATGGCGCGCGGCGATGCGCACCACCTCCCCGGTGATCCAGGCATAGTCGTCCTCGACCAGGGCGAAGTGGGACATGTCGTCCTCGCGGTGGCCGTCAAAGCCCGCGGAAACGAGGATCAGCTGGGGCGCATGGGCATCCAGCCGGTCGAACCAGCTTGCTGCGACCGCCTCGCGCCAGGCGGGTCCGGCGGTGCCGGCGGGCAAGGGCACGGGCAGGCAGTTGCCCGCCTTCGGCGGCGTGCCGGTGTGCGGGTAGAAGGGATGCTGGAAGCTCGAGCAGAACAGGATGCGTGGATCCCCTGCAACGATGTCCTCGGTGCCGTCGCCATGATGGACGTCGAAATCGATGATGGCCACCCGCTCGAGACCATGCCGCCCCAGCGCGTGCCGGGCAGCGATGGCGATGTTGTTGAACAGGCAGAAGCCGGCGGACCGTGCCCTCCCCGCATGGTGGCCCGGCGGGCGGATGGCGCAAAAGGCTCGCCTGCCGGCTTGCTCCAGCACCCAATCCACCGCAGCGATCCCGCTGCCCGCCGCGCGCAGGGCGGCCGGCAGGGTGTACGGGTTCATCGCCGTGTCGCCGTCGATCTCCACCATGCCCGTGGCCGGGGCGAGTTCGAACAGGCGGTCGACATAGCGTGCATCGTGGGCGAGCAGCAGGTCCTCGCGCGTCGCCTGCGGCGCCCCCAGGTGCACCAGCCAGGGGTCGAGGCCGGTGGCGATGAGGTGATCCTGGATGGCCTCGAGCCTGCCGGCGTTCTCCGGGTGATGCGGTCCGTTGCTGTGCCGCAGGCAGTCGGGATGGGTGATCAGGGCGAGATTCATGCAGGCGCCATCCTTTTCCGTCATCATGTAAGCCAATCATGGCAGGGAAATGAAGGATTATGGGCGCTCACGTACTGGAACAGCTCTTCAACCCGCGCGGCGTGGCCCTGTTCGGCGCGAGCGAGCGCGAGGGATCGGTCGGCGCCATGGTCCTCGCCAATCTGGTCAAGGCGGGCTTCAAGGGTGCGATCGTGCCGGTCAACCCCAAGCACAAGAAGGTGCAGGGGCTGCATTGTCATCCGGACCTGAGCCGGGTCGAGCACGACGTCGATCTCGCCGTCATCGCCACCCCCGCCCCGACGGTTCCGGGCATCCTGCGCCAGTGCGGCGAGGCTGGCCTCAAGGGGGCGGTGATCCTCTCCGCAGGCTTCGGCGAGTCCGGCTCCGACGGCCAGCGCCTGCAGCGCGAATGCGTGGAGGTGGCCCAGCGCTACCGCATGCGCCTGATCGGCCCCAACTGCCTTGGCATCATGCGCCCCGCCATCGGCCTGAACGCCACCTTCAGCCACAACCAGGCCCTGCCCGGGCAGCTCGCGCTCGTGTCCCAGTCCGGGGCGCTGGTGACGGCGGTGCTCGACTGGGCGCAGGCGCGCGGCATCGGTTTCTCGGCCATTGCCTCCACCGGGGACGCGGCGGACGTCGATTTCGGCGACGTGCTCGACTACCTCGCCCTCGACCCGCAGACCAAGGGCATTCTGCTCTACGTCGAGGGCGTGCGACATGCGCGCCGCTTCCTCAGCGGGCTGCGCGCCGCCGCGCGGATGAAGCCGGTGATCGTGCTCAAGTCCGCGCGCCATGCCGAGGGGGCGCATGCCGCGGCCACCCATACCGGCGCCATGATCGGCGGTGACGACGTGTTCGACGCAGCCCTCGAGCGCGCCGGCGTGGTGCGCGTGGAGCGCATCACGCAGTGGTTCTCCGCCGCGCAGACCCTGGCCCAGGGGCTCAGCCTGCGCGGCGAGAACCTGCTCATCCTGACCAACGGCGGCGGACCGGGGGTGATGGCCACCGACCGCGCCGCCGACCTCGCCCTGCCGCTCGCGCAGCTCGGGACAAAGACGGTCGAGGCACTCGATGCCGTGCTGCCCGTCCACTGGTCGCGAGGCAACCCTGTCGACATCCTTGGCGACGCGACCCCGGAGCGCTACGGCGAGGCTGTGCGCCTGTGCCTGGTCGATCCCGCGGTCGACATGATGGTGGTTCTGCTCACCCCGCAGGCGATGACCGATCCCACCGGCTGCGCCCGCGCTGTGATCGAGCAGGCCAAGGCCAGTCGCAAGCCGGTGCTGGCCTGCTGGATGGGCGAGACCCTGGTCAGCGAGGCGCGCGACCTGTTCGACGAATCCCCCCTGCCGCACTTCCGCTCGCCGGAGACCGCGGTCGAGGCGCTGGCCTACCTCGTCGCCCACCGCCGCAACCAGCGCCTGCTGATGCAGACCCCGGGGCCGCTGACCGACGACACGCCCGCGGACGTGGAGGGCGCGCGCCTCATCCTGCAGGCCGCGCGCGCCGAGGGGCGCAAGGTACTGACCACGCGCGAATCCAAGGCGGTGCTGACCGCCTTCCACATCCCCACCAACCCGAGCATCCTCGCGCGCACCCCGAACGAGGCGATGCTCGCCGCGGAAAGCATCGGCTTCCCCGTCGCCCTCAAGATCAGCGCCCCGGGCCTCACCCACAAGAGCGACGTGGGCGGGGTGCGCCTGAACGTGCGCAGCGTGCAGAGCGCGCGCCAGCAGGTGCAGGACATGCTGGACCAGGTCCATGCCCGCTTTCCCGAGGTCGAGATCGAGGGGGTGACCATCGAACGCATGGCCGAGGTCGGGCACAAGCGCGAATTGCTGATCGGCGTCACCCGCGACCCGGTGTTCGGGCCTGTCATCGCCTTCGGCCTTGGCGGGACGGCGGTCGAGGTCCTGCGCGACCGCGCGATCGCCCTGCCGCCGCTCAACAGCGTGCTGGCCGAACGGCTGGTCCGCCGTACCCGCGCCGCGCGCATGCTCGAGCAGTTCCGCGACGCCCCGGCGGTGGACCAGAAGCGGATCGAGCAGGTGCTGCTGCGCGTCTCGGAGATGGTGTGCGAGTTGCCGGAAATCGCCGCGCTGGACATCAACCCCCTCCTCGCAGGCGAGCTCGGCGTGGTGGCGGTCGACGCGCGCATCGAACTGGCGGACACCCTGCACGGAGCCGAACCCTACGCCCACATGGCGATCCACCCCTACCCCGCCCACTTCGCGCGCACGGCCGCGCTGAGCGATGGCCGTGACATCCTCCTGCGGCCCATCCGCCCCGAGGACGCCGAGATCGAGCAGGCCTTCGTGCGCGGCCTGTCCGAGGAGAGCCGCTACCTGCGCTTCATGCGTGCGATCGAGGAACTGACGCCCGAGATGCTGGTGCGCTTCACCCAGATCGACTACGACCGCGAGATGGCCTTCGTCGCCATCTTCGAGAAGGACGGCCAGGAGGAAGAGATCGGCGTGGCGCGCTACAGCGTCGAGCCTGACGGCGAGTCGGCCGAATTCGCCGTGGTGGTGGCCGACGCCTGGCACGGCCTCGGGGTGGGCACGCTGCTGCTCGAAGCGCTGATCGAATCAGCCCGCCAGCGTGGCGTGCGCGAGCTGATTGGCGAGGTGCTGCCGCGCAACCGCTCCATGCTGGCCCTCGCGGACCGGCTCGGCTTCAGCCGCCAGATGCTGGAATCGGACGAGGACTTGGTGCGGGTCAGCCGGAGGCTTTGAGGGAGTGACCTGAGTGATGCAGCCCGGATGGGGGCCGAAGGGCGCGATCCGGGAGATCTCCCGGATTACGCCCTGCCTCATCCGAGCTACGGGGGTGCCCAAGGACCTGCGGAAGCGACGCCCCGCCGCGATGAACAGGTTCCACTCGCACAAAAGAAAAAAGCCTCGAACGAGGCTTTTTCATTGCGACCGGCGTATGGTCAACCCGCCGGACGGTCCGGGCGAATCAGCCCTTCTTCACGAACTCCGACTTCAGGCTCATCGGCCCGATGCCGTCGATCTTGCAGTCAATGTTGTGGTCGCCTTCCACCAGGCGGATGCCTTTCACCTTGGTGCCCACCTTCACGACCAGGGACGAGCCCTTGACCTTCAGGTCCTTGATCACGGTGACGGTGTCGCCGTCCTGCAGGATATTGCCGTTCGCATCCTTGACCACCAGCGCATCGGAGGCCTCCTCGGCCGGGGCGGCATCCTTGGACCACTCATGCCCGCACTCCGGGCAGACGAGCATGGCGCCGTCCTCGTAGGTGTATTCAGAGCCGCATTTCGGGCAGTTCGGCAGAGCGGACATGGCAAACCTTCAATAAGCAGAATCAAACAAGTGCGCAAATCATATCAGAAAATCATGATGCCTCAGGGCGAACCTCCGCCACATGCCCGGCCGGTCGCATCAGCGACCCCACGACCATGCCGGCCATCGAGGCGAGGAAGCCCCAGAAGTGCGGCGAGATCTCCGCGTCCGGCATGACGAACTCCAGCGGCAGCCAGACCATCAGGCCGATGGCGATGGAGACATAGGCGCCAAAGGTGCTGGCGCGCTTCCAGTACAAGCCGAACACCAGCGGCGCGAAGGCCACCACCAGGGTGACCTTGTAGGACGCCTCCACCATCGCGTGAATGCCCGTCTCGTTCTCCAGCGCCCACAGGGCGTAAAGCGTGACCGCCATCGCGAAGACCGCCACGATGAAGCGGGTCATGCGCAACATGTCCCTGTCCTTCAGATCCTTGAACAGCCATCCGCGCAGCACGTTCTCGGACAGCGTGACCGACGGCGCCAGCAGGGTGCCGGACGCGGTGCTCATGATCACCGCCAGCAGCGCGCCGTAGAAGATCACCTGCGCGATCAGCGGCAAATGACCCTTGATCAGCGCCGGAAGGATGCTCTCGGCATCCGTGGACAGCAGGCGCGCCACCATGCCCGGATCGATCAGGTTGGCCGAATAGGTCAGGTACAAAGGCACGGCCGCGAACAGCAGGTAGAACACCCCGCCAAGGATCGCGCCCCACATCGCCACGCCCGCGCTCTTCGACGAGTTGGCGCGCTGAAAGACATCCTGCTGAGGAATCGAGCCAAAGGCTACCGTCAGGAAGGCCGAGATGAACGCCACCCAGGCCACAGCGCTCAGATCCGGCCAGAAGACGAATTTCTCCGCCTGCGCCGCATGCTCGACCACCGGCATGATGCCGCCGGTCATGTCGCTCACCAGCCAGGCGATGTAGAACAGCCCGAGCACGATCACGATCATCTGGAAGAAGGTGGTCATCGCCACCGACCACATGCCGCCGACGACGGTGTAGATGAACACCACCGCCGCGCCGATCATGATCCCCTGCGCCTGCGTGATCGCCCCTTCGGACAGCACGTTGAACACCACGCCCAGCGCGGTGATCTGCGCCGACACCCAGCCGAGGTAGGACAGCGCGATCGCGATGCCCGTGATCACCTCCACCTTGCGGTCATAGCGCTTGCGGTAGAAGTCGCCGATGGTCAGCAGGTTCAGGCGGTACAGCTTCTTGGCGAAGAAGATGCCGAACAGGATCAGGCAGATCGCGGCGCCGAAGGGGTCGGAGATCAGCCCGCCCAGGTTCTCTTCCTGGAAGGTCGCCGGAATGCCCAGCACCGTCTCCGCGCCGAACCAGGTGGCGAACACCATCGCCGTGACGATGTAGATCGGCAGGCTGCGCCCGGCGGTGATGTAGTCCCCCGCCGAATGAACGTGCCGAGCGGCGAAAAGACCGATGGCAATGGAAACGATCAGATACAGGATGACGAAGGTGGTGAGCATTGGGCGTCCTGAATGAGGTTTGGGATTGGGGCTAGTCGCCGTCTCACCTGCATAGCGTGTGCTTGTTGTTGTCTCTCACCCCTTGCATGGGGATGAATTTCGCGGATTTTCAATGAGTAACTCGCATGGATCAAGTCTGGGCGTCTCGATGGACATGCACCGCAAGCCAAAGCGCGCCTTCGCTGGTCTTCAGGACCGTTTGCGGCGTACCGGACGGCAAGAACAGATAGTCGCCCGTCTTTAACGCATGGGCTTTCCCTGCTACCTCAAGCAAGGCCTCCCCGCGAAGCAGCGCCACCCACTCATCCTGCGGCTGCACGTATTCGGTCGGGGTGATGGCCGCGGCACTGACGATCCGCTCGATTACCACTCCGCCGTGCGTCAGCAGCGTATCTAAGCGCTCGCCCGCCACAGGCGGCGGGGCATCGTCGAGCAGGTTGCCTGATTGAATTGGGTCATTCATGGAGCGGCTGGGCTGAATGAAGCAGAGTTCGAGGCGGCGCCGCTGGCTGGTCGCGAACCGCGTGGCTTACTGCACAACCCATGTTTGATGCACGATTACTGAACCTTCAAATAGGCATGACCGCCCATCTGCATGTCCGCAATCGCCGCCACGCCGGAAGCCACGAAGCCCACGCCCGCATAGACCTTGGCCTTGTCCAGCTTGATCTCTTCGCGCGTCTTGTCGCACAACAGCGCCTCCACACCCTTGAACTTGACCAGCGCATCCAGACGCCCCTTCAATTCGGCGCGGCGCTCCAGCAAGGCCTTGTCCGCCGCGTAAGGCGAGCCCTTCAGATCATCATCCGTCACAAAGCGAATGCCGTGACCGACGAACACGATGGCCACCTCATACTCGCGCAGCTCGCTCTCGTACGCCTGGGTGAGGTTGTTGATGGAAGTCAGCGTGGCCGAGTAGCGCGTCACATCATTGAAGTCCACGTGATAAACCACCTTCGCGGGAGCCGCCAGCGCCGCCTGCGACATCGCGACCATGAACAGCCCCAGCAGGGACATCATCAGTTTTTTCATACAGCCTCCGGTTGAGGGGTTGGAGTGATGGCAAGCGTAATCCCGCCATCGTTTACAGGGGGCATAAACCATGGATAGTACGCAGGCTTGATGTAGGGCACATTAGCGAATGTGTAATGCGCCGGATGTAAACGCTCACGCCACGCCCACCCCATTCGGCGGATTACGCTCCGCTAATCCGCTCTACGCGGGCTGACGGCACATGCCAATCACCCATGTCCCATAGCTGTCGTGTCCCGGCTGATTGGTTACGCGTCTGTTGAACAGCTCAGGGCGTGATTGCTGCCATTGTTTCATAGCCTGGATGGGGGTGACATGCCCCAAGGCCTTCTGTGGCAGATGATGATTGT
>JBMOQP010000023.1:0-14629 GCA_049322715.1 Pseudomonadota bacterium
CAAGCTTGCGCATCTCTGCGACCTGGGAACGCTGGGTTCGATCGAACTGCAAACTCGCGCCGGCCCGCCGGTGTACATCGAACCCGCTGCCGGAGAAGGGCTGACCCTCCGCTTCTAAGGAAATGCTGAAAAAATCCATCCATGGATTTTTTTCAGCTCGGCTGATCCCTCCTCTCAGGCTCTTCCGGCATCCCTGCCGGAAGGCCCTTTGGGCTTCAGCCTTCGAGAGCGTCGCGGCACATGTCAACATCGTTGCATGGAGCAACGATGGAACGCCTTGCGTTCCCCGAAGGGCTGGGCACAGGGATGTGTCCAGCCGCGACGGCCTACGCGAAACAACGACTTACGTCGTTGTTCGCGTTGGGGCGTCCTGCCCCCAAACTGGAAACGCTGAATTTTTCAGCGTTTCCCTAAGGAAGGCTTTGGGGCAGCGTCAGGCCCCGCGTCGCTTGACCTCGCGGTAGATCGCCTCCTGCTCTTCCAGCGTCAGGTCGGCCAGGCGGACGTCCCGTGCGGCGGCCGCGGCCTCCATGCCACGGTAGCGGCGCTCGAACTTGGCGTTGCAGCCGCGCAGGGCGGCTTCGGGATCGACGCCCAGCTTGCGCGCGAGATTGGTGATGGCGAACAGGACGTCGCCAACCTCCTCCTCGATGTTCGCCGCATCCCCCGCCGCTAGCCCTGCGCGCAGCTCGGCCAGCTCCTCGTCGATCTTGGGCCACACGGCATCCGCGTCCGGCCAGTCGAAGCCCTCGCGCGCGGCCCGCTTCTGCAGCTTGACCGCACGGGTGAGCGCCGGCAGGGCCAGCGCGACCCCGTCGAGCGCACCGGGGGGCTGGTCCGGCTGTCCCTTGCGCTCGCGCTCAAGGGTCTTCTGCGCCTCCCACGCGGCCTTCAGGCCGGCCTCGTCCTCATGCCTGACCTCGCCGAACACGTGCGGGTGGCGGCGCACCATTTTCTCCACCAGCCCGCGCGCCACGTCCTGGAAGTCGAAATGACCGGCTTCCTCCGCCATGCGTGCGTGGTAGACGACCTGGAACAGCAGGTCCCCCAACTCCTCGCGCAACTCATCCATGTCCCCGCGGGCGATGGCATCCAGCACCTCGTAGGCCTCCTCCAGGGTGTAGGGGGCAATGGTGGCGAAACTCTGCTTCGCGTCCCACGGGCAGCCGTGCCCGGGGTGGCGCAGGGCGGCCATCAGTTCGAGCAGGGCGGCCACCGGGTCGCGGCTGGCATCGGGTGGCTGGATCGGCATCGCGGGGCCTCAGGCGGGGGTGGTGATCCCCGGCGCCACCGCCGGGGCCGGAGGGCGCGCTCCAAACGGGGCGACGGGATCGCAGGCCACGCGGCTGAGCAGGGCATGCCATCGCTCGAGCTGGTCGGCCGGGATGCTGCCGGCCCGGGCGGCCAGATAATCGCCCAGGCCCGCCAGGGTCAGCACCCCCTCCGGCAGGCCGCGAGGGAAGCGGACCGGGCCGCTGACCACCAGCCGCAGCTGGATGGGCGTCCCGGGCACCAGCGCGGCCAGGGTTTCGGCAAGCGTCTGCAGGCGGCGGAAAGGGTTGTCGAAATCATGCCGGCGCCCCCCCTCGAAACGGGACCAGTTCAGGGTGTGGGCGGTGCCATGCACGATGCCGTCGAAATGCTGCCATTCCAGCAGCACGATCCCGCCCGGCGTCAGCAGCAGATGATCCACCTGGGTGTAGCCACCCACGTAGTCCGGGATGACGACGTCACGCACATGCGGCAGGCCGGAGGCGCGCAGCATCACCTGCACGCGACGCGCGGCGGTGCGCGGGTCGCGCCGGTGGCGGAAGATCATGACCGCGCCCAGCCCCGCGAGCAGGAGCGCAAGGGCCAGCGCCCCGGCGAGAACAAGCGGAGTCAGCGAAGCATGCAGCAGGTTGTCGAGCATGATGGTGAGACGGACCAGTACAGGGGCGACGTTGCCGGGGTCGATAGGGGAACGCATTATATGCCGATGCCCGCACCCCGGGACGACCGTCAGCGGCCCCGACAACCCGGCGCACAGGAAGCAGGAGGTGAAACATGGACCACGACCAGCGACTTCGTTCCCGCCGCATCCTGTCCTGCCTGCTCGTCGCCCTCCCCCTTGCGGTGCAGGCGGAGCAGCCCCGGGACGACCTCACCCAGTACTCCCTCGAGCAGCTGATGGGGGTCGAGGTGGTGAGCGCCTCCCGCTACAGCCAGCTGCTCTCGGACGCCCCCGCCGCGGTATCCGTCGTCACCTCCGCCGAGATCCAGCGCTTCGGCTATCGCACCCTGGCCGACATCCTGGGCAGCGTGCGCGGCTTCCACATCACCCGTGACCGCCAGTACGAGTACGTCGGGGTGCGCGGATTCTCCCCCGCCGGAGACTACAACACCCGCCTGCTGGTGCTGGTGGACGGTCACCGGGTGAACGACAACATCTACGACACCGGGGCCATCGGCGGAGAGTTCCCGCTCGATGTGGACCTGATCGACCGGGTGGAGATCGTCCGCGGCCCGGCCTCCTCGCTCTACGGCAGCAACGCGCTGTTCAGCGTGGTCAACGTCATCACCCGCCGCGGTGCCCAGGTGGGCGGCGGCGAGGGCGCGGCCGCCATCTCCAGCCATGGCGGGAGGGAGGGCAGGCTGAGCTGGGGCCACCATTCCGCCTCCGGCATCGACATCCTTCTGTCCGCAAGCGGCCTGCACCGCGAGGGCCCCAACCTTTATTTCCCGGAGTTCGACGCCCCCGAGACCAACCATGGCCGCACCACCGGGACCGATGGCGAGCAATGGCGCAAATTCTTCGCCAGGGCGAACTACGGCGAGTGGGGCCTCAGCCTCATGCACTCCTCGCGCGACAAGGGGCTCACCGGCGGGGCATGGGACACCGTGTTCGACGACCCGCGTTCGCGCATCCTCGACGAGATGACCCTCGCCAGCCTCTCGCGCGAGTTCGAGCTGGGCGGAGTGACGCAGGCCAGCGCCAGGCTGTACTACGGCGACTACCGCTACAAGGGCGACTACCTGTACGCCAACGACGACCTCTCCACCACGCTCAACAAGGACGTCGGCCGTGGCCGGTGGTGGGGCGCGGAGCTCCGGCTGCTCTCCAGCCTGGAGCGGCACAAGCTGGCCTACGGGCTCGAATACCAGGACAACCTGCGCCAGGATCAGAGCAATTTCGACGAGGAGCCCTCTGCCCTGTTCCTCGACGACCGGCGCGGCAGCCAACGCTGGGGGGCCTACCTGCAGGACGAATTCGCCCTGACCGAGCGCTGGCTCCTCAGCGCCGGCCTCCGCTACGACCATTTCGATGCCGAGCATGGCGAGATCAATCCCCGCCTCGCGCTGATCCATCGCCTTGCCGACGACACGACCCTGAAGCTGCTCTACGGCAGCGCCTTCCGCACCCCGAACGTGTACGAGCGCTTCTATGCCTTCCCCGACCAGCAGACGGTCAACCCCGGCCTCGAGCCGGAGCGCATCCGCTCCATCGAGGCCGTGGTCGAGCACCGCCCGGCCCCGGGCCTGCGCCTGACGGGATCGGTCTACCACTACCGCATCGACGACTGGATCGTGCAGCAAGCCGATCCGGACAGCGGCCTCTACCAGTACCGCAACCAGGGGCCGGTCAGCGCCGAAGGGCTGGAGCTCGGACTCGAGCGCCATTGGGCCAACGGCGTACACCTGCGCGCGAACTACTCGGCCCAGCATGCCCCCGACCGAACGGAAACCGCCCTCAACCTCGTCCCGCGCCACCTCCTCAACGCCAACCTGTACCTCCCGCTCGACACCCGCTGGGGCCTCGGGGCGAGGTATGCGTACACCAGCGCCCGGGCCACCACGACCGGGCATGTCGGCGGCTTCGGCCTGGCGGACCTCGTCCTAGGCTACCGTCCGCGCCCCGGGGGACTGCAGCTGAGCCTCGGCCTGTACAACCTTTTCGACAAGCGTTACGACGACCCGGTGATCGACCCGGGCGTTCCAGAGCGCGAGGTGATGGCGCAGGACGGCCGGACCTGGCGGCTCAAGGCCGTGCTGCCGTTCTGAACACCATGTCGATGCACCGCCCCCTTGCCGGCCTGTTCCTCGTCGCCCTCGCCTGGACCGGCCTCGCCTACCCGCGCTGGAGCGAGGCCCAACTCCCCGCACCGGAGCCCGAGGTCAAGGCGGCCTTCGTCTACAACTTCATCCGGTTCGCGGAATGGCCGGCATCCGCCTTCCCCTCGCCAGGCGCGCCGATCCAGCTGTGCCTGCTGGGCAGCACCGACCCCCTGCTCGATGCGCTGGCCAACATCGATGGCAAGAGCGCCCGGGGGCGCCCTGTCCGCGTGCAGAGCTTGTCAAAACTCAAGGACGCCGGGGCCTGCCAGGTGCTGGTCGTCGGGGAGAGCGAGAAGAGGAAGATGCATGTGGCACTCGCCAGCGCGGCGGCAAGCGCTACCCTGACCGTCAGCGAGATCGACGGGTTCGCCGAGGCCGGGGGGATGATCGGCCTGGTACGGGATATCGACCGGATCCAGTTCGAGGTCAACCTGCAGAGCGCGCAGCAGGCCGGGCTTCAGCTGAGCTCCCAGCTCCTCAAGCTGGCGCGGCGGGTGATCCGCTGACCGCCCAGGCCGGCACGCATCCGGCAGCCAGCAGCCTGGGAATCGCCTCCGCGGGCAGGGGCCTGCTGCAGAGATACCCCTGGAGCAGGTCGCAGTCCATGGCCAGCAGCGCATCCCGCTGCCCCTCCGTCTCCACACCCTCTGCGATCACCTGCATGCCCAGGGTATGCGCCATGGCGATGATGGCGGAGACGATGGCCCTGTCGTCGGCATGGGTGGTGAGGTCGGTCACGAAGCTTCGATCGATCTTCAGCTTGCTGAGGGGAAAGCGCTTCAGGTAGGCCATGGACGAGTAGCCGGTGCCGAAATCGTCGACCGAGAGCCTGACCGCCAGCGAGCTGATCCGCTCAAGCAACTCGGCGTTCGCCTGGGCGTCCCGCATCAACGCGCTTTCGGTGATCTCGAGCTCCAGCCACTCCGGCGACATCCCGGTCTGCGCGAGGACATCGGCGACCAGCCTCTCCAGACCGTCGCCGTCGAGCTGGCGCGCCGAAAGGTTGACCGCCATGCACAGGGGCGGAAGGCCCATCGCCCGCCAGGCGGCCGCCTGGGCGCAGGCCGTGCGCAGCACCCACTCGCCCAGCGGCACGATCAGGCCGCTCTCCTCGGCCAGCGGGATGAACTCGTTCGGCGGCACCATCCCCCGTTCCGCGCTGTTCCAGCGCACCAGGGCCTCGACACCGACCACCCGCCCCGTGTCGATCTCGATCTGGGGCTGGTAATGCAGCACGAACTCCTCGTGCTCGAGGGCACGGCGCAGGTGCGCCTCCAGGTTCAGGCGCTCCCTGGCGCACAGGTTCATGCCGGGCGAGAACAGCTCGAACGTGCGCTTGCCCCTGGCCTTGGCTGCGTAGAGGGCGGCATCCGCATTGCGGATGAGTTCGTGCGCATCCTCCGCATCCTGGGGGAAAAAGCTGACCCCGACGCTGGTCGACGCGAAAACCTCCTCGCTACCCACGAGGAACGGCGCCGTCGTGAGGATGTCCAGGATCTTCCGCGCCACGTGCACCGCCGCGCCGGGGACCTCGGGATCCGCCACGAGCACCGCGAACTCGTCCCCCCCCAGGCGGCAGACGAAATCGGTGTGACGCAGCCCCTTCTCGAGACGGCGCGCGACCTCCGCGAGCAGGACGTCGCCGCTCGGATGACCGAAGGAGTCGTTGACCAGCTTGAAGTCGTCGAGGTCGAGCATGAGCAGGGCCAGGCTCTCCCCGCTCAGCTCGGCCTCCTGCACCGCGAGCGCCAGCCGTTCGTTGAAGGCGTGGCGGTTGGGGAGGCGGGTGACCGGGTCGGTGTGGGCAAGGAACCGCAATCGCTGCTCGGCATGCACGACGTTGCGGCGCATCCGGCTGACGAGCAGGAACGCGCCGAGCATCACCCCGAGGGCGATGGCCAGGGTGCTGCCGGCGTAAACCAGCAGGCGCCGGTAGAGGGGCCGCATGCTTGCGCGCAGGCGCAGGGTGCCGATCTGCTGGCCGTCGAGATCGATCGGCTGCTCGATGTCCACGAACGGCGGCAGGAGGAACGCAGACAGGGCCTCCTCGCCGCCGTTGCCCCCGCTTTCCCATCCCGGCTGGCGGTAAGTTGCCAGGGGGATACCGTTGGCAGCCAGCAGATCCGCCTCCAGGATGGCGGGCGAGGCCCCCAGGGTATGCAGGATTTTCCGGGCAGCCTCCCCGTCGCCAAACACCAGCGGGGCCGCCTCGTTGTCACCGATGATGCTCGCCTGCACCCGGAGATCGTCGAGCATGCTGCCGCGCAGGAAGAGGGACTCGATGCCGACCAGGATCACGCAGGCCAGCAGGACGGCCACGCCGGTGGCCATCATGTTGATGCTGGTGATCCGGGAGGTCAGCGATTCGCCTTGCTGTTGCTGCCCCCTCTCCCGTGCAGACGTCATGTGAAGGCTTCCCTGGCCAAGAAGAATGGAAGGACTGTATCTCAGTTCCGGCCGAGGTGCCCGGGAGCACCGGCCGCAGGCTGCATCACGGGACGCCGTCGAGCACCTGGAGCCCGCCATGCTCGGCATGGTAGGACGAGCGCACCAGCGGCCCGCTGGCCACGTGGCGGAAGCCGAGGCCACGGGCAATGTCCGCCAGCCGATCGAACTCCTCCGGCGAGACGTAGCGCTTCACCGGCAGGTGGTGGACGCTCGGCTGCAGGTACTGGCCGAGCGTGAGCATGTCGACGTCGTGGGCGCGCAGGTCGCGCAGGACCTCGATGACCTCATCGTCGGTCTCGCCCAGGCCCAGCATCAGGCCGGACTTGGTCGGCACCTGCGGCACTCGCGCCTTGAATTCCTCGAGCAGACGCAGCGAGCCGGCATAGTCCGCTCCCGGCCGCGCCTCGCGGTAGAGGCGCGGCACGGTCTCGAGGTTGTGGTTGAAGACGTCGGGCGGATCCTGTGCGAGCAGGGCGATGGCCACCGCCTCGCGGCCGCGGAAATCGGGAGTGAGCACCTCGACGGTCAGCTCGGGGCTGTGCTCGCGCGCGGCGCGGATGCAGGCAGCGAAGTGCCCCGCCCCGCCATCGCGCAGGTCGTCGCGGTCGACCGAGGTGATGACCACGTACTTGAGGCCCATGGCGGCGATGGTGCGTGCGAGGTTGAGCGGTTCGTCGGTATCGAGCGGATCAGGGCGGCCGTGTGCCACGTCGCAGAACGGACAGCGGCGGGTGCAGATGCCGCCCATGATCATGAAGGTGGCCGTGCCACCGCCGAAGCACTCGCCCAGGTTCGGGCAGTTGGCCTCCTCGCACACGGTATGCAGCCTGGCCTCGCGCAGGATACCCTTCAGGCGCTGCACCTCGGCGCTGCCATGCACCTGCGAACGGATCCACTTGGGCTTGGGCAGGGGCGCATCGAGCGGCACCACCTTGACGGGAATGCGGGCAACCTTGTCTTCCCCGCGCATCTCACGGGTGATCGGGCGGGTGGTCGGGCGGGTGGAATCGGTCATGCGCTGTCCAGGAAGTTTGCTTCACGCCCCAGGCGGTCGGCCAGCCGTTCGGCGAGCGGGCGCTTGAGCGCATCGACCGCGATACCCGGCACGAAGTCGCTGACCTGGCACATGCGCAGGCCCGCATGGCCGCAGGGGTTGATGCGCTCGAACGGGGCGAGGTCCATCGCCACGTTCAGGGCGAGGCCATGATAGCAGCGCCCGGCGCGAACCTTGAGGCCGAGCGAGGCAATCTTGCGAGCATCGACGTACACGCCGGGGGCATCGCGGCGCGAGGCGGCATGGATGCCGAGTCCGTCCAGCAGCCCGATGACCGCGCCCTCCAGGTGCTCCACCGTCTCGCGCACGCCGAGGCGGGCGCGCGCGAGGTCGAACAGCAGGTAGGCGACCAGCTGGCCGGGGCCATGATAGGTCGCCTGGCCGCCGCGGTCGGTTTGCACGACCGGGATGCCGCCGGGGGCGAGCAGATGTCCGGGCTGGCCGTTCAGCCCCTGGGTGAAGACCGGGGGATGCTCGACCAGCCACAGCTCGTCCGCCGTTTCGGCCGTGCGCGCGGCGGTGAACGCGCGCATGGCGTCGAAGCTGTCCGCGTAGGGGATCAGACCGAGGTTGCGGACATGCAGGACGGCGGGCATGGTCGGGAACGAGGGGCCGTCAGATGCTCATCAGCACCTTGGGGTGCGCGCGCAGGGCGAGGGTGATGGCATCCACCTGCTCGCGCGACTCGGCGCGTAGCCTGATGGTGATGGCCACGTACTTGCCGCCCTTGCTCGGGCGCACGCTGACCGCGCCCTCACCGAGGTTCGGCGCGTGCTCGCGGATCAGGGCGACCATCTCGGCCTCGAAGGTCTCGCAGGCCTCGCCCATGATCTTGATCGGGTAGTCGCAGGGAAATTCCAGCGGCGGCGGATTGTCGAATGCGCAGAAGCTCATGCCTTGCCCTCTCTTACCTTCTGTTTGAATGCCTGGTAGGCCGCGTGCATGCGTTGCCAGACCGGCCCAGGCTTGCCCTCGCCCACTAACTTGCCATCGACGCGGGTGACCGGAACGATCTCGCGGGTGGAACTGGTGACCCACACCTCGTCCGCGTTGCGCAGCAGCGCCTCGGGCATGCCCTCCTCCCGCACGGGGATGCCTTCCGCATGCGCCAGCTCGAGGATCAGGTCGCGGGTGATGCCGCCGAGGATCGCGGCCGATTTCGGCGTGGTGTGGATCGCCCCGTCCTTGATGATGAACAGGTTGCTGGCCGAGCCCTCGATGGCCTGCCCGTCGCGCAGCAGGATCGCCTCGACCGCTCCCTGCTCGACTGCCTGCTGGCGCGCCAGCACGTTGCCGAGCAACTGGATGGTCTTGAGGTCGCAGCGCAGCCAGCGCAGGTCGGGCACGGTCACCGCATCCACCCCGAGGCGGCGCCAGGACTCGGCGATCGGCGCCAGCGGGTTGCTCATGGCAAACACAGTGGGCGGGGTGCCGGCCGGCGGGAAGGCGTGGTCGCGCCTCAAAGGCGCCCCGCGGGTCACCTGCAGGTAGATGGCCTGGTCGCCGCCGCCATTCAGCTCGACCAGCTCGGCGAGCATGGCCAGCCACTCCACCCGTCTCATCGGATGATCGATGCGGATGCCATCCATGCTGCGCTCCAGGCGCTCGATATGCTCTACGCCGCGCAGCATGTGGCCGCCATAGACGGGGATGGCCTCGTACACGCCGTCACCGAACAGGAAACCGCGATCGAGTACGGAAACGCAGGCCTCTTCGAGGGGCATGAACTGACCATTGAGGTAGACGGTGGCGACCATGGGCGATCCGGTGTGTGGGATTCGGAAAAACGAACTGGCGGCTCAGTGAGCCGCCAGTCCATGCAGTGACGTTGGGGCAGGGATACCCCAACGCGAAAATCGTTGTCAGGAACAACGATGGAACGCAAAGCGTTCCCCGAAGGGCTAGGAGCCTGTCGGACTTGAGCCGAACTGGCTGCAAAAGCTTGCGGAATCCATCCCTGGATTCCGCCCTTCGGGTGATGCTTCGCATCCCAACGCCGGCTCCAGGCGGCGTTGTTCGGGCCGGTCCATATTTCGCCGCTTTCTTGGGCAATAGTACTCATTATCGCCCGGCAAAATCGTCAAAATCTGGCCTCGGCCGGCGACTTTTTCGCTTCAGCCGTTCAAGTCCGACGGGCTCCTGGGCACGCGGATGTGCCCAGCAACAACGACACAAGTCGTTGATTCGCGGTGTGCCGAGCTGAAAAATTCCATGGATGGATTTTTTTCAGCTTCTACATAGGGTCGTTCAGTCGAACATCAAGATCACGCCATCCACCACGCGGCGGAAGAGGCCGCCCTGCGGCACGTCGTTCAGGGCCACCGCCGGCACCTCGGCGATGAGGTCATTGCCGACCCTCGCGCGCAGCATGGCAACCGGCTGCCCCTGGGCCAGAGGCGCGTCGATGCGCGGCGGCATGTCCACCGCCAGGCTCAGCTTGTCGAACTGGCCGCGCGGGGCGGTGACATAGAAGTCGCCGGCCAGGCCGAGCTGCACGGTCTTGCTGGCCCCCTTCCACACGCGCGGCTCGGCCAGTGCCTCGCCTCCACGGCGCAGCAGGCGGGTCTCGAAGAAGTTGAAGCCATAGTTGAGCAGGGCCTGCGACTGCTCGGCCCGGGCCTCGTCGCTGGGCGCGCCAAGCACGACGGAGATCAGGCGCATGCCGTCACGCTGGGCGGAGGCAGCCAGACAGAAACCGGCGGACTCGGTGTGCCCCGTCTTGCCGCCATCCACCGACGGATCACGCCACAGCAGGCGGTTGCGATTGATCTGCTTGATATTGTTCCAGGTGAATTCCTTCTCGCGCTCGCGCACGTAGTGCTCCGGGAAGTCGCGGATCACCGCCTTCATCAGGGTGGCGATGTCGCGCGCGGTGCTGTAGTGATTGGGGTCCGGCCAGCCGGTGGAGTTGACGAAGTGCGTACCGGTCATGCCCAGGCGTTGCGCCTCGTGGTTCATCATGTTGGCGAACACCTCCTCGCTGCCCGCGATGTGCTCGGCCAGGGCAATGGTCGCGTCGTTGCCGGACTGGATGATCATGCCCTTGAGGAGGTCGTCGACCTTCACCTGTGTTCCGACCCGCACGAACATCTTGGAGCCCTGCATGCGCCAGGCCTTCTCGCTGATGTTGACCATGGTCTCGGGCGAGAGGTCGCCGCGTTTCATCGCGCCGTAGATGATGTAGGCGGTCATCAGCTTGGTGATACTGGCCGGCTCCACGCGCATATCGATATTGGCCTCGGCCAGGACCCGGCCGCTGTGGTAGTCCATCAGGAGGTGGGACTTGGCGGCGATGGTCGGGGCACTCGGCAGCGGCATGGCCGCCATGGGGGCCAGCGGCACCGGAGTGGGCTGGACGGCCGGAGCGGTGGTGGGAGCGGCGTGGACGGAAGCGGTGCTCAGGGTGGCGGCGAGAACGAGGGAAGCAAATCGAAGCATGGGCATCAGAGGTGTCAGGTATGTCGGTATTGAGAAGGCCGTCCGGTCATCGTCCGTCTTCCATGCGGCTGGTCACATCCATGTGACCAGCCCTTCGGGGAACGCTTAACGCGCCAGCTTCGCGTTAAGCTGGCGCAAGCCCGCGTTCCATCGTTGCTTCCGGCAACGATGTTGAAGATCCCGGAAGGTCCGGGGCATTTTAACGCCCATCGGATGGATTTGGGACCACTCATGCCGGCCTCGGTTCCCCGGCAAGCGCCGACCTGCGATTGTGGCGATATAATCGACCGTTCAAAACGCGCCGAGGGATCCATACATGCGCCACGCCATCGCCCTGCCCCTGCTTCTCGCCGTGCTTTCCACTCCGTGCCAGGCCGCCATCTACAAGTGGGTGGACGAGAAGGGCGTGACGCACTACACGGAGCAGCCGCCCGCGGGCGGCAAGGGCCAGGAGATCCAGCCGCGCGTGACCACCCCGGCCACGCCCGCCGTGCCGCCTGCCGGACAGGCCGTCGAGAAGCCCGCCGCCGCGGGGGGGGCGTCCACCCCGCGCGAGGTGATGACCATGCCCGCGGAGCAGATGGCCGAGCAGTGCCAGAAGGCACGCCAGCGCCTGCAGCAACTCGAGTCCAGCCCGCGCATCCTCTACCGGAGCGCGGACGGCGAAATGCAGCGTGCATCCGAGGAGGAACGCCAGCGCATGATGGACGAGGAGCGCAAGCGCATCGAACTCTATTGCGAATGACCAACGATGCCCACCCTGATCCTGAACACCAACCTCCCTCTCGATGACGGCCGGCGCGCGGACCTCTCCGCGCGCCTCTCCCGCTTCACCGCCGAGGCCACCCGCAAGCCCGAGCAGTGGGTCATGACCCTGCTCAACGACGGCCGGACTATGAGCTTTGCCGGCACGCAAGCCCCCTGCGCCTTCGTCGAGTTCAAGAGCATCGGCCTGCCCGATGCCGACATGCCGGGCATTTCTGCCGGACTGTGCGGCCTGCTGCAGGCGCAGCTGGGTCTCGATCCCGCCCGCATCTACATCGAGTTCGCCGCCGCCGAGCCGCGACGCTGGGGCTGGAACGGCGCCACGTTCTGACCCACAATCCCGCCACGCCTTTTTGCCCTTTGCAGGTCCCGCTCGCCATGCGTCTCTCCCAGTTCCCCCTCGCCACCCTCAAGGAAACCCCGTCCGACGCCGAGGTGATCAGCCACCAGCTCATGCTGCGCGCCGGCCTGATCCGCCGCCTGGCCGCCGGCCTCTATACCTGGACGCCGCTGGGGCTGCGTGTGCTGCGCAAGGTCGAGACCATCGTGCGCGAGGAGATGGACCGCGCCGGGGCGCTGGAGGTGCTGATGCCGGCGGTGCAGCCGGCCGAGCTGTGGCAGGAATCCGGCCGCTGGGAGCAGTACGGCCCCGAGCTACTGCGCCTGAAGGACCGCCATGCACGCGAGTTCTGCTTCGGCCCGACGCACGAGGAGATCATCACCGACTTCGCCCGCCGCGAGTTGAAGAGCTACAAGCAGCTGCCGGTGTGCTGGTACCAGGTCCAGACCAAGTTCCGCGACGAGGTGCGCCCGCGCTTCGGCGTGATGCGCGCGCGTGAGTTCCTGATGAAGGATGCCTATTCCTTCCACATGGACCAGGACTCGCTGCAGGCCACCTACGACGTGATGCATGCAACCTACACCCGCATCTTCACCCGCCTGGGACTGGACTTCCGCGCCGTCCGCGCCGACACCGGCAGCATCGGCGGCACCGGGTCGCACGAGTTCCACGTGCTCGCCTCCTCCGGCGAGGACGCCATCGCCTTCTCGACCGAGTCCGACTACGCCGCCAACGTCGAGCTGGCCGAGGCCGTCGCCCCGGCGGGCGAGCGCCCGGCTCCCACCGAGGCCCTGCGCGTCATCCCCACCCCGAACGCGCACACCATCGAGGAGGTGAGCGCGGCGACCGGCCACCCGGCGCGGCATATCCTCAAGACCCTGATCATGCGCGGCGAGGAAGAAGGCACCCTGGTCGCCCTCGTCCTGCGAGGCGACCACGAGCTGAACGAGATCAAGGCCGAGAAGCTGGCCCAGGTGGCGAGCCCGCTGCAGTTCGCAAGCCCCGAGGAGGTGCGCGCGGCCATCGGTGCGGACGTGGGCTCGATCGGTCCGGTCGGCCTCGATGCGCTCGGCATCCCGGTGCTGGCCGACCGCTCCGCCCTGCATGTCGCCGACTTCGTCTGCGGCGCCAACCGCGACGGCGAGCACCTGGCCGGCGTCAACTGGGTGCGCGACCTGCCGGAGGCCATCGCCGTCGACATCCGCAACGTGGTCGAGGGCGATCCGAGCCCGGACGGCAAGGGCACCCTGGTCATCCGCCGGGGCATCGAGGTTGGCCACATCTTCCAGCTCGGCGACAAGTACAGCCGCGCCATGAACGCGACCGTGCTCAACGAGCAGGGCCAGGCCCACGTCATGACCATGGGCTGCTACGGCATCGGAGTCTCACGCGTGGTGGCCGCCGCCATCGAGCAGAACTTCGACGAGCGGGGGATCATCTGGCCGATGCCCATCGCCCCGTTCCAGGTCGCCCTGCTGCCGCTCAACGCCTCCAAGTCCCCGCGGGCGATGGAACTCGCGTCACAGCTCTACGCCGAGCTGCGTGCGCTGGGCGTGGACGTGCTGCTGGACGATCGCGACGTGCGCCCGGGCGTGATGTTCGCCGACATGGAGCTGATCGGCATCCCGCACCGCCTCGTGATCAGCGACAAGGGACTCACGGCGGGCCAGTTCGAGTACCGCGCGCGCAACGCGGCGGAGAACGAGATGGTCCCCGCGGACGACGTGCTCGCCTTCCTCAAGCAGCGGCTCGGCCTGGCCTGAGCCAGGCCGTGGCCCTAAGGGCATTGGCCGGAGGCCGGTGACGGCCCGGCCTCGATGCCGGTCCTGTCTCCTACAAGCGCGGCACGAAGGTCAGGCAGGAGACCTCCTGCGCGGCGCGCCCCACGCTGATCGCATCGGCCCCGCATTCGAGATCGTCGTTGAAGCGGCAGGCGGTGACCTTGCAGGCGCCGACTCCGGCACGTCGCTGCCTTTCGCGTGCATGGGTGCTCATGTGCAGGAAGGTGTCGCAGCCGGGATGGACACCATCCCCGATGGTGATGGCCTTGGCATGGCAGGCACGCCCGGCGTTGTAGCTGCACTCCGTGACGGCGCACTCGGCGACGACGGGGATTTCGACGGTGATTTTCATGACTCGGTCCTCCCAGGGGAAACCTGACACCCCCATGCCGGGGGTCCACCGAGTCTAGGCAAGAAAGGGGGGATCTGCAGGGCAGGCCAGGCACAAGGATGCGCCCGGCAACAAAGGCCCTTGCGGCAGGGATGCCGCGCGGGCCTGAGAGGAGGGGGCAGTCGGGCTGAATAAATCCATGGATGGAATTATTAATCCGGCCCCCAAATACCTTCCTTGGTATTTTGGGGCGGGTAGTGTGCAGCTTTGTGTGCAAAAGCGATCCTGAACAGGACCGTGCGAGGTGGTCATGGTAAGAGGTTGATTACGACATCGACCTTGAACCCCTTGGGAGGGCGAACCATGACCATGAAAGA
>JBMOQP010000024.1:0-13243 GCA_049322715.1 Pseudomonadota bacterium
ACTATCTAATCTTGTCTTTTAAAGATCGAACCCGACATCCCCGGGTTTCTCACCGTCACCGCTCGGCGGCGAAGTGAGTTGAACATCTTATCACGCTTTCGACCGGTGTCAACAACAATTTCGAAGCCCTTCGTTTCGACCTTGTCGCAACCCGCGATTCACTTCACCAAGGAAGGCTTCGCATCACCGGGTCGATCACTTTACCACCACTTCGATTCATGTCAACAACCAGCGCTTTGCCTCGTTGCTGCCACTGCATCGCTGCAATGTGGAGCGCATTATAGACACTCCTTCCAGCCTGTCAACACGTGTTGATCAAAATATCTCGACGCGGGCCACTCGACGCTTGCCCACCTGGACCACAACACTCTGCCCGCGCGCAAGCTTGAGGGCGCGATCTTCGACCCGCTCGCCTTCCAAGCGGACGCCCCCCTGCTGGATCATGCGGTAGGCCTCCGAGGTGCTGGCCACCAAGCCCGCCTCCTTGAGAAGTGCTGCGATGGGGAGCATTCCATCTTCTTGGGCGGCCAGCCGGACCTCTTCGAGGTCTTCCGGCAATTGTCCTTTCTGGAAGCGCTCGACGAAGGCCAGGCGAGCGAGTTCCCCCGCACCTACGCCATGGAAGCGGTCGACCAGTTCGACCCCGAGCTCGAACTTCACATCGCGCGGATTACGCCCATCCGCCACTTCCTGCTTGAGGCGGGCGATCTCCTCAATGGGACGAAAACTGAGCAACTCGAAATAGCGCCACATGAGCGTATCCGAGATCGACATGAGCTTGCCGAACATGTCATTGGCCGGCTCGCTGACGCCGATGTAGTTGCCCAGCGACTTGGACATCTTCTGCACACCGTCCAGCCCCTCAAGGATCGGCACGGTCATCACCACCTGCTGGGGCTGGCCATACTGACGCTGCAATTCGCGGCCGACCAGCAAGTTGAATTTCTGATCGGTCCCCCCAAGCTCCACATCGGCCTCAAGCGCTACCGAATCATACCCCTGGACCAATGGATAGAGGAACTCATGGATGGCGATCGGCTGCTGGTTGCCGTAGCGCTTGCTGAAGTCGTCCCGCTCGAGCATGCGGGCCACGGTATAGCGCGAAGCCAGGCTGATCATGTCCCCGGGGGACATCTCCCCCATCCAGCGCGAATTGAACTCGACCCGGGTCCGTGCGGGATCCAATATCTTGAAGATCTGCTCTTCATAGGAACGGGCGTTCTCGATGACCTGTTCGCGCGTGAGCGGCTTGCGGGTCGCGCTCTTGCCGCTCGGATCGCCGATCATGCCGGTGAAGTCGCCGATCAGGAAGATGACCTCGTGCCCCAACTCCTGAAAGGTGCGCAGTTTGTTGATCAGGACGGTGTGTCCCAGGTGCAGATCGGGGGCTGTGGGATCAAACCCGGCCTTCACCCGCAGGGGGCGCCCAAGCTTGAGCTTCTCGATCAGCTCCGCCTCCACAAGGATCTCCTCGGTGCCGCGGCGAATTTCCCGCAACGCGCTTTCTATGTCGCGCATGTCGACCTCTACTCGTTCATTGACCCTTCTTGGTGTGGCCGGTATTTTAACCCGATTAATACCTCTACAGGCTTGGGAGCAATACATGATCCGCAATGCCGGCCAGCAAGCCAGCCGCAAGAACCTCTTTACCACCCGCCGCCACCCTGTCCTGCGCTGGGGTATTCTGGCCATCGGACTCGCATCCCTGGGCGTGGTGATCGGCAAGGTCTCGGAGCCCACCAGCCAACCGAACGACCCACTCTCTCCCGCCAACCAGCTCACCGCCATCACCCTGCCGCCCGATCCGGCCCTGATCCCTGCCGACCAAGAACCGCCGCTTGCAGCGACTCTGCCCGAGGCAGGGCCGGCGGCCGAAAACGCGCCGCAGGGCGAAACCATCGACGTCGTCGTCGAGAAGGGGGCCACCCTCTCCAAGATCTTCGCCAACCTGGATCTGCCGGCTCACGAACTGGACCAGATCGTCAAACTCGGCGACGACGCACTCAAGCTCACCCGCCTGCGCCCGGGTGAATCCATCACCTTCAACCTGTCCGACGCACATGAACTGCAGCGCCTGAGCTATGCGCTGGGACATGACCGTACCCTGCACGTGGTGCGTGGCGAGGACGGGACCTTCAAGAGCGAGATCGAGGAACACCCGCTCGAATACCGCCAGACCCTCGGCAGTGGCGCGATCAACAGCTCCTTCTACGAGGCGGCGGTCGACGCAGGCCTGCCCCCGGACATGGTGCTCCGCCTGGCCGACATCTTCGGCTGGAAGATCAACTTCCTGACCGACATCCAGGAAGGCGACCGCTTCAGCATCCTGTACGAGACCGTTTACAAGGATGGCGAACAGGTGACAACCGGCGACATCCTGGCAGCGTCGTTCACCAACAACGGCAAGCTGTTCCAGGCCGTGCGCTATACCGACAAGGAAGGCAACACGACCTACTACACACCCGACGGCAAGAGCCTCAAGCGCGGCTTCCTGCGCTACCCGGTCGAGTTTTCGCGTATCAGCTCGCGCTTCTCCAAGGCTCGCATGCACCCCGTCCTGCACGAGGTCCGCGCACACAAGGGGGTCGACTTCGCCGCCCCCACCGGCACTCCCATCCGCGCGGCCGCCGACGGCAAGATCTCCTTCCAGGGCTGGAAGGGGGGGTATGGCAAGGTGGTAATGATCCAGCACGACGGCACCTATAGCACCGTCTACGGCCACATGTCGCGCTTCGAACCCGCCCTGCGCGAGGGGGCCCGCGTCAAGCAGGGCCAGGTGATCGGCTATGTCGGTGCCACCGGCTATGCGACCGGCCCCCACCTGCACTACGAATTCCGCATCAACGGCGTGCACCGCGACCCCCTGTCGGTAGCCCTGCCCGAGGCCCAGCCCATTCCCGCCAGTGAGCGCATCCGCTTCCTGGCCGAGTCCGCGCAGATCCTCGCCCAAATGAGCCGCCTGGAGGGCGAGGCCCAGACCGCGAGCATCGAACCCCGCGACGACACCGCACAGCGCTGATCGCATGGCGCTCTACATCGGGCTGCTATCCGGCACCAGCATGGACGGCGTCGACGTCTGCCTGGCCGACCTCGGCAACCCGAATCCTCTACTCATCGGCACCCACCACCGCCCCTACCCCGCAGACCTTTTGACCGAACTGCGCGCCTTGGCTTCACCGCAGGCCGAGGAAGGCGTGCGGCGGCTTGGGCGGCTGGATGCCTGGACCGGCGAGATTTTTGCCGATTCGGTGCTGCAACTGCTCGAACAGACCGGCATCCGGGCCTCGGAGGTGCGGGCCATCGGCTCTCACGGCCAGACGCTTTGGCATGCCCCGCACGCCGATTGGCCGCACACCCTGCAGATCGGCGACCCGCACCGCATCGCCGAGCGCACAGGCATCACCGTGGTGGCGGACTTTCGCCGCCGGGACGTGGCCGCCGGCGGCCAAGGGGCACCACTGGTCCCGCCCGCCCACTCGGCCCTGTTCGGCGACGCCGAGGAGACCCGCATCGTCGCCAACATCGGTGGCATCGCCAACATCACCGTGCTCCCGCGCAGGAAGGCATCCAGCAGGGTGCAGGGCTTCGACACGGGCCCCGGCAACACCCTGATGGACGCATGGATCCTCCGCCACCACGGCCAAGCCTACGATCGGGATGGAGCATGGGCACAGGAAGGCCAACCGCAGGAAGACCTGCTCGCGCGCCTGCTGGACGAACCCTATTTCGCCCTCCCCGCGCCCAAGAGCACCGGGCCGGAACTATTCAATCTCGACTGGCTGCAGGCACGCGCGGGAGGACTGTTGCGGGAACTCGCCCCCGAGGACGTGCAGGCCACCCTGCTCGAGCTCACCGCACGGACCCTGGTCGGGGCGGCTCGCACGGCGGCACCGGAGTCTGGGCTGATGCTGGTATGCGGCGGCGGGGCCTACAACGCCGCGCTCATGCGCAGGATGCAGGCACTGGCCGGGGAGATGAGGGTGGAGAGCACCGCCGACCACGGAGTGGAGCCGGCTTGGGTGGAGGCCCTGGCCTTTGCCTGGCTGGCGAGGCAGACCATGGAGGGCCTGCCGGGCAACCTGCCACAGGTGACCGGCGCGCGGGGCGAGAGGGTGCTCGGGGCGATCTTCCCCGCCACGCCAGCCTGATCGCCCGCGAGGCCGGGACCGAATTTATCGGCGCCTGCCCGCGGGACGTGTTTTCAGCGCGAGGCCGAGGCGCGCAGATCCATCGGCAGGTAGCTGCGCGTCGGCGCGCCCACATAATCCTGCGTCGGCCGGTAGATGCGGTTCTGCGACAGCTGTTCCTTCCAGTGCGCCAGCCAGCCAGCGGTGCGGGCGATGGCGAAGATCGGCGTGAACTGGTCCTCGGGAATGCCCATCGCGTCGTACAGCACGCCAGAATAGAAGTCAACGTTCGGGTGCACGCCCTTGTGCGCCAGCCGCTCGGCGGCCGCGGCCTCGAGCGCCTTGGCGATGTCGTACAGCGGACTCAGCTCGCCATGACGATGCTCGCGCAGCTGCTCAAGCATGCCCTGCAGGATATCGGCGCGCGGGTCCTTCACCTTGTACTCGCGGTGGCCGAAGCCCCACACCACCTGCTTGTTCGCCAGGCGCTGATCCAGCCACCCCTCGGCGTTCTCCGGCGAACCGATGTCGCGCAGCATCTCCAGCACGCGCTGGTTGGCCCCGCCGTGCAAGGGCCCGGCCAGGGTGCCGATCGCAGAGGCGACGACCAGGTTCGGCGCCGCCAGGGTGGAGCCGCAGACCAGCGCCGCGAAGGTCGAGGCGTTGATGGTGTGCTCGGCATGCAGCACCAGGCAGGCGTCCATGATGCGCGCCTCGACCGGGTCCGGCTCGCGCTCCGTCATCATGTAGAGGAAGTTTTCCGCGTAGGTCAGGTCCGTGCGCGGCAGCACGGGGTCGTCGCCGCGACGGATGTGGTTCCACATCCCCACCAGGGTAGCCATGCTGGCGAGGATCTTGATCGCGGTGCTGTTGACGAACTCCTCCGTAGGCCCGGCCCCGTCCGCGGTCATGCGCTCGCTGCCGGGATAGAACATGCCGAGACTGGCCACACAGGTCTGCAGCATCTCCATCGGGTGGCCGTCGGTCGGCAGGAATTTCATGATCTCCCGCACGTTGTATTTCACCCGGCGGTTGTTGCGCAGCTCGCGGTCGAAGGCCTCGAGTTCCGCCTGCCCCGGCAACTCGCCGTGGAACAGCAGGTAGGCCGTTTCCTCGAAGGTGGAGAGACGGGCCAGTTCGACGATGGGGTAGCCGCGGTAGGTCAGGATGCCCTGCTGTCCGTCCAGGAAGGAAATGCTGGAGCGGGTGGCGGGCACCCCTTGCAGGCCGGGGACATAACTCATGCGCGATGATCCTGAAACGAGATGGGCGCCCCCCGCAGGGCGCGCCGGTTGAATGACGTCAGACGGAGAAGGACGAGCCGCAACCGCAGGTGGTGGTTGCGTTCGGGTTGCGGATGACGAATTGCGCGCCCTCCAGGCCCTCGGTGTAGTCGATGGTCGCACCGGTGAGGTACTGGATGCTCATCGGGTCGATCAGCAGCGTCACGCCCCCCTTGTCCATGCGGGTGTCGCCTTCCTGTTCGTTCTCGTCGAAGGTAAAGCCGTACTGGAAGCCGGAGCAACCTCCGCCAGTGATGAACACTCGCAGCTTCAGGGCCTCGTTGCCCTCCTCCTCGATCAGCTGGCGCACCTTGGCGGCCGCGCTGTCGGTGAAGATGATCGGTTCCTGGACTTGTTCGGACATGGGGAAAATCTCCCGAAAACTGGATTGAAGGGGAGTTTACCCCAGATGGCCCTCGATGGAACTCGGCCGCGCCCTATTACGGCAGCAGGCCGATGGTGCGCATGCCCGTGTCCTCCGGCAGGCCAAACATGATGTTCATGTTCTGCACCGCCTGACCGGATGCGCCCTTGACCAGGTTGTCGATGACCGACAGGACGACCGCAACATCCCCGCCCCCCGGACGGTAGACCGCGATGCGGCAGGTGTTGGCACCACGCACGCTGCGCGTTTCCGGCAGGCTTCCCGGCGGCATCACGTCGACGAAGGGTTCTTTCGCGTAGGCCTGCTCGAACAGATCCTGCAGGTCTCCGGCGCCCGCCTTGAGGGTGGCATACAGGGTGGCCTCGATGCCGCGCACCATCGGCACCAGGTGCGGCACGAAGGTCAGGCCGATGTCCTGGCCGGAGGCAGCCTGAAGCACCTGGCAGATCTCCGGCTGGTGGCGATGGCCGGCCACGCCGTAGGCGCGGAAGCTCTCGCCCGCCTCGGCCATCAGGGTGTGCACCTCGGCCTTGCGGCCGGCACCGCTGACCCCGGACTTGGAGTCCGCGATCAGGCGCGTGGTGTCCACCCAGCCAGCCTTGACCAGCGGCAGCAGGCCGAGGGTGACGGCGGTGACGTGGCAGCCGGGGTTGGCGACCAGGCGCGCCCCGCGGATCGCCTCGCGGTTCAGCTCCGGCAGCCCGTACACGGCCTCGGCGACCAGATCGGGGCTGGCGTGGGTCATGCAGTACCACTTCTCCCAGAGGGCGATGTCCTTGATGCGGAAGTCCGCCGCAAGGTCGATCACGCGCACACCGGCGTCGAGCAGCTCGCGCGCCGCGCCCATGGCGATGCCGTTCGGCGTGGCGAAGAACACCAGGTCGCAGCCTCGCAGATCGGCCTCGGACGGATCGCTGAAGGCGAGATCCACATGGCCGCGCAGGTTGGGGAACATGTCCGCCACCTTCTCGCCAGCGTTGCCGCGCGAGGTGATGGCAGTCAATTCGACCTCGGGATGCAGGGCGAGGATGCGCAGGAGTTCCACCCCGGTGTAGCCGGTGCCACCAACGATGCCAACGCGAATCATGTGTCTACTCCACTTGCCAGGGACGGGTCATGGGCGGAATGATAACGGTTTGCCCTCGCCCTGCGCGAGAACAGCCATCGGAGTCCGCCACAATGATTGACCGCCGCCGCTTCTTCGTCCTGTCCTTGGCCTGCGCGCTCGCGGCCTGCGGCCAGGAAAGCGCCGCTCCCGACGCCCCCCTCCTGCTGCTGGATGCCCCGCCCACCAGCCTCGCCGCCATGCGTGGCAGCCCCGTGCTGCTGACCTTCTGGGCCACCACCTGCCCCGGCTGCATCGAGGAAATCCCCCTCCTTGTCGAATTGCACAGGGAATACGGCCCGCGCGGCCTGAAGGTCATTGGCGTGGCGATGAGCTACGACCCGGAACCGCAAGTGCGCGCACTGCGCGAGCGCATGGCCATCCCCTACCCCATCGCTGTCGACAAGAACGGAGCGGCAAGCGAGGCCATGGGCAGGGTTCGACTGACCCCCACCACCTTCCTGCTCGACCCGCAGGGGCGCGTGGTGTACCAGAAGATCGGCATTTTTGACCTGGCCAAGGTGAAGGGGCTGGTCGAGGGGATGCTGCCGAAGGGCTGACTCAGAACCCCAGCCAGCGGGCGGCCTGGTAGAAGGCCAAGCTGGCCGAATACGCGAGCAGGAGCGACCAGAACACGCTGGTCAGGGTCAGGCGCCAGCTGCGGCTCTCCGCTCGGATGGCAGCCAGCGTGGACACGCAGGGCGTGTACAGCAGGGTGAAGAGCATGAAGCTGAAGGCCTGCACCCCGTCCATGTGGTGCTGCACGGCAGCGGCCAGGCCGTCCTCGCCAACCCCGTACAAAACAGCCAGCCCGCCCAGCACGACCTCCTTGGCGACGAAACCGAACAGGAGGGCCAGGGCGAGCAGCGGATCGAAGCCGAGCGGGGCGAAGATCCCGGCGACCATCTCGCCGAGCTGACCGGCGTAACTTTCCGGACCGGATGGCTGCACGCCCCACGGCAGGTGGGTCAGCAGCCAGATTGCCACCACACCGAGCACGATGAAGCGGGTGGCGCGGCGCAGGAAATGCGCGACCTCGCCCCAGGCCGTCTTGAACATCGTGCCCACCACCGGCAGGCGGTAGGGTGGCAGTTCCAGGATGACCGGCTCCACTGCGTTGTAACGTCGCTTGAACAGCCAGGCGGTGAGCATCGCCGCCAGCAGGCTGAGCACGTACAGGCTGAACAGCACGATGGCTGCCTGGGCCGGAGCGAACAGCACGGCGACGAAGAACAGGAACACCTGCAGGCGCGCGGCGCATAGCGAGAACGGCAGCACCAGCATGGTCAGCGCACGCAGCCCAGGCGACCGCATGACACGCGTCCCCATCACCGCCGGCACGTTGCAGCCCATGCCGAAGAGATGGAGGACGAAACCGCGGCCATCCAGCCCCAGGCGGGCCATGAAACCATCGACCAGAAAGGCCGCGCGGGCGAGGTAACCCGAGTCCTCCACGGCCGACATGACGATGAAGAACAGAGCGATCACCGGCAGGAAGCTGGCAACCGTGGCCATGCCGTCGTAGATGCCTTCGAACAGCAGCCCCTGGCCGAAGGCAGGCAGGACATCGGCCAGCGGCACCTGCAGCCCGTCCCGCAGCAGTCCAAGAGCCCACTCCACCGCGTCCTGCAACGGTGCGCCGAGGGCGAAGATGAACTGGAACAGCAGGAACAGGCTGAGGAAGAAGATCGGCAGCCCCCAGAGCGGATGCAGCAAGATGCGGTCCAGCCGCTCGCTCATCCGGTCCGAGAGCTGGTGCGGGGCCTTCACCGCCACCCGCAGCAGGGATTCGGCCTCCTCCTGCACCGTTTCCTCCGGGGCCAGGCGCTCGGCCAGCTCAGCCAGCGGCACCGGCCGGGCCTCGCTCAGAGCCGCCGCCATGGCCTGACGCAGCCGCCCCATGCCCTCCGCCCGACGGGCACTGACCTCCAGCACCGGGAAACCCAGCGACTCGCCCAGGCGATCGACATCGATGCTCACGCCAAAGCGCTCCGCCTCGTCGCGCATGTTGAGCACCGCGAGCATCGGCAGCCCGAGCGCACGGGCCTGCAACAGCAGGCCGAGCTGGCGGTCGATCTGGGCGGCATTGAGCACCACCACCAGCAAATCGACCGGCACGCGCTCGAGGAAACGGCGCACGACGTGCTCGTCCTCGGTCATGCCATGCAGGTCATAGATCCCGGGCAGGTCCACCAGTTCGACGAGATCGCTGCCCAACGGCAATTTGGCAGCCGAAAGCTCGACGGTCAGACCCGGCCAGTTGCCAGTGCGGGCGGAGGCGCCGGTGAGGCGGTTGAAAAGGGTGGACTTGCCCGTGTTGGGCATGCCGAGCAGGGCAATACGCCTGGCCACGGGCGGGAGGATTCCAGCGCAGCGACGCCGTCGTCAGACGGCGTGTTTGACAGTGATCGACTCGGCCTCGCGCGGGCGCAGGAAGAACTCGGTCGAGCCGACGCGCAGATGCAGCGGCCCGCCGAAGGCGGCCCGACGGATGACGCTCACGTCCCTGCCTGGACGCACGCCGAGGGCCTGGAGCCGGCGCACGAGACAGGCCTCGCCTTCGACGCAGGTCACGCAGGCGGATTCACCACAACGCAGGCAGGACAGTTTCATCGCGCATCCTCGGTGCCGCACGGGCACGAAGCCAATTCTTGAGGATAAATGATAATGATTCCCAAGAAGATGCGCAACGCATTCTTATTTCCTGGCACGAGACTCGGACAGCCCCTCTACTCGTCGCCCCGGATCAGACCGCCAAGGCCGTAGTCGCGCAGGGCCGCTCGCAGCATGGCGCGCACCTCGTCACCCCGCTCGCAGGCCAGCGCCTCCCAGGCCAGCAGGCGGGCATGCTTCAGCGGCACGCTGCGGATCACCCGCTTGATGCGTGGCAGGCTGCCGGCGCTCATGCTCAGGGAGTCGATGCCGAAGCCAAGCAGGATCAGGGCACCGAGGGGGTCGCCCGCGAGTTCGCCGCACACGCTGACCGGCCGCCCGGCGCGCCGGCCGCCGGTGACGATGTCGTGGATGGCACGCAGCACGGCGGGATGCAGGCTGTCGTAGAGGGGGGCGACGCGCGCGTTGTTACGGTCGACCGCGAGCAGGTACTGGGTGAGGTCGTTGGTGCCGACCGACAGGAAATCCACCCGCCGCGCCAGCGCGTCGATCTGGTAGACCGCCGAGGGCACCTCGACCATCACCCCAACCTGCACCGCCTCCCCGTTCAGCCCGTCCTCGCGCAGCTCGACGTGCGCCTGGTCGATCAACTCCAGGGCCTGCTCGAGCTCACCCACGCCGCTGATCATCGGCAGCAGGATGCGCAGGTTGCCGAGCCCCTTGTTGGCGCGCAGCATGGCCCGCACCTGGCTGAGGAAGATCTCCGGGTGGTCGAGGGTCAGGCGCACCCCGCGCCAACCGAGGAAGGGGTTGTCCTCGACGATCGGGAAATAGCCGAGCGGCTTGTCGCCGCCCACGTCCAGGGTGCGCAGCACGGCGGGTCGCGGGGCGTAGGCGGCGAGGGCCTCGCGGTAGATTCGCGTCTGCTCCTCCTCGCCGGGGAAGTTGTCCCGCACCTGGAAGGGGATCTCGGTACGGTAGAGGCCGATGCCCTCCGCGCCCACGTTGTTGGCCGGGGCCATGTCGGCCAGCAGGCCGACGTTGACATAGAGGTGGACGCGCGTGCCATCCGGCGTGACGGCCGGTACATCGCGCAGTGTGGCGAGTTCGGCGGAGAGCTGGGCCTCCTCGCGCACCAGGCGCTCGAGTTCTCCACGCAGGGTGCCACGCGGTTCGACGTGCACCACCCCGCGGTAGCCGTCGACGTACATCTCGCGCCGGTCCAGTCGCTCGACCGGCAGTTCGCTCGCCCCCATCACCGCCGGCACGCCCAGCGCGCGCGCCAGCAGGGCGACGTGCGACGAGCTCGAGCCGCGCGCGGAGACGATCCCCGCCAGCCGTCCCTCAGGCATCGCGGCCAGATGGGTGACGGTGATCTCGCGCCCGACCAGGATGGTGCGCTCGGGATAGTCGCGGACGCCGTTCTCGACCTCCTGCAACTGCTCGAGGATGCGCGCCCCCACATCGCGCACGTCTTCCGCGCGCTGGCGCAGGTAGTCGTCGTCCATGCCCTCGAACACCGCCGCATGCTCGCGAATGGTGTCGCGCAGCGCGGCCGGGGCCCACTGCCCTGCCCGGATGCGCCTCTCCATGCCGGCGAACAGACTCTCGCTGCCCAGCATCATGGTGAAGGCGTCGAACAGGGCGCACTCCTCGTCCGGCAGCCGCTGGGCCATGCCCTGGCGCAGGACGGCAAGCTCGGCGCGCACGGCCTCGCGGGCTGCCTGCAGGCGCGCGAGCTCGACCTCGGGGTCATCGCAGCGGCGATCGGGCACGGCCTCCAGGTCAGCCTGTGGGTAGACCACCACGGCGGTGCCCGAAGCCACGCCGGCGGCCCCGGGCACCCCGCGGATGGCCTCGCCAACCACCTTCTTGCGACTGCTGGAGGGATGGGCCACCGCCTCACTCAGTTCGGCCTGCACGATGCTGCTGGCGAGCTGGGCCGCCAGGGTGACGAGGAAGGATTCCTGGTCGTCGGAGAAACGGCGCGGGTCGCGGTCCTGCACAACCAGCACGCCGAGCACCTCGCCGCGCAACAGGATCGGCGCGCCGAGGAAGGCGTGATAGGGCTCCTCTCCGATATTGGCGATGTGCTTGTAGCGCGGGTGCTGCGGTGCGTTGTCGAGGTTGATCGATTCGGCGCGCTGCGCCACCAGGCCGACCAGCCCCTCGTCGGGAGACAGCGAGACCCGGCCCACCGCCTTGCGCGACAGGCCCTCGGTCGCCATCAGCATGAGCGGCGCGTCCTCGTCCCCCACCTTGGCGCGCGGGACGAGGTAGACCGAGCAGACCGCCACATCGAGGGCTTCGCGCACGCCGCGCACGATGGCGTCCAGCGCCACCGTCAGATCGCGTGCACGGCCGACCTCCCCGACGATGCGGCGCAGGGTCTCGAGGATCATTCGCCCCCCGGCAGCTTCAGCCGCTCGGCGGCGCAGGCGGAAGGAGCGCGCCCTTCGGGCGGGAAGAGCAGCGGTGCCAGTTCGTTCAGCGCGCTGTCATAGACATCGCGCTTGAACGACACGACCTCGCTCAGCGGCTGCCAGTAGTCCACCCAGCGCCAGTCATCGAACTCGGGGCGATGACCGTGGTCCAATTGCACCGTCTGGTCGGGAACGAGCATGCGCAGCAGAAACCACTTCTGCTTCTGGCCGATGCATACGGGAAATGCGCGCTTGCGCACGAGGTTGCTGGGCAAACGGTAGCGCAGCCAGTCGCGCGTGCAGCCGAGCAGCCGCACATGCTCGGGCAGGAGGCCGGTTTCCTCGCGCAGTTCGCGGAACATGGCCTCGAGCGGGGATTCCTCGCAGCGGATGCCGCCCTGGGGAAACTGCCAGGCCTGCTGCCCCACGCGACGCGCCCAAAACACCCGGTCCTCGGCATTCACGAGAATGATGCCCACGTTGGGGCGATAGCCTTCCGAGTCAATCACGGGAGTAACAACAAAATATGAATGAAGGCGATTGTTCCACAAGCACCTGATGTGGGCAAAGTGACCCTCCATTACAATGTGCAAATTCCTTTTATGACCGGCTGACACCATGAACCTGGCCATCTTCGATCTCGACAACACCCTCCTCGCTGGCGACTCCGACTATCTCTGGGGCCGCTTCCTGTGCGACATGGGGATCGTCGACCCGGCCCGGTACGAGGCTGCCAACCAGCGCTTCTACGAGGACTACAAGCAGGGCCTGCTCGACATCGACGCCTTCCTGCGCTTCTCCCTCGCCCCGCTGGCCGCGCACCCGCTGGAGCAGTTGGAGGCCTGGCACCGCCAGTTCATGGAGGAGATGATCGAGCCGATCATCCTTCCCCGCGCCCTCGACCTGATCGAGGAGCACCGCGCGCGCGGCGACCGTCCGCTGATCATCACCGCGACCAACGCCTTCGTCACGGAGCCGATCGCCCGTCGCCTGGGGGTGGAGGACATCCTTGCCACAAGGCCGGAGCGCGTGGGCGACCGCTACACCGGCCTCTACACCGGCACGCCGACGTTCCAGCACGGCAAGGTGAAGGCGCTGGAGGAATGGCTCGGCGCCCAGCCCGAGCCGCTCGAGCGCAGCTGGTTCTACAGCGATTCGCGCAACGACCTACCACTGCTCGAGCGGGTCGACCATCCGGTAGCAGTGGATGCGGACGAGGTGCTGTCCGCAGAGGCTGTGCGCCGCGGCTGGCCGCGCATCTCCCTGCGCGAGCCCGTGCCGGCGACCTGAGGAACCGCTGAAAAATT
>JBMOQP010000025.1:0-1613 GCA_049322715.1 Pseudomonadota bacterium
AGCTCATCCCCGGCCTCATCCGCATGGGCCAGATGTTCGCCGACCACAAGAAGCTGCTGCCCGGTGAGATGTTCACCATCGACTGGGTGCCGGGCAAGGGCACCATCATCACCGTGAAGGGCCAGCAGCAGGGCGAGCCCTACACCGAGCCGGAGTTCTTCAACGCCTTGCTGCGCATCTGGCTCGGCCCCAACCCGGCGGACTGGAAACTCAAGGACCAGCTGCTCGGCAAGCCCGCCTGAGTGACGGAGACAACACCGCGACAGGGGGTGCTGGTTTGCCCTAGGGCTGGGGCGGGCGCTTCGGTCTATGCTTATTGACCAAGTCAATTTTTCTGGAGCCCGCCATGTCCCGTCTGTTCCGTTTCTTCCTCGCCCTGTTCGGCGCCGCGCTCATCGCGCAGGGCGCGCAGGCGGCCGATGCCCCGATCAAGGTGGTGTACCACCTCAGTGAGGGCATTCCCCAGGCCTCGCGCGCCATCGGCAACATTCGCAACCACCTCGCCGCCGACCCGACCGCCAAGATCGTCGTCGTCGCGCACGGCCTGGGCATCGACTTCCTGCTCGACGGCGCGACCAACCAGCAGGACCAGCCCTTCGCCGGCGCCATCAGCGACCTGGCCAACAAAGGCGTGGAATTCCGCGTCTGCAACAACACGCTTACCGCCCGCAAGATCGACCCCAAGCGGCTGGTGATGGAAGCCAAGATCGTACCGTCGGGCGTGGCCGAAGTGGCCAAGCTGCAGGCCAAGGAAGGCTACGTCTACCTCAAGCCCTGACGCCCTCCTCCCTCTCTTCGGCGGCGCCTTCGGGCGCCGTTTTGGTTTTGGGCAACGCTGAACAAGTCCCCGCCGTGACGCGCACCGGGCCGCGGGATGGGGTGCGAGGCGCAAAGCGCAGCCATAGCGTGGGCTATGGCGAGCATTTGCTTTTGAAGCAGACCGCCCGCCGCCAGGATGCGCGGCGCGCGCGGGACTTGTTCAGCGTTGCCTTCAACCTTCCACCAGCCGATGAAAAGGCCGGGCGCGTAAGATCGGTCGGATGCAAACGCCCGAGATCGACGTGAGCGTGCAGACGCGCTACCTGCCCGAAGCCTCTGCACCGCTCGACGAGGTGTACAGCTTCGCCTACACCATTCGCATCCGCAACCTCGGCGCCGTGCCCGGGCAGCTGATTGCGCGGCACTGGATCATCGAGGACAGCGACGGCCTGCGCGAAGAGGTGCGCGGCCTGGGTGTGGTGGGGCACCAGCCACTGCTGCAACCCGGCGAGAGCTTCGAATACACGAGCGGCTGCCGCCTGCACACGCCCACGGGCACCATGCGCGGCCGCTACCGCTTCGTCACCGACGAGGGCGAGCCCTTCGACGTGCCGATCGCCCCGTTCACGCTCGACGCCACCGGCCACCTCGGGCCCCGCACGCTGCACTGAGCTTTCCTGGCCGAACCGAATCAACCGCACCCGCCGCCCATGAATTTCCTGCCCAGCTGGCCGCCCGAGATCAACACCTTGCTGCTGTTCGGCCTGCTGCTGTTCGGCGGGGCGCTGGGCGGGTATTTCGCGCACCGGCTGCGCTGGCTGCCCAGCATCACCGGCTTCATGGCCGTGGGCCTG
>JBMOQP010000026.1:0-1603 GCA_049322715.1 Pseudomonadota bacterium
TGGTCGCGCTGCACGTGCTCGCCATCGCGTTCTATGCCTGGAAGAAGCATGTGAACCTGGTGCGTCCCATGGTGCTGGGCGACAAGGCGGTCGATGACGGCCAGGCCCTGCCCGCCTCGCGCGACGATGCGCCGATTCGCCTCCTCGCCGCGGTCATCTTCGCCGCCTGCGCCGCCGGCATGGCCTGGGTGGCGAGCCTGGGCTGAGGGCTGAGGGACTGAGGCCACAGTCGGTGATGGACATCACGCTGATCCAGGCCACGGAGCCCGCGCACATCGAGGCCGCCGGCGCGCTGATGCGCGAATACGCCGACGGCCTGGGCGTGGACCTGTGTTTCCAGAACTTCGAGCAGGAACTCGCCACCCTGCCCGGCGACTACGCCCCGCCCCGGGGCAGCCTGCTGCTGGCCCTGGTGGACGAAGAACCCGCCGGCTGCTGTGCGCTGCGCCCACTCGACACCGCGGACTACCCGAACGCCGCCGAGATGAAGCGGCTTTATGTGCGCAAGCCCTTCCGCCGCTTCGGCCTCGGCCGCCAGCTGGCCGAGGCCATTCTGGACGCCGCACGGCAGGCGGGCTACCACTGCGTGCTGCTCGACACGCTCGACGACATGGAGGCCGCGCGCAACCTCTATGCCGAGCTTGGTTTCGAGGAAATTCCGCCCTACTACTTCAGCCCGCTCGAGGGCGCGCACTACCTGAAGGTGGATTTGTAGGCATTTCCCCCGGCACCCCAGCGCCAACCGGTCAGGCACTGCTCCGATTTTTAGAGCAGCCAGACCCGGTTCGTGCGGCTGGGCTTACAGGCCCCGGGCCTGGGCCAGCAGCGTGTCGGCGTCGCTGACCTCGAACTTGCCCGGCCCTTCGACGTTGAGCGTCACCACCTTGCCGTCCTTCACCAGCATCGAATACCGGTTGCTGCGCAGGCCCAGGCCCTTGCCCGAGAGATCGAGCGTGAGGCCGGTGGCCTTGGCGAACTCCGCATCGCCGTCGCCGAGCATGCGCACCTTGCCGGCGGTGTGCTGCTCGCGCCCCCAGGCGCCCATGACGAAGGCGTCGTTCACGCTGACGCACCAGATTTCATCGACCCCCGCGGCCTTGAAGGCCTCGGCCTGCTTCACATAGCCCGGCAGGTGCTTGGCATCGCAGGTGGGCGTGAAGGCGCCGGGCACGGCGAACAGTGCAATCGTCTTGCCGGCAGCCGCCTGGGCGACGGGCACCGGGTTGGGGCCGATGCTGCAGCCCTCGCTGGGCACCTCGACGTACTCCATCAAGGTGACGGCGGGCAGCGAATCTCCGGGTTTGATCATGGTCTTCTCCTGTGGGTGTGGAACGATGGGGCCCGGCTGGCGGGCGCCCAAGGGGTCACGCGCCGCCGGAAAAAGAAAACGGCCCACATTGTGGGCCGTTTCCGGGTGCGTTGCCGCGGGCGCCGCGATGGGCTTAAACCGTGGCCGCCTTTTGAACCAGGCGCGAAGCCACCCAGTTCTTGGTCTTGGAGATCGGACGGCTCTCGGTGATCTCGATCACGTCGCCCAGCTGGTACTCGCCCTTTTCGTCGTGGGCGTGGTACTTGCTGGACTTCGCGACGATCTTGCCGTAGA
>JBMOQP010000027.1:0-12318 GCA_049322715.1 Pseudomonadota bacterium
AGCGTTTCCCCTGGATCTTCGCGCAAGCCATCCATGGCCTGCTAGGCGTGAGTCACCTTGTCCCGGGCGATGATCACAGGCGGTTCACCGCATCCACGTCACGGATGGCCTTGAGCTTGTCCAGCAGCAGGGCGATGCTCTCCACGCCGGGCAGCTCCAGCGTGAGCCTGATCTGGCTCTGGCCGGTGCGCCGGTCCAGGCGGCTTTCGCTGCTGACCAGGCGGGCCTTGAATTGGGCGAGGACGTTGCCGACGTCGCGCAGCAGTTCCGGGCGGTCCTCGCCCTGCACTTCGACACTAGCCCGCACCGGAACGCCGGCAAGGCGCGGCCACTCGACCTCCATGATCCGCTCCGGGTGTTCCTGGCGCAGGTGGGCGAGGTTGCGGCAATCCGCGCGGTGCAGGCGCAGGCCCTGGCCGCGGGTGATGAAGCCGACCACCGCATCACCCGGGGCCGGATTGCAGCAGCGCGCCGGCTCGGCCTGCAGCCCCTCGAGGGTGATGCGGCGCGCAGGCGCCTCGGGTGCGAGCTGGCGGGGCGGGGACGGGGTTTCCCCGGGGCGCACGGCGGCAAGCATGGCGCGGGCGGCATCGAGGAAGGCCGCGCGCGATAGCTTGCCCTCGCCCAGTGCCTCCCAGGCGGCCTCCTCGCTCTTCAGGTGGAGCCGCTGCAGGAGGCCTTCGCGCTGCTCGCGCGAGAGGCCCAGGCGGCGCACGGTCTTGTCCCAGTGGCCGCGCCCCTCCTCGCGCGCGGACTCGCGCTCGCGGCTGACGAACCAGGCGCGCACCTTGGCGCGGGCGCTCTTGGAGACGAGGTAGCCGGACTTCGGGTCGGCCCATTCGCGGCTCGGGCTGCCCTGCGGGGCGCGCATCAGCTCGACCCGGTCGGCGTTGTCGAGGGGGGTGTTCAGCGGCACCAGTCGGCCGTTGATCTTCGCCCCCTTGCAGGCATGGCCCAGCTCGGTGTGGATGGCATAGGCGAGGTCGAGCGGGGTGGCGCCGCGCGGCAGCTCCATCACGTGCCCCTTGGGGGTGAAGACGTAGACGGTGCTGGCGGCAAGCGTGGTGCCTTCGCCTTCCTCCAGGGCCAGCCTCAGGCGCTCCATCTCGTCCTGGAAAGGATCGGTCGCGCCCTTGCCGCCCTCCTTGTAGCGCCAGTGCGCGGCCACCCCGAGCTCGGCCTGCTCATGCATGGCGCGGGTGCGGATCTGCACCTCCAGGGTCTTGCCGTCCAGCGCATGCACGGCGGTGTGCAGGGACTGGTAGCCGTTCGGCTTTGGGTGGGCGATGTAGTCGTCGTATTCACCCGGGATCGGGTCCCACAGGGTGTGCACGATGCCGAGCGCGGCGTAGCAGTCGGCGATGCTCTCCACCTGCACGCGCAGGGCTCGCACGTCGAACAGCTGCTCGAAGGACAGCCGCTTGCGCTGCATCTTGCCGAAGATGCTGTACAGGTGCTTGGGGCGGCCGTAGACGCGGGCCTCGATGCCCTCGGCCTCGAGCGCCCGCTGGAGCTGCTCGCGCACGCGGACGATGTAGTCCTCTCGCTCGGCACGGCGCTCGTCGAGGAAGCGGGCGATGCGCTTGTAGGTGTCGGGCTCCAGGTGGCGAAAGGCGAGGTCCTCCAGTTCCCACTTCAGCTGGCCGAGCCCCAGCCGGTGGGCGAGGGGGGCGAACAGGTCCAGCGTCTCGCGCGCGACCCGACGGCGGATGTCGTCGTCATCGACGAGGGGCAGGGCGCGCAGGCGCTCCAGCCGGTAGGCCAGCTTGATCAGGATGCTGCGGGCGTCACTCACCATGGCCAGCAGCAGGCGGCGCAGGTTCTCGGCCTGGACCTGGTTCTCGGTGGCGGCCTGGGTCTCGCTGAATGTGTTCAGGCGGTGCACGTCCGCCACCAGGCGCGCCACGTGCGCGCCGTAGCGGCGGCCCATGTTCCCCTCGTCGAACGCGGGGCGAAGGCGCGGGTCGGCAAGGCAGGCGGCGAGCAGAGTGTCCGTGTCGGCCTTCATCTCGACCAGCAGCAGAGCGGCCCGCGGTCCGCGCGGCCGGGTGACATCGCCATCCCAGGCGGCGCCCGCCTCGGCGCAGGCCTCGCGCAGCAAGGGGCTGTCGCCGGCCTGTTCGAGCAGGTCGGCGCAGAGTTTTTCCGGCGCTTCGTCGAGTGGGTGCTGCATGGCCCATAGGATGTCACAATGCCGGGCCTATGAGTGATACCTCCAACCCTCCTGCCGGGCGGCGCTGGGGTGGTGGCGCGCTGCGCGCCCTGCTCGCGCACCTGCCCGCCGCGCTGCTGGCCCTGCTGCTCTGGCGCTTCCTGCCCGCCCTGGTCGAGCCGCCTTATCCGGCATGGACCTTCTGGGCTGCCGAGGGCGTCCTCGCGGCCCTGTTCGCCGTGCTCTTGCGCTGTGCCCCCTGGTGGTGGGGCATCAATGCCCTGTTCCCGCCGCTGCTGGCGCTGGCCCTCGGGCTGGATTTTTCCCCGGGCTGGATGGGGCTGCTGTTCCTGGCCCTGCTGCTGGTGTATTGGAACGCGCACGGCGAGCGGGTGCCCCTTTACCTGAGCAACACGACGACCCACGCCGCCCTGCGGGCGATTCTCGAGCGGGAGGCGGGCGAGGCGCGGCGGGTGGTCGACCTCGGTTCGGGACTCGGGGGAGCGCTCCGCGCCATGGCGGAGGCACCGCGCGTGGCCGAGGCCGTAGGCGTGGAGAGCGCTCCACTGCCCTGGCTGGTCAGCACCCTGCGCCTTGCCCGCCATCCGCGCATTCGCATCCGGCATGCCAGCATCTGGTCGGAACGCCTGAGCGACTTCGATGTGGTCTATGCCTTTCTCTCGCCCGCGCCCATGCGCCGGCTGTGGGGCAAGCTGGTGCGCGAGGCGCGCCGGCCCATGCTGCTGATTTCCAACAGTTTCGCCGTGCCCGATGTCGAGCCCGACGAGGTCATCGAGCTGGACGATGCCCGACGAACCGAGCTCTTTCTCTACAGGTTGCCACTCAAATGAACCTTCCCCATGCCTTGGGCGAACCGCCCGTGACCGGCCGCCTGCGCGCCGCGCCCGAGGACTTCGTCGTCGACGAGGTGCTCGGCTTCGTGCCCGAAGGGCGGTGGGATCACGCGTGGCTGTCCGTGCGCAAGCGCGGCGAGAACACCGCCTGGGTCGCGAAGCAGCTGAGCCGCATCGCCGGCTGTTCCGAGCGCGACGTGGGCTACTCCGGCCTCAAGGACCGCCACGCCGTCACCACCCAGTGGTTCAGCCTGCCCGCCCCGCGCAAGCCGGTGGACTGGTCGCGGCTGGCCGAGCGCACGGCCGCCGAGATCGTCGTCATCACCCGCCACGGCCGCAAGCTGCGCAAGGGAACGCATCGCGCCAACCGTTTCCTGCTGACCGTGCGCGATCTGGAGGGCGAGCTGGACGGCCTGGACGCACGCCTGGCCCGCATTGCCAGTGAAGGCGTGCCCAACTGGTTCGGCGAGCAGCGCTTCGGCCATGAGGGCGGCAACCTGGATGCGGTGCGCGCCTGGTTCGCCGGCGGCAAGCCGCCTCATCGAGGCCAGCAGGGGATGTTGCTCTCCACCGCGCGCAGCGAGCTGTTCAACGCCGTGCTGGCGCATCGCATCGAGGCCGGCAACTGGCTGGCGGTCCTGCCAGGCGAGCCCCTGATGCTGGACGGCAAGCACAGCTTCTTCATCGCCGAGGAGGGGGACGATGAGACAGCCCGCCGCCTGCGCGAGGGCGACGTGCACACCAGCGGCCCCCTGTGGGGCAAGGGCGGAAGCCAGGCGCAGGCGGCCTGCGCCGCGCTCGAGCAGGCCGTGCTGGCGCCCGAGTCGCTGTTGGCCGAGGGGCTCGAGCGGGAGGGGCTGGAACCGGCCCGCCGCCCGCTGCGCGTGATCCCGCGCCAGATGCACTGGCGCCTGGATGCCGCCGGCAAGGTCCTGACCGTGGGCTTCGTGCTGCCTGCCGGCAGCTACGCCACGGCGGTGATGAGGGAGATCGTCCGCGCCGATTGAGGGGGGCGCTCGATCCAGGCATTGCGGAATCAAAGGTTGTGTACTTTGCTCGGGTACACGACCCCGCCGCGTACGCGCCGGGCCGTGAGGCCTGTCTCCGCTTCATGTCCTTCCCCGACGCTGGAGACTTTCCTTCCATCCTCACCCTGGGGGACTCCATCATGATCAAGCTTGGACACGGCGCGGCCACCATCGTGCTGGCCGTCCTGTCGCTGCAGGCAGGGGCGGACAGCACGCCCGTCAAGGACACGGTGGCCTATGGCAAGGCCGCAAGCATCGAGCAGGGGCGTTACCTGACCCGGATCGCCGGCTGCAACGACTGTCATACCGCGGGCTACATGGCCTCCGCGGGCAACGTGCCCGAGGCACAGTGGCTGCTCGGTGACAGCCTGGGCTGGCAGGGTGACTGGGGGACGACCTACGCGATCAACCTGCGCCTGTACGTGAAGGACATGAGCGAGGAGCAGTGGGTGGCCATGGCGCGCACGAAGCAGTCCCGCCCGCCCATGCCCTGGTTCGGCCTGCGCGAGATGAAGGATGCGGACCTGCGGGCGATCTACCGCTTCCTTCGTTTCCTCGGTCCCGCCGGGGAGCCTGCGCCGGCCTATCTGCCTCCCGGGCAGCAGGCGGCGGGTCCGGTGGCCCGCTTCCCGGCCCCGCCGCCGCACTAACAGGATGTTGGAAAAGGGCTTTCCTGCCCTTTTTCAACTCGCTTGATCCCTCCTCTCGGACCCTTCCGCCGTCCATGGCGGAAGCCCCTGCGGGGTACGGCCCTCGAGATGCGTCCATGCCGCAAGGTCCTTCGGACGCAGGCTTAGAGAGCGCCGCGGTACACGCCAACATCGTTGCATGGAGCAACGATGGAGCGCTTTGCGCAAGCCATCCATGGCTTGCCTTATCAGGGTGTTTTTCAACACCCTGCCAGGCGGCCAAAAGAAAAGGCGCCCGGGGGGGCGCCTTGTTGACCGCGAAGCGGACTGGCCTTACTTGGCCAGACGCTCGATGCCGATGGCCTTGAGTACGTACTTCTCGTAGACCGGCTCGGAGGTGCCGGACTTCATCTTGCGGATGAAGTACTTCTCGAACGCGATCTTGGCCAGGTGCACCCACTTGCCCTTCGCGAACCAGTTGACGTTGCGCGGCGGGATCTGCGGCAGGGCGATGAACGCGGCGCCGCGATCGCCCATGTCGGCCAGGCAGATGGCCTGCCAGGTGCCCTTGTGGGTTGGCTGCTCGCCCTTCAGCTCCTGCTCGATGTTGTGCACGATCGCGGTCACCATGGACTCGATCATGTAGCCGGTCTTCGGCGCGCCCACCGGCACGGGGGTGGCCTCGACCGGAGGGATGGCGACGCACACGCCGGCGGAGTAGATGTTCTTGTACTTCGGGTTGCGCTGGTGCTGGTCGATCAGCACGAAGCCACCCGGGTTGACGGCACCTTCGCCCAGCGCGGCCACGGCGTCCACGCCGCGGAACGGCGGCAGCATCATCGAGTGGTTGAAGGGCAGTTCGTGGGTCTTGACCACGTTGCCCTGCATGTCGAGCTCCTCGACGTGCATCTTGCCGGCCTCGACCTTGGTGGTGCGGGCGTTGCAGATCCACTTGATGTCATGCATGCGCAGCTCGGACTCGAGCATGCCCTTGGAGTCGCCCACGCCGCCCAGGCCCAGGTGGCCGATGTACGGTTCGGCGGTGACGAAGGTGATGGGCACCTTGTTGCGCAGCTTCTTCTTGCGCAGGGCGGCATCGAGGATGAACACGTACTCGTAGGCCGGGCCGTAGCAGCTCGCACCCTGGAAGGCGCCGATGATGACGGGGCCCGGGGTCTCGCACAGCTTCTGGAAGTCCTGGTAGGCCTGTTCGGAGTGGTCCACGGTGCACACCGACTGGGTGTGGCCGCCATGCGGGCCGGCGCCTTCGATGGCGGCGAAGTTCAGCTTCGGGCCGGTGGTGATGATCAGGTAGTCGTACTTGACCGTGTTGCCGTTGTCGAGGTGCAGGGTGTTCTGGTCGGCGTCGATCTTGTTCACCGCGCTGGCGATGAAGTCGATGCCCTTGCGCTTGAGGTACGGCTCGATCGGGAAGGTGATCTCGTCGCGGGTGCGCCAGCCCACGGCGACCCAGGGGTTGGATGGCACGAACTGGAAGTAGTCCACCGCGTTGATGACGGTGATCTGGTGTTCCTTGCCCAGCAGTTCGCGTGCCTCATAGGCCGCCGGCATGCCGCCGATGCCCGCGCCGAGGATGACGATGTGCGCCATGGATCAAAGCCTCCTGATTGTGTGCCCTTAGTCGCGCCAGGGCTGAAATGCTTGTCTTTTGTCCCTGCTTATGCAAGGTGCAGCGATCCTAGCATGGCAATTATCAGGAGGCTCATTCTGTCGTCTTATGTCTTATAAGAAAATCTATGAGTCATAAATATCCTACTGGTACGGTTGGGTATTGGCTCGGCATGCGCCCGATCAGGCAGGAACGCGACCCTTGAGCATCTGCTCGTACAGCGGCTTGATCGCGTACAGGTCCAGCGCCCACCAGGCCCATCTCGGGGCGGCCTGGTCGACCAGCGGGAAGGTATGGATCAGCTCAAGGTCGTAGCCGAACTCGACCAGCGCGGCCTTGCCCACTTCGGTGACCAGCGGGCAGGAGGTGTAGCCGTCGTACTTGCGCTCCATCGGCTTGCCTTCGATCAGGCTGACCAGGTTCTCGGCCGCGATCGGGGCCTGGAACTTGACGCTCGCGGCGGTCTTGCCGATCGGCGTGCCGTTTACGTCGCCCACGCCGAACACGTTCGGGAAGCGCAGGTGCTGGAGGGTGTGCTTGTCCACCTCGAGCCAGCCGCCGGGGGCGAAGGGGCCCTCCTTCCAGGCCAGCGCGCTGGCCTTGACCACGTCCGGCGCGGTCATCGGCGGGACGACGTGCAGGAAGTCGTAGTGCATGGCTTTGTCACCGTCCGGGGTGATGAACACCGCCTCCTTGCGTCCGGCGTCGACGGTCTTCAGGCGGTGCTGGTAGTTCATGGCAAAACCGCGCTCGCGGAACAGGCCGTCGGCCAGGTCGTTGATCGGCTTGACGCTGAACAGCTTGTCGATGGATGAGTAGAAGGCGAGGTTCATGGCCTCGCGGCGGCCGCCGTTGCGCGCGTGCGATTCGGTCAGGAAGGCCATCTTCAGCGGTGCACCGGCGCACTTGAGCGGGGTGTGGGGCAGGGTGAAGAGGCCGTCGCCTCCCTTCTGGATGAAGGCCTGCATCTCGGTCCACATGGCCGCGGCCTGGTTCGGGCTCGCGTACACGCTGACCAGGCCGTCGCGGCCGAGCATGTCGCGCTCCAGTCCCTCGATGGCGGCATAGTCCAGCTTCAGGCCGGTGGCGACGATCAGGTAGTCGTATTCCAGCGTCTCGCCGCCCTGGGTCAGGACCTTGTTCGCCTCCGGCTCGAAGCTCGCGACGCTGTCCTTCACCCAGCGCACGCCCCTGGGGATGTAGTCGGCATTCGGGGTGTCGGTGGTCCAGGCTGCGTCGTGCACGCCGGCACCGACGAATACCCAGCCGGGCTGGTACCAGTGGGTCTCGCGCGGCTCGACGATGGTGATCAGGGCGCCTTCCAGCCACTTGCTGAGCTTGGCGGCGGCGGTGATGCCGCCAGCCCCGCCGCCGACGATGACGATGCGGGCACGGGTCTTGACGGCGGCGCGGGCGTCGCGCGGGTGGGCCATGGCCGTGGTGCCGACGGCGGTGGTGGCGCCGATCAGGCCGAGGGATTTGAGAAAGTCGCGACGTTCGATGTTCATCCGCTGTCTCATGGTTGATTCGATAAATTTATGCGCGCATAAATTAACAGCGAATCCATGGCGGGCCAAACGAGCCGACCGTGCGGGAAGAGGGGCTATTCGCGGGTGTGCCGGTCGAGCAGGGCGAGGAAGTCGGAACGCGGAATCGGGGCGGCGCCGAGACTTTCAAGATGGGCGGTGGAGAACTGGCAGTCGATGACGGCCGGAATGAAGCCGAGGATGCCCTGGCAGAGGGCGACCAGGGCGACCTTGGATGCGTCCGATACCCGGCTGAACATGGATTCGCCGAAGAACACCCGGCCCAGGCGTACCCCGTACAGGCCGCCCACCAGCCGCCCGTCCTGCCAGCATTCGATGCTGTGGGCGTGGCCCATGGCGTGCAGGCGCAGGTAGGCCGCGTGCATCTCTCCGGTGATCCATGTGCCGTCCTGCCCGGGGCGCGGGGCGGCGCAGCCTTCCAGCACGCCGGCAAAGTCGCTGTCGATGCGCAGTTCGAACGGCTGGCGCCCGAGCGTCTTGCGCAGGCTGCGGCGGATCTTGAGGCGGTCCGGGAACAGTACGGTGCGCGGATCGGGCGACCACCACAGGATCGGGTCGCCCGGAGAGAACCAGGGGAAGATGCCGTGCCGGTAGCCTTCCAGAAGGCGGGCTGGAGAGAGGTCGCCGCCGACGGCGAGCAGGCCGTTCGGCTCGCTCAGGGCCTGCGTCGGCTCGGGGAAGCGGATGTCGGTGGGGTCGAGGCCGTAGAGCGGCATGACCTATCCACGATCATCGCGGCAGGCTGATCTGGGAATCCCTGGCGCGCTTGCGGAAAAGCACCGCGATGTGGCCGATGGCCTGCACCAGCTCCGCGCCGGTGCGCTCGCAGATCACCTCGATCACGTCCTTCTTGTCCTCGCGCTCCATGCCGGGCACGCGCACCTTGATCAGCTCGTGGTGCTCGAGCGCGAGTTCGATCTCGGCCAGCACCGCCTCGGTCAGGCCGTGCTGGCCGAGCAGGACGACCGGCTTGAGGTGGTGGGCAAGGGCGCGCAGGTGGCGTACCTGGTTGGGCTTGAGGGGCATGGAATCGGTTCCGGGGCAAAGGTGCGGGAGTTTATCACGCTCGGGTGCGCGCCTTCTCTTCCTGGCCGGCAAGTCGGGACGAGAGGGCGTACTGGGCCGCGCCGAACAGCGCCATCTGCAGGCCGAACACGATGGCGGCCAGCATCAGGTGCAGCGGCTGCAGGAAGGCTGGGAAGCCGAGGCCGGCGAGCGACAGGCCGATCAGCAGCTCGACCAGCACCACGCCCATCATCGCCAAGGCCAGCCGCTGGGTCAGCGGATTGTCGTCCCGGCGCAGCACGCGCAGGCCCAGCCACAGGTTGTAGCCGACCACCACCATCGCGCCGAGGATGTGCACGGTCAGCGGGGCGCCGACCTGGGCCACCCAAGTGGCCCGCTCCGCGTAGTCGTACTGCAGGGACAGTATGTCGATGCGCTCGCGCACCTGCACGCCGAGGGCGATCTGCGCGATGGTCAGCACCATGCCGGCAATCAGCCAGGCGCGGGTGGACAGCGCCCCGGCGAGGCTCATGCGCAGGGTGTCTCGCAGCGAATGGCCGATCGCCAGTACCAGGCTCGCCACCACCAGCAGCGAGGCGACCATGTGGGTGGTGATCATCGCTGGATGCAGGTTGCTGGAGACGACGACCTTGCCCAGCCAGCCGTTAAAGCCGACCAGCACGAAGGCAGACAGGGCGTACCAGAACACCGGCGGCTCCTCCCGGCGGATGCGCCAGGCCGCCCACAGGGTCCAGATCGACAGGAAGCCGACGGTCACCCCGGTCAGGCGGTTGAAGTACTCGGTCCAGGTCTTCACCGCGTTGAACTCGACGTCCGCGTAGCCGCGGTCGCGGTAGATCTCCTGATAGTTCTCCGGCAGTTGCGACACGTCGGTCGGCGGGACGAGCTGGCCGAAGCAGGTCGGCCAGTCCGGACAGCCCATGCCGGCGCCGGTGGCGCGCACCATGCTGCCTACCGCGATCAGGATGTAGACGGCGGCGATGGTGATCAGGGCAATGCGGCGGAAGTGGCGGTGGCGGTCATTCATGGTTTGTCTTTGCGGCAGGTGAGTCCCGGCGGGCGGAGCGGCTTGCGAAGCCGCCGAGGATGAGGAAAGGGACGGCGAGGCTGGCGATCACCCACAGGATGCGCCCGGGCATGCCCAGCAGCTCGCCGGTGTGCAGGTCATACAGCAATTCGCCGGCGCGCGGCCCCCCGGTTTCCGGCGCAAGTCCTCCGACGGCCGACCACGCGAACCAGCGTACACCAAGCGTCCCGGCGTGGTGGGGTTCCTCGCAGGCGATGAGCACCCCTTCCGGGGCAAGGGGGGCGACCCAGCGGGGCGCGCACTCGGGCTGGGCGGTTTGCAGGGCGGCCAGCGCCGGAGTCGGGTCGGGCAGTTCGAATCGATGAGCCGGAGTGTGCAGCGTCAGGTGCTGCACGTTGCCGTAGCCCGGCTGCCAGGCGAGGAAGAGCAGGCCCGATGAGGCGATGAGCGCCAACACGGGGGCGCTGGTCATGCCCAGCAGGGGGTGGGTGCGGCCCGCGATGCCGCGGGCCTGCCTGCGCCCGCGCAGGAGCAGGCCGCTGAGAATGACGAGCAGCAGACCGAGGGCGGCGAGACGGTTGATCCAGCGCCCAGTCTCGCCCAGCAGCAGGGTGGTGTGGAGGCGCCAGGCCAGGCTGTACAGGCCCGCATCGGAGGGGCGGCTGCCGCGCGGCTCACCGGTTCGTGGATGGATGTGGACCTCGTGGCGCTCCCCGGCGTCGTCCTCCATCAGCACCAGGGCGGCATCGACCGGCGTGACCGGGAGGCCCAGGCCGACGATGCGCATGCCGGGATGAGCATCGCGTGCCCTGTCCAGCAGGCGGTCGGCGGACTGCGGGGGGGCAGTCGAGAAGGGGGCGGCGAGCAGCTCGACGTTGAACATGCGGTCACTCTCGCGCGCGAAACCGAGCATGGCCCCGCTCAGGCTGGCCAGCAACAGGGGCAAGGCGAACAGCAGGGCCAGCCATCCATGCAGGGGGCGCATGCCGCCCATCCGCGGGCGGCCCCCTTCGGGTTCGCCTTGCGGCGAATCCCGATGTGTTCCAGACACATCGGTCATGCGGCTTCCTTCAGCGCAGGTAATGGTCGACCAGCAGGGCGGTGAACAGCAGCATCAGGTAGAGGATGGAATAGCCGAAGGTCGGCATCGCCAGCCTGTTCTCCGGGTCGCGATACAGGCGCCAGGCATACATCAGGTAAACCCCGCCCAGGATGGCGGCGGCGAAGAAATAGGGCAGGCCGCTCATGCCGACGGTGGTGGGCAGCAGGCTCACGGAGACCAGCACCATGGTGTAGAGCAGGATCTGGTACTTGGTGTGCTGGATGCCCTTGACCACGGGAAGCATGGGGATGCCCGCCCGGCGATATTCCTCCGCCCGGCGGATGGCCAGCGGCCAGAAATGCGGAGGGGTCCACAGGAAGATGATCAGAAACAGGATCAGCCCCTCGACCGTGATCTGGCCGGTCATGGCCGTCCATCCCAGCAGCGGCGGGGCCGCGCCGGCCGCGCCACCCCAGACGATGTTCTGCGGCGTGTTGTGCTTCAGGTACACGGTGTAGATCACCGCGTAGCCGATCAGGGCCATGAAGGTCAGCACGGCGGTCAGCACGTTGACCTGCCACACAAGGATGCCCATCGACAGGGCCGCCCACGACAGCGCCACGGCCAGCACCTCGCGGTTGTTCACCCGCGCGGTCGGCAGGGGGCGGTTGTGGGTGCGGTCCATCACCGCATCGAAGCGCTCGTCCAGCAGGTGGTTGATGGCCGCGCCGGCGGCGGAGGCCAGGGCGATGCCGAGTAGGGCAAAAAACACACGCTCACCATCCAGCAGGCCCGGCGGGCTGGCCAGCAGCATGCCGACGAAGGCCGTGAAGACGATCAGGCCAACCACCTTGGGTTTGGCCAGTTCATAGATCGAGCGGATCTTCTGCGGCAGGGGCAGGGCGGCGGCCTGGGTCATGGGGGGATCTCCTGCGGATGCGTGTAAGCGCCGTATTTTTATGATTTTTATACGTTCATAAAATTTCATGCAAGTTGGCATGCATGCCCTACGCTTAACTCTAGCTCGCAAGCCTTGAAACGTCGCTCGCGTCCGATAATGGTTGAGTAAAACACTTTGTTGTATTGGCCGATAGATCAAACTTATAGTGTGTGAAATGCCACACCTCGGTCGCGGGGCGTGTCGTGCGTACAGATGTTTTCACCCCTTGGGGTCATTGCTGAGGAGAGTCATCGATATGACCAAGCGCGTCCTGATGATGGGGATCGCCATGGCAGGCATGGTGGCGGCGGGAGCCGCCCATGCCGAGCACACGGGCGAGATGATGGCGCAGACGTGTGCGGGCTGCCATGGCACGCATGGTCGTCTGGCGAGCGATTCGGCGTTCATGCCGCTGGCCGGGATGAGCGAGGGGAGCTTCGTGA
>JBMOQP010000028.1:0-88969 GCA_049322715.1 Pseudomonadota bacterium
GATCATCGTCGCCCTCATGCGCAAGTTGGTGCACCTGATGTGGGGCATCCTCAAATCAGGCCGCCCCTTCGACCCTGCCATGGGCTTGCCAGGGGGTGGGTAAGACAGTATCTGAAAAAATCCATCCCTGGATTTTTTCAGCTCGGCTCACCACGAAGTGAATTCGCGGTGGCCGCCGCGAATCAAGGGCTTACGCCCTTGCTTGCGCCGGGGCATCCATGCCCCGGACAGGAAACGCTGAATTTTTCAGCGTTTCCTTAGCCGATCTTGCGCACGCCGTCCTTGGTGGCGAGGATCAGCACGTCCGCCGGGCGGAGGGCGAACAGGCCCACGGTGACGATGCCGGGGATGTTGTTCAGCTCGTCCTCGAGCTTGGCCGGCTGCATGATCTCGAGATTGTGCACGTCGAGGATCTGGTTGCCGTTGTCGGTGACGAAGCCGTCGCGGTAGACCGGGTTTCCGCCGCGCTTGACCAGCTCGCGGGCAACCATGCTGCGCGCCATCGGGATCACCTCGATCGGTAGCGGGAACTTGCCGAGGATCGGCACCAGCTTGCTCTCGTCGGCGATGCAGACGAAGGTCTTGGCCATGTGGGCGATGATCTTCTCGCGGGTCAGCGCGCCGCCGCCGCCCTTGATCAGTTGCAGGTGCTCATTGGCCTCGTCAGCGCCGTCGACGTATACGGGAATGTCGTCCACCTCGTTCAGGTCGAACACCTGGATGCCGTGCTTGCGCAGGCGCTCGGTAGAGGCGTTGGAGCTGGAGACCGCGCCTTCGATCTTGTGCTTGATGGTGGCCAGGCCGTCGATGAAGTGGTTGACGGTGGAGCCGGTGCCGACGCCGACGATGGTGCCGGGCTTGACGTATTCGAGGGCGGCCAGCGCCGCCTGGCGCTTCAGTTCGTCTTGGTTCATGGGGGTCTCCTTGAAAACAAACCTTCCAAGGTTACCTGAAAAAAGGCGGATGTAGGAGCAACCGTCGGGGGGGCGTCCCGTCGCGATTCGCGGGGGCGCTCCTGCCCCGCGTCAGGCCAGGAACAGGCCGTAGGCCGGATTGTCGGTCTCGTCCCAGTAGGGGAAGCCGAGGGCGTCGAGGAACTGCTCGAACTGATGGTGTTCCTCGCCGGGAACCTGGATGCCGACCAGCACGCGGCCGTAGTCGGCGCCGTGGTTGCGGTAGTGGAACAGGCTGATGTTCCACTTCGCGCCCATGCGGGTGAGGAAGTGGAGCAGGGCCCCGGGGCGTTCGGGGAATTCGAAGCGGTATAGGATCTCGTGTTCCACGCGCGGGGCGCGGCCGCCGACCATGTGGCGCACGTGTAGCTTGGCCATTTCGTTGCCGGTCATGTCGAGCACCGGATAGCCACGCTCGCGCAGCAGGCCGACGAGGGCTTCCTTCTCCGCCGCGCCGCCGTCGAGTTGAACGCCGACGAAGATGTGGGCGTCGCGCTGGTCGTTGAAGCGGTAGTTGAACTCGGTGATCGCGCGCCGGCCGAGTGTCTCGCAGAAGGCACGGAAGCTGCCGGGGCGCTCGGGGATGGTGACCGCGAACAGGGCCTCGCGCTGCTCGCCCAGCTCCGCCCGCTCGGCGATGTGGCGCAGGCGGTCGAAGTTCATGTTGGCGCCGGAGTTGATGGCGATCAGGGGGCCGGTTTCGCGGCCAGAGGCTGCTCCCACATATCGCTTGAGGCCCGCGATGGCGAGCGCCCCGGCCGGCTCGGCGATGGCGCGGGTGTCGTCGAAAATGTCCTTGATCGCGGCGCTGATCTCGTCAGTGCTCACCAGGATCATCTCGTCCACGCACTCGCGCGCGATGCGGAAGGTCTCCTCGCCCGCCTGCCGGACCGCCACGCCGTCGGCGAACAGGCCGACCTGCGGCAGGACGACGCGCTCGCCGGCGGCGAGGGCGGCATGCATGCAGGCGGCGTCCTCGGGCTCCACGCCGACGATGCGAGTGGCCGGGCGCAGGTGCTTGAGGTAGGCGGCGATGCCGGCGATCAGCCCGCCTCCGCCGACCGGCACGAACACCGCCTCGATGGCGTCCGGATGCTGGCGCAGGATCTCCATGCCGATGGTGCCCTGGCCGGCGATTACCTCGGGGTCGTCGAACGGATGGATGAAGGTCAGTCCCTCGGAGTCGGCCAGCTTGCGGGCGTGGGCATAGGCCTCGTCGTAGGCGTCCCCGTGCAGCACCACCTCGCCGCCGCGCCGGCGCACGGCATTGATCTTGATGTCCGGGGTGGTGGCGGGCATGACGATGACGGCGCGCAGGCCCATGCGCTGGGCGGCGAGGGCGACGCCCTGGGCGTGGTTGCCCGCGCTGGCGGCGATCACGCCCGCGCCCAGCTCGCCGCGCGAGTGCAGGTGGTGGATCTTGTTGTAGGCGCCGCGCAGCTTGAACGAGAACACCGGCTGCAGGTCCTCGCGCTTGAGCAGCACGCGGTGGCCGAGGCGCGCGGACAGCAGCGGCATCGGGTCGAGCGGGCTCTCGACCGCCACGTCGTAGACGCGGGCGGTAAGGATGCGTTCGAGGTAGTCGCGGGTGAGGCTCATGTCGGGGCTGTCTTGTGGGAGCGGCCCTCGGGCCGCGATTGAGGCAGAAGATCGCGGTCCAGGGACCACTCCTACTCAAGGTCGAGGATGATCTGCCAGTGCTCGTCGCTCACCGGCATGACCGACAGGCGGTTGCCCTTGCGCACCAGCGGCATGCCGGCGAGGGCCTCGACTTCCTTCAGCTCCTGCAGCGGGATGACGCGCGCAAGGTGGCGCACGTAACCGACGTCGACCATGTCCCAGCGTGGCTTGTCCGGCGTGCTGGCCGGGTCGTAGTACTTGCCGTCCGGGTTCCAGGCGGTGTGGTCCGGGTAGGCCTCACGCACCACCTCGGCGATGCCGACGATGCCGGGCACGGCGGTGTTGGAGTGGTAGAAGAAGATCTGGTCGCCCTTCTTCATCGCGCGCATGAAGTTGCGTGCCTGGTAGTTGCGCACGCCGTCCCAGGGCTCGGTCTTGTCGGGGCGGGAGGCGAGATCGTCGATGCCGAACACGTCAGGCTCGGATTTCATCAGCCAGTGGGCCATGTCGGGTTCCGTTGGATGCGATTAAACAAGCGTACCCCGTCCTCCGTGACGATGCCATCCAGCGGTACGTCCCACGCCTCCGCGGGTAGGGCTGGGCAGCGCTGCAGGCCGAAGGCGACGCCGATCAGCAGGGGCTTGCGCCAGCGCCGGCGGGCGTGGCGGAAGGCGAGGGTGCGGTCGTAGAAGCCGCCGCCCATGCCGAGGCGGTTGCCGGCATCGTCGAAGCCGACCAGTGGCATGAGGATGAGATCGATCTCGCGCGCGTTCAGCAGGTCGGTGACGCGGTAGCGGGGCTCGGGGATGCGGAAGCGGTTCGGTCGCAGCGGATGGCCGATCTGCCAGGGGGCGAAGCGCAGGCGCGAGCCTCGGGAGAGAATGGGCAGGTAGAGGCCTTGGCGGGGGTGGGCGAGCGGCGCCAGCGGGCGCAGGTCGACCTCGCCGTCAGCGGGCCAGAAGAGGGCGATGCGGCGGGCATGCCGGAAAACGGGGTGCAGGCGCAGGGCTTCGAGGATGGCGGCTTCGCGCCAGGCGCGGTCCAGTCCCTGCAGCGCACGGCGGCTGCGGCGAAGGGTCTGGCGGAGTTCTTTGCGGGAGGCGGGAGGCATGGGAGGGAGGGTCTTCCAGGGCGCCGCTGTTGGCCGGGTACCTTGAACCGAGCGGTTCAAGTCGGGGAGGGCGGTGAGAGCGTCAGGCTTTCCGCGCGGGGCGGACATGCACACGGCTCTAGGGGCCATCCCCAGGGAGGTGCATTAAGGCTCAAGGGGATTGGGCTACTGGCGCACGCTCCAGAAGACTTGGATTCAGGTTAGATCAGTCCCTGCCGGTTTGCAACGTTCGAGCGTCTCGCGGATGCGGTGGCCCAGCGCCTGCACCTCCAGCGAGGCCGGCAGGGCGTCGTCCGGCATGGCCGGGGCATGGCCGGCGCGCAGCTGCAGCAGCTCGTGGGTGATGTTGAGGGCGGCCATGACCGCCACCCGGTCGTTGCCGATGACCTTGCCGGTGTGGCGGATCTCTCGCATCTTGCCGTCGAGGAAGCGGGCGGAGCGTTCCAGCGCCTCGCGCTCGCTCTCGGGGCAGGCGACGCGGTATTCCTTGTCGAGGATCGTGATGTCGACCGGGACAGCGGGTTCGGTGCTCATGCCTGGGCCTCCAGGGTGCGCAGCTGTTCGAGGACGGGGGCAAGGCGGGCCTCGGCCTCGCCGAGCAGGTCCTGCAGGCGTGTCTTCTCGTCGCGCAGGTGCCGGTTGTCATCCTCCAGCCGCTGGTTGGCGCGCTTGAGGGTTTCACACAGCTCGACAAGTTGCAGGACGCCTTCTTCGAGCCCCTGCCACTCTTCTTGTGTGATGATGCGCTGCATCGTGCTCTCCAACGGCAACGGGGCCGCCAAGATAAAGCAAAAATCTTAGGTCGCGGGTCGGCGTTGTGCAACCGGCCGGGGTGCGAGCCGGTCGACAGCCCCGGGGCAGGCGTGCGTGGTAGGATGCGGCATAGAGACTAACGGCACGCGAGGAGCGGCTCATGGTGGAATTCGAGCGGGTCGACGAGGCCCTGGACGACGCGGCGGTGCAGGCCGCCGAGGCGCATGGCGTGCTGAGCGGGATGCTGTGCGCGGCGGGGGCGGCCGAACTCGGGGACTGGTGGTCGAACATCCGCGAGGACGAGTCGCAGGTCGAGGTGCCTGAGCCCGTGCGCGAGCTTCATGCCGAGACGGTGGCGAGCCTGGCCGACGTGACCGGCACCTTTGATCTGATGCTCCCGGAGGATGAGGCGTCCCTGGAGGAGCGCGCCGAGGCCCTGCACGACTGGTGCCATGGTTTCCTCTATGGCTATGGCGTGGCCGGGGGGCGCGACCCGGGGAAGTTGCCGGAAGAGGCGGCCGAGATCCTGCGCGACATCAACCAGTTCGCCCAAGCGAGCTTCGACCTGGGTGAGGACGCAGAGGAGGACGAGCAGGCCTACAGCGACCTGGTCGAGTACCTGCGCGTGGGGGTGCTGCTGCTGCACGAGACCCTCCATCCACGCCCCGATGCCGCGCCGGCCGGGGGGGCGGCGGAACCCATCCCTGGATTCCACCCTTCGGGTGTCGCTGATCGCGCAGCTGGCGCAAGCCCGCGACCCAACGTCGTTCCCGACGACGTTGTTAAGGCCGATGTGCCCGCGCACTGGCCGCATGCCGGATCCCGAACCCTGCACTGACGCTCTGCGAGGGCTTGCCATGTCCATCCATCCCCTCCTCGACAAGAAGCACTTCGCCCGCCGCCGCAAGCGCCTGCTGGCGCAACTGGGGCCGGAGGGCATCGCCATCCTGCCGGCCGCCGTCGAGCGGGTGCGCAACCGCGACACCCACTATCCCTTCCGCCAGGACAGCGACTTCCGCTACCTGACCGGCTTCGACGAGCCCGACGCCGTGCTGGTGCTGGCGCCGGGGCACGAGGAGGGGCCCTTCATCCTGTTCGTGCGACCGCGCGACCCCGAGCGCGAGCAGTGGGACGGTCGCCGTGCCGGAGTGACGGGGGCGCGCAAGCTGTACGGGGCCGACGAGGCCTTCCCGATCGACGAACTGGACAGCCGCCTGCCGGGATTGCTGGCCGGCCGCGAGCGGCTTTACGCACCGCTCGATGACGGACGCTTCGCCGAGCGCCTGTTCGGCTGGCTGGCCGTGGTTCGCCGTCAGCAGCGTGCCGGAGTGAAGCCTCCGGCCGGCTGGCTCGACCTCGCCCCGCTGGTGCACGAGATGCGACTGTTCAAGGACGAGGACGAGGCCAACGTGCTGCGCGAGGCCTGCCGGGTGACCGCGCTCGCCCACCGGCGGGTGATGCAGGCCCTGCGCCCGGATATGACGGAGCACGCGCTGGAGGCCGAGCTGCTGCACACCTTCCGCGTGCACGGCGGCGAGCCGTCCTTTCCCTCCATCGTCGCCGGCGGGGCCAACGCCTGCATCCTGCACTACACCGAGAACCGCGACATGCTGAGGAAGGGCGAGCTGGTGCTGGTGGATGCGGGCTGCGAGTGGGGCGGCTACTGCGGCGACATCACCCGCACCCTCCCCGTCGGCGGGCGCTTCTCTCCCGCCGCGCGCGAGCTGTATGCCGTGGTGCTGGCGGCGCAGCAGGCGGCCATCGACGCGGTCCGTCCCGGCGCAAGCTGGGATGTCCCGCACCAGGCTGCGGTGCGCGTGCTGACCGAGGGGCTGGTCGAGCTGAGGCTGCTCAAGGGCAAGGTCGACCGGCTCATCGAGAAGGAGGCCTACAAGCGCTTCTACATGCACCGCACCGGGCACTGGCTGGGCATGGACGTGCACGACGTCGGCGCCTACAAGGTGGATGGCGCCTGGCGGCCGCTGGAGCCCGGCATGGCGCTGACCGTGGAGCCGGGGCTGTACATCGACGCCGGGCGCGACGTGCCGAAGGCCTTCCGCAACATTGGCATCCGCATCGAGGACGACGTGCTGGTCACCCGCGAGGGCTGCGAGGTGTTGACCGCGGATGCGCCTAAGTCGATCGAGGCGCTGGAGGAGATGGTGCCCCATGCTTGACGTCGCCATCGTCGGCGGCGGCCCGGTTGGCGCGGTGCTGGCCCATGCGCTGGCGCGCGAGGGCTTCGAGGTGGCCGTGCTGGAAAGGGAGGCCGCCCCGGCCTCGGCACCGATTTGTCGGGAACAAATCGGGGCTTGCCCCGAAGGGGCAAGCCCGAAGGGTGCCGTCCTGGGATGGACGGCATCCGCGGTGGGGAGCACGGGCTTCGACGGCCGTGTCATTGCCCTGGCCGAGGGCGGTCGACGCCTGCTGGCCGGCTGGGGACTGTGGGGCGGTCTGGCTCCGCATGCCGAGCCGATCGAGCGCATCCATGTCTCCCTGCGCGGCGCCTGGGGCAGCGCGCGTTTCGCCGCGCGCGAGGAAGGCGTCGCCGCGCTGGGCCATGTGCTGGATTCCGCGTGCATGGCGCCGGTGCTGTGCGATGCCGCGCGGTCAAGCGGCGTGCACTGGTATGCCCCGGCGCGCTATCTCGCGCACGCCCCGGAGGGGGAGGGCGTCGCTCTCCGCTTTACCACCCTTGACGGGGAGCAGGTCCTGCGGGCACGCCTGCTGGTCGGCGCCGATGGCGCCGGCTCTGCCGTGCGGACCGCGCTGGGCCTGCCGGTCAACGAGCGTGATTACGGTCAGACCGCGATCTTGGCACGGGTGGAGGTGGAGCGGGCCGAGACACGCGTGGCCTTCGAGCGCTTCACCGACGAGGGGCCGATCGCCCTGCTGCCCATGGGGGGCAGCCGTTATTCGCTGGTGTGGGTGACCCCGGCAGGGGACGCGGAGCGGCGCATGGGACTTGCGGACGGCGCCTTCCTCGACGAGCTCGGCGGGCGTTTCGGACCCCGCCTGGGGCGCTTCGTCGCAACCGGTCCTCGCCACGCCTATCCGCTGCGTGCCGTGACCGCGGGCGCCGTGACCGCGCCGCGCGCAGTGGTGCTCGGCAATGCCGCGCATGCCCTGCATCCCGTCGCCGGGCAGGGATTGAACCTGTGCCTGCGCGACATCCGCGTGCTGCTGGGCGAGGTGAGCCGGGCGCGGCAGGAGGGGCGCGACATCGGCTCGGCCTCCGTGCTGGCCGCCTATGCCGCCGCGCGCGGGGCGGATTACGCCCGCAGCTATCCGCTGATGGATCTGCTCGCGCGCGGCTTCACTCGCGCCGTGCCGGTGCCAGGGGCGCTCAAGGGACTGGCCCTGGCGGCGTTGGATGCCGTGCCGCCGCTGCGTGCCGGCTTCCTCAGGCAGATGATGGGCTTGAATGGGTGAGACGATGGAACATCACGCGGACGTCCTGATCATCGGCGGCGGCATGGTGGGCGCCGCCCTGGCCTGCGCGCTCGGGCGACAGGGGTTCGAGGTGCATGTGGTCGAGGCGCAGGCGCCCGAGCCCTTCGCGCCGGAGCAGCCGCTCGACCTTCGCGTGTCGGCCGTCAGCCTCGCCTCGCAGGCCCTTCTTGAGGCCGTCGACGCGTGGCGGCACGTGCTGGACATGCGGGCGGTTCCGTTCCGACGCATGCGCGTGTGGGACCGCGAGGGACCGGGCGAGACCACCTTCGACAGCCGCGACATCGGCGAGCCGGCCCTGGGTCACATCGTCGAGAACCGCCTCCTGCAGCTGGCCCTCTGGCGCGCGGCCGAGGGGCTGGAGACCGTGCACTGGCACTGCCCGGCGCGGCTGGATTCGATCGATATCCGCGACGATGCCGTGATCGCCCGCCTGACCGATTCGTCGGGCTCCGGACGGCCGTACCCAACATGGGCTTCCGGCATGGATGTCGGAAGGGTTTTCGGTACGGGAGCAGCGAATCGGGAATCGCCATGCGGCGAGTCCGAAGGGGACCGGCCAGGAAAGGTCGGCATCAGCGACGGCACCACGGTCCGTGCCAGCCTCGTGGTCGGCGCGGATGGCGCGCGCTCCCGCCTGCGCGAGCTTGCCAACATCGGCCTGACCAGCTGGGACTACGACGTCGAGGCGCTGGTGGCCACGGTCAGGACCGACGCGCCGCAGCAGGACATCACCTGGCAGCGTTTTACCCCGACGGGCCCGCAAGCCCTGCTGCCGCTGTCCGGCCCGCATGCCTCGCTGGTCTGGTACACCGCGCCGGACGAGGTGGCACGCCTGAAGGCACTGGATGACGAGGCCTTCGTGGAGGAACTGCTGCGCGCCTTCCCGTCCGAACTGGGCGGGATCGATGCCCTTCTGGAGCGCGGCAGCTTCCGACTCACTCGCCGCCACGCCCAGCAATACTGCAAGCCGCGCCTGGTGCTGGCTGGCGATGCCGCGCACACCATCCATCCGCTGGCCGGGCAGGGCGTCAACCTTGGCTTCATGGACGTGGCCGCACTGGCCGAGGTGCTGGCCGCGGCATGCTCGGGCAACGAGGACATCGGCGCCCTGCACGTGCTGCAGCGCTACGAGCGCCGGCGCCGGGGCGAGAACCTGCTGATGCAATCGGCCATGGATGTCTTCCACCACGCCTTCAAGCCCGCGCGCGGTCCCCTCCCGTGGCTGCGCGGCTTGGCCTTGCGCGTGGCGAACGACCTGCCGCCGCTGCGCCGCCTGCTGACCCGCCGTGCCACCGGGCGCGCCGGGGATCTTCCGTCGTCGGCGCGCAGCGGCCGGCTGGAATGAAGCGCTCCTTCCACGACCTGCCCGGCCGTTTCGGCGTGGCCGGGGTCGCCGCGCACGAGAGCGAGCGCGCGCGGCGCTGGGGGGGGCGGTTGGAGGTGCTGGTGTCGCTCGCGACCCTGTGGCTGCCTTTCGCCTGGTATGCCGAGGCCAAGGGCGTGCTGGATGTCCAGACCCTGCGCATCCTGGACCTGACGGTATGGGGCGTCTTCCTTCTCGAGGCGGTGGTGCTCAGCCTGCTGGTACGCGACCGTCGCCTTTACTGGCGGCAGAACTGGCTCAACCTGTGCATCGTGCTGGGCGGCGTGCCCCTGCTGCTCATCCAGCAAGCCTCGGCCTTGGCCTTCCTGCGCGTGCTGCGCCTGGTTCTGCTCGTGGTGCTGGTGCTGCGCTTCACGCGGCGTTCGCTGCGCATGCTCGCCCGTCATGCCCTGGTGGCCACCCTCGTCATCGCTCTCTTCCTCGTGGTTTCGATCGGCACGCTGGTTGCGAGCATCGATCCGAACATGAAGTCCCTGTGGGATGGAATGTGGTGGGCGTTGGCTACGGTCAGCACCGTGGGCTACGGCGATGTGGTGCCCGCCAGTCCCGAGGGGCGTTTGCTCGGGGTTGTCCTGATCTTGTTCGGCGTGGCGACCTTTTCGATGGTGACGGCGAATTTGGCTGCCTTCGTGCTCAGCCTGCGGTTCGAGGAGACAGTGGCCGATGTCGAGCGCGAGGAGGTGCGGCACGAACTCCTGATCCTGCAGCGCCTGGAGGCGCTGGAGGCGCGCTTCGACCGGCTCGAGGATCTGCTGGCGAACCGTCAGGGCAGGGGGAAGGAGGGGGCTTCGACCCCTTCCCTGCTTGGGACAGGAAGCCCCAACGCGAACGACAACGCAAGTCGTTGATTTCTTGGGGGGGACGTCGCGGCTGAACACATCCATGTGTCCAGCCTTTCGGGGAACGCTAAACGCGGGCTTACGCCAGCTTCGCGTTAAGCTGGCGTAAGCCCGCGTTCCCTCGTTGCTCCCGACAACGAGGACGACATGTGCCGCGACGCTCTCGAAGGCTGAAGCCCAAAGGGCCTTCCGGCAGGGATGCCGGATGAGCTTGAGAGGAGGGATCAGCCGAGCTGAAAAAATCCAGGGATGGATTTTTTCAGTATTTCCTTAACGGCGAAGCGCCGTCAGGCGGGCCCAGCCTTCCTTGAGCGCGGGTGGGTCGAAGTCGAAATCCGCGGCGTAGGCCGCCATCACCTCCTCGGCCTGCTCGCCGAGCAGGCCGGACAGCACCAGCCGTCCGCCGGGCCTCACATGGCCGGTCAGGGTGGGAGCCAGCTCGATCAGCGGGCCCATCAGGATGTTGGCCAGCAGCACGTCGAACAGTGCGTCTTTGGGCAGCGCGCCCGGCAATCCTGTATGCAGGCGACTGGCCTCGATGCCGTTGCGCGCGGCGTTGTCGCGCGTGGCGGTCAGGGCCTGCGGGTCGATGTCGATGCCCCAGGCGTCGGTGGCGCCGAGCTTGAGCGCGGCGATGGCGAGGATGCCCGATCCGCAGCCATAGTCCAGCACGGTTTTGCCCGCCATGTCCGCGCCATCCAGCCATTCCAGGCACAGGGCGGTGGTCGGGTGGGTGCCGGTGCCGAAGGCCAGGCCCGGGTCGAGCAGGATGTTCACCGCCTCCGCATCCGGGGCCTCGATCCAGCTCGGCACGATCCACAGCTTCTCGCCGAAGCGCAGGGGCTGGAACTGGTCCATCCACGCGCGTTCCCAGTCCTGGTCTTCCACGTAGATCCACGCGCCGCCGCCAATGCCGCGCGCGCCAAGGGCCTGGTCCACCTGATCGGTGTCGGCCTCGTCCTCGAACAGGCCGACGACGTTGACCTCCGGCCACAGCGGGGTCTCGCCCGGCAGGGGCTCGAGCACGGGCACGTCGGCGGCGTCCTGCAGAGTGACGGAGACGGCACCGAGTTCGAGGAGGATGTCCTCGAGGGATTCGGCCTGGTCGCGGGGGGTGGTGAGGGTGATCTGATGCCAGGGCATGGTGTGGTGTGTCTGGATAAGGAAGGTTTTCTGGGCAATTCAACGCTGGACGAAGTGCGCAAGCGCACTGTAACGCCGCGCGAAAGTTTGCACGCTTTAGCGCGACATTCTGCACGCGTGTAACGGCCCTTTAAAGGCCCTTCATTCAGGCATCAATCCCACGACCTGATGAGCAGCTCGCCGACCTCGTCGGATCGTCCGTTGCCGCCCACGGTATACCGGATACCTACACGCTCCATGGCCAGCCCCGCGAACGCCTTCCGGATGTCAGGATGGTCGTTGATGCTGATGAGCATCTTGCCCTTGACCGACTTGGCCAGGCTGGCCATGCGCTCGTATTGATCCATGCCGAACTCGCCTCCATAGCCTGCGGTCTGCCAGTACGGCGGGTCGCAGTAGAACAGCGTGTCGGGCCTGTCATAGCGGCGGATGCATTCGGCCCAGTCCAGGCGCTCGATGGTGACCCGTGACAGGCGGAGGTGAGCGGCGCTGAGGTCTTCCTCCATCCGCAGCAGGTTGAGTTTCGGCGGAGACATGGCCGAAGTGCCGAAGGTCTGGCGCGAGACGAGCGCCCACTTGAATTGCCGAACGAACTCCTCGAGGTGGTGCTGGACAACGCGGTAGAGGTTCACCAGATCGGCGTTCAGGTCGTTGATGACCTCGACGTGGCTGATGGGCTTGTGGAACAGGATGGCCGCGCCGCCCATCCACGGGACGATGGGTTTTGCCTGCATGTGAGCCTCCACAGGTGTGATACGCTCCCCCGGCCGCTAGTGGCGGGGAGGGCCTTGCTTGGGCTCACGGGCTGCGTCCCGTGGGTTCAGGGGCCAAGGCATGGTTGCCGCCTTGCCGCTCCTCGCGCCCATGGACAGGGTTCAGTGCTATGCTCGGATGCCGAGTAGAGAAGCACCGGGGGTTGTATGCGCACCATCATCCTCGCCGCCGCCATCATCGCGGCGCCCATCGCCCAGGCCGAAATCTACAAGTGCGTGGTGGATGACAAGACCACGTTCAGCCAGGTTCCGTGTGCATCTGATGCTGTAGAGGTCGAACCTCAATATGCGGTGCCGCCTCCTGGGGCCGCGCTCGATCAGGCACGTATTAATCAGCAGATTCAGAAGCTGGCGCATCAACATGATCTGCGTCAGTTGCGCGAAAAACAGATCGCTGAAGGGAAAGTCGGGATTGGCATGACTCCCGAAGAGGTCACGCGATCGTGGGGATCGCCGACCAAGGTGAACCGCTCGGTCTATGCCTCGGGCGTCAAGGAGCAGTGGGTCTACCGGCGCAGCGGAAGTGATGCGCAGTACGTTTACTTCCAGGATGGCGTGGTCGTCGCCATCAACTGATCAGACATCGATTTCCACCTGCGCCAAGTCCGGCGCTTGCCCCTCGACCGTCCCTCCGCGCACATAGACCGCCTGCCCTGCGGTGCCGGTGCCGCGCACGCGCCGGGATCCGCCGCCGAGCATCAGCACCGTGGCGGTTCCGTCCGCATGTACGCTCTCGATGTTGCCCACCAGCAGCGGGTCGGCTGGCAGCAGGCGGCGGAATCGGCTCCAGGTGTTGCCGGTGTCCTCGCCGATGCGGATGGTCTGGCTCAGGTCGGGCCTATCGCTGAACTGGGCCGTCACGCTCACGCCGTTGATGATGCCGAGATGCACGTCGGCGTCGTCCTCCACGCGCAGCAGCTGACCGACCTGCGCCAACGGGAAGTCGCCTCCGATGAGGGTGGTGACGCTGCGGATCTCAGGTTGCTGGTGCTGCCCGGCCAGGATGCGTCCGCCGAGCAGACGCGCGCCATCCGCGTGGGTGATGAGGTTGCTCGATGCGGTTTCCGCCACCCGCTCCCCGGCGGACAGCGCCCGCTTGACCCGTGCCAGCACCCCTCCCACCTCGCCGCCGTGGACGTACACGGCATTGGCCTGGCTCTCGATGGCCCGGGCGCCCTCGATGCCGTCGATGGCCGCCGTGGGAATGATGAGGTCAGGCGTGGTGCTGGCGTAGTCCCAGGGCAGCACCGGGTAGCGCGGCTGGATGTTGAGCACGCGGCCCGTCGGGCTGGGAACCACCACCAGCCCGACCTGCTGCGCGGCGTCATGGATGGCCTGGATCGGCGTCTTGCCGCCCCAGCTCCACGCGCCGGCCGGGATCAGCCAGTCCGGCGTGCCGGGGGCGAACTGCAGCGACCAGCCGGAGCCGATGGGCAGGTGCGCGTTCATGACCTGCTGCAGCGTCATGGCGCTGGCCGTGACCCCGCTGCCGGGCAGCTCGTAGGGCGCGGCCAGCTCGGCCACCAGGCCTCGGCCCTTGATGCTGATGCCGCGCTCGACGAAGCGGCGATTCTCGGTCCAGCCGTCCACGATCAGGTGCCAGGTGTGGCCCTGGATGGAGGCGGCCAGCTCGATGGGCGCTCCGTCGCTGGCCGGCATCACGGCATCCAGCGCATCGCGGCCCAGCAGGGTGGCGGTAAAGCCCCAGGCCCAGGAGTCCACGTCGAACTCCAGCGACATGCGCTCGCAGCGCACGGGGATGCCATCGCTCAGGCGGACAAGATCAGCGTCGAAAATCACGATGTAGGCCCTCTGGATGGGGATGACGGTCGGCTCTGTGGGCAGCGCCGGGCAGCCGATCATGAAATGCAGGTCGGGGTTGCCCGGCACGCGCGGGCAGATCAGGTCGAGGTCCGGGGTGATGACGCGCGGCGGGGGCGGCTCGGGCGGCTCCCAGGGGTCGGGGCGCGGCCACAGGCTGATGACCTCGACCGCATCGCCCCACGGCGCCCGGCGCTCGTGCCTGCGACGGCTCGGGCTGTTGGGGTACGGCGTGCGGGCCGACCGTTCCAGCGCCTGGCCTTCGCGGAACAGGTCGCGGCTGGTGTTCTGCGCCCTGGGCGGGTAGTCGAAGCGGCTGGTCCACTCATCGAACCGCGCCTCGCCTTCGGCGTAGGCCAGCACCGCGCTTGCATGCTTGCGCAGCGGGTAGTCCCACCCTGTCGAGCGGTCGTGCAACAGGGCCGTCGCCTCGCGCCAGCCGTCGCCCGCCGTGGCGCGCAGGCGGGCATTGTCCTGGTGGCGGCTGGCGACCTCGACGGGCTGGCGACGGGCCACCTGCCACACATCGCCCGCCACCGGCTTCAGCCGCTGTGGCTCCACCCACGGTCCCGCCGTCTCGCGCTCCAGTCGCCCACCCTCCTGGTGCACCGAGGCCGCGCTGTGCTGCGGGCCGCGCCACACGTTGACCAAGTAGGCCGTGGCGCAATCCACGGTGATCTCGGGCAGGGTGATGTCCACCGTGAGGTCCACCGGCAGCCCCACCCGAGCATCGACGCTTATTTCTGGCAGGGTGATGTCGGCGGTGATGATCGCCGCCTGCGCCGGGTCGGGGGGCAGTCCGAGGTTGAGGTCGGCATTGCCCGGCACACGCGGGCGGGACAGGCACAGGTCGGTCGGGCCGCAGGTGGGCGCAGGCGAGACGCTGCCCCCGAGGGCGAGGTCCGCCGATCCGGTGGTGGGGGTGGCGAGGTTGAGATCGACCCCGCTCACGGTGTCACGGCTCGATCAGTCGCAGGCGTTCAATGCGTGCGGTGCCGCCTGCGTAGAGCTGCGCTGGGGTGACAATGACGGCGGGTCCCACCGCTGGTGGGGCGACCGCAGCACCAGCATCCATGTCTTTGACCCACCCCCCTGCGCTGTCCAACACGCGCACCCAGGTCGGGGTGCCATCCGCCAGCACCATGGTTTCCTGGTTGGGGACAAGGGCGAACTCACCCCCGTCCACCGTCCCGGCAGGGTCGGGCAGCGTCCAGCTCGCCAGCAGCACCTGGTCGGTGACCGCCTCGCCGTCCACGGGCATGGTTCCGGTGTAGGCGTGGATGGAGCCGCCCGCCAGCGTGTTGAGATGCACCGTGGCGCGGGCGTTGCGCAGGGTGAGGCTGCGGCGAATGATCATGGCATCGGCTCCGCGATCAGCTCCACCTTCGCCTCGGGGTCGAACTGGCCGGTGTGGTCATGGGCGAACACCGCCCAGGTTGCCCCGCCCTGCGGACGCTCCTTGATCCGCTCGAACGTGTACGTGCCTGTCACGGGGTCGCTCCAGGTCGCATCCACCAGGCGAAACGCGGGGAACTCGAACAGGCGCACCAGTCGCGAGGCGGGGGCGCCGTCAACACGCACGGTGCCGGTGATGCGATGGGTGCCGCGATCAACCAGTCGTGGTACGACGATGACCTTGCTTGCGACCCTCGCGATCATCGCCACGGCCCTGTCATATCAATGGCAATTCGACCAGGCGACGTGGCCCAGTCAATCTGAACCAACATGATCACCCGACCAGTCGCACCCTCGATGTTCTCAATCACTGTACCGTCGGGCGGAAGGCCGGACTGGAACGGCTGCATGATTCCAGCCATCTCACCGCGCACAGGATCGGTAACTCCGCCCTGCGTGATAAACACTGGGTGGTGCAGTAGCAACCCACCGTCAACCGGCGAGGGGTATACAGGCCCGCCAAAACCAAGCTCACCTGACTTCGATCCGATGATCCTGCAGACCACAGACCCACCTTCTTGACTATACGACCGGGCCATGCATAAGCGCCCCATGGATGCGGAGCATTCTGCGGTATAAGGACTAGCGCCTGGGTAGGAAGGACTCGTCGTTTCATGACCCGCGATCATGCAGTGGTAGGCATCGCCCGAACGGTAGCTGATGCCATCCCCGAATTGATACCACGCCGCGCCGTAACTGCTGTTCCACGACCAGCGCACTAACACATGGAAGAGAAAGGCGTCACCAAACAGCCGCCATCGTCTCGCCGCACCTGGTGTCTCATCGCTCTTGCGCCACACGTATCCCGTGCTCGACTGCGCAGTGGTCGGGAAAGGCCCAAGCCCCGTATCCATGTCCGCCATCGACTCGTAGCCACGCGCAAGCGCGTTGTTAGGGTTGCTGTCATCCACGCGCAGATAGAGTCGCGTGCTCGTGAGATCGGTGCAGCGGTACACCGCTTTGTTGTCGCCGCTGAACATCTTTTCCCATGTCCCGATGGGTGCAGCCTTGGTGCTGATGGTGCCCGACGCCGTGCCGTCCGCGATGCCCGTGGCGTCGAACGTGAGGGTGTTGATGTCCACCACGCTCAGAACGCGCTTCTCGCCGTTGAGTTCGGCCGGCGTGGCACCGCTGACCGCGATGACCTGGTGTTGCAGGTGTCCGTGCGCGGTCGGGTAGACCACGGTGGCCACGCCACCCGACACGGTGATGCTGGTCGGCGTGAGGACGTTGAAGCCGTTGATCAGGCAGGCATCCAGCAGGGCGATCATCGACCCCGCCGTGCCTGACAGGACGGGTGCGCCGCCCATCGTTGAGTCAAACCATTTGACCGGGTAACTCATGCTCGGTATCTCCTGTTAAACCGCGTCGGCATCGCCGCGAATCTGAATCCTGAAGCCATCGGTATCCCCGCTGGCCGGGCCTTGCTGGATGGTGCGGGCGATCCACACCGGGTAGTTGGATCCGATGGTGTTGAAGCGCAGCACGTTGCCCGCTGCCCATCCAGCGCCCCATCCGAGCGGGTTGATGCGGAAGTACGGCGCGTTGGTGTTGGGGTTGATCGGGGCGATCTCGTTGGCGATGGAGAGGGTGGCGATCTGGCCCACGCTCTCGCCCACCACCCGGACCGTTGTTGTGTTGTCGAAGATCAGTGCCCACCGCTCGGTGATTGCGCCCTGGTTGTCCACGACTATCGGGTACGTGGTGCTGTTGTACTCGGCAGTGGTGGCCGAGCCGATCAGGTCGTCCGACCACACGCCTGTCCAGGTGGCCTGGTCGAACGGCTTGGTGGCGCGGGATTGCAGGTCACCGATGACCAGGGCTGAACTCACGCCCGTGGTCAGCGCCGGGTAGTCGTGGGTGATTGGGCGGGTAAACGTGAGCTGGCCGTTGATCTGCGCGTCGCTGATGAGCGCCATGTCCTCGATGCGGTGCTCGATGCGGATGGGGCCCACAAGGCCGGCGGCGCTGGTCAGGGTGACGGTCCCGGCATCCAGATCGGCGGTGTACTGCGTGGTGGGCACGCTGGCGTCGGCGTTGCCCTCGTCGAACAGCCATACGCGGGACAGGCGGGTGCGGCCCACGTCGATGGTCTGCGGAACGGTGAGGGTGCCGATGCTGGCGTTGCCGGTGTGGTGCAGCACGGCCACGTCACCCACCCTGAAAATGGGCACGCGACCGTCGCTCGGCAGACGCACGGGGTCCACACCAAGAATCTCCTTGTCCAGCGGGATATAGCTGTAGGCGACGGCGGCGTAGCGGATGGAGTCCGCCAGCACCTCACGCGGCTGGAATGCCTGACCGTTGACCACGGCCTCCGGAAAATACCACGGCTGCGCCTCGACCTCCGGGGTGACATCCACCCAGGCGCCGAATCCGACACGGACGATGCCGGTCTGGAAATCCACCCGCCCGTCCACGTCCTGTGCGGTGAGCAGGCCGTCCGTGGTGGATGTGACGGTGACGACGCCGGGCGTATCATAAAACTGGAACTGAATGATCAGACTGCCGGAGCGCAGCGGGGCGCTGGCGGTGCGGAAGGTGATCTCGTTGGTGCTGAACGTGCCGAGAGTCGTTAGCATCGACTGCACGACACCAGTATTAATTGCACCGGGGTCCCAGGCGGTGATGGCAATGGCACCGCTGGCGTAGTTCACCGTTCCCGCCTGCGTGCCCGCGCCAGTCGCCGGGTCGATGTCCATGTCGATGCGCCCGTTGCGGTCCACCAGCGTCTTCCCGCCCAGGGTGAGGCGAACGCTGCCGCCGACGATGGTTTCAGCGAACCCTTGGGTGAGATCAACCGTTGGGGACCATGTAAACGTCTGGACCGGGGCGGTGTCGAGCGTAGTGCCAGATTGGTAGGATGCAACGATGCCGCCCATGTTGGGTGCGCTGTCTACTGGACGCCAACAGGGTATGGTCGCAATTGATACAAATTGAGTTGTCATGCTGAGGCTCCAAGCAGTCCAGCGGTTCGGCAATTGCCGACCTTCCTATAACCAATCAACGCGAGTAGTGAGCACTCGCCCGTTGTGTAATTGACCGTGCCGACAATCGCTGTCGATTCCGGCAAAACGCCGACACTTGCTGTCACCAACAGGTTGCCCGCGCCGTCGTCTGTCAGCACAAGCGTTCCACCGTCCACAGGCACGGCGAGCCGCACCGTACCGGGTTGTGGCGGCGATGCGAGCGTGACGACATTCCCGACGACGCTGGCAATACCGGTGCCGGTCGGCTTCTGCGCATAGCCTGCGGTGACGCTGATCTGCGCCCCGCCCGGAGGCATGACGTTCGGGACAAAATCAATCGTGCGGTCGGTGTAGTTGACCGTGCCGGTGGCGTCGCCGGTCAGGCCACCCGCGCCGTCGTCGGTTGCCGTGTAGGTTCCGCCAGACCCATCGGGCCATGTGATCGTGATGCCGTTTCTTGCCAGTGCAGTGGGATTGCCGCTGCCGTCCAGCGGAGTATCCACGGTCAGGCGCATGGCGGCGGCCACTGCAATCCCTGATCGGTTGTTATCGACCAGTGCTGTCCCCCATACGGCAATCACGCTGCTTCCCACGTCAGGCAATGCCCCGAGCGTGATCACGACCGATCCGGTCGAATAGTTGATGGTGCCGCTGCCATAGGCGGTGTCCGCGCCGCGCAAGGCTCCCGCGCCGTCGTCGCGCAGCACGTACCACTTGCCCTGGGCCATGTAATGGATGCTCAGGCTCCCAGGCGCGGCCACGGGATCGAGGATGAACACGACGGTGCCCGAGCGGGATTCAGGCGTGATGTCCCATGCCGCCGTCTGCATGTTCCGCACCGGGTGCGCGGCGGGCACGAACTGGATGGCCTTGCTGGCCGTGCCGTAGTCCGGCCCCCCGCTCACGATGCTCAGGATGCCGTTGGAGTAGTCCACGATGCCGACTTGCACGCCGCCCGTTTCCAGCACGCCTGCGCGGTCGGTGATGACGGTGCCGCCGATGGTGACGGTCAGGCTGCCGGGGTAGATGCCCTGACCCGCGTAGAGGGTGCTGGTGGGCGACCAGGCCGCCGTGGTGTTGAGCGTGACCTGACCGCCTGCCGCGACCGGGATTGCGGAGTCGCCGTGCGGGCGGGCGTCGGTGATCGCGCTCTCGACCTGCGCGGACGGGACGAGCTGACCGAATATGGTCGTAGCCTTGATGGTGTAGGCCCCCATCGCCGCTGCCTCGGCCAGCGTTGTCATCCCGGCGTACTTGGCGGCATCGGCCACCACGGTGCTGTAGACCTTGGTGTTGGCGTTCACCACCGCCGTGTCGTCGTTGCAGTGCGGCACGCCGCCCATCATGTCCACCTGCAGCGGGTCGCTGATCTCGCAGGTCACCACGGTGCGGCTGAACTCGCTGGAGCACCCGGAGGCGCTGAACGTGCGGTTCTGCGACGAGACTTTGATGATGCGCACGAACTGCGTGACTTCGGTGGATAGGCCAGCGTCCTTGACCAGCGCCAGCGTGGCCCCGATGGCGGGCAATTCGCGATCGGTGCGCTGGATGATCAGCAGGGCCTTCTGCCCGGCGATGTGCTGGTCCCACAGGTAGCCGTCGTACTTCGGGCCGCGTGCCAGGTAGCTCTCCATGCGGCTCACGGCGGCGGCGCGGGTGTCGGTCCAACTCTCGGTCGAGAACATCGTCACGGACACGTTCGGGTCGAGCGGGGCCTCATCGATGATGGCGTTGACGCCGTAGTACGTGTCGCGGTTGGCGGACAGCACGGCGGGGAACGCCTTGCGCAGGTTGACCCGCCCGATGGTGCGGTCCAGCTCGGACACATCCGGGAACAGGTTGTTGCTCTGCCCATCGATGACCTCGTTGCCGGTGATGCGCCCACCCGAGTCGTCAGTGTCGGAGAGCACCTCCGAGGCCATGAGGCGGATGTCCTGGTCGGTGATGGCCATGGATTACAGCTCCAGGAATTTCAGGGTGATGGTGTAGCGGTCCTCGGGCACGGGATCGCCGTAGAACATGACCATCTGCGCCTCCACCGGGGCGGCGGCGTGGTCGAACATGACGGTGCGGGCCACGCCGCGCAGGGTGAGCGTGAGCTGCTGGCCGGCCACGGACGCCCATGCGTGCAGCTGGTCCACGTCCGCCCGGCTGATCCACGCGCGGTCATCGCCGGACTGCAGGGTGATGGGGCGCCCGGCCTGCTTGGTGCCCTTGATGACGAACAGCCGGCCATCCACGCTGTAGCGCGGGGCCGACTGCGCCACCGGGGTCCACTCGTATTCGTCGGTCCAGTCCAGGTCGCCCGGCAGGGTCAGGGTGGTGGTGCCGTCGGTGAGGGTGATGCTCATGAGCGGAGTCCTGCATTCTCAAGGGCTTCGAGGAGGTCATCCTCGGACCCGGCAAGCACTTTCACCGTCTTGCCGCCGATGTTGACGTTGACGGTCTTGACCGTCTGGGTGGCGGGTGGCTGGGGGGTGGTGCGGGTGGTTTCTGTCGCGGTCCTGGAGCGCGCGGCTTCCTGCTCACGCAGGCGGGCCTCCTGGATGCGTTCGGCGTTGATCTGCTTCTGCAGCTGCAGCGCATGCTCGAGGTCGCGCACGGCCTGCTGGTTGCCAGCTACCCTGGCCTCGGCGAGCCGGGCCTCGATGTCGGAGACACGCTGGGAGGCCCGACGCTGCTCAATTTCGTCCAGGTTGCCGTGCATCTGGTCGAGCTCGTCCTGAAGATCCGTAAGGATGCTGCGCGACTGGTCGCCTAGCTCCTGCATGCGGCGCTCGGCGTCGGCGATGGCCGTGCGCAACCCCCCGAGCTGCTGGTCACCCAAGACTGCGACCTCTTGACCGGCCAGCATCGTCGCGTAGCGCAGGTCGGCCATGGTGGCGACACCGGACCGGAGGCGTTCAATGGCTTGATCGACACTCTGCGCGGCCGCCGCAGCCGCTTCCATCTCATCCACCACTGCAGGCCGACCATTGGACCCGAACCCCAGTGCAAGGAATGCGTTGGCGCTGCTCGTGGCGCGGTCGAACGCTATCTGCATTTCGCTGCCGTACTGCGCGATCAAGTCAGAGCTGATACCCCACTGCTGGGCCATTCCCTTCCACGACACGCCGATGGAGTTGGCGGATTGCGCCACAGCACCGGCAGCGCGGGATGCGGACGCCGATGCTGTCTCCGAACTTGCGGCAACCTGGTCCGTGGCGCTTGCCTGATCCCGCAGGGCTACAGCGGCGCCTCTGGCTGCATCTCCGACAATCTTTTGCTGCCCTGCCAGACGCGATAGTTCGTTGTTCAGCCCAAGCGTGGCTGCTTCCACCTCGATCTGCGCCTGCACCACGGGGTCTTTCGACTGGACGGCTGCTTGAGCCCATGCCAGCCATGCTTGCCGCTGATCTTCGATGGGCTGGTTGCCCTGGCGGATCACGTCGTAGGCTTCGCGCAAGGCATCGATCTGTTTCCTGATCTCAGCCTGGCTGGTGACTCCGAGTCTGCGGTAGGCCTCCTCCACACTGTTGATGCCAGGCTTGAGGTCGTCCAGCTTGCGCTTGACCTCATCCAACGCATCGGTGAGTGCCTTGCCGGCCAACTCGCCGGACTTGCCCATGGACTCGATGCGCCCCTTGATCGCTTCCAGCGCGGCCATCGTGTCTGCTCGGCTGACTGCTGCCTTGATGGCCAGCCCCAGAGCTTCCATCTTCGCCGCGCCAGAGTCGGCCGCGTCCGCAACCGCCGTCCTGATCCCGTCCAGGCTACTGATCGCCTCGCCAGCCGCCGGGCTGATGCGGCCCAGCGCGGTCTCGGCTGTGAGCCCGAGCTTCTGGAAGCTGGCCGAGAGAATCTGGTCGTTGACCCTGGCGAACTCCTCGCTCTCAACCTGCATGCCGTCGTAGGCCTTGCGCCAGGCGTCGGCCATGGCGGCGAGTTCGGCCGCGGTTTTCTTGCCCAGTTCGGCTAGCACATCTGCGGGCTTGCCGGTGCTGACTGCGGCCTGTTCGGCGGCGGCCTTGACCTCCGCCATGGAATCGCGCACCTGGTCGGCATAGGCCTTGGCCTGGATGGCTCCACGCACAAAGGTGTCGGCCTGATCCGCGAACGGGGTTTTCAGGCGCTCGGCTTCGGCCTGGGCCTCACGCTGTGCGGCAGCGAGGTCCTTGGCACGACCGGAGGCTGTGGCGATGGCCTCGGCATAGGCGCTGGTACGTGCATTGGCCTCGGCCATGGCGCCCGCGTCACGCCCGGAGGCCACGGCCCTGGCATTCCAGTAGTCGCGGGCCTTCACCAGCGCATCGAGGTAGGTGGCCGCCTCGTCGGCGCTCATGCGGGCTAGCTGCTCGCGGGTGGCGATCTGGGTCTCTGCCGCAGCGGCGCCGGCCTCGATCTGGCGGGTCAGGCGAGCCTGAAGGTCGACCTCGATCTGCGTTGCCCGGCCAGCCGCGGCATCTGCCTGGGCCTTGATGGCGCGGTACTCCATCATCGCCTGGGTGGCGCGGGCGACCTCGATGGCGAGGTGGGCGAAGGCCAGGGCTGGAACGGCACGACCGAGGGCGCCGAGGGCGCCTGCCGCCACGCCCGCGCCGCTTGCGATGCCAGGCAGCGCCTTGCTGATGCCGAGCAGGTTCATTACCACGCCGCCCAGCTTGAGGCCCAGCGCCACCTGGGCCAGCAGGGTGAGTGCCCCAGCGTAGTCATGGATAAGCAGCGCGCCGCCCTTGAGCGTGTTGCCAATGGTGACCAGGGCGTTGGAGACGTCGGTGGCCCATGCCTTCAGTTCGCCCGTCTCGCTCATCTCGGCAATGGCCGCGTTGACGGAGGCGATCTGGTCCTTGAGGTAGTCGAGCGCGCCGGAGTCGGCGATGGTGGCCAGGAACCCGGCCCAGTTGTCGCGCAGGTTGGAGATCTGTCCGTTGAAGGTCTGCATGGCACGCTCGGCGGCGCCGGCGTTCATGCGGCCCATCTCGTCGACGAGCTGGCGGATCACGTCGCGGCCAAGCTTGCCCTGCTCGGACATCTTCATCAGCTCGGCGGTGGTCTTGCCCATGGCCTTGGCCAGCAGGTCCCAGACCGGCACGCCGCGCTCGAGGAGCTGCATGGCCTCCTCGCCCTGGAGCTTCTGCTTGGCCCAAGCCTGCCCGAGGGCCAGCACGATGCCCTGGAGCGTCTCGCCCGAGGCGCCCAGCGCAGCCGCCTGGTCGGCGATGGCCTGGAAGGTGCCGTCCATGGGGGCCATGCCCATGGCTTTGAGCTTGATGAAGCCCTCGGTGACTTGGGCCAGCTCGAACGGCGTGTCCTTGGTGAAGTCCTTGATCCAGTCCAGGCCCGCCTGGGCATCGCGCGAGTTGCCGTAGAGCGTTTCCAGCTGCGCGCCGAGGGTCTCGAACTGCGCGCCGACATTGATCATCTCGGCGACGAGCTGCTTGAACTGGAATCCGCCGACCACGCCGGCCGCAACGCCGGCGAGCTTGGTCATGACCGCCGATCCCGTGTTGCCCATGCGCTCAACACTGGCGGCAGCCTGATCCGCGGAATGGGCGGTCTCGAGCTGGCGACGCTTGAGCTGGTCCAACGCCTCGGCCTGCCTGGCCTGGCTGACCATCGCGCGGATGGCCATCGCTTCCTTATCGGCTGAGTCAGCGGCTTTGAGCTGCGCGGCCGCAAGGCGGGACTGGGCCTGGTCTGCGAGCTTGGTCAGGCTCGCGCGCACCTGATCCGACTGCTGCTTGAGGCGGGACTGTGCGGCACCGAGATTGGACGTGGAGAGCCCTGCCGAGTCCATCTTGGACTTGTGCTGGTTAAGCGCAGCTGCCTGCTGCATGAAAGCGCGCTCGAGCTGACCGGCCGTGCTGCGTGCCTTGTCTAGTTCGCGCGACATCTTGGCGGTCGGCTTTTCCGCGCTGGCCATGCTGGCTTCCAGCGTGGCGACGCGGGCGCGGGCAGCGTCAAGGTTTCCGGCGGTGGATTTCAGCTCTGCGTCGAGCTGCTTGAAGGTGGTGACCAGCTGTTCCTGGGCGGCGATCTTCTGCAGGCTTTCCGCCATGGCGGCAGCCTGTCCGCGCACGTCTTGTGCGGATCCGCCCAGCGCCTCGATCTCATCGGCGGTGGCGCGGATCTTGTCCGCGCCCTCGGCCGTGGCCTTGAGCTTGATGGAGACGTTCATGTCGGTCATGGGGTGCTCCTTCCTCGATCAAGCCCCATCACCCACGGCAGGGCGAGGAGGCTTTGGCGAGGATCAGGCCATGCTGACCTTCATGTAGGGGCTGATACCGGCGCCGGTCTTGGTGGTGTCCACCAGGAGCTTGCCCTCGAGCTGCAGGCTGGCGAAGTCGTCGCCGATCAGGCTGATCTCCTTGGCCGCGCCGAGGGAGACGCGGAACAAGTCCACGATCACCGGCTTGCCGGAATCCGCCTCGTTCACGCCGCCGAAAGCCATCTCGAGGATCACGCCGGACTTGGTGAGTGCCTGAACCACGTCATAGCCCGCGTAGGCGTAGTCGATCTTGACGACGGTGGCGTCAGCGATGGCGCCCGCGAGGATGAACACGCCCTCCTGGCGCACCTCGTAGTCAGCGTCGAGCACGTAGGTGGTGAGACCGTCGCTGCTCTTGACCACCACGCTGGTCGGCTGCGGGTGGGCCAGGCGGATGAGGCCGCCCTGGTAGGCGGTGTGCTCCTCGGCGGTGACGGTGCCGCTGGTCACGGCGGAGTTGTCGCCGTAGAGCGCGCGTGCCAGGTTGGTCTTGTTGAGGTCGTGCAGGGTGGCGGTCACGGTCACGCCCTTGACGCGCTTCACCTCGGCATAGGTGCCGCCGCCGCCATGGGTGTAGTCGTTCTGCTCCTTGCTTTCCTCCTCAACGGAGAGCTTCAGTTCGGAGACGTTGCCGATGGGGGCCAGCGCGGCGGCCACCCCTTCGGCGCGCGCATACACTTGACCTGCGCCGATATACGGCTTGTAGACTTGCTCAATAGCCATGATTTAGCCCTCCTTCCGGGCGGTTTGAACGGGGTTTGAACGGGGTTTGCGGGGGTGTTTCGGCTCGGCATCGGCAGGCCGGGCCACGCCTTGCTCGATCAGCCAGACGGCCACGCTGTGGGGCACATCCAGCGCTGCGCCTGCGGGATGCTCGCGGCCCGCGTGGGTGTGCGGTTTGACCAGGATGACGTGCATCAGGCGCTCCTCACGTCGGTCTCAGCCTCGAAAGCAAGCGGCACGTAGAGGAACCCGGCGCGGAAGCCTGCGGCTGGGGCATTGGTCAGCTTCAGCGGCTTGTTGATGGCGTCCATTTTCCAGCCCATCAACGCGGTGATGACGCTCTCGGCCAGCATGCCTGCATCGCCACGCGCGGCGGAGCCTGCGGACGCATCGCGCACGTTGCGCACGGCCACCACTACCAGCCATGTCTGTTGCAGGCGTGCAGCGCGCCCGTCCGGGCGGCTCTCGATCACGCGATACCCCTGGTACACCACATGCACCGCCGGGGTGGGCTGGCTGCCCTCGGCCACGCCTGCAAGATCGACGGCGGAGAGGACATGCACCCCGGCGGGCAGGCGCTCGCGCAGGCGGGCGATGATGAGCGGCTCAAGATGCAGCATGGTCATCAGCCCGCCTTGATGCACCAGACGCCGCCGGGCAGGGGCGTCGGGCTGCTTGCCATATTGGGCAGGCCGAAGTGGCCATCGGGCGCGCTGATGTACGGCACGCTGTCCACGGTATGCAGCTCCAGCTCATTCAGGCCGCCGAACGAGCCTGCCGCGTTGCTGGCGCTGATCGTCAGTCGCATGTAGCGGTAGGCGGCCACGGTGGCGGACAGATCAAGCTCGTAAAACCTGCGCTGGCCGTCACTCCAGCCACTGATGCCCGCGCGGGCATCCAGGTCGTCCCACGTCACGCCATCTGCCGATCCCTGCATCACCCAGTCCGTCGGCGCGGTCACATCCGAGCCGTTGATGCGCGGGCGAATGGCGTAGGCCACCAGGTGCTTGCTGATGCCCTCGGGGTAGGCGTATTGCAGCCACCCGGTCTTGACACCCGTGGCCATCAGCCAGCCGTTGGTGCTGACCGCCGCGTTGGTCACGCGGTCGAACGCGCGCCAGGCTGCATACGTGTCAGCGTCGTACTGGCTGCTCGCACTGGCGACACCGCTCGGGGCGGTGTTGGATGTCATCTGTGGAACGCTGTGCACCGCCGTGGCGCGCAGCGTGGTTTCGTCCACTGAGTTGCTGTACGCATCACCCAGCAGGCCGTACAGCGCAGGGTTCGCGGTGACGGCCAGGAATCCACCGTCAAGCGGCACAAAACCCGCTGGGATGGCGTCCGCGCGGAACGCCTGCACCCAGCCTGTCGGCAGACCACCGGAGGCCAGGCTCAGATTCTGGACACGCGCGTCGAGGGCGGCGATGGCGTCCAGCGCAGGCTGGATGTCGGTCGTGCCGCCCGCGCCGCCAGTATCCAGCGCATCCAGGCGCGACTTGATCTGGTTGAGCAGATTGAACATCAGAGATACCCCTCGGCATCGGCGCGGCCCCAGACGCGGCCGCCGGTCTCCATTTGCACGCTGCCCGCGCTGGCGGCGGGCACGGGCGCGCCGATGCTGATCACGCCACGTGCGATATCCTTGAGCATGGCCCGCGCGCCATCGGCGGCGCGGCGCTCGGGGGCCTCGCTGTCCAGGCGGGCGCCGTTGGCCATCATCAGACGCTCGCGGGCCAGTTCGCATGCGATGCGGACCAGCACGCGGGGCGTTTCGGAAAGCGGCAGGGCATAGCGCCCCGCAAGATAGGTGTCGATCTCCGCGTCGACATCGGCCAGCACCCCGTCGACCAGGGCAGCATCGGCCACACCGTCGCGGTCGCGGTCGGCATAGGCCAGCACTTCGGCGTCGCCGTAGCGGTCGACCAGGTCGGTCAGGGTGCAGTACGCCACGTCAGACCTCCTCGACGATCAGGAACGGATCGGCCTTGATGGCGGCAAGGCGATTCGCTGTGACTGCGATCACGCGGGCTTCCTGTCCGAAGCAGTCGCCCGCGCGGCAGCGGCGCACATGCGATCCTTTGACACGGACAGAGATGCGGGTGAGTCCTTCCCCGGATTCCGCTGCAGCTGCATCCTGGCTACGCGATGCGTCGTCGATATGCTCGGCCACGCCGGTGGCGACCTCGACAGGCAGGGCGGCCTCCAGGGACAGCGGCTCGGTACCGCTGATCACCCGGGCCGGGACTTCGCCGCCCATCTCGTCAATCGGTGCGTGATCGGCCGGGGCGACCTGCTCGGCCATCGGTACGGGTGCCTGGGCTTCGGCGGCCGCCTTGGCGGCGGCCCCCTTGCCGTTGGCTTGTGTGTTAGCGCGTGTCATCACTCACCTCACAGGCGTTCGGAGACGATGACCTCGACCAGGCCACGGTTGGTGTTGGTCTGGCCGTTCGCCAGGCGCTCGGCCATGGCGATGTCGAGGGCGGCGTCGCGCAGCTCGGGCGGGACCACCAGCACGTTCGGCTTGACGCCCAGCGGGCGGCCGCCGTCGGCGGTGAAGCGCATCATGCGGGCGTAGGCGGCGTTGAAGTGGGTCGCATCCAGCGCCTGCTTGCTCATGAAGGCCTGCTGCCAGAAGCCGAAGCCGACGTTGCAGCGCATGTCCACGCCGTAGCGGTACGTGTTGCTGGTGAACACGGCTTCGTCGTCAGCCTTGGTCATGGCCACGAACTCGGGCTTCTTGCGATCCTGGAAGATGATCGGCTTGAGCACGTTGCGGGTGTCCAGCAGGTACCAGGCCGGGCCAGCGCCGGTGCCGGGGATGTCCACGTTGCTGACGGAGGCCGCCGTGCCGGTGCCGTCCACGTTCGGGTAGACCGGGTGGTCGGTGTCGAAGAAGTTCTGGCCGTCGTAGCACAGGGTGGTGTCGCCCGCCTTGAGCAGGTCGAACACCAGGCGATCCGGGAACTGCGCGGCCATCTGGCCCATGTGCGCCATCATCGGGGTGTAGATGCCAACCTGGTCATCCTCGATGGCGGTGCGCTTGATGTTGACGGTGGACTCGAAGTCCTTGTTGGCGATGCTGTAGCCGTGGGCGGCCATGTCGCGGGCCACGCGGTCGCCCACCCATTCCTGGAAATCGGGGAAATCGCCCAGCCAGCCATAGGTGTTGCTGGCGGTGGTGCTGGGCACCACGGTAGCCAGCTTGGTGTATTGCGCCTCGGCGCGGGCGGCGTCATACGCGCTCTGGAATTCCTTGCGGAAGCCGGTCTGAAGCGCGGTGATCAGTGCGGGGGTGATGATGGCCATCGTGAATTACTCCTTCTTCAAACCGGCCTTGAAGGCCAGGTATTCATCGGGGGACTGGCCGAGCAGCTTGCAGGCGGCCATCTCTTCGTCGGTCAGCTTCGCGCCGTCATTGTTCGGGGCGCGGCCATCGCTCTGGGTGCCCTTGAGGGCGGCGATGGCCGGGGCGTTGTCCAGGTACTGCTTGAGGGCGGCGAGGTTGGTCTTGCCAAGGTCACGCGCCCACGCCTCCATGGCGGGCAGCAGGCGGCCATCGGCCAGCGCGGGCTTGACCAGGTCGTCAATGTCGCGGGCCATGGTCTGGGCGGTCAGCGCGGCCACCTGGCCTTGCAGTTCCTGCACGGTGGCCATGGGCACGGTGCTGGACTTGAGCGCGGCGAGGCTGCCTTCGGCCTCGTCGGCCTTGGCCTTGAGGGCCGCCACGGCGGTGGCGATCTGTTCCGGGGTGGCGTCTTCGGCCAGCCCCAGGAGCTTGAGGGTTTCCGGGTTCATGGGTTGCTCCTGGTCGGGGGTAAAGGGCAAGCGATAGGAAAGCGCCGCCAAGGCGGCCATGCCGTCGAGCGCGGGGTCGTTGGTGAGCGCGGCATGCAGCAGGCGCAGGACGTTGCCCTGCTTGTCGTAAATGAAAACGGGGGAGATGAAGCGGTACTCGCCGCTGGCGATCATGGTGCGGGCGCGCTCGGTCCATTCCACGCCCACGGCCCATAGCCCGGACCCCTCGCGCCACTCCAGCGCGCGGAACCATCCGGCGGCGGGCGCAGGCTGGCCGTTCTGCTCGGCGCGCAGGGTCTGGTGTTCGTAGTCGATGAGGTAGGGATTGGCGCGGGCGCTGGCCTGCTGGATCAGGCGCGCCGCCAGTTCGGCGGTCAGTGTCCAGCCGGGCGCATCCGCCGGGCGGCCATCGGTCGCCCGGAAGGTTCCGGCGGGGAAAAGCTGGATCGCGTCCGGGACGGTTCCGCCCTGGGCGTGGATTTCAGCGGTGAGGCAGGCGATGCGCCCGTGCTTCGATCTGTTCATGCGGCCCATGATCGGGCTGCATGAAGGTCAGGACGTGGGGAGGGAGTTCAGTGGATCAGGTTTGAGCGGACAAGGTCTCGGAAAGGCGCTTGCATCCCGGCAAATTCGACCGTCTTGTCGGTGTAGTACTGCGCCTTTTTCATGTGTTTGCGCCCGACCTTGGACTCATCTTCAACGACCGCCAGGACGTACATTTTCGCTTGGCGCGCCCGTGCTTCCATCCAGATCATTTCCGCTTCCAGCAAGCGTTCAGCAGATGTGGCCACGATGACGGCCATGGGGCGATGGGCTTGTATCAGCGCATCCGCAGTGAACACACCGTATTGATCGACCGGGGCATCAAAGCCGATTTCGACTTCGCACTCCTTCGCGACCTCACCGAGCAGCTGCTTCACCATTTCCTTGAACTCAGAGCCCGTGCTTCGCTCATCACGAATTGCAGCCATCGCCTGCATGCGTGTTGAAGCCTCTGCCACACGCATGATCGCCTGCGCCAGCTCTCCGTCCGAGGTGACATGACAGGCAAGATGCTCATCGTCATCCGACCAGGTCACACCATGCAGTTGATGCGACTGCTGCATCCAGCGACGTACGCGCTTGCTGTCAATGTCAACGCCTTCGAACATCAGACGAAGTGCAGCCTCGCCGTTGTCATGCACAAGGTATCCGCCATCACTTTCGCGAACGAACACGACGATCCGGTCGCCGTCATCGAACACAAAAGGTGTGCACACCAGCAAGGCATCCTCTGCCTCTCGCACTTCGAAGCGCGAGCAAAGTAGAGCAGCAAGTGTTGCCGCGCTTATGCCCATAGATCATCCTCCGGCCCAAGTCGAATGCCAAGGCGTGCGCATGCTTCGACCACAAGGCGGTCGCGATCACGATCTATGCCTGGATCCAGGTTGCCACTCAGCTTGAGGGAAAACTCTTTGCACCCCGGCAAGGACCGCCCAGTCAGGTCACGGCTCTCTTCACAGTTCACAACGGCATGAAGCCCTTTGTGACTTGGATGATAGTCAACCCGTGCTAAGGGAAGCAGGCGATCATCGGCGCGGCGCATGAACAAGAAGGCGTAGAAAGAGCGCTCGATACGTGACGGTCCATCGCGCCAAATGAAGCACGCCCGATACATGTCACCAACGTCGTACAGCGCTGACACCTGTGTGCGCCCACCCTTGAACTTATCAAGCGGCGCGGGCATGTGTTTGGGTGGCTTGTTGAAAACAACATGCCCCAGGCGCTTTTGCGCAAGCAGATGGGAGCGAAGCTCGTGGCGACTTATGAACATCCCTGATCGACCGGCGAAAGAATTACGAGCGCATTATCAGCCCATCGCGCCGCGTTTGAAACCCGTTTAACTCCGCCATAGCGGCGCGCGCAACCCAAGACCCATACCCTTGCCGCACCCAACCAACCAGAGGCGCTCAGAATTGCTCTCCTTCGGTCGGCCTGTTTTCAGTCGAGCGCCTCGGCGAGGTAGCCGCGCACGATGTCCAGTATCTCCTCCTGGTCATCCTCGCCCAGGCCGAGGAACGGGCGGGCGGGGATGGCCTTGCCGGGGATCATGCTGTTGGGAGCGGTGACGCCGCCGAACTGGTGCATGGCGGCGTAGACCTTGTTGCTGCCGATCTGGGCGAAGTCCTGGCCGTAGGCGGTGACGATGCTTCCGGCAAGCTGGCCGCTTCGCTGGAGGATGGGATGGGCATCGCCGCCGCGCATCTTGACGGTGCTGGCCATGAGCGGGTGCCAGGCCAGGCCGGTGGCCGGGTCCGTCTCGTTCTCGAAGGCGCGTTCGGTGGCGGCGGCCATCACCCCGGCGATGTCGCGCATCACTGGGGTCATGTCATCCATGCGGCGGGAGAGTTCCTGGAGCGCGTCCAGCACGTCGCGGTCGTCGTATTTGATTTCGATCATGCTATGCTCACCTCAAGCCATTGCGCGGGCAGTCCCTGGCCGGACCTCCAATCCCACGCGCAGGCGAACCACCGTGGGCCAGCGCGGTGGTTCATTCTTTGGGGTCGCTGCCCCGCTCGTACTTCACCACGCTCCGGCTTGCCTCCTGCGCCAGCATCTCGGCGTAGGTCACACCCGCGTCGCGCTGATAGGCCGTGATGCCGTACCACCCAAGCGTTCCCCATTCGAACACGGCGATAGCCGGACTCGCGTTGCCCTCGATGTGCCAGCTCGCCAGATAGCGGTTGCGCAGCACGACTTTGCGGGCGGCGTGGTGCCAGTCGATGGACTGAAGCTTGATGTCGGGGTCCTTGATGGTGTCCGCCAGCAGCGGCAGGAAGACCTCGCGGCCACGCTTCTGCACCTTCAGCCGGCCGGTTCCGGGATGCACGAACAGCTCGCGGGCAATGACTAAGGTCTCGCTGGTGACGTCCTCGTACAGGGCGTGCTTGTCCAGGCTGGCGCCGAACTCGGCCAGGAAGGCGGCCACGTACCACTCGTCGCTCTTGCCGGTCGGCAGCAGGCGCTCGCGGGGGAACGGGCGCGGCTCGGGCGCGCCCCCCGGGCAGGACCGGGTGAGGCAGGCGATGCCGGGCAGCAGCGGGCGGGTATCCGGCGGGCCATCCAGCGGCGCGGGCAGGAACGGGTCGTACCAGGCGCGGCCCGGGTTATAGCTCCACCCCGCGTCCGGCAGCATGACGGCGGGCTTGCCGTCGCGGTCGAGGATGCGGATGCCGGTGACCTCGCGCAGGTCGGGCTTGCCGTTCGGCAGCTTGCCCGCGCTAACCTGCATGGTGACGAGCTGGCCGTCGCTGCTTTCCGCTTGCAGCCCCTCCTTCTTCATGCGGAACTCGGACAGGGCGCGCACGCGGCAGCGGCAGTTCCAGCCGTTGGGCGGGTAGAGGTGGTTCCAGATGGGGTCGTCCGCCCGCCACACGCGGCCATGCAGGGCGCTGTGGGTGGGGCGGGTGCGGGAGTCGCGCACGGCGATGTATTGCCAGTACGGACGCGCGCCTGGGCCGGTGGCGTTCGCCAGTTCCTGCTGCTGCTTGTAGCGCCCGGCCATGTAGGCGGTCTGCATGTTCTGGCGGTAGATGAGCTTGAGGCGGCGCGGGCTGCCCCATTCCACCGGGCGGCCGCTGATGTCGTCGTAGGTTTCAAGCACCTCGCCGGTCTGCTTGTCGACGGCCGGCCCCCACCAGCCTTTCTTCTGCAGCAGCGGGGTCATGTCCTTGACGAATTGGCGCTCGGTGGTGCCGTTCTTCAAAGCGTCGTTGAGGGCGTCGTGAATGTCCTTCAACACGTCCAGCTTGGCCAGGCGAGCGACAGTGAAGGCCTTGGCGTGCTGCTCCTGCCAGAGTTCGCGCCAGTCGCCGGTGAGCTTGAGGCCCTTGCCTTCGAAGTAGCGGATGGCCTCCTCGGGCGGGAGGCCGATGGCGAAGCTGAGGTCAGTATTCACGACGCGTCCACACCACGCACTCGTCGCGGCGCTCGTGCTGCATGATCATGACCTTGCCCACCATGACCGGATAGGTGTGGTCACGCTCTGCTGTTTTGGCGCAATACCAATGATCCTTTTTCAGCTTTATTGCCTGGGCGCCGCTGTCCTGAAGCTCAGTTACAAAAGCTGCTACGACCGCACCGATGAGTGCAACGATAACCAGCATCTCGATGGTCGTGACCCCTTTATTACTTTTCACCCTGCACCTCCAGCCGCCCGGCCAGCTCGGCGGCGAACATGGCACGGGCCAGGGCCTCGGTGAGCAGGTCGGCATCCATGGCCGGGTAGGCCTCGGCCACGGCATCCATGGCTTGCTCCGGGCTCATGCCCTCGCGCATGGCATCCAGCAGCGGGCGGATCATGGCTTGCGCCTGGTCGTGCTGGTTGGGTGGGTCGAGGCGGTCGAGCTGGTCTTGCAGGTCGTCGCTGGGTGGGGTGGCCTTCAGTGCCGCCAAGCCCAGGCAGCCGTCGCACTGGCAGCCGGTGACGTGGGGCGCCGCGCGGCGCGTAGCATCGGCGACATTCGGCGTAGCAGGCTGGGCGGTCGGGCGGGCCAGCACCGGCTCGTCGCCCTCCGGTTCCGGGATGCGCAGCTTGTCATGCACCCAGCGCGCCGGGATCCGCACGCCGGCATCCACCAGATTCGGCAGGGCGTTGGCGATGGCGGTCATGTCCTCGGCCTCCGCCGTGTCAAAGCGGACGCTGGGCAGCCGCTGCAGGCGGGTGTTGAGCCGGGCCAGCGGGGTGACCAGGTCGCGGGTCAGGGTGCGGGCGATCAGGCGCAGATCGGCGCGCAGGATGTCGCCGCGCACTTCGTTGTGCGTCTGCGCGGCCGCGTAGCTGCCCTTGCCGTCCACCTGGCTGGTGAGGGTGCCGCCCAGGATAGCCTTGCTGATGGACTGCTCGGCCCACTGCATCATGGCCATGAACGGGTCTGCCGCACCGGTGGCGGCCTGCTGGAATTCAACGCTCATGCCCTCGGGCAGGATGCCCGCCGCCGCGTGGCCGATGTTGACCACGGCCTGCATCAGGGTGCTCTTTTCCTCCGGCGTGGCCCCGTTGGGGTAGCGGCCCAGGCGCAGCGGCAGGCCGTAGATTTCCAGGAACTCGGCCAGGTCGCGGGCGGTGAGGTTGCGGAACAGGAAGGGCCAGCCGAGCACCCGCACCAGCCCTGCGCGGGTCAGGTAGCCGCTCTTGGCCGGGTGCTTGTGGACGATCCAGCCCCAGGGGCGCAGAGCCTCGCCGCCGGGCTGGTTGTTGCGCAGGCGCAGGGTGTTGCGGTCCTCCGCCTGTACGGTGAACCAGTCCGCCGGGCGCGAATGGGGTTCGAAACGCCACTGGCCTTCGGACTGGGCCCACTCCAACTCGATGCAGGAGTAGCCCGGCAGGATGCCCTCGGCCAGGTCGATGATGAGCTGGTCGAGGTCCAGCTCGTCGCGCATGATGGACTCCAGCGCGGCGCAGTCGGCCTTCTCGGAGGCGCTGGCATCGGCGGGCGGCACCAGCATCCAGTCCACGGTGAGCAGGGCCTGACGGCGCTTGGAGAGCTCGGCGAACAAATGGGCGTCCTTCTCCTCCATGTCTTCGGCCAGCCTTCCTTGCGCGGTCAGGTCACCCTGTTCGGCGTCCTCGTACAGGCGGGCGAGCCTGGCCGGGGTGAGGCCGCGCGTGGGGTGGTCCTGGTATTCGCTATGCAGCCCGGCCAGGCGCGCGGTCTGCGGCTCGCTGGCCAGTTGCTTGAGCTGGATCGGCTGGCCGTCGGGGCCGAGGATGCGGGAGGTGGTGGTTACCATAGTCCGGTGTCCCTTGTGGGCAGGTCGCGGGTCAGGCGGGATTCATGGCCGTGGCGCGGGGCGGCTTCGAAGGGGGCGATGACGAGGCGCTCGCCGTTCGACGCGGAGGCGGCCGCGAGCGCCAGCGACCAGAAGCGGTCGGCGTGGCTGCCGCCCTGGCGCTCGGCCACCAGGCGAGGCGCGCCGGTGGCGCCCTCCTCGCGCTTCACGGAATGCAGGTCTGCGCGCAGCACAGGGCTGGCCGGGATGCGGATGGCGCGATCCTCGAACCGCTGCTTGAGCGCGGTGGCCATGTCGAGCTTGCGGGACGGATTGAACAGCACGCCCTCCACGCGCATGTTGCCGTGGCGGCGCTTGGCCTCCTGCACCGGCATTTCGCCCAAGCCGGTCTGGTCGAGGGCGGCGCGGACCACGCGGTAGTCGCGCATGACCTGGTCGAAGCGGGCGAGCTGCTCGGCGAAGCTGGTGGCGTGCAGCTCGATCAGCTCCCGGCACCACAGCACATCGCCCACCTCCTCGAGGACGGCGATCACGGTCAGGTCGCCCCGGGCCGCAAAGTCCATGCCGACATAGCAGGGGTTGCCCTCGTAGCCTGCGGCATGCCCCGCCTGCGGCGTCTCGCAGCCGCTGATCAGGTCGTAGGGCAGCCAGGCGGCGCTGTCGTCCGCCGGGCGGCACATGTACTCCTGCTGGAAGGATTCCTCGTCCGCCGCACCGGAGCGCACGAAGTCGAAGTAGGCGGCCTCATCCATGCCCTGCCGCTCGTCGTCGGCCGGCAGCATCTGCTGCAGCTTCCACAGAAAGCCATCGTTCAAGGCGTCTTCAAGGGTGACGCGGTGCAGGCTGATCTTCTTCGGGTTGCCCTGTTCACGGGCTTCCTTGATGAGCTGGTTGAAGAAGTTGTGGCTGCCGCGATGCGTGGAGATCACCTCCAGGCTGCCGCCCCAGGTGATGCCCGGGTAGGCGATGGACCACAGCTTGCGCGGGTCCGGGTGCAGGGCGAACTCGTCCAGCACGCGCCCGCCGCGCTTGCCTGCCTGGGCGTCCGGATTGCTGGACATGCTGTGGATGCGCTTGCCGTTGGCGAACTGGAGTACGTAGGCGGACACGCCGTCCTTCGGGTCAATGACCATCTCGCCGAGATCTTCGGCGGCCACGGCCAGCACCCGCGCCCACATCTTGCAGTCGTCGATGAACAGCTTGGCCTGCAGCTCGTCCCGGCTGCTGACCCACTGGTCATTGCGGGCGTCGCGCCGCGCCGTGCGTTCGACGGCGGCATAGGCGGTGCCCCAGGAGATGCCGATCTGGCGCGATTTCTCCATCAGCTTGAGGCGGCTGGTATCCGCCACCCAGCGCGCCTGGAAGTCCAGTAGCAGCCCCCGGGGGTTGGCCGGCAGGATCTTCGCGTTGCCCTTGGGCTTGATCACGACGTGATCCCCATGATCTCGCGCCGGATGAGCTGGATGGCATCGTCGGACAGCCCTCCCTTGCGGGCGATGGTCTCGACCGACCTGGCGGCGGCTTCGGCGCGGGTGCGCACCTCCTGCTCGAAGCGCTTCTGCCCCTGGCTGGCGCGGCTGGTCTCGGCGATGGCGCGGCCGGCGCTGGCCAGCAGCTTCACGCGCTCGGTCGGGTCGGCATCCTCGGCCTCCTCGAGGGCAAGCATGGCCTCGAACAGGCTGGACTGCACCAGGCTGATGACGGCGGCGGAGCGGTGGTCGGCCTCGTCCGGCGCGGCCTCGGCAATGGCGCGTGCGGCCTCGGTGCTGGCTCGGATGGCGTCCAGGCGGCGCTGGAGCCTCTGGCCGTAGCGGTTGAGGGTGCTCTTGCCGATCTGCACGCCGTGGGCCTCGAGCACGATCCTCTCAAGCGCGTCGTAGCCCGAGAACCCGGAGGCGATCAGCAGGCGGTCGATCTCCGTCCGCACCTCGGCGGGGAGCTGGCTGATCTTGTCGCGCGGGGGCATCTCACCCCCTCCAATACTTCTTCGGCCGCGCGATGCCCTCCGGGCAGGCGGCGTTGTATTCCACGCAGTCGGTACCGGATGGGGTGATCTTGGCGCTCAGCTGGCCGTGGTGGTCCTCGTTCACCTCCACCAGCCCGTGGCCTGCGAGGTACTGGATCACGGCACGCAGCTCATGGGCGGAGACGTGCAGCGGCACGCTCTCCAGGGTGCGCAGCAGCACACGCTCGGAGACGAAGATGCCGCCGCCGTGCCACAGGGCCTGCAGCGTGATCCAGCGCGCGGTTTCGCGTTCGGTCTGGTGGATGTCGATCATGGTTCACTCCCTCATGAGCCGGGTGGCCAGCGCGTCGAGCTTGGCGTTGATGACGGTCTCGGCGCGGATGGCGTCCTCGCGCCGCTGGTAGGCCTCGCGGTCGGCGCCGATGGCGTCCAGCTTGGCCTCGATCACGGTCTGCCCGCGGATGTAGTCCTCGCGCCGCACGTAGTGCAGGGGCATGTCCGCCTTCATCTGCATCAGGTCGCGGTCCAGGCGGTGGATTTCCTGGGTGGAGGCGGCCTGGGCCTCGGTGATGGTGGCCAAGCGCTGGTCGATGTCGCGGATGCTGCGCTGCAGCAGCCAGCGGATGATGCCGACCAGGAAGCCGGTCCAGGCGATGACGGCCCCGGCGATCCAGAGGATCAGGTCCACGTTGATCACCATGACCGCACCCCGCCGTTGCGCTTGATGGCGTCCTGCTCGCGCTGCCAGTCGTCGCGGCAGCCCGCGTTGCACCAGCGGCGGCCATCCTTCAGCGGCTCACCGCAGCTGAGGCATTCGCCGGCCGGCGGTGGCCCCTCGGGTTCGCGATGTGCCAGCGCGGCCGCGAGGCGCAATGCCTCTTGCTCGGTGGCCTGATCATTCTTGTCCGGCGTCATGCTTCACCCACTCCGTCAGTGCCTTGTGCTTGTCCATGCAGACCCGCAGGCGCATGGCTGTTTCCGTGTAGTTCTCCAGCAGCTCCCCCAGCGTCCCCGTGATCGGCTTTTCCGGCGGCAGGCAGGGGGTCATCAGCAGCGCAGGGGCAGTCCGCGCCGTCAAGGCCGTCGGCGGCGCTCCGGGCGAGGCACAGGCCGCAAGCGTCAAGGCGGCAATCACGTAGGTGATCCCGTACAGCAGGCGTTTCCACATAGCGCGTCACCGTCTTGGTCAGGGTTCTTGTGCGGGTCTCTGCGGCCTGCTGCCGGTCGGCGGCGGCGCGCAGGATGTCGGCATCGATGGCCGCCTGCGCCTCCGCCTGGGCGATGGCGCGCTCGACAGAGGCCAGGCGGGCCTGCTCACAGTCGGCCATGGCGAGGCGCTGGCCGATGTACACGCCTGATATTTCGGCGGCGATGGCCAGGCAGAGGCCGAGAATGGCGACGATGAGGGTTGGGTTCATGGGGCCATCGCGCGCGGGGTCATGCTGCGGCGGGTCTGGTAGAGGTGGGTCACGGCGAAACCTCCCCCATGCACTGCCGGTACTCCGCCTGCCGGCGCGTGGTCAGCCCGGCCATGACCTGCCCGCCCGCCTTGTTCCAGCGCAGGATCTGGCGGCAGGCCTCGGCGTAGTCGGGCGGGGTCTGCTTGAGCTTGCGGACCAGGGTGGAGCCGCAAAACGCCGCCGGGCCGATGTTGTAGGCGAGGGACACATAGGCGTCCCACTCGTGCGGGTACAGCGGCACGGGGCCGATGCAGGCGCGCATGGCCTGCTCGGTCTGGGCGGCGTGCTCGGCCAGGCGCACAAGGGCGCGCTCCGGGGTGATGCGGTCACCCGGGCGGACCGGCGTGCCGTCCTCGCGCAGGGTGCTGCCGAAGCCCACCGTCTGCACGCCTGCGCCGTCGTTGTAGGCCGAGCCACGGTAGCCCTCGTGCACGGCAATACCCGTCAGCCCGAGGGCGGACAGCGCAAGCGCAGCAGGTACAAGGCGGGTTTTCATGGCAGGCCCCCAAAAGCACACGCCCCGGATTTTCCGGGGCGTGTGGGTTGGGGCCGTGGGGATGGGGTTCAGTGGGTGGCGGTAAACCGCGCCGCTACATCCAATTGAGCTTGATCCAAGAAGCGGCAAGTGCGGGAATAGTTGCCGGCGCTTGTAATTCAGCAAGGCCTAAAACAAATAGGTAACGATCATGTCCATCGACAATGTCATTTCTGCTCTGGATAGGGAATCAGATGTGTCTGAGTCCTATGTTCTGATTCGAGAGATCAAGGCCTTCCTTGACGTTGAAGGCTTTTCGCCTTTGATTCGGATCAAGATCTACCAGAGCTCGGTGCATCCGGATTTCCCCTACCACTTCGACCTGAGTCACTACGTGCACACGCCTGTCCAGGCTGCCCCTTACTATCCGTCAAGAACCATGTTTGAAACAGAAACAGTGGCCATCAGCCAGGCGATAAGGGCGCTGACCAGTTTCATGGAATCAGCCATCAGTGCCGGGCATGAGCCCAGCGAAGACTGGCTTGTACCTAACGAAGAATTCTGATCAGATCCCTCGTGCTGCCACGCGCTGCGCGCGGTCTTCTCGCTTCCTCTGATCCTCAATGGCCTTGAACGCCGCCCATTGCGCGCGATGAACAGCAGCCAAGTTGGCATAACGCTCGGTATCCGCCGGGCGTTTTTCACGCTTGCAGGCCAGCGCCATGGCTTCGTGGATCTCCGCCAGTTCGGCATGCTCAAGATAGGCGCGCACCCCACGTGGCTGATGGCTGTAGTGACGCCCAATCCGCTCGACTGTGGTGCCAATCAGCCAGGTGAATTCAACCATGGCCTCATCGAAGCGACCGGCCTTTTGCATGAAGAGTGGAAGGCGCAGCCAGGCCTTGGTGGAATATGAGGTGGTGCTGTGCTGCATCAGCGCCTTGCATTCGATTAGCCGCTCAATGGCTGCCTCGACATGGCCTTCCTTGTTGAGAGTGGTGGCTTCCTTGTTCAGCGTAGAGATTCGGCTATCCATAGGTCCTCTCCTGATGCTGTTTTGTACATCAAAACAAGGCCGACTGGCTAGCGGAAGGCTCCGGCAACACCTTCAATATTTCCCACACCCGCCGATCGGACAGCTTGTTCTCCCGCGCCAGCTCCGCCACCGCGCCGTTGGCGCTGTAACCGGCCTTCACCAGGGCATCAAACCGGCTGTGAATGGCGCGGTCGCGCACGCGGCGCAGGGCGTCTTTGCAGTTGGGGATGTACAAGGGTTCTCCTCCGTATTCGGCGGTGAGGGTGTCGGCGGCGTCCATGCCGACGACCTCCGCCAGCAGCTCGTAGCGCGCCTGGCCCATGCGGGTCAGGCCCTTGGCCACCGGGAAAGTTGTGCCGCCCAGGTGGTCGACGAGCCGGAGGGTCTTGGGCATGCCGATCAGGCGCACCAGGTTCTGGGCGGATTCGGGCAGATCAACGAGCTGGATGTCCTTCATGCGCACCCCCGGAGCTTGTTTCGCAGGTCTTGCAGGGCTTGAAGTCCGGCCTGGCGCATGGCTTCGGTGCGCGGCTTGGGGAGTGCGCGCACGGCCCGGGGCGGCGGCAGGTGGTCGAGAATGGCGCGCGGGGCGGGCCAGCGGTCGCAGCGGCGGGCCAGCAGGCGGAAGGCTTCCATCAGGCGCTCGAGCTCGGTTTCCTGCCAGCGGCGGGCGGTCCACAGGGTGTTGATCCAGGCCTCTTTGGTGAGGGCGATGGTTTCGGCAGGCGGCTGGCCGGGCAGGCTGAGGCAGACGAGCTGCTGCAGGCCGCGGCCAATCGACTGGCGGAACCATGCCGGTGCGGGGGCCGGTGCTGTCATTGCACCGGCTCCTGGAGGGCCATCAGCGCGGCGGCGGTGCGGCTGCTGAAGGCCTGCCCCCCGGGCTGGACGGACACGGAGGCGACCTCCGCCGGGGCGCTTTCCAGCACGCGCTTGAGGTAGTTGTGGCTCTTGAGCGGCACGCCGCCCTTGGCGCGGATGGCCTCCACGGTCTCGGCCAGGGCGCGCGCCAGGCGGGGGCCGTAGCCGGGTCCAATCTGGCCCAGCTCCATGACTTCGCGCAGCAGGCGCAGGGCGCGGTCGTTGGCGAGATCCCGGTTCGGGGAGCGGAACAGGCCAAGGTAGGTGACCAGCGGCACGGCCAGGGCGGCGTCGAGCTGGGCGACGGCGGCCAGCAGCTCGCGCCCGGCCTCGTCCTGCACGCAGGCTTCCAGGCTGATGCGGCTGTGGCATACGGGGCAGCGGCCGAGGTTCATGCGAGGGCTCCATCCAGGACGGCTTCGGCCTTGCACACGTCCCGCCAGCGCGGGCAGGCGGCGCGGCCGGCGGCGGTGAGGTGGTATTCCTGGGCCATGCCGAGGACGCCGCTGGTCCGGATGGCGACCCAGCCCTTGGCGAGCGCGCTGCTCATGCTGACCTTGACGCCCAGTCGGTCGGTCAGCTGCTGCATGGTCAGCGGTCCGGCGCGCAGGGCGAGCAGGATGCGCGTATCCATTGTTGGCCGCGCGGACGGATAGGTCGGTAGCCTGGCCATCAGCCCCTCCGCTTGTCGTATTCCAGCGCGGCAATGACCTTGCCGAGCTGTTGGTGGTTGCACCATTCCACCTTGGCGACCTTGCACACGCGCTGGGCGATGGCATCGGCATAACTCCACGGCACGGGGCTGCCCTGGCGCACGCCCTTGTCGGTCAGCAGGGCCTCGATCTTGGCCATCTGATCGGCCTTGCCGCGGGCCGGGCTTGGCTGGCGGCCGGCGCCCTTGGGCGCGGACGGCTTCCAGCCCTTGCCGATCATTTCGTTGAGGGCATCGCTGATCTGGCCGATGCGCATGTCGCGGCTGCTGGGCGTCTCGCCGGTCGCACCGTGACGGCGCAGCAGGGCGCGGTAGTCGTCGTCATCCATGCCGAGTTGCTGCTTGGCGATGTGCAGCTTGGTGATGAGGGCGCGCTTGCGGTCAGGCGTTGGCATGGCTCGGCTCCAGGCTGTACCACCACAGGCGCACGCCGCCTGGCGCGCCGCTGGGGTTGGGGACGACTTCAAGGCGGCTGCGCACCGGCACGCCGTTGGCGCGCAGTTCGGCGATGATGGAGTTGACCGCGCAGACCTGGGCCTGCTGGACGATTTCCATGGTGCTGAACTCGCCGCCGCGCTGGAGCAGGTCATGCACGCGGCGCAGGCGGTCGGAGTTTTCGAGTTTCGCGGCTCTCAACATGGGGGTCTCCCGTTTCGCTTCGCTTGATGGAGCCGCCCGCCCAGTGCAGGCCGGAGGGCGGCTCGGGCAAGCGTCAGCCGATGGCGGTCTTCAGCTCCTTGGCCGGGCGGAACTTGAGGACACGCTTGGCCGGAATCTCGACCGGCTCGCCGGTCTTGGGGGTGCGCCCGGTGCGCGCGGCGCGCTCGGTGACCTTGAGGGTGCCGACGCCCGGGATGCGGCATTCGCCGTGCTCGGCCAGCACCACGGCGATGGCGCTGCCCAGGTTGCCGAGGCCAAGGCTTGCGGCTTTCTTGGAGGCGCCCGTGCGGGCGGCGATGGTTTCGATCAGCGAGTTCATGCGGCCTTGCCTCGCTTGGTTGCCTTGGGTGCGATGTCCTTGAAGCTGATGGAGACGCTCTCCTTCACTTCCAGGCAGGCGCGGATCGTCGAAGCGAGCGGGTCGTCGGCATCGGCCGCCATGGCGATCAGCTTTTCGGTGGGCTGGTAGTCCACCTTCACGTCAACCAGGTCGTAAAAGCGCTTGCCAAGGGCGGCCTTGAGCGCGGCATCGTCCACCACGACCACCTGCTGGCGCAGGGTGACGGGGGCTTCGACGATGCCGTCCACGCTCACGACGCTGCCGGGCTGTACCAGGTCCTTGAGTTCGGCCTTGATCTCGGTGACGCGCTTGGTCAGCGGCTTGGCGGCGGCGTCCTTTTGCAGGCCTTCAATCACCAGCTCGACCACGCGCTCGCTGGCGGGCGTGGCTTCGCCGGTCTGTTTGTCCACGACGAAGCCGTGGGGGATGGGTTTGCTCATCTGCTGCGTTTCCTCGTTTGGCTCGTTTGGCTGCTCATCAGGCCCGGATCACCACATCCGGACGACAGGGCGGCGGAGACATGCGTGGAGGCACGCCGCCCTGTTTCGCTGGGCGGTCAGTGCCCCTGCACGTCCCACTCAATCCGGCAGCCGTGCTTCTGCACCTGCATGCGGCGGACGCGGCCGTGCGCGCCGCCGGTGTAGGCGTAGGCATAGGCCTGGCCGAGCTGCTTGTTGCGCGGGCTGACCTGGATGAGGATCACGGGCATGGGGCGATTAGCGTCGACCTCCAGCACGATCAGGTTCAGCTCGTTCAACAGGCCGATGGCCTCGCGCAGGCAGCGCAGGCGGCGGCTCACTTCCTCGTTGCCGACCGGGCGGCGGACGACGGTGACGGGGCGGGTGGTGCGGTGGGCGATGGGGTTCGGATGCATGGCTCACTCCTCGGTGTTCTGGTGCATGTTGTGCGGGCAGGTGCGGCAGGCGCGCCAGATACGCACGCGCAGGGGGTTGGTGGGGATCAGGTCGGTGCGCTGGTGCTTGATGCAGGTCTGGCGCTCCATGGGCATGCCGGTTGCCGGGCAGTCAACGGTGTGCTGCAGCAAGGCGCCTTCAACGGCGGCTTGAACGCGGTTCAGGTCGCCCTTGTAGGTGCCGGAGAGCACCTGGCTGAGGGTGGCCGGGCTGTAGCCGATGCGGCCGGCGACGGCCTTCTGGCTGCTGGCGGCGCAGGCTTCGCGGAGCAGGTCGATCCAGGTGGTCATGCCGCCACCTCCTTGGCCGGAATCGCCCAGGTTTCGCCGGTGTTCGGGTCGAATACCTCGCGCTGCGGCTTGCGCCAGCGCGGGGCGTGGGGGCCGGTGTCGCGCAGCAGCAGGTAGCGCTGGCTGGCGCCTTGGCGGCCGCGGGTGGAGCCCTGGGCCTTGATGATGGCGAGGTAGCCTGTCTGCACCAGGGCGTGGGCGTATTTGGTGATGTCCTGGCGGGCCTGCCGTTCGTCCCGGCTGGCCATGACGGTCAGCTGGGCGAGGTCGAACTTGCGCATGATGCGCATGGCGCGCCAGGTGCGCTGGATCAGGCTGTCGCGGCGCGGCCGGGTGGGGCCGATGGCGGTACGCGGGCCGCGGAAGATGACGGCCTGTTCCCGCGCGGCCTTGAGGCCCGCTTCGGTCAGGGTGTAGCACTGGTGGCGCACGTGGCGGGCGAGACCGTTGCGGCGCAGCACCTGGCAGGCGTCGGAGACCTGCGCGCCGGTGAGCCCGGTCAGTTCGGCCAGGCGCGCGACGGTGGCGCAGTCCTCGCCGGATTCGATCATCTGGCCCATGACGGCCAGCAGGCGGGTGGCGATGCGTGGGGCCATGGTCACACCTTGGCGCGCACGGTGGCGCGGCGTTGCCAGTCGTGGACCAGGCGCTGCCGGCCGACCGTCCTGAGGTCGATGCCGGCCGCGCCGTTCGCCTTGGCGATGCGTTCCACCTCGGCGATGGCGTTCATGACCTCGCGCAGGCGGCCGCCCGCCTGGCGGGTGATCTCTTCGACCAGGTCGTCGGCCACCTTCACCTCGCACACGGTGTCGCAGCAGACGCGCACGTCGGCCGGGGTGGCGGCGGTGAACTGCACCACGGAGGCGATGCGGCTGCTGATCTGGGCGTGGCGGGCGATGCGGGCCTGCACGTGCTCCATGCCGACCAGCACGGTGGTGACCTCGGTCAGGTCGGTGAGGTCGCGGATGGACTCCAACACGCGGGAGTCATGCAGGGCGTGCTCGGTCTCGTCGATGACCAGCGGGCGCGGGTCACGGGCCAGCACGTTCAGGGCCTGGGCGAACAGGTCTTCGGAGCGGCGCGCCGGGGCGTGGCCCAGCTCCTTCACCAGTTCGGAGAGGATCCAGTGCGGGGTGTAGCTGGCCTTGGCGCGCAGGTAGATGGCGCCGTTCTGGGACGCCCACCACTGCACGGTGCTGGTCTTGCCGTAGCCCGGGTCGCCGGTGACCAGCAGCATGCAGGCTTCGGACGCGCCGCGCTCCTCGACGGTCTGGACGCCGGCCATGAAGCGTTCGACGTTGGCGGTGATTGCGAAGCGGTGTTTCATCGGTTACTTTTCCTCGTGCATGAACGCCCCAAGGACTGGGGCCTTGTCAGTCAAAGCGCCCGCCCCCAAGCGGGCGTTTCTTCTTCAGCCGGCTCGCCGTCCTCGATCTGCACTCGCAGACGGAAGGCCGCGCTGGTCCGCAGCAGGTGCTGCAAATACTCGCGTTGCACGTCGTTCAGGGCGCCCGGATCCCGCTTGCTCAGGCGGTAGAGGTCCATCGGGTCGCGGATGGTGCTTGGCGTCTCCTCGGGCTGGGCGTCGACCAGGCGCTCCAGCTGCAGGGCGGACTTGGCACGCTCGGTCTCGGTCAGTTCGGGGATGGGCTGGGCGGTGAACAGGCCTTCGAGGACGCTGCTGTCCTGGTGCTCCAGCTGCAGGCCGCTGACGGTGGCGCCTGTGAGGCGTTCGATCTTGTCGATCTGGCGGTTGACCTGGGCCTGGCGACGCTTCTCGCGGGCCACTTCGAGCACGCTCTGCGGCATGTACGGGGCGGCGTTGCCGTCGCGCTCGGCGATGGCCAGCAGGCGGCCTTCGCGGTCATGGATCCAGACGTGCGAGCCGTCGCGGATGTCGTAGGCGACGCTGACCTCGCGCTCGTCGCCCTCGAGCATGGCCAGCTCCGGCGCGTAGTAGCGCATGTTGAACAGGCGCACTTCGCCGCGGTGGGTGGTGCGGGTGAGGCGCGGGCGCAGGAGGATGCCGAGCATCTCGGGCTCGACGGTCTCTGGCATCCAGCCGTCGCGCTCGTAGGCACCCCAGACGTCCAGCGGGCTCATGCCCAGGGTGCTGTGGCGCTCGGCGTTGTAGGCGGCGACCATCTGCTCGCACAGGTCGACAAACTGCGCCCAGCTGACGATGTGGCGGGACTGCCCGGCGAGGGCGAGTTCCTTGCGGCTGATCTTGTGGACCCGGGTCTTGGCCTCGGCGTCCATGTCGGCGCCGATGTAGCTTGGCAGCTGCTTGGCCAGGCGCACCCAGAGCTGGTTGATGCGTTCGATGACGCCCTTGGCCTGGCTGTTGTAGGGCAGCGAGTGGCGCAGGTCGACGCCCAGGCGCTCGAGCACGCCGCGCACGGTGTCGTTGGCATAGCCGCGGCCGTTGTCGACGTAGAGCACGGCGGGCAGGCCGCAGGTGGCGATGCCCATGCGCAGGCCGTCGAGCACGGCAAGGGCGGATTCGGCCAGTTCCACGCTCCAGCCGACGATGCGGCGGGTGCGGATGTCGGCGTAGGTGGTGATCTCCGGCCTGAACACGCGGCCCGGATAGAGCGGGTGTTGCACCTCCGCGTCGAAGGTGTGGCCGTCGGCGGTCCAGATGTCGTTGGGCAGTAGCTGCTCGAAGGTGCGGCGCTTGAAGGGCCGGATGTTCTTCATCTCGCGCGGCCCCATGCGGCCCTGCTCGCGGGCTTCAGGGGCCAGCTTGGCCAGGAAGCGGCGCACCTGGTGGATGCTTGGAGCCTCGCCGTTCAAACCGGCCTTGAAGGCGCGATAGGCGTCCTCTACCGAGGGCTTGGTCGGCTTCTGGTAGTGCTTGAGGAAGGCCCCGGCCCAGGCAGGGATGTCGAAGTCCTTCAGGCGGCGCCCCGGGATCAGCCCGGCCTCACCCTGCTTGGCGAAGGCGCTCATCCAGTTCATCAGGGTGCGCGGTGCGATCAGATGGCCGTCGCGCAGGCGGTCATTGGCCTGGCGGGCGGCGTCGATCAGGCGCATGTCGGCGCGGCCCAGGCGCAGCAACTCGGCCAGGTGGCGGGCGCTGGCGGTGATGGACAGGCCACCCTCGGCCGCCATGCGCTCGATGGCGCGGCAGAGCATGGCGCGGGCGGTGGCCGTGGCGCGCTGGGCGTCGGTGATCTGACCGTGTGGCATGGTGATGAGCTGGGCGCTTGTTTCAGCAGGCGCGGAGGCGGTGGCGCGGGCAATCAGCGCGGCGCGTGTCTCTGGCGGGAGGCTGGCGAGGTGGTATTCCTGCCCTCCGCCACGGCCGGCGCGTTTGCGGGATTGCCAGCCGGCGCGCTTGGCCATGTCGCGGATGGCTCGATCGGTTCCTGGCAGCCCAGGCAACCCAGCCAGTTCCGTGGAGGGGAACCATTCAGCCATGGTCGTCCTCCCCCATCAGCCCCTTGAGCTGCTTGATCTTCTTGGCGGCATCATCACGCTGGCGCTCCAGGCGTCCGAGTTCGGCATGCAGCGCTTCACGACCGATCAGCAGGCGTCCACCGCGCACCTCGGCCAGCCATTGCGTGGCGGCATGGCTTTCGCACACCACCTCAAGGATCGGCATCAAGTAGAACGGCGGGTTGTGATCTTCACGAGCGTCGGAGGCATAGGCGTCGAGCATGTTCTTGCTCACATCCTTGCCAGTCAGGCGGCTCATGCGTGCCGCCACCTCATAGCGGTCATAGGGCGCGGCGCGCAGCATTTCGCTGACCAGGTGCGCAACTTGGGCGCGGAAGTCCATGGTGCCGGGAAGCTCCGGCACCGGAGTCGGGACCGCGAACAGGTCCAGCGTGCGGGTGTCTTTGACGCGGCGCATGTCAAGCCGCCTTGCTGTCATTTACGTTGCGCGGCGCGACTGCGCGTTTAAACTTGGTTAAATAGCGAGAGGGCCAAATGACCTCGGGCTTGACCCCAATCGCCTCCGCGATGAGGGCCTCTCCCTTGGGCCATTTGCGCAGCAGCGCTTGGTACATGGCACCGCGTGACTTGTACCCGTGGTGCAGTGACAGGCTACTGAGGGTCCACCCGTTTTTCTTGAGTGCCGCGACGATGTCGGCGTTGTGCCAGTCGCTTTGGTTGAGGGCTGTGCTTGCCATGTCAATTTAGTCATTGCTGCTAAACATGGCTCACATCTTAGATGCACAAATGAGTGCTTGGCAAGCAAATTCGAGGCTTCCGAGTTCGCATTCGATAGCCACCGTCCTCGTATCTGCACTTTTCTATTAGATTCAAGAGGTTGTAAAACTTGGAAGCGATAGGGGAAACTCGGAAGCCACTTCCAAGTTCAATGGAAGAACTTGGAAGACGTATCAAGACCGTCTCAGATTTGATAGGCGAGCGATCAGAGGCCGCCAAAGCTGCTGGGGTGTCGGTTGCATCCCTTCAGCGGTACATCGCCGGTGCCATGCCGCCGTTTGATGCGGTAGCCGGGCTCGCATTGAAGTCGGGTGTCAGGCTGGATTGGTTAGCAACAGGTGAGGGTCCGATGCTGCCAGTCGGTGAAGTGAAAGGCGCGTCAGAGACGCCTTCCGCGTCATATGATGCCGGGGAGTTCACAACGGCCCCCTTCTACGATGTAGAGGCAAGCTGCGGCCACGGCGCATGGAACAGCCAGGAGAACATCATCAGCATGCTGGCCTTCCGCCGTGACTGGCTGAAGCAGGAGGGGCTTGATCCCGCGCACCTGGCCGCGATCCGCGCCCGTGGAGACAGCATGGAGCCGACCATCCAGAGCGGCGACACGCTCCTGGTCGACATGCGGATGACAACGCCCCGCGCGGACGGCATCTACATCATCGAGCAGGATGGCGGCCTGTCGGCCAAGAGGATCCAGCGCGCCCCAGACGGCACGCTGTATATAAAGAGCGACAACCCCGCCTACCAGACCTTCGTGCTCGGCCCCGATGCCAGGGTCAACATCGTGGGCCGCCTGGCCTGGTTCGGCCGCCGTACTCTTTGAAGATGCTGCAACCTACGAATTGAATGACCGGGCAAACTATCGCGCAAAATGCGCCAGCCGGTGTTTAATGCCTGCGAAGCGTGAACACCAATGATGTCAGGCCGCTGACAACGCGAGCCCCGAGCAAACCCGCGCCAGATCTGCATCCCAGCACGCCCCACATCATCCCGGCTCATCCCACATACAATGCAGACTGTTCCGTGAGATCACACGCACGTTCGAAGATGCAAGCTTTAAAGCGGGCGAAATCAACCTTCAACGGTTGTTCAGAGGTGCCTTGGGACAGGCTTGCGGGCTGTTTCGCCCGCCTCAAGCGGCGCGCTTCGAACCGCCCGGATCACACGCGGGCGACCCCATTTCTTTGTTCGCGCAAAGAAATGGGGGAAAGAAACGCGCCCCCACGACCGCGCCCCTTCGGGGTGCCCGTGCCCGACATGCTCATCGAAGGGCCGGTCTGACGGGACTTCCTGTCCCGGCAGACCTCAAACCGCCATCCATGGCGGTTTGACCCTCCGCTGACCACGCCGGGCACGGCGCGGCCAAGGGGGGATCACCCTTCGTTCGACGCCACAGTGTCCAGAAAACCTTCGTTTCCCGGACAGTGCTACTCCTGGGGCATGCCAGCCTTACAGCCCCAGCTTCTTGTGCAGGTAATGGATGTCCGTCCCGCCCTGCTGGAACGCGCCGTCGCTCATCAGTTCGCGATGCAGCGCGGTGTTGGTCTTGATCCCCTCCACCACCAGCTCCGACAGCGCGCCGCTCATGCGCGCGATGGCGGTCGCACGGTCCTCGGCGTGGCAGATCAGCTTGCCGATCATCGAGTCGTAGTAGGGCGGCACGCTGTAGCCGGCGTAGATGTGCGAGTCCCAGCGCACGCCCAGGCCGCCCGGGGCGTGGAAGGCGGTGATCTTGCCAGGGCTGGGCACGAAGTTGGCCGGGTCCTCGGCGTTGATGCGGCACTCGATGGCATGGCCGCGGATTTGCACGTCCTCCTGGCGGATGGACAGGGGCAGGCCGGCGGCGATGCGCAGCTGTTCCTTGACGATGTCGACGCCGGTGATCATTTCGGTGACCGGGTGCTCGACCTGCACGCGGGTGTTCATCTCGATGAAGTAGAAGCGGCCGTTCTCGTACAGGAACTCGAAGGTGCCCGCGCCGCGGTAGCCGATGTCGATGCAGGCCTGGGCGCAGCGCTCGCCGATCTCGCGGCGCTCCTTCGCGGTCAGGCCGGGGGCGGGGGCCTCCTCGATCACCTTCTGGTGGCGGCGCTGCATGGAGCAGTCGCGTTCGCCCAGGTGGATGGCATTGCCGTGGGTATCGGCCAGCACCTGGATCTCGATGTGGCGCGGGTGCTCGAGGAACTTCTCCATGTACACGTTCGGGTTGCCGAACGCGGCCAGGGCCTCGGCCTTGGTCATCTCGATGGCGGACAGCAGGTGGGCCTCGGTGTGCACCACGCGCATGCCGCGCCCGCCGCCGCCGCCGGCGGCCTTGATGATGACCGGGTAGCCAACCTCGCGGCCCAGGCGCAGGTTCTCGTCGGCGTTGTCGCCGAGGGCGCCGTCGGAGCCCGGCACGCAGGGCACGCCGGCGGCCTTCATGGCGTCCTTGGCGGAGACCTTGTCGCCCATCAGGCGGATGTTTTCCGGGCGCGGGCCGATGAAGATGAAGCCGCTCTGCTCCACGCGCTCGGCGAAGTCCGCGTTCTCGGACAGGAAGCCGTAGCCCGGGTGGATGGCGACCGCGTCGGTGACCTCGGCGGCGGCGATCAGGGCCGGGATGTTGAGGTAGCTGTCGGTGGATTTGGCCGGGCCGATGCAGACCGATTCGTCCGCGAGGCGCACGTGCTTGAGGTCGCGATCGGCGGTGGAGTGCACCGCCACGGTCTTGATGCCGAGCTCGCGGCAGGCTCGCAGGATGCGCAGCGCGATCTCGCCACGGTTGGCGATGAGGACCTTGTTCAGCATGGCGGCCGCCTTACTCGATGATGACGAGCGGCTGGTCGAATTCGACCGGCTGGCCGTTCTCGCACAGGATGGCCTTGATGACGCCGGATTTGTCGGCCTCGATCTGGTTGAACATCTTCATCGCCTCGATGATGCAGACGGTGTCGCCAGCCTTGACGTGCTGGCCGACTTCCGCGAACGGCTTGGCGTCCGGCGAGGCGGCACGGTAGAAAGTGCCGACCATCGGCGACTTGATCACGTGGCCGGAGAGCCCTTCCTCGGCCTTGGCGGCCGGTGCGGCGGCTGCCTGCGGGGCGGCCGCCGGGGCCGGGGCGGCCATCGGCGCGCTCATCACCATCTGCGGCATGGCCGGCATGTTGGTCGGCATGCGGCTGATGCGCACGGAGGACTCGCCCTCCTTGACCTCGATCTCGGCGACGCCGGAGCTGTCCAGGAGTTCGATCAGTTTCTTGATGGTGCGGATATCCATGAGTCTTGCCTCGGATCAGTTCGTGGACGCCGGGAGGCGCGCGAGCGCGGCGCGCAGGGCGAGTTCATAACCCTGCGCGCCCAGGCCGGCGATCACTCCCACGGCGATGTCGGAAAAATAGGAATGGTGGCGGAAGCTCTCCCGCGCATGCACGTTCGAGAGGTGGATCTCGATGAACGGCAGGCCGACCGCGAGCAGGGCGTCGCGCAGGGCAACGCTGGTGTGGGTGAACGCGGCGGGATTGATGATGATGAACGCGGTGCCGTCGGTTCGGGCGGCGTGGATGCGCTCGATCAGGACATGCTCGGCATTGCTCTGCACATGGTCGAGCCGGTGCCCCTCGGCCTCGGTCATGCCGCGCAGGTCGCGGACGATGTCGTCCAGCGTGGTGCGGCCGTATTTGTCCGGTTCGCGCACGCCCAGCAGGTTGAGGTTGGGTCCATTGAGGAGCAGCAGGTTGGCCATCGGCTCCGCACCTTGTCTTGAATGGGGGGATTCTGCGGTCAGTGCGAGGAAATGTCCAGAACGGCGGCGAACGGTCAGGAAATGACCGCCATCACCGCCGGAGGGCGGGGTCAACGAGGGCGCGCGCCCGCGCCTCGTCCAGTCGGCCGGCGTGCGTCGCTCGAATGACGCCATCCGCGTCGATCACCACCGAATAGGGCAGTCCGCCGTGCGCATTGCCCATCTGGCGGGCGATCTCGCTGCCGGTCCGCCCGCCGAGCAGGAGCGGGAAGGGTTGGGGGTGGTCGGCGACGAAGGCGTGCACATCGTCCGGCTGCGCGAGGGCAATGCCGATGACCTGCCCGCCCTGCTCCCGGAGGGACGCGTGCAGCCGGGCGAGTTCGGGCAGCTCCTGCACACAGGGTGGGCACCAAGGGGCCCAGAAGTTGACCAGGGTCGCCCTGCCGCGCAGTTCCGCACTGTCGAATGTCCCGCCGGCGAGCCGGTCCAGCGTGAAATCGGGCGCAGGCGCGCCGATCACCGGGCGGGCGGCCTCGGCCACCGCCTTGCGCGCCGCCTGCTCCGGGGTGCGCGGGGTGTCGTCGCCGCAGCCACCGAGCAGGCCGGCGGCGAGCAGGAGGGGGATGGCGGGCTTCCGCATCACCCGCCCAGAGCCCTGCGGGCGAGCGGGGCGAACTCGGCGGGCGGCTTGTAGCCGACCACGCGGCTGGCGCGCTGCTCCTTGCCATCGGTGCCGAAGAACAGGATGGCGGGAGGGCCGATCAGGCCAAAGCGCTTGAGCAGGGCCTTGTCGTCCGCGCTGTTGCGGGTGACGTCGGCCTGCAGCAGCACCGCGCCTGCGACGGCTTGTTGCACCGCGGGATCGGGGAAGGTGTTGTGCTCCATTTCCTTGCAGCTCACGCACCAGTCGGCGTAGAAGTCGAGCATCACCGGCTTGCCGGCCGTCCTGGCATCGGCCAGGGCGCGCTCGAGGGATGCCTCGTCGGCCACGCGCTGGAAGCCGAGGCCGTTTGGTGCGGTCGCGGCCTGCGCCGTGCCGCCGCCGGCCAGGCCGCGCAGCGGCTGGGTCGGGGTGCCCTGGCCCGTGGCGACGCCGACCAGCATCAGCAGGCCCCAGGCCAGCAGGATGATGCCGAGCGCCTTCCACAGCCGCTTCCAGCCCAGCCTTTCCTTGCCGACCGGCTCCATGTGGCCGGTCAGTTCGCGGCTGGCGTGGTAGGTCTGGTAGCTCGGGTGGGCGAGGGGCTCCAGTGCACCGAGGTAGATGCCGGATGCGATCAGCAGGATGGCCCACAGGGACAGGGTGACTGCATCGGGCAGGACGCGCGACACCAGCCAGATCGCCACGCCCAGCATGAGCACGCCGAACACCGCCTTGACCGTGTCCATCCATGCTCCGGCGCGCGGCAGAACCTTGCCGCCCAGGGTGCCGACCGCGATCAGCGGCAGGCCCATGCCGAGCGACAGGGCGAACAGCGCCGCGCCGCCGAGCACGGCATCGCCGGTCTGACCGATGTAGATCAGGGCTCCGGCGAGCGGCGGGGCGACGCACGGCCCGACGATCAGCGCGGAAAGCAGGCCCATGATCGCGACGCCGGCGAAGCTGCCGCTGCGCTGGCGACCGGACAGCTCGGAGATCCGGCTCTGCAGGCTGGACGGCAGCTGCAGCTCGAAGAACCCGAACATCGACAGGGCGAGCCCGACGAAGACCAGGGCGAAGGTGCCGAGGATCCACGGGTTCTGGAACGCGGCCTGCAGGTTGCTGCCGAACAGGCCCGCGAGCACGCCCGCGACGGTGTAGGTCAGGGCCATCGCCAGCACGTAGATCAGCGAGAGCACGAAGGCGCGGCGGGTGGTGAGCTGCTCGCCCTGTCCGGCGATGATGCCCGACAGGATGGGGATCATCGGGAACACGCAGGGGGTGAGGGCAAGCCCCAGGCCGGCGAGGAAGAACAGGCCGATGGCGAGCCATGTGCTGCCGCTCTTGAGCTTCTCGGCGATGGCGTCCTGCTCGCTCAGTTCGGCGCCGGCCTGGGCGGCGGGGGTGGAAGCCTCGCCTGCGGGGGCGCCGGCGCCGACGGTCAGCTCGACCGGCTGCTCCATCGGCGGGTAGCAGATGCCGGCCTCGGCGCAGCCCTGGTAGGTGACGTTCAGCCTGAGCTTCTGGCCCGCGCCCACGTTCCGCACCGGCACGCTGATCTCCAGTACGTCGTGGAAGATGCGCACCTGGCCGAGGAAGGGGTCGTTTTTCTCCTCGCCCGCCGGAATGGCCGGTTTGCCCAGGGCATCCTTCGGCTCGATCGCCACGATGGCGAGCTTGTCGCGGTAGAGGTAGTGGTGCGGGGCGATGTCCCAGCGCAGGCGCACCGTGGCGCCATCGATCTCGCTGGACAGGCGGAAGGCCTGCTCGGGCTCGAGCGGCTCGCCCGCGCTGGCGGGCTGGTCGCCCTCGATCTGCTTCGCCAGATCCTTCAGACCCTGGATGCCGCTGGCGGGCAGGACCAGCTGGACTTTCTGCTCGATCGGCGGGTAGCACACGCCGGCTTCGGCGCAGCCCTGGCTGTGGGCCGTCAGGGTGACGGTCTTGCCGCCAAGGTTCTCGCCCTCGAGCCGGAGGGGGATGTCCAGCGCGCCGTGGTAGATCCGCACGTCGCCGAGGAAGGGATCCTTCACCGCCTCGCCCGGCGGCAGCTCAGCCTGCACGGCTGGGGCGCCCTCGACCTCGAAGCGGATCTTGTCGCGGTAAAGCTTGTAGCCCGGCGCGATATCGAAGTGGCCGATCAGGCGGCTGGCGCTCTCCGCGCGGGCGGAGAAGGCGAAGGCCTGCTCGGGCTCGAGCAGTTCGGGTTCCTCGGCGGAAGCGAGGTTGGCAAAGGCCAGCAGGGCCAGAAAGAGGCTCAGGATGCGAGGCATGAATCCACCCAGTCGATGTAGTCGCTAGATCCCTCCATGGGAACATACAGGATCTGCGGAAGTTCATACGGATGCCACTCGCGCAGCATGGTTTCGATTTGCGGGCCGAGCGCGCGGCGCGTCTTCAGGCGCAGTTCGAATTCCTCATCTTCCTGCAGGGTGCCCTGCCAGTGATAGATCGAGGTGAGCCGGGCGCTGACCTGGGCACAGGCGGCGAGGCGCGCCTCCAGCAGGGCGCGGGCGGCCGCCAGGGCCGCGGCGCGATCCGGGAAGGTGCTGATGACGATGCAGTGCGTGGTCATGGAAGGCATTGTCCATGATTCGCGGGATGCGTGACCATGGCGGGCATATTTATCCCATATAAACACATGTGCCCCACATGGGGCTGAGGGAAGCATATACTTGCCCGAATTTTCCACGGGTTGCAGGGAATGTCGGCCAGTAGCGTCCAGAAGCCCAAGGCATTGATCGTCGATCCCGGCGGCACTTCGCGCACCATGCTGCGGCGGATGGTGGAGGAGGCGGGGCTCGAGGCCAGGATGGCCACCTCCGGGGAGGAGGCGCTGGCGTTTGCGCGCGGCGAGGCCATCGACATCGGCCTGCTGGGGTATCGCCTTCCCGACATGACCGGCCTGCAACTGGCCCAGGCCCTCCGCCCCCATGTCGCCAAGGGAGCGCCGCTGCTGCTGGTGACCTCCGATGACAACCATGAGCGGGTGCAGGAGGCCTTCCGCGCGGGCATCACGGACGTGTTCCAGCGCGCCCGGCTCGGCGACCTGCTGGCCTACCTGCAGGACTTCCTCGGTCGGATGTACTGCCATGACCTGGCGGGAGAACGCATCCTGCTGGTCGAGGATTCGCGCACCTTCGTGCACATGGTGACCGACATGCTGCATCGTTGCGGCATGGAGGTGGACAGCGTCGGGTCGGTGGCGGAGGCGCGCCGGCTGTTCGCCGAGCGCTCCTATCACATGGTGATCACCGACCTCGTGCTCGAGGGCGGGGAGAGCGGCCTGTCCCTGGTGCGCCACCTGCGTCAACATGGCCAGGGCTACATGAAGCTGCCGATCCTGGTCATGACCTCCTTCGACGACCCGACACGCAAGACCGAACTGTTCCGCGCGGGGGTGAACGATTATGCCCCCAAGCCGCTGGTCGAGGCCGAGTTCATGGCCCGCGTGCGCAACCTCCTCATCGCGCGGCAGCTGTTCGAGCGGGTCGAGGAGCAGGAGTGGCGCATGCGCCAGCTCGCCACCACCGACCAGCTCACCGGCCTTGGCAACCGGCACCTCTTTTTCGAGCTCGCCGCGCGCTATCTCGCCCGTGCCGAGCGCGAGGGGCGGGCCATGTGCATGCTGATCGCGGACGTCGATCACTTCAAGCAGGTCAACGACCAGCACGGCCATGCCACCGGAGACAAGGTATTGCGCGCGGTGGGGGATGTGCTGCGTGAATCCTCGCGCAAGGGGGACCTGGTGGCCCGCTTCGGCGGCGAGGAGTTCGTCTTCCTCATGCCCAACTGCAGCGCGGAGGACGCGCTCGCCAAGGCCGAGAAGATTCGCAGGGACTGCGAGCATCTGGACGCCGGCGGTGTGCGCCTGACGATCAGCATCGGCGTGGCTTGTTTTGATCCGGGGGATCCGGAGTCGCTGGACAGCCTGTTCGGTCGCGCCGACAAGGCGCTGTATGACGCCAAGCGCCTGGGGCGGAACCGGGTGGTCATGCGCGCCCGACGAATCGAGGAATCAGTGAATGAGCAAGCATGATGTCGTGGCCCAGGATTCCAAGGGGCCGCAGTCCGGCCCGGAAGCCGGCGGAGAGCGCCTGGCCCTGATTGTCACCGCGGACATCCAGGTGCGAGACAGGCTGGAGCGCATCTGCCAGCAGGCTGGTCTGCAGCCCATCGATTGCGCCACGGAGCGCGAGGCGGTGGCCCTGGCGCGCGAGCATCGCATCGACGTCTGCTGCCTGGCCTTCGCGGCCGACGATCCCTCCCTGGCGTCGCTGGTGGGAGGGTTGCGCGTCGAGCTGCCCGAGGGGGCGCCTCTCCTGCTGCTGACTTCCACCGGCGACGCGACCGAGCACGAGGCCCTGTTCACTCTGGGCATCACCGAGGTCATCCCGTCCTCGCAGCCGGACAAGCTGCTCGCCTATCTCCTCACCCGTGATGCCGAGCGCCGCGATCCGCGCGGCCAGCATATCTACGGCAAGCGCATCCTGGTGGTGGAGGATTCGCGCACCGCGGCCCACGTCATCACCCGCATGTTGATGGCGCACGGGCTGCTGGTGGACTGGGTGAAGCGTGCCGAGGATGCCCTTGAGCGCGTGCGTGTCCAGCGCTATGACCTGCTCATCACTGATCTCGTGCTCGAGGGGGAGATGAGCGGCATGGCCCTGGTCGGCCAGCTGCGCCAGGCCGGTTTCGAGGATTTCAGCCTGCCCATCCTGGCGATGACCGGCTTCGACGACGCTGCGCGCAGGCGCGAACTGTTCCGCCTGGGAGTGAACGACTATGTCACCAAGCCGGTCGTGGAGGAGGAGCTGCTGGTGCGCGCCCGCAACCTCATCATTGCCACCGGCCTCGCGGCGCGGGTCGAGGCCCAGCGTGCCCGCCTGAACCTGCTCGAGGTGACCGATCCGCTGACCGGCCTGCACAATCGGCGCATGCTGTTCTCGCTCGGCGCCAGGTACCTTGCCATGGCGCGTCGCGGCGGCGGGGCGTTCAGCCTGCTCCTGCTGGACCTCGACCGGGTGGGCGACATCAACATCCAGTACGGCCACGAGGCGGGCGACGAGGTGCTGCGCTCGGCGGCGGCCACCCTGCTCAAGGGGGTGCGGGAGAGTGACCTCGTGACCCGCGTCGGCGATACCCGCTTCGCGCTGGCCCTGCCGCACTGCACTGTCGGCGATGCGCTGCAGGTGAGCGAGCGCTTCCGCGAGGCCATCGAGGGCCTGTGGCCGTTCGGCATGCGGATCACCGCGAGCGTCGGCGTGGCCACCTTCAGCCCGGATATCGACACGGACTTCGATGCGTTTCTGGCCCGCGCCTGCCGGGCGGTCGATCAGGCGCGGACGGAAGGGCGCAATCGCGTGGTGCTAGCCGGCGGCCCGCCCCGGCCCGTCGCCGCCTGAAAAGACCATCTTTCCGGGGGCTTGACCTGCGGGGGCTCGTCCTTATGATTGGCACTCGCCTGCATCGAGTGCTAACAACGGCCCTCGATGCTCAACCACCAACTCAACGTATGCCAAGAGAGTGTGAACCATGAAGATCCGTCCTTTGCATGATCGTGTCCTGATCAAGCGTGTCGAGGAAGAGCTCACCACCGCCAGCGGCATCGTCCTGCCGGGCAGCGCGGCGGAGAAGCCGAACCGTGGCGAAGTCATTGCCGCCGGTCCTGGCAAGAGCAACGACAAGGGCGAGCTTCGTCCGATCGGCGTGAAGGTCGGTGACCAGGTGCTGTTCGGCCAGTATGCCGGCACCAAGGTCAAGGTCGACGGCGAAGAGCTGCTGATGATGAGCGAGGACGACATCCTCGCCGTCATCGAATAAGTCATTCCGCCATCAATACGCAATAGACATTTAAGGAGTCCTATCCCATGGCAGCCAAAGACGTACGTTTCGGCGCGGATGCCCGCGCCCGCATGGTGAACGGTGTCAACATCCTGGCCAACGCGGTCAAGGTGACCCTCGGTCCGAAGGGCCGCAACGTGGTGCTGGAGAAGTCCTTCGGCGCCCCGACCGTGACCAAGGACGGCGTGTCCGTCGCCAAGGAGATCGAGCTGGAAGACAAGTTCGAGAACATGGGCGCGCAGATGGTCAAGGAAGTATCTTCCCAGACCGCCGACGTGGCCGGTGACGGCACCACCACCGCGACCGTGCTGGCCCAGGCCATCGTGCGCGAGGGCATGAAGGCGGTCGCCGCCGGTATGAACCCGATGGACCTCAAGCGCGGTATCGACAAGGCCGTTGCCGCCGCCGTCGAGGAGCTGAAGAAGGTCTCCAAGCCCTGCACCGACAACAAGTCCATCGCCCAGGTCGCCACCATCTCCGCCAACTCCGACGAGGCCATCGGCTCCATCATCGCCCAGGCGATGGACAAGGTGGGCAAGGAAGGCGTGATCACCGTCGAGGAAGGCTCGGGCCTCGAGAACGAGCTGGACGTGGTCGAGGGCATGCAGTTCGACCGCGGCTACCTGTCCCCCTACTTCGTCAACGACCAGCAGAACATGCAGGCCGTTCTCGAGAACCCGTACATCCTGCTGACCGACAAGAAGGTCTCCAACATCCGCGACCTGCTGCCGGCGCTTGAGGCCGTCGCCAAGGCCGGCCGTCCGATGCTGATCGTGGCCGAGGACATCGAGGGCGAGGCTCTGGCCACCCTCGTCATCAACAACATGCGCGGCATCCTCAAGGTCACCGCGGTCAAGGCCCCGGGCTTCGGCGACCGCCGCAAGGCCATGCTGCAGGATCTCGCCGTGCTGACCGGCGGCATGGTGATCTCCGAGGAAGTCGGCCTGACCCTCGAGAAGGTCACCCTGAACGAGCTGGGCAGCGCCAAGAAGGTCGTCGTCACCAAGGACAACACCACCGTGGTTGACGGCGCGGGCTCCAAGGACGAGATCGACGGCCGCGTGGCCCAGATTCGTGCCCAGGTCGAGACCACCACCTCCGACTACGACAAGGAGAAGCTGCAGGAGCGCATCGCCAAGCTGGCGGGTGGCGTGGCCGTCATCAAGGTCGGCGCGGCCACCGAGGTCGAGATGAAGGAGAAGAAGGACCGCGTCGACGACGCCCTGCACGCCACCCGTGCGGCGGTCGAGGAAGGCGTGGTTCCGGGCGGCGGCGTGGCACTGGTGCGCGCGATCAAGGCCGTCAAGGGCCTGACCGGCGCCAACCACGACCAGGACGTCGGCATCAGCATCGCCGTCCGCGCCATGGAAGAGCCGCTGCGCACCATCGTCTCCAACGCCGGCGACGAGCCGTCCGTGATCCTGAACAAGGTCTCCGAGGGCAGCGGCAACTTCGGCTACAACGCCGCCACCGGCGAATACGGCGACATGATCGAGATGGGCATCCTGGATCCGACCAAGGTCACCCGTTCCGCCCTGCAGAACGCGGCTTCCGTGGCCGGCCTGCTGCTGACCACCGAGTGCATGGTGGCCGAACTGCCGAAGAAGGAAGCCGCAGCCCCGGCCGCCGGCGGCATGGGCGACATGGGCATGATGTAATCATCCCGGACGTCCCGTCCTTATCAGAGCCCCGCCCCGTGCGGGGCTTTTTTGTGCCGGATTCCGGCGGACGAGGGCCGCAGCATGGGATCCCTTCCTCTTTGCTCCATCAGGACGGCTTATGGTCAAATGAACTCATCAATCATGGGGTTGCGAGCATGGTGCGAAGCCTTCTTTTTCTGGTTACCCTGTTGCCGCTTGCCACGTTGGCGGAAGGTGACATCCCCTCGGGCAAGGCGCTCTACAAGGCGCATTGCGCCCTGTGCCACGGTGCCCAGGGGCATGGGGTGCCGCCGATGTTTCCCGGTCTCGTTTCCAAGCCTGTGGATGCCTATGCCGCGATGCTGCGTAACTATCGTGAAGGGCATGGACACAAGGTGATGGTGGAGATGGCCCGGAGCCTGAACGAGCAGCAGCTTGGCGATCTGCTGGCCTTCATCGCCACCCTGCCGGGGAAGTAGTGGGCGGCGGAAGCCGCGCGGCCCGTACTGATCACCGGCCACTGACCGCTAGCCACTCTTCCCTCACGTGCCCAAGGTGAATTCGGGGGGCGGTTGGGGTACATTTGGCCGATCTTTTGACCATTTCCGGAGTCCTCCCATGTCGAAGTTCCTCATCGCCCCGTCCATCCTCTCCGCCAACTTCGCCAAGCTTGGCGAGGAAGTGGACAACGTGCTGGCCGCCGGCGCCGACATCGTCCACTTCGACGTGATGGACAACCACTACGTGCCGAACCTGACCATCGGCCCGCTGGTGTGCGAGGCCCTGCGCAAGCACGGCGTGACCGCGCCGATCGACGTGCACCTGATGGTCAAGCCGGTGGACCGCATCATCCCGGACTTCGCCAAGGCCGGCGCCACCTACATCACCTTCCACCCGGAGGCCTCCGAGCACATCGACCGCACCATCGGCCTGATCAAGGATTCCGGCTGCAAGGCGGGCCTCGTGTTCAACCCGGCCACCCCGCTGGACGTGCTGGAGTACACCCTGCCGAAGCTGGACATGGTCCTGCTGATGTCGGTCAACCCGGGCTTCGGTGGCCAGAAGTTCATCCCCTACGTGCTGGACAAGGCCCGCAAGGTACGCGCCATGATCGACGCGGGCGGCCATGACTGCCGCCTGGAGATCGACGGCGGCGTGGGCCCGGCCAACATCCGCGAGGTGGCCGAGGCCGGCGTGGATACCTTCGTCGCCGGCTCCGCGATCTTCGGCGCCGCCAAGGACGGCGATGCGCACCGCTACGACTCCGTGATCAAGGCCATGCGCGACGAGCTGGCCAAGGTCGGCGGCTGATCGTCATGAAGACCTTTGCCCCGAAGATGGTGCTGTTCGACCTGGACGGCACCCTGATCGACAGCGTGCCCGATCTCGCCTACTGCGTGGACGAGATGATGAAGCTCCTCGACATGCCCCTGCGCGGCGAGGCTGCCGTGCGCAACTGGGTCGGCAACGGCGTCGAGCGCTTGGTCGAGCGTGCGTTGACCAACGACCTGAACGGCAAGCCCGACGCGGTCCTGTTCGCTCGGGCCATGCCGATCTTCAATCAGCTGTACCTCGACAACACCTCCGGCCGCTCCTTCCTCTTCCCGGGGGTCAAGGAAGGGCTGGAGTATGTCAAGTCTCTGGGCCTGCGCATGGGCTGCGTGACCAACAAGGCCGAGCGCTTCACCGTGCCGCTGCTGAAGGACCTCGGTGTCTTCGACGCGTTCGAGACGGTGATCTCCGGCGACACCCTGCCGGTCAAGAAGCCGGATCCGGGCCCGCTGTTCTACGCCGCCGGCTGGTTCCACTGCGCCCCGTTTGATGCGCTGATGGTCGGCGACTCGATCTCCGACGTGAAGGCCGCGCGTGCCGCTGGCTTCGACATCGTGTGCATGAGCTACGGCTACAACCATGGCGAGGACATCCGCAACTACCATCCGGATGCGGTGATCGACTCCATGGTCGAGCTGAAGGAACTGGTGAAAGCCAGATGAAACGTTTCCGGGAGACCTGGCGGGGGACGCGATGGCGCGGCGAATGAGCTGCCTTTCCTGCATCCGCTTGTTTTCCTGAGATTCCGTCATGCGTCCTGAACAGTTCGAACAATTCTGCCGCGAGGGCTACAACCGCATCCCCGTGGTGCGCGAAATCCTCGCCGATCTCGACACCCCCCTCTCCACCTACCTCAAGCTCGCGGACGCCCCGTACAGCTACCTGTTCGAGTCCGTGCAGGGCGGCGAGAAGTGGGGGCGCTACTCCATCATCGGCCTCCCGGCACGCACCGTGCTCAAGGTGCATGGTCATGCCGTGACCGTGGAGGAGGATGGCGAGGTGGTCGAGACGGCCACGGTGCGTGATCCGCTGGCCTTCGTCGAAGCCTTCCAGCAGCGTTTCCGCGTGCCCGAGTTGTCCGGCCTGCCGCGCTTCGCCGGGGGGCTGGTCGGCTATTTCGGCTACGACACCATCCGTTACATCGAACCGCGCCTGGCGGGGGTCGAGAAGCCGGATCCGATCGGCGCGCCGGACATCCTGTTCATGCTGTCCGACGAGCTGGTGGTGTTCGACAACCTGCGCGGGCGCATGCAGCTGATCGTGCACGCGCTGCCGGAGGGGCTGGAGGCGGCCGAGGCGCGCCTGGATGCGCTCGAGGCCCGTCTGCGCGAGCCTCTTGCCCATCCTCGCCTGGCCCACGCCCCGCGCCAGGTGGGCGAGGCCGACTTCGTCTCCGGTTTCACCGAGGACGGTTTCAAGCAGGCGGTGCTCAAGGCCAAGGAGTACATCGCCGCCGGGGATGTGATGCAGGTGGTACTCTCGCAGCGACTGACCATCCCGTTCAGCGCGCGACCGCTCGACCTGTACCGCGCCCTGCGCGGCCTCAACCCCTCGCCCTACATGTTCCACCTCAACCTCGGGGACATGGCGGTGGTCGGCTCATCGCCCGAGATCCTCGTGCGCCTCGAGCATGACGAGGTCACCGTGCGCCCGATCGCGGGCACCCGCCGCCGCGGGCGCACCGAGGCGGAGGATCAGGCGCTCGAGGCCGAGCTGCTGGCCGATCCGAAGGAACGCGCCGAGCACCTCATGCTGATCGACCTTGGCCGCAACGACATCGGCCGCGTGTGCGAGACCGGCAGCGTGCGCCTGACCGAGAAGATGGTGATCGAGCGTTACTCGCACGTGATGCACATCGTCTCCAACGTCACCGGCAGGCTGCGCGCCGGCCTGTCCTCGATGGACGTGCTGCGCGCCACCTTCCCGGCTGGCACTGTGTCTGGCGCGCCCAAGGTGCGGGCGATGGAGATCATCGACGAACTGGAGCCGGTCAAGCGCGGCGTCTACGCGGGCTCGGTCGGCTACCTCGGCTGGAACGGGGCGATGGACACCGCCATCGCCATCCGCACGGCGGTGATCAAGGACGGCGAGCTGCACATCCAGGCCGGCGCCGGGGTGGTCTACGACTCCCTCCCCGAGCTGGAATGGAAGGAGACCATGAACAAGGGGCGCGCGATCTTCCGCGCGGTCGCACTGGCCGAGGCGGGGCTGGATCAGATGAAGGTGGAGGCGTGACGATGTCCAGGGTTCTGATGATCGACAACTACGATTCCTTCACCTACAACCTCGTCCAGTACCTGGGCGAGCTTGGGGCCGAGGTGGAGGTGCATCGCAACGATGCCATCACCCTGGAGGACATTGAGCGCATGGCGCCCAGCCACCTGATGATCTCTCCCGGCCCCTGCAGCCCGAGCGAGGCCGGCATCTCGGTGGCCGCGATCCGCCATTTCGCCGGCAAGCTGCCGATCTTCGGCGTGTGCCTCGGCCACCAGGCCATCGGCCAGGCCTTCGGCGGCAACATCATCCGCGCCAAGCAGATCATGCACGGCAAGACCTCGCAGGTGTTCCACGAGGGCAAGGGCGTGTTCGCCGGCCTGCCGAACCCGTTCGAGGCGACGCGCTACCACTCGCTGGTGATCGAGCGCGAGAGCCTGCCGGACAGTCTCGAGATCACGGCCTGGACCAAGAACCCGGACGGCTCGTTCGAGGAGATCATGGGCGTGCAGCACCGCGAATACACCATCGATGGCGTGCAGTTCCACCCCGAGTCGATCCTCACCGAGCATGGTCACGACATGCTGCGCAACTTCCTCGCCATGCGGGGCGGGCGCCGCGCCCAGGCGGCCTGATGCCCGCCCACCGCCCGCCGCATCCGCTGCGGGTGTCCTTTCTCGTGGCGGCGCTGGCGATGCTGGCGCCGTTCACGCTCGACACCTACCTGCCATCCTTCCCGGCGATCGCCGCCGACCTCGGCGCCGGTCCGGCGGACATGCAGCGCACGCTGAGCGACTACCTGTGGGCCTTCGGCGCGATGATGCTGGTCTACGGCCCGTTGTCCGACGCGCTCGGCCGGCGGCGCGTGGTGCTGGTGGCCCTGCTTGGCTACGCCCTGGCTTCGCTTGGCTGCGCGCTGGCCGAGGACATCGACACCCTGGTGCTGATGCGCGCGGGGCAGGGGATGGCTGCCGGGGCGGGGCTGGTGATCGGCCGCGCCCTGGTGCGCGACTTGTTCGAGGGCGCCGAGGCGCAGCGGGTGCTGGCCAATGTCACGCTGTTCTTCGCTGTCGCCCCGGCCATCGCGCCGATCGTCGGCGGCTGGCTGGAGGGCTGGTTCGGCTGGCGGGCGGTGTTCCTGTTTCTTGCGGGGCTCGGGCTGCTGATCCTCGCCCTGGTTGCGGCCTGGCTGCCGGAAAGCCTGCCGCGCGAGCGGCGCCAGCCGATCCATCCGTGGTCCGTGGCGAGGGCCTACGGGGCGATGCTGCGGCACCCGCCCTTCCTGCTGCTTGCGCTGATGTTTGGCATCAACTTCGGCGGCCTGTTCCTCTACATCGCCTCCGCCCCGGAGTTGATCTATCGCCACCTCGGTTACGGCGAACACGATTTCTGGCGCCTGTTCCTGCCGGTGGTGGCGGGCATCGTCGGCGGCAGCTTCCTCGCCGGCCGCCTGGCGCACCGTATCGCCCCCCGGCATGCGGCCTCGTTCGGCCTGGCCGTGCTGCTCGCTGCCGCCTCGCTCAACGTGCTGGTCAACCAGGCGGGCGGGCCGGGCGCCGTGGCCCTTATCGCGCCGGTGGCGCTGTACGCGCTGGGCATGTCGCTCGCCATGCCCTCGCTCAGCCTGATGGGGCTGGATCTGTTCCCGGCGCGGCGCGGCATGGCCTCGGCGGTGCAGGGCTTCATGCAGATGGGTTCGAACGGCCTGATCGCGGCCTTCGTGGTCGCCGCGCTTTCGGCCAGCACCCTCGCGCTCGCCTGGGGCCAACTCGCCATCGCGGCGAGCTCCCTCGCCCTGTGGCTGGTGTGGAACCTGCTGCGGGCGCGCGGCCGCGCGGGTTGACCCGTCCTCGCGCTGCTTTCAAAATCGGTCCCTTTATCGCGGCCCGCCGCCTCCCCATCCAGGATTCCTCATGGACATGACCACCGCCTTCCGCGCGCTGCTCGAGCGGCGCGACCTGCGCCACGACGAAATGGCCGCCGTCATGCGCCTGCTGATGGGCGGCGAGGCCACCCCGGCGCAGATCGGCGGCCTGCTCATCGGGCTCGCGGTCAAGGGGGAGACGGTCGAGGAGGTGGCCGCCGCTGCCGGGGTGATGCGCGAATTTGCCGCCAAGGTCGAGATCCCTTGCGGGCCGCTGATCGACATCGTCGGTACCGGCGGAGACGGGGCACACACCTTCAATATCTCCACCGCGAGTTGCTTCGTACTGGCGGCGGCGGGCGGCAAGGTGGCCAAGCACGGCAACCGCTCGGTCTCCAGCACCACCGGCAGCGCGGATCTGCTCGAGGTGGCGGGCTGTCGCCTCGATGCGCCGTTCGAGGTCATCGCCCGCGCGGTGTGCACGCTCGGTGTCGGCTTCATGTTCGCGCCCCAGCACCACGGCGCCATGCGCCACGTGGTCGCCCCGCGCCGCGAGCTGGGCGTGCGCACCATGTTCAACGTGCTCGGCCCGCTGGCCAACCCGGCCGGGGCGAAGCGCCAGGTGCTCGGCGTGTACAGCGAGCGCTGGCGCCGGCCGCTGGCCGAGGTGCTGCGGGAGCTCGGCAGCGAGCATGCCCTGGTGGTGCATGCCGAAGACGGCCTGGACGAGTTCAGCGTGGCCTCGCCGACCCGCGTGAGCGAGCTGAAGGGTGGTGTCGTCATCGACTATGTCCTGCGCCCGGCGGACGTCGGTCTCGCCACGGCAAGCCTCGCCCCGCTGCGCGTGGCCTCCGCCCACGAGAGCCTCGAGAAGGTGCGCGAGGCGCTGACCGGCGAGCCCGGTCCGGCGCGCGACATCGTGGCCTTCAACGCCGGCGCGGCCATCTATCTCGCGGGTCTTGCTCCGACCCTCGAGGACGGCGTGGCGCGCGCGCTCGAGATCCAGACGACCGGAGCGGCCTGGGAGCGCCTCCAGGCCTACGCCGCATTCACACAGCAGGCTTCAGCATGAGTCAGAGCAAGCCCGACATCCTCCAGACCATCCTCAAGCGCAAGCGTGAGGAAATCGCCGAGCGCTGCGTGCGCACCCCGGTGCACGACCTGATCCGGCGCATCGAAGCGCGCGATGACAAGCCCCGCGGCTTCCGCGCCGCCCTCGAGGCCCGCATCGCCCGGGGGATGCCTGCGGTGATCGCCGAGGTGAAGAAGGCCAGCCCGAGCAAGGGCGTGCTGCGCGAGGACTTCCGGCCCGCCGACATCGCCACGAGTTACGAGCGGGGCGGGGCGGCCTGCCTCTCGGTGCTGACCGACCGCGACTTCTTCCAGGGCAGCGAGGCCTACCTTGAGGAAGCGCGCGCCGCCTGCGAGCTGCCGGTGATTCGCAAGGACTTCATCATCGACCCCTACCAGGTCTACGAGGCCCGCGCGATCGGCGCGGACTGCATCCTGCTGATCGTCTCGGCCCTGGATCCCGCCACCCTGCACGAGCTGCACAACCTCGCCGTCGAGCTCGGCATGGACGTGCTGGTCGAGACGCACGACCGCGAGGAGATGGAGCTGGCGCTCTCGATCGGGGCACCGCTCGTCGGTATCAACAACCGCAGCCTGCGCACCTTCGAGGTCACCCTCGACACCACCCTGAACATGCTCGACATGCTGCCCCCGGGCGTGCTTCTCGTCACCGAGAGCGGCATCCACGGTCGCGACGACGTGGCCCTCATGCGCCGCCACGGCGTGCATGCCTTCCTGGTCGGCGAGGCCTTCATGCGCGCGGACGATCCGGGTGCCAAACTCCACCAACTTTTCTTCGAGGAAGACTGAGCATGAAAGCACGTGTGCAATGGGTCGACGGCATGGCCTTCATGGGTGAGACCGGCAGCGGCCATGCCCTGGTCATGGACGGCGCGCCCGACATCGGTGGCCGCAACATCGGTCCGCGCCCGACCGAGCTGGTCCTGGTGGGCCTCGGCGGCTGTACCTCCATCGACGTGGTGATGATCCTGCAGAAGCAGCGCCAGCCCGTGCGCGACTGCATCGTCGAGGTCACCGCGGAGCGCGCCGAGAGCATCCCCAAGGTGTTCACCAAGATCCACGCGCACTTCGTCGTCAAGGGCGCGGGGCTGGACCCGAAGGCGGTCGAGCGGGCGGTGAACCTGTCGGCGGACAAGTACTGCTCGGTCTCGCACATGCTCAACAAGACCGCCGAGATCACGCACGACTTTGAAATTGTTGAGGAATAAGGGGTTCCACCCTGGGGGCGGATGGCCTAGAATCCGCCCCCTTTTTCAACCCCTGTTTGCCGGAGGGTGAAGGAATTGGACAAGGGCCTGAAACTGCATGGCTTCAACAACCTGAGCAAGACCCTCAGCTTCTCCATCTACGACATCTGCTACGCCAAGACCCGTCAGCATGTGGACGAGTACATTGCCTACATCGACGAGGCCTACAACGCCGACCGGCTGACCCAGATCCTGACCGACGTCACCGAGATGATCGGTGCGAACATCCTCAACATCGCGCGCCAGGACTACGATCCGCAAGGCGCGAGCGTGACCATCCTGGTGTCCGAGGAGCCGGTCGCGGCCGAGATCCTGAACAAGGAGAACGGCAACGTGGAGGCCCCGGGCCCCCTGGGCGGGACCAAGGTGGCCAGCAGCGTGGTCGGCCACCTCGACAAGAGCCACCTGACCGTCCACACCTACCCGGAGAGCCATCCGGAGAACGGCATCAGCACCTTCCGCGCGGACATCGAGGTCTCGACCTGCGGGCGCATATCGCCGCTTCGCGCGCTGAATTACCTGATCCACAGCTTCGACTCGGACATCGTCACCATCGACTACCGGGTGCGCGGCTTCACCCGTGACGTGCACGGCAAGAAGCATTTCATCGACCACAACATCAACTCGATCCAGAACTTCATGTCCGAGGACACGCGCCGCCGCTACCGGATGATCGACGTGAACGTGTACCAGGAGAACATCTTCCACACCAAGATGCTGCTCAAGGAATTCGACCTGGACAACTACCTGTTCGGCCACGGGCGCGAGGACTATGCTCCCGAGGAACTGGCGGGAATCGAGCGATCGCTGCGCAAGGAGATGCAGGAGATGTTCTACGGCCGCAACATGCCGGACATGGGCTGAGCCCGCAGGCAGCCGAGTCGCGCAAGGCCCTCTCCGGAGGGCCTTTTTACGTCCGCGGGTCGGCCAGCGCCTCGGCCAGCAGGCGCACGGGATGGATGACCTCCGCCGAGCGCTCCGTCTCGCGCAGCCCGGCGCCGAGATGCATGGCGCAACCGATGTTGGTGCTGGCCAGCTGGTCGGCGCCGAGGGCGCGGAAGGCCTCGATCTTTGGCGCGCGCAGGGCGTCGGCCTGTTCCGGGTGGGCGAGCATGTGGGTGCCAGCCGCGCCGCAGCAGCGGTCGTTGCCGGGCAGTTCGACCGGTTCGATCCCCGGGATCAGGCGCAGGAGGCGCAGGGCGCTGTCCTCGCTGCGCAGCACGTTGCGCTGGGTGCAGGGCAGATGCACCGCGACCGTCCTCTCCATGCGCCGCAGGTCGGGTAGCGTGGCGGGGACATGGCGCACGAGGAAGTCGCTCAGCTCGAAAACCCGCAGGCCGGTGTGTTCCTTCAGTTGGGCCATGCAACCGCTGCTCACGCCCACCACCGCATCCAGCGCGAGGGGCTGGAAAGAGGCTTCCACGTCAGCGGCCATGGCCTGGCCGCGGGCCAAGGCCCCGCCGTGCTGGTGCATGGCGCCACAGCAGCCCTGGTTTTCAGGGATGGACACGTCATAGCCCCAGGCATTCAGCACGCGGATGGCCGCGCGCAGGTTCTCCGCCTCGAACACCGGGCCCATGCAGCCGAGGAACAGACCGACGGTTCCGCGTCGCGTGCCGGTGGCCGGATGGTCCGCCCGCGGACGCAGGGCGGGGGGCAGTGCCGGGGAGATGCGGGCGAGGCGTGCCAGTTGGCGCGGTAGGGGAATGCGATCGAGTCGCAGGCGCTGGGCCAGGCGCAGCAGAAGGCCGAGCAGGCGCAGGCGCATGGGATGCAGCAGCACCCGGTCGCGCAGCCAGGCCATCCGGTGCTCGGCAGGGTAATGGCTTTGGGCGATGCGCGTGCGCGCGGCATCGATCAGCTGGCCGTAGGGCACCTTGGATGGGCAGATGCGCTCGCAGGCCCGGCAGCTCAGGCAGCCCTCCAGATGCGCGATGGTTTCCTCATCCGGCTCCAGTCGCCCCTGGTGCATGCCGAGCATCAGGGCGATGCGCCCGCGCGGGCCGTCGGCCTCGTTGCGGGTCAGTGCGTAGGTCGGGCAGTGCGGCACGCACATGCCGCACATCACGCATTGCTGCGTGGCGCTCAGGTCGTGTTCAGGGGCGGGGTTGGAGTGCATGCAGGCAAAGGTGCGGGACAAAAAGCCTTTATGCAAGATCAGAACAAACTGCGTTGACCCTTCTAGGGGGGGTTAGTATATTAGAGTTCACTGATTCTTGGTCAGTGCGGAGCCATGCTCCGATCTTCCTTTGGTGGTTTCTTTGGCGCGGCCCGTCCGCGCCATTTTTTTTGCCATGAGCGTGACTTGCGTTCTGCCGGCATGTCCTGAAAGGGGCGATGCTTGTCATGCGCCGGGTCATGATGTATTGTACGCGACCTTCTGATATCTCTAGCGTCTTCCTTTGGAGAGACTGTAATGAAAACCTTTAGTGCGAAGCCGGCGGAGGTCAAGCGCGACTGGTACGTCGTTGACGCCAGTGGCAAGACCCTGGGTCGTCTGGCTGCTGAAATCGCCAAGCGCCTGCGTGGCAAGCACAAGGCCGAGTACACCCCGCACGTGGATACCGGTGACTACATCGTCGTCATCAACGCCGAGAAGGTGCAGGTGACCGGCAACAAGGCCAAGGACAAGATGTACCACCACCACACCGGTTACATCGGCAACCTGAAGTCCATCAGCTTCGAGAAGCTGATGGACAAGGCCCCGCAGCGTACCATCGAGATCGCCGTCAAGGGCATGCTGCCCAAGAATCCGCTGGGCCGTCAGATGTTCAGCAAACTCAAAGTGTACGCCGGTACCGAGCATCCGCATGTTGCTCAGCAGCCGCGCGCGCTCGAACTTTAATCGGGAGTTTCAGGCATGGCTCTGAACCAGAACTACGGTACCGGTCGCCGCAAGACCTCCAGCGCCCGCGTCTATGTTCGTCCGGGCAGTGGCAACATCGTCATCAACGGTCGTCCGCTGGATGTCTACTTCGGTCGCCAGACCGCCCGCATGATCGTGCGCCAGCCGCTCGAACTGACCGGCCTGTCCGACAAGTTCGACATCCTGGTGAACGTCGACGGCGGCGGCAACAGCGGCCAGGCCGGCGCGATCCGTCACGGCATCACCCGCGCCCTGATGGAGTACGACGAGTCCCTGCGCTCCGCCCTGCGCAAGGCTGGCTTCGTCACCCGTGACGCCCGCGAAGTCGAGCGTAAGAAGGTCGGTCTGCGCAAGGCCCGTCGCGCCGTCCAGTTCTCCAAGCGTTAATTCGCCGTGGAGTCGCCCTTCGGGGCGCAGCCTGCAAACCCCGCCTTGTGCGGGGTTTGTTGTTTCCGGGGCAGTGGTCAGGGCTAGCCACCGCCAAGCAGCGCCTTCAGGCCTTCGAGCTGGGCGCGGCCCTTGGTCTTCTTCTCCTCCGGGTCGCTCTCGTCCGGGCGGCCCTCCCAACGCAGCAGATCGGTCGGAATTTCCTCAAGGAAGCGGCTCGGTTCGCTGTCCACCCATTCGCCGTAGCGCTTGCGTTTCCTGGTCAGGGTGAAGGTCAGGCTTTGCTGCGCTCGGGTGATGCCGACGTAGGCCAGCCGGCGCTCCTCTTCCAGCTTCTCCTCGTCCAGGCTCTCGCGGTGGGGTAGCAGTTCTTCCTCCATGCCAATGATGAACACGTGCGGGAACTCCAGGCCCTTGGCGGCGTGCAGGGTCATCAGGCGCACCTGGTCGCCGGCCTCGTCCTCGCTCTGCCGTTCGAGGATGCCCATCAGGCTGGCACGGCCGGCCAGTTCCTGGATGTCGAGCGCGTCCTCCCCCGAGGCCAGCTTTTCCAGCCATTCCAGCCAGTCGTTGACGTTCTTCCAGCGGCGCTCGGCCTGCTTCGGTGTGTCGGAGGTGTCCTTCAGCCAGTCCTCGTAGCCGATGTCCTGCACCAGCTGGCGCAGTGCGGCCAGCGGGGCATGTTCAGCGGCCTGGCGCAGGCCGTCCAGCCATGCGGTGAAACGCTGCAGCCGCTCGAGCGGGCGCTCGCCGAGCTGCTGCGACAGGCCGAACTCGCGGCTTGCGGCATCCATCGACGCTCCGCGTCCCTGCGCGTAGGCGCCGAGTTTTTCGAGCGTGCCAGGGCCGATCTCCCGGCGCGGGGTGTTGACCACGCGCAGGAAGGCGGTGTCGTCGTCCGGGTTGGCGAGCAGGCGAAGGTAGGCGGACAGGTCGCGGATCTCGCTGCGCTCGAAGAACGACTGGCCGCCGGTGATGTGGTATGGAATGGCGTGCTGCCGCAGGGCGCCCTCGAGCAGGCGGGCCTGGTGGTTGCCGCGATAGAGCACGGCATAGTCGGCGAAGTTGGTGCGGTTCCTGAACTTGTGCTGCAGGATCTCGACCGCGATGCGCAGGGCCTCGTCGTCGGCATCCTTGCACAGCAGGGCGCGCAGCGGTTCGCCCTCGCCGAGCGCGCTCCACAGGTTCTTCTCGAACTGCTTGCTGTTGTTGCGGATGAGGGCGTTGGCAGCCTTCAGCACGGTGTTGACCGAGCGGTAGTTCTGTTCGAGCTTGATGACCTTGAGGGTGGGGTAGTCCTGCCCCAGCAGGTTGAGGTTTTCCGGCCGCGCGCCCCGCCAGGCATAGACCGACTGGTGGTCGTCGCCCACGGCGGTGAGGTTGGCGGTCACGTCCAGCAGGTGGCGCAGCAGGGCGTACTGCGCGGCGTTGGTGTCCTGCACCTCGTCGACCAGCAGGTGGCGCACGCGTTGGCGCCACTTCGCGCGCAGTTCCGCCTGCTCGCCGAACAGGCGCACCGGCAGGGCGATCAGGTCATCGAAATCGAGCGCGTTGCTGGCCCGCAGTTGGCGCTCGTAGGCCACGAACAGGCGAGCTGCATCGTGGTCGTCGTCGGTCCCGGCGAGCGCCATGGCCTCGGTCGGGGACAGTCCGTCGTTCTTCCACAGGCTGATGCGGTTGCGCAGATCCTCCACCTGGGCCTTGTCCGGCAGCTTCGACAGCTCGCGCAGCATGGCCAGCGCGTCCTCCGCATCGAGGATGGAAAAGCCGGGGCGCAGTCCGGCTGCCGCGTACTCGTGCTTGAGGATGGTCAGGCCGAGGGTATGGAAGGTGGAGACATGCAGTCCCCGCCGCTCCTCGGCCGAGAGCATCTTGCCAACCCGTTCCTGCATCTCCCGCGCCGCCTTGTTGGTGAAGGTGACGGCGTAGACATGCCGCGCCGGCACCTGCAACTCGCGCACGAGGTGGGCGATCTTGGCGGTGATGACGCGCGTCTTGCCCGAACCCGCGCCCGCCAGCACGAGCAGGGGGCCGTGGGCATGCAGCACGGCCTCCCTCTGGGCGGGGTTCAACGTGGCGAGCAGATCTTGTTGATGGGCCATAAGAAACTTTCTAATCCGGACGTCGGGTCATCGTCTAACTTCCTGAGCACAGGCTCCAGCGCAAGGAGGGGGACAATGACCATCAATTACAGTCTGATTGACGAGCTCGCCAAGCTGCCGGGCGTGGTGGCGGCGGGAGGGTTCACCTACCGGGGGGACCAGAAAGTCTATCGCGGCCAGTTGAGCGATGCCGAGGCCGAATCCATTGCGACGGCGGCCCGCGCCACGCTCGAGACCATGCGCATGCAGGGGGATATCCTGAAGATGTTCACCACCGTGTGTTCACCCGGCGTCAAGGAATGCGGGCTCGAGGGAGGCAAGGGGTTCGCTGTCCGCGGCCCCCTGCGAACCATATGCGTGGTTTCCAACGCCTTCTGCATCCTCGACAACCAGAAGGCCTCCGTTACCCCCGTCCTGCGGCTGATGCTCGAGCGTCAGGCCGATGCCCCCGATGTGCTGATCTGACTGGAAGGAGATCCACCATGAATGAACAGATTCTCTCACGTGTTCCGGGCGCCGTGGCCTATTTCGCCTATTCCGCCGACGGCAAGCTGATCGACAGCGTGTCCAGTGATCCGGGGCGGCTCGACCAGGGGACGCTCGATCTCCTCGGCCACGTCTGTGTCGCCAACCGCGCCATCGCCAATATGGAGGCGCGCGGCTGGGAGGGCATCAGCGACGTTACCGGTTTCTATCCGGTCGAGGGCTTCGTCTATGTAGGGGTGAACCTCTCCGTCGTGTCACGCGGGGATCGCGCCTTCGTGCTCGACAACAAGGGGGGCGATTACGAGGCAGCACACAAGGTGCTGGTCGAGTTGGAGAAATGACATGCTTGAACCAATGCTCGAACTCCCCGGTGTCGTCGCCACGGCTCAATTCAAGGATTGCGTCACGGCCGACCTGATGGAAGCCCACGGTGCCCTGGACAAGGCCACCCTGCAAATGCTCGCGCGCTTCGCTTATGACCACAAGCGCATGACCCAGGGCATGGTGGATGTCTTCGGCATGTTCAAACCCACCTGCTGTGCCCGGGACTGGACCCCGCAATCGGGGTGGGTCGTTCGCGGCAAGACGCGCTCGGTCTGCGGCTGGGCGGGGCTGGTCTGCGTGATCGACAACGACAAGGCAAGCCTCAACCAGGTGCTGAAGAAGCTCGGCGAGATCGCCTATCTCATCTGAACCGTGCGGCAGGAGGGCGGGGCAGGGGCCATGTGCGGGGCTCCTGTCCCGTTCCGTTTTATGGGGGCGCGGGCGTGATAATCTTGGCGGCAGGGTGAAGGCATGCAGCCTCGTCCCCACATTCTTGCCACCCGCATCACGCATTACCCGCTCCCCTTGATTGCATCAGACTCTCTTCTTCAGGATGGCTGGCTTCCGGCGGCCCGCAGGCTCGTCTCCCCCCACTGCGACGAGCGCCCGCCGGGAATGGAGCCGGAATTGGTCGTGGTCCACGGCATCACCCTGCCGCCGGGGGAGTTCGGCGGGCCGTGGGTCGACGATCTTTTCCTTGGCCGGCTTGATCCGGCCGCCCATCCTTACTTCGCCGCCATCGCTCATCTTCGGGTGTCGGCGCACCTGCTCATCCGGCGGGATGGATCCGTCACCCAGTATGTCCCTTTCCACCTGCGCGCCTGGCATGCCGGCGCCTCGGTGTTCGGCGGGCGCGAGCGTTGCAATGACTTCTCCATCGGCATCGAGTTGGAGGGCACGGACGACGGACCTTATGCCGATGTCCAGTACGAGCGCCTGGCCGGTGCGATCCATGCCCTGAAGGGGGCTTATCCGACCCTCGCCGCCGTTGCCGGGCATGAGGACATCGCCCCGGGTCGCAAGACCGACCCGGGCCCCGCTTTCGACTGGGGGCGGCTGGCGCGGGAACTGGAGATGGCTGGCCTGCCTGTCCGTGCCCAGCAGGCCTGTGCGAGCGGTGCCCGCTTGGCCATAATGACCGCGTGAATCCCGGAAGGTTGTCGTCATGCTGTTGCTTGCCACCCTGATCGCCCTGTTTGCCGAGCGCCTGGCCCCGCAGCTCGCCGAGCGTCGCTCGCTGGTCTGGTTCGACCATTACGCCGGGGCCCTGTCCGGGCGCCTGAACGTGCCCGGCTGGCTGGCCCTGACCGTGCTGGTCGCTCCCTGGGCGTTGCTGGCCGTGGCTTTGCAGTCGCTCCTGCATGGGGTGCTCTGGGGCCTGCTGGAACTGGCTTTCAGCGTCCTGGTCCTGTTCCTGGCTCTGCGGCCGGGTAGCGTCGATCCGGCGGTCGATGGCTATGTTGCCGCACGCGAGAAGGGTGAGGACGGCCTGGCGCGTCACCACGCCGAACACCTGCTCGGCGGCTCGGCCCCCGAATCGGTCGAGGAAGAGGTCAGGGCCGTGGCCGATACCCTCCTGCTCGAGGCCAACGAGCGCTGGGTCGCCCCCCTGCTGTGGTTTGTCCTGCTCGGGCCGCTCGGCGCGGTGGTCTACCGCCTGACCGTCCACGTCGAGCAGCGGAGCGAGGCAGGGGGCCCGCGCGAGGCGGCGCGCCTGCTGCGTGCCGCGCTGGACTGGCTTCCAGCGCGCCTGCTCGCGGGCATGTACATCCTTTCCGGTAGCTTCGAGGAGGGGTTGAACGCCTGGCGCCAGGAGGGGCAGGTGTCCGTCGACACCCCGCGCGAGGCGCCGGCCTCCCGTGCGCTGGAGCTCGAGCACGATAACCGCGACATCCTGCTGCGTGTCGGGCGCGCCGCCCTGCGCACCGAGGAGTACAGCGTGACCACCGAGATCAGCGAGGCCGGTGACATCGAGGCCGATGCCAATATCGTGCGATCCGCGCGCGGCCTGGTGCTGCGCTCGCTGATCGCCATCGTCGCCATCATCGCCCTGCTGACCCTCGGCGACTGGATCGCCTGATGGCCAGGCTGGACCTGCTTCGCCACGGCGAACCGGTCGGCGGCTCGCGCTATCGCGGCGATGGTGTCGACGATCCCCTGACGCCCGAAGGGCTGGCCGCCATGTGGCGTTCCGTCGAGGGCGGGGAGTGGGACGCCGTCGTCAGTTCGCCCCTGCGGCGCTGCCGTGCCTTTGCGGAAGGCTTTGCCGAGAGGGCCGGCCTGCCGCTGTCGATCGAATCCCGCCTGCGCGAGATCGGTCTCGGCGCTTGGGAAGGCCTGGGCCACGCCGAGGTCCAGCGCGACCAGCCCGAGGCCTACGCGGCCTACAAGCGCGACATCCTCACCGGCATGCCGGCCGGATCCGAGCCCATTCCGGCCTTCATCGCGCGCGTGCGGGAGGCGCTGAGTGATTTGTCTTCGCGCCACGCAGGCCAGCGGGTGCTGGTCGTCTGCCACGCCGTGGTCATGCGCACGGCGCTTGCCATCGCCCTCGATGCCCCGCCGCAGGCGCTCGGACGCATCAGGGTGGATTACGCCAGCTTCCTCCACCTGCGCCATGCCCACGGGCAGTGGGCAGTGGAAGGTCTGGGCAACCGCGGGAGCGGCCTGTGGCCGCGATGACCTGTTTGCCCGGCGTTTTCTTGGCGGCCATGGATGGTTTTTGCCTGAGCAACGCCGTCAGGAACGGCGTTGGCTTGCCGCAAGGCGCATCCTGTTCTCGCACCCTTCCGCCATCCATGGCGGAAGCCCGCTGCGCGGGAGAGGCGCTCGAAGCATCCTGTTCTCGCGCCCATGGTCTCGCATCGAAGTCCCTTCGGCCATTCATGGCCGAAGCCCCTGCGGGGTTGATCCCGCATCGAACGCCCATCGGCCATTCATGGCCGATGCTCCTTCGGGGTGCGGCGCTCGAAGAGACCCGCAGGGCAGTATCCAGGGATGGATTCCGCCGATCCTCAACGCCGCCGCGTCTCTCCTGAATGCCCATGCGACTGACCGTTTTCGCCCCCGGCCTGCTCGGCGCCTGGCCAGCCGATGCCGCAGGCCTCCCGGCACCCCATGCCCCCATGCTGCAACGCATGCTCGCGCGTGGCGATCGCCTGCCCACCCCTCCGCTCGACGCCGAGGCCGCGCTGGCGCGCCTGTTCGGCCATGGGGGCGATCATCCGCCATGGGCAGCGCTCGGCCTGTGGGGCGAGACGGGCTGCCGCCCGGAAGGCTTCGTCCTGCGCATCGACCCGGTTCATCTCAAGCTCGGCATGACCGACGCCATCGTCTTCGGCGGCCCGTCCCTCCGGCTGGCCATGGATGATGCGCGTACCCTTGCGTGTGCGCTCGAGAAGCACTTCGCCGATCGTGGTTGGCGCATCACCGTGGCGGCGCCAGAGCGCTGGTACCTGCAGGCGCCCGAGTCCGCCGATCTCCAGACCACGCCGCTGACCCGCGCCATGCGCCGCGATGCGGGCCTGTTCAAGCCGACCGGCCGTGATGCCGCCCGCTGGCTGGCCTGGCTGACCGAGGCGCAGATGCTGCTGCACGCCCACCCCGTGAACATGACCCGCGAGGCGCGCGGATTGCCCGGCATCAATGCCCTCTGGCCCTGGGGGGCGGGCATGCTGGGCGCCCTGTCCATCGGGGGCATGGGCATCACCTCGGTCCATGCCGACCATCCCCTCGCGCGTGGCCTTGCCCATGCCGCGGGCCTGCCGGTGTACGACCTGCTCGAGAGCCTCGGCGACGGAGAGGTCCTGGGCAGGGCTGCAGGGCATCCCCTCGTCGTCCTCGACGATGCCCTGCAGCCCTGGCTCGATGGCGATCATGAGGACTGGCTGGCTACGGTCGATGGGCTGGAGGCGTGCTGGTTCGCCCCGCTCTGGCAGGCCATGGTTCGCGGCCAGGTGGGCGAATGGACGCTCGATACCGCCGAAGGCGGAGCCTGGCGGTTCAAGTCGATGCATCGCTGGCGTGTCTGGCGCCGCGCCAAGTACTGGGGGAGAACATGCGCGTCCAACGCCTGATCCGTCGCCGCGAGGCTGGCGCCGTCTCCCCGCTTGCGGGGGTCAATCCCGTGCTGGCGCGCGTTCTGGCGGCCCGGGGCGTCAGCTCGCCTGACCAGCTCGAGCTGGCCCTGAACCGCCTGCATCCGCCGCGCGCGTTGTCGGGTATCGAGCAGGCCGCGGGCCATCTTGCCGATGCCATCGAGGGCGAGGCGCGCCTGCTGGTGGTGGGTGATTTCGATGCCGACGGCGCGACCAGCACGGCGCTCTCCATGCGTGTGCTTAAGGCCTTCGGCGCACGGGATGTTCACTACCGCGTGCCGAACCGCTTCGAGGACGGCTACGGCCTGACCCCGGAGATCGTCGAGGCGGTGCGCCCGCTCGGCGCCGAGCTCCTGATGACGGTGGACAATGGCGTGAGCGCCCTGGCAGGGGTGCGAGCGGCGAAGGATGCGGGCATGCGCGTGGTGGTGACCGATCATCACCTTCCGGGGGCGGAGTTGCCGCTGGCGGATGCGCTGGTGAACCCCAACCTGCCAGGCGACGGCTTCCCGAGCAAGAATCTCGCCGGGGTGGGCGTGGCCTTCTACGTCCTGTCGGCCCTGCGCGCCGAGCTCGGCCGGCGAGGCTGGTTCGAGCGCAAGGGCATGGAGGCGCCGAACCTCGCGCGCTATCTCGACCTGGTCGCACTCGGTACGGTGGCGGATGTGGTGCCGCTGGATCACAACAACCGGGTGCTGGTCGAGCAGGGCCTGAGGCGGATGCGTGCCGGTCAGGCGGTGCCGGGTATCCTGTCCCTGCTGGCGGTCAGCGGGCGGGACTTCCGCCGTGTTGTGGCGAGCGATCTCGGCTTCGGCGTCGGCCCGCGCCTGAACGCGGCGGGGCGCATGGAGGACATGTCGATCGGCATCCAGTGCCTGCTGGCGGAGCAGCCCGAGGTGGCGCGCCGCCTGGCGGAAGAGCTGCACCAACTCAACGCCCAGCGGCAGACGGTCGAGGCCGAGATGCAGCAGCAGGCGCAGGCCCACCTCAAGCACCTGAATGACTCGCTCGACGCGGACAGCCTGCCGCGCGGTGTCTGTCTGTTCGATCCCGACTGGCACCAGGGGGTGATCGGCATCCTCGCCTCGCGCATCAAGGAGCGCCTGCATCGCCCGGTGATCGCCTTCGCGCCGGACGGCAACGGCGGCATCAAGGGCTCGGCGCGCTCCATCCCGGGGCTGCACCTGCGCGATGCGCTGGAGGAGGTCGATGCGCTCAATCCAGGCCTGATCCAGCGCTTCGGCGGCCATGCCATGGCCGCCGGCCTGCAGCTGCCGCAGGCGCACTTCAAGGATTTTGCGCTGGCCTTCGACGAGGTGGTGCGGCGCCGGGTGGCGGAGGAGGACTGGCAGGGCGTGCTGCTGACCGACGGCGCGCTGGCGCCCATCGAGATGACTCTCGAACTGGCCGAGACGCTGCGCTATGCCCAGCCATGGGGCCAGCACATGCCGGAGCCGGTGTTCGATGACCTGTTCCGTGTGCGTGAGCGGCGGCCGATGGGGGCGGCGGGTAACCACTGGCGCTTCATGCTCGAGCACCGCGCGGGCGGCACGCCGTTCGAGGCGGTGATGTTCAATACCCCGGCCGCTGACCTGCCGCAGGGCGACTGGTGGCGGGCGGCCTACCGGCTGGACGTGAACGAGTTCCGCGGCAACCGCCGCCTGCAGCTGATGCTGGAGCAGGTGGAGGCGGCGCCGGCGGCCGGGATCTGAATCCGGGAGGGTTGTTAGGGAAACGCTGAAAAATTCAGCGTTTCCTGTCCGGGGAAGGGATGCCGCGACGCGAACAAGGGCGTAAGCCCTTGATTCGCGGAGGCCACCACGAATTCACTTCGTGGTGGGCTGAGCTGAAAAAATCCATGGATGGATTTTTTCAGCGTTTCCTTAGGGCTGCTCGTAAACCCATTTCAGCAGGGCGTCCTGCACCCTGCTGCCGACGCCATTCTGTACGCCGGGTTCGTTGTGCAGCACGACCACCGCATAGGATCGCCCGCTGCGCGAGAGCATGAAGCCCGCGATCGCGCGTACGCCGTTGAGCGTGCCGGTCTTGAACTGCGCGCGGCCCTTGATGTCCTCATTGCGCAGCCGCTTGCGCACCGTGCCGTCGACTCCGACGATCGGCAGCGAAGTGGTGAATTCCAGCATGGTCGGTCCGTGGTAGACCTTCATCAGCAAGTCCCCGAGGTGGCGGGCGCTGATGCGCGTCTCCCGTGACAGCCCCGAACCGTTGCCGAGTACGAATTCGGGCCACTTCCAGCCCTGCTTCTCCAGCCAGTAGTCGACCGCCCGCGAGCCCTTCTCGAGCGTGGCGGGCGGCCCGAACTGGGCGGCACCGACGGAGAGCAGCAGCTGGCGCGCCATCACATTGCTGCTCTGCTTGTTCATGGGGATGATGACCTCGGCCAGCGGGCGCGACAGGAAGACGTCGAACAGGGTGGCCTGCGCCGGAAGCGGTTCGACACGCACCTCGCCATCGAAGCTGCCGCCCAGCGCCTGCCACATGGCGCGGAACGCCCCCAGCAGCATGTCCTGTGGCTCGGCGACCACCCGGTAGAAGTCGCGCCCGCCGCAATCCGGCGAGTACTGGCCGCTGAATTCGACCACCGGGCCTTGCGGGGAGGGGCGGACATCCATGTACAGGTCGTCGTTGCTGCCGTTGCAGCCCTTGCCCTTCGCCGGCTTGACCCGGTTCTCGATCCGCAGGCCGGCCACCGGCAGCTCGCTCGCGATATTGAGCTTGCGGGTGGTGGGGTCGGGCTGGACCATGAAACGGGTGGTGCGCTGGTTCAGAAGCAGGGCGTCGGGCAGGGCGTTGTAGGGCGTGTAGGGTTGACCGTCGAAGGCGGCTGGGTCTTCCGGTGGCAGGCTGAAGTAGGTGTTGTCGAGCACCAGGTCGCCGTGGATGGTGTGCAGCCCGCGCTCGCGCAGTCTCTGCAGCAGGCTCCAGAGATCTTCGGTCAGGAACATCGGGTTGCCATAGCCCTTGAGCACCAGGTCGCCCTGCAGTACGCCCTGGTTGACCGGCTGGGTGACGTAGGTCTCGGTCGGCCAGGTGTGGGCCGGGCCGAGGATGTCCAGCGCGACAGCAGTGGTGACCAGCTTCATGACCGAGGCCGGGTTCTGCGGCAGGTCGGCGTTCCAGGCCAGCACGGGCCGGTCGCTGTCAACCGCCTGCACCCAGACGGAGAGGCTGTCGCGGTCGGCCTTGTGGCGGGCCAGCGTCTCCTCCACTTCGGTGGGAAGGTGGGCGGCGCAGCCAGCCTGTGCGAACGGCAGGAGGAGGCTCAGTGCGAGGGCTCGGAGCAGGGCGGGCATGGCGGTCTTCATGAGTGGAAACTCTAGCCGTAGGCACGCAAACAGGCTAGTCTTGACGGTTTGCATTTTTTGCCGGAGTCCGCCATGAGCGAGCGCATTGAGAATGTTACCCTGAACCGCAAGGCCAACATCTATTTCGACGGCAAGGTGGTCAGCCACGGCTTCACCAAGGCCGACGGCCAGAAGGCCACCCTGGGTGTGATCTTTCCGGGCAGCTTCCGCTTCAACGTGCAGGCGCCCGAGCTGATGGAGATCATCGCTGGTCAGTGCCGCGTCAAGGTCGGCGAGGGCGAATGGGCGACCTATGGCGCCGGCCAGAGCTTCGACGTCCCGGAAAACGGTTACTTCGACATCGAAGTGCTCGACGGCACCGCCGAATACCAGTGCACCTTCGGTTGAACCCCGGGCGTCATCCACAAGTCTCAGACAATATGCTTGAAATCAATCCGATCCTGAATGAAATCAAAGACCTCCAAGGGCGCACCGACGCCCTGAGGGGGTATCTTTGACTACGACCACAAGGCCGAGCGTCTGGAAGAGGTCCTGAGGGAGCTCGAGGACCCCAACCTGTGGAACAACCCGGAGACCGCGCAGGCCCTGAACAAGGAGCGTGCCCAGCTCGAGGGCGTGGTCAACACCCTGCAGTCGCTGACCGCCAGCCTCGCCGACGCCGGCGAGCTGTTGGAGATGGCGGCCGAGGAGGGGGACGAGGCGACCGTGCAGTCGATCGCCGACGACGTCGCCCAGCAGCGCGCCAAGGTCGAGCAGCTCGAGTTCCGCCGCATGTTCTCCGGCGAGATGGACGCCGCGAACTGTTTCCTCGACATCCAGGCGGGCGCGGGCGGCACCGAGGCGCAGGACTGGGCCAGCATGCTGTTGCGCATGTACCTGCGCTGGGCCGAGAAGCGTGGCTTCAAGACCGAGATCATGGAGCTGTCCGAGGGCGAGGTGGCGGGCATCAAGTCTGCCTCCGTGCGCATCGAGGGCGAGTACGCCTACGGCTGGCTGCGCACCGAGACCGGCGTGCACCGCCTGGTGCGCAAGTCGCCGTTCGACTCCGGCAACCGTCGCCATACCTCGTTCTCGTCCGTGTTCGTCTCGCCCGAGGTGGATGACAGTTTCGAGATCGAGATCAACCCGGCCGACCTGCGCGTGGACGTGTACCGCGCCTCGGGGGCCGGCGGCCAGCACGTCAACCGGACCGAGTCCGCAGTGCGCTTCACCCACATCCCCACCGGCGTGGTGGTGGCCTGCCAGACCGAGCGTTCGCAGATCCAGAACCGCGACCGCGCGATGAAGATGCTGAAGGCCAAGCTCTACGAGCTGGAAATGCAGAAGCGCAACGCGGCCGCGCAGGCGCTGGAGGACACCAAGTCCGACGTGTCCTGGGGCAACCAGATCCGCTCCTACGTGCTCGACCAGTCGCGCATCAAGGACCTGCGCACCGGCTTTGAGGTGGGCAACACCCAGGCGGTGCTGGACGGCGATCTCGACGGCTTCATCGAGGCCAGCCTGAAGAGCGGGCTGTAAGTTGTGCTACATTCATGCGCATGAGTCATGCGCATGGGGAATGACGACATGGGTCTCGCCATCTACGACGAAACCGCCGCCAAGCAGGCGACCAATCTTTCCATCAACAGCGACTTGTTGCGGCAGGCCAAGGAGCTGAAGATCAACGTCTCGCGTGCGGCGGAGGAGCGGCTGGCTGAGCTGATTCGCGCGGAGCGGGAGCGACAGTTGCGCGAGGAGTTGGCGGAATCCATTCAGGCCTACAACGAGTTTGTCGACAAGCATGGGCTTTTCAGCGATGGCCGGAGGCTGTTCTGAGTGGCCCAGTTCGACATCTACCGTAACGATGGTCATGATCGGAAAGCATTCCCGTATGTCATGGCAGTGCAGTCCGATCTATTCGAGGACACCCGCAGCATCGTTGTCATCCCTTTGACCGCGCCAGAAAACGTGGACAGGGTTCATCCTCGCTTCCAGCCGCGCATCACGCTTGCGGGACAAACCTGGGCCTGTGTCACTCAGTTGATGACCGCCGTGCCGCGCGCTCCGCTCGGAGCGCCCGTGGAAAATGCGGCTTCTTATCGTGCGGATATCCTTGCCGCCATTGATCTTCTCTTTACCGGAATTTGAACCATCATGTCCGAAGCACAAACCACTCCCGTCCAGGATGAAAGCCACCTGATCGCCGAACGCCGCGCCAAGCTGGCGCGCATCCGCGAGAAGGGCGTGGCCTTCCCGAGCGATTTCCGCCGCAACGTGGTGGCGGGCGAACTTCACGCCGAGTACGGCGAGAAGGAGCGCGAGTGGTTCGAAGCCAACAACGTGCGCGGCGTGGTCGCCGGGCGGGTGATGGCCAAGCGCGTGATGGGCAAGGCGACCTTCCTGTCCATCCTCGATATGTCCGGCCGCATCCAGGTCTACGTCAGCCGCCAGGACCTCGGCGACGAGGCCTATGACGAGCTGACCAGCTGGGACGTGGGCGACATCGCCGGTTTCGAGGGCAAGCTGTTCAAGACCCAGAAGGGCGAGCTGACCGTGCACGCCGATTCCGCGCGCCTGCTCACCAAGAGCCTGCGCCCGCTGCCGGACAAGTTCCACGGCCTGACCGACACCGAGCAGCGCTACCGCCAGCGCTACGTCGACCTGATCATGAATGAGCCGGTGCGCGACACCTTCCGCACCCGCACCCGCATCATCAAGTACATCCGCGACTTCCTCGACGCGCGCGGCTTCCTCGAGGTCGAGACCCCGATGATGCACGTCATCCCCGGCGGTGCCTCGGCCAAGCCCTTCGTCACCTTCCACAACACGCTCGACATGGAGCTGTTCCTGCGCATTGCGCCGGAGCTCTACCTCAAGCGCCTGGTGGTCGGCGGCTTCGAGCGCGTGTACGAGATCAACCGCAATTTCCGCAACGAGGGGCTGTCCACCCGGCACAACCCCGAGTTCACCATGATCGAGTTCTACGAGGCCTACGCCGACTATCACGATCTGATGAATCTGACCGAGGACCTGCTGCGTGGCCTCGCCCTGCATGTGCTCGGCACCACCGAGGTGCCCTACCAGGGCGAGGTCTACGACTTCGGCGGGAAGTTCGCGCGCATGACGGTCAAGGAGGCCATCCTGCATTTCAACGAGGGCGTGACGATGGCGGACCTTGACGACGAGGTCCGCTGCCGCGCGCTCGCGACGAGGCTCGGCATTCAGCTCAAGGACAGCTATGGCCTCGGCAAGGTGCAGATCGAGATCTTCGAGAAGACCGCCGAGCACCGCCTGAAGAACCCGACCTTCATCACCGAGTATCCGGCCGAGGTCTCGCCGCTCGCGCGCCGCAATGATGCCAACCCGTTCGTCACCGATCGCTTCGAATTCTTCGTCGGCGGCCGCGAGATCGCCAACGGCTTCTCCGAGCTGAACGACGCCGAGGACCAGGCCGAGCGCTTCCGCAAGCAGGTCGAGGAGAAGGACGCGGGCGACGAGGAGGCCATGCACTTCGACGCGGATTACATCCGCGCCCTCGAGCACGGCCTGCCGCCGACCGCGGGCGAGGGCATCGGCATCGACCGTCTGGTCATGCTGCTGACCGACTCCCCGTCGATCCGCGACGTGCTGCTGTTCCCGCACATGCGTCCGGAGTAACGGATTCGTGTTCGGAAAACGAAGGTTTTCTGGACAGGGGGGAGCGCCCGCTCGCGATCTGGACGGCCCGAAGCGCTGGCCTTGAGGCGGACGAAACAACCCGCAAGCCTGTCTCAAGGGGGCCTTGCAGAACCGTTGAAGGTTTATTTCGCCCGCTTTGAAGCAAGGAGCTTCGGCCAAGCGCTTGCGCATGCGGGCGAGTGCCTTTCTTTGCTTGCCCAAAGAAAGGCACCAAAGAAAGGGCCCCCCCGAGGGGCCGGCCCTTCGGGCAAACCCTGGCCTGACCCGCTCCAGCCGGGCCGCCCCGACGCAACATCCTGTTGCGGCGGGGCTGAATGGGCCTTCCATGGCCCATTCACCCGGCTTCCACGGGTCAGTCCAGGGCGGCCCCAAGGGGGAGTGCATCCTTCTCCCAACGCTGTCCGGGAATTCTGTCGGGCCAGCATTTCAGCGAACCCGAGGGGGAGTGCCCCTCCGCCCGGCCTGTCCAGAAAACCTTCGTTTACGCACTCGTGGCCGCCATGCACATCGAAGAACACGCCTCGCTCCGTGAGCACAACACTTTCCGTGTCCAGGCGCGGGCGCGCTATCTCGTCACTCTCGAAAGCCTCGAGGACATCCCGGCCTTGCTGGCCGACAGCCGCTTTCAGTGCCTGCCTCGCCTGATCCTCGGCGGCGGCAGCAATATCCTGTTCCGCGCCGACGTCCCTGGCGTGGTGGCGCAGGTTGCTCTGCGGGGGATCGAGCTGCTGGATGAGGACGGGAGCCATCGCCTCGTGCGCGCGGCGGCAGGCGAGAACTGGCACGACTTCGTGCGCTGGACGGTCGGGCAGGGCTGGCCGGGGCTGGAGAACCTCTCCCTCATCCCCGGCACGGTCGGCGCCGCGCCGGTGCAGAACATCGGCGCCTATGGGGTGGAACTGGCGGACGTGTGCGAGGCGGCCGAGGCGGTCGACCTGGGCACCGGCGAGTCCCGCGTCTTTGACCGCGCGGCCTGCCGGTTTGCCTACCGCGACAGCCTGTTCAAGCAGCAGGCCGGGCGCTGGCTGATCACCTCGGTCACCTTCCGCCTGCCGAAGGTCTTCGCGCCGAGACTGGACTATCCTGGGGTGCGCGAGGCGCTGGGAGACGTCGAACCCACTCCGCTGGCGGTCTCGGATGCCATCTGCGCCGTGCGCCGCGCCAAACTGCCGGGCCTTGCGCCGGGCGAGCCCGGCAGCGCGGGCAGCTTCTTCAAGAACCCGCTCGTCCCGGCCGGGCAGGCCGAGGCCCTGCGCGCGTCTTTCCTGGCCCTGCCCGCGTGGCTTCAGCCGGACGGAAGGGTCAAGCTTTCCGCCGCCTGGCTGATTGAGCAGTGCGGCTGGAAGGGACGCCGGGATGGCGATGCCGGGGTGTACGCGAAGCATGCCCTGGTGCTGGTCAACCACGGCCGGGCAACGGGGGCGCAGCTGTGGGCGCTGGCCGAGGAGGTACGCTCCTCGGTGCGGCAGCGGTTCGGGGTGGATCTGGAGCCCGAGCCGATCGTCCTGCCCTGATCCACGGGCTCTCAACGGCCCGCCTGCTTGCTGGCATACATGGCCTGGTCGGCCGCGTGCAGCAGGTCCTCGACCGACTCGCCGTCGCGCGGGGACAGAGCGAGGCCGAGGCTGGCCCCCAAGCGGACCTGCTTGCCCTGCAGGAGATCGAAGGGCGTTGCCAGGACCTGCTGGATGCGCGCCGCGACCCTGTCCAGCACGATCGGTTCCCGCAGGTCGCGGACCGCGACCACGAATTCGTCTCCGCCGAGCCGGGCGATGATGTCGCCGGCCTGCACTGCATGGGTCAGGCGCTGGGCCACGGCGCGCAGGCACTCGTCGCCCGCCGCGTGCCCGAGGGCGTCATTCACCGGCTTGAACCGGTCGAGGTCGACATAGATCACTCCCACTCCGCTCTGATCGCGCGCTGATTCCTCGAGGGCCTGGCGCAGGGCTTCCAGCAGGCCGTGGCGGTTGAGCAGGCCGGTCAGCGGGTCGTGCGTGGCGGCATGGCGCAGGTGGTGCTCCTCGGCGACATGGCGGGAAATGTCGTGCAGGGTGCCGACGAAATAGGTGCGCGCGTCCACCCGGTAGGCGTTGACCGCGAGTTCTGCGGGAAACACGCTGCCGTCCTTGCGCTGCGCGACGATGGCGCGTCCGATGCCGATCACGTGGGGTTCGCGGGTGTCGAGGTAACGTCGCAGGTAGCCGTCGTGGGCGCTGCGGTAGGGCTCCGGCATCAGGCAGTGGATGTTCTGGCCGAGCACCTCGCGGGCCTGGTAGCCGAACAGGCGCTCGCTGGCCGGGTTGAAGAACTGGATGATGCCCTGGTCGTCGATGGTAACGATGCTCTCCAGCGCCATGTCCAGCACCGCGCGGGCATGGGCCTCGCTGGCGCGGGCCATGGCCAGGGCCTGCTCGAGCAGGCGGGATTGTTCGACGTGGAGGAACAGCGTCCCTGCATCGTCATCCAGCGTGTGTCGCCGTGCCTGTTCGCTCACCTCATGGATCAGTTGAATGAGGTCCTGGAGCGACGGGAAGCGCTGCAGCAGCTGCTGCGGGATATGTGCATCGGGCGTCTCCCCGCCAAGGGCAAGACGAAGTTGATTGGCCAGCTGATCGATGATGGCCGGGTCGACGGCGGGATGGTTTTCGCTCACGTCCCCTTGTTCCCCCGAGGTGGTCCTCTGGGTTCAAGGGTAGCGGGTTTCCGGGGCTCGGGATATTCAGGTTTTTTGGGGAGGGGGCTCAATCGAGCATGGCGCGCAGGATGTCGTCCAGCTCGTCGGCCAGCGGCGAAGCGCCGGTATCCACGCCCAGCTTTTCCGCGGCGGGCACGCCGATCCAGCTGTCCTCGGGGCTGTCCTGCCCGCTCCTGGCCTGCAGGATGGCCACGATGACCACGTCGGTGTAGTCGGCGGGGCCGTCATGCTCGCGCTGCAGGTTCTGGCATTCGAGCACCACGCGCACCAGCGGGTCGGGGAAGTCCCAGGCACGCAGGATCTGGCCGCCCAGGCGGGGCTGCAGCTCGGTGGCGAGCTGGTCGAGCAACTCCGGGTGATGCAGCAGCTTGGGCAGCTCCTCGGCGATCGCATAGACCGGCAGGACGCCGATGGCATGGGTCAGGCCGGCGAGCAGCGCCTGGTCGGCATCGAGGTGGCGCTGGCGGCGGGCCAGCATCTGTGCCAGCGCCGAGACCTGGGTACTGAACTCCCAGTGCCTGCGCATGCGTTGCTGGATGACGGGCGTGTGGGCGCGGAAGCTCTGCTGCATGGAGATCGACACCACCAGCTGGCTGATGGTGCGCATCCCCAGTCGGGTGACGATCTGCGGCAGGCTGGTGATCTCGTTCAGGCCGCGGTACAGCGGGCTGTTGGCGATCTGTACCAGGCGCGCGGCGATGGCGGGGTCACGGGCGATGGCGCCGGCCAGGTCGTGCGCCGAGCTGTCCGGATCCTCGGCGATGGAGCGAACCTGCAGGGCGACATCCGGCAGGGTGGGCAGGTTGAGACCCTTGCTCTCGATACGTTGGATGAGGGAGTCGAGCAGGGCCGCGTGTGTGTCGGTCATGTTCCGTGTCCGCGTAGAAAGAGTTCGTAAATGGTGAAGCCGATCTCGATCACGATCAGGATCGTAATGTACCACTCCACCCGCAGGCTGCGCTGGGCCTGCAGCAGGTCGAGCAGGGTCTCGGCGGTGCGCGTGATCAGCTCGAGCTTGCGCTCCAGCGCATGGGCGCGCTCCTTCAGTTCGAACTCGTCCTCCAGGCGCAGGAACAGGGCTTCGAGCTGGGGGCGTTCCCACAGCAGTTCGGGCTTCTCGATGATCTCCGCCCGCCCCACCATGCGGTGCTGGGTGAGCAGGGTGTCGCCGATGTGGCTCAAAAGGTCGCGGGCGCGCCGTGCGCCGCGCCCTCGCTGGCGCAGCCCCTCGGCGAGGGGCTCGATGCGGTCGAAGCTGCTCGCCACCCGCTTTTCGTACAGTCCGAGCACGCTGCTCTTGGCCAGCACGTCGGCCACCACCTGGAGGCGCTCGACGTTGAGGTCGTGCAGCACGAGGATGTCCTTGTCCATGCCTTCGGCCGCCTGCGGGTCGATGCGCAGGGTCAGCGTCTCCATTTCCGGCTGGGCCAGCGGTTCGCTGATGAAGGGGCGCAACTGGGCGAGGAAGGCGGCCTCCTCGATGGCCTCCGCCTCGAACAGCACCACCGCGCCATAGCGGAAGAGCACGGCGCGGCCGCGCACTCCGACCGCGATCGTCAGAGGTGCGCTGGCCAAGCGTTCGGCCGCTTCCAGCGCGCGCAGGTCGAGCCGGTCGCCGATCAGCATGGCGCGGGCCTGGATGAGGGGAAGGGTGGTCATGCCATGCTCCGGGGTGCCTGGGACTCTCCATCGATATTATCGACAAGAACGCTTCCGCGCCGAGCCGGG
>JBMOQP010000029.1:0-79674 GCA_049322715.1 Pseudomonadota bacterium
CAGCCGCTACCTGAACATGACGCTCCTGGTGGAGCAGAAAAAGGAGATGCTGCGACTGGCGGCTTGATCCGGAAATCGATCAACCTCAACCATGATCACCTTTTTGCACAACTTGACGTACACAACCTTGGGGCGCATCCTCGGCCGGTACACGCCCGGCCTTGGCTTACGCGGCTTGCTGCCGCGCCGAGGCATCCATGCCTCGGATTAACCCGGCCTATTTAACAGCCGTTGAAAAAGGATTTTCAACGGCTGTTAGGGCAAGCCATGGATGGCTTGCACGAACATCAATCACGCCAAGTGATTGATGTTCGGAGACCGTCGCGAATTCACTTCGCGACGCTCTCGAAGGCTGAAGCCCAAAGGGCCTTCCGGCAGGGATGCCGGAAGAGCCTGAGAGGAGGGATCAGCCGAGTTGAAAAAGGGCAGGAAAGCCCTTTTTCAACATCCTGTTAAGGGCCGGGTTAATATTCAGCGTTTACTCAGGGCGTGAGGATCTTCGCCGGCAGGCCTGCCAGCCAGCCCTCGCCCGCCGTCACCCTCACCACCAGCCGGTAGCCGCCCTCCCGCGGACTCTCCAGGGCGAGGATCTCGCCGGCCATCCGGCGGCCATTCACCTCGACCTCCGCCTTGCCGCCGGGACGGAGCCCCTGCGCCTCGTCCGGCCGCAGGGTGGCGATCGCGTCCATGACCTCGGCACGCGCCACCTCGACCAGGACGGGGGCCTGCATGACGGCGCTGATCGCCTCGCCGGGGACGGTATTCACGCTCAGCACGCGCGCCGCGAAGGGAGCCTTGAGCGGGCTGTAGCCGCGCTCGATCTCGGCCACCTGCAGTTGGGCGCGGGCCTGCTGGTACTGCCCCTCGACCTGCTGCTGGTCGATGTGGGCCTTTTCCAGTTCGACGTTGGACAGGACGGTACGGGCGTAGAGCTCCTTGGCGCGCTCGACCTCGCGCTCGGCCTCAGCGCGCTTGCGCTCCAGCGCCTGTACTCCGGCGCGGGCCTCGCGCAGGCGCGCGTCGAACGGGCGCGGGTCGAGGGAGACCATCGGCGCGCCGGCCGGAACCATCTGCCCGGCACGGACGTGCACATCCTTGACCAGGCCGGAGACCGGCAGGGAAAGCGCGGTGCGATCCGCCCAGCCGAGGGTGGCCTGGAATTCCGCCGCGAGCAGCGGCTGGGACAAGGCGGCCGCCAGCAGCGCGGCCGGGGCAATGAGTTGACGCATCATGAATTTCCTTCCGGGGGCGTGGCGACAGCCAAGGGCGCGACGGGACGACCGAGCAGCGCGTCCAGTTCGGCCCAGCTAAGGCTGAGGGCAAAGAGGGTGCGCATGCTGCGCAGGTGGGCATCGGACATCTGCACCATGCTGTCGCCCAGATCGGTGCTGACCTCCATCTCGTACAGGGCGCGGCTGCGGTCCAGGTACAGTTCGCGGTAGCCCTCGCGCACCTTGTCGCCGGCGGCGGCCTTGCGCAGCACGTCGATGTCGAGCGCAAGCTCGGACAGACGCTGGCGCAGCTCGGCCTCGGCGCGGGCGAGCGTGGCCTGGGCACGCAGGCGCTCGGCCTCGGCGCGGGCGATCTCGCCATCCACAGCCCCACCGGTGACGAGCGGCGCGGTGAGAACCACCCCGGCGCGCAAGGGGTCGTTGGAACCGAACTCGCGGTTGTAGACCCCGCCCTCCACCACGGCATCGAGCACCGGCAGGCGCCGGGCACGCGCGGCCTCGACCCGGCCCGTGGCCGCCTCGAGCTGGCGGCGCAGGGCCACCAGGGTCGGATTCCTTTCCAGCCCCTCGGCCAGGACCGTGTCGATCGCAGGGGCCTTCCTCTCTGGCAGGGACCGGAGTTCCGGCTCCACCAGCCTGGCCGGCAGCTGGGCGGGATCGCCGAGGGCCGCGGCCAGCCTGAGCCGGGTCGTCCGTTGGCGCGCCTCGGCCTCGTTGCGCGCGCGCAGTATCTCCTCGTAACCGGTCTGCACGCGCAGGAATTCCACCTGCGAAACCTGGCCGAGTTCGAAGCGGTCCCGCTGCTTGTCGTAATCGACGTAGTAGATCGCCATGCGCTCGTTGGCCACGGTGTAGCCCATGTCGGCCAGCAGCACCTCGTAGAAGGCGCGCAGCACGTCGATCTTGCGCTGCTCGCGCGCGAGGCCCAGGCGCTGCTCCTCGCCCTCGATCACGGCCTGCGCGGCCTGCTCGAGCGCAGCACCATGGCCGAAGTCGTACAGGCGCTTGCGCGCCACCAGCAGGGCCGCGCTGTCGTTGTGCTCCTGGTTGACGCTCTGGGCAGGCGGGTCGACGTAACGCAGGCGTCCCTCGAGACCGAGGGTGACATCGCGCTCTCCCTGCGCCGTGCGCAGGCCAGCACGGGCCACTTCGAGCTCCGCGGCGCGCAGCTGGAGGTCGTAGTGCCCTTCATCCTGGGCCAGCCGCAGGGCATCCGCGAGCGTGAGCGGTTGCGGCAGCGGGGCAGCCGCCAGCCACGGGCTGGCGAGCATGCCGGCCAGCAACAGTGAATGCCTGAACTTCATGTCCCTCACTGTCCCTTGTTCTTCTTGTACACGGTGAAGTTCATGTTCGGCTGCTTGTAGGCCTGGCTCACGACGTACTCGCCGAGCAGCATGAATTCCTTCGCGTCGCGGGTCGGCCCGGTGTACTTGGCGACCAGATTACCCTCCAGGTCGAAGAAGCCCATGACCGGGGTGGCGCGCACGCGGTACTCCTCGAACGCGAACTTCTTCTGGGTGGTGTTCTGGCCCTTGAAATTGACCAGCTCGACATCGCCGTTGATGTCGATGCTGAGGATGCGGAAATGCTGCCTGAAGTAGTCGCGCACCTCCGGCTGGCTGAAGACAGTGGTCTTCATCTTGTGGCAGAAGGGACACTCCTCCATCTCGAAGAACAGGAACACGCCGGCCTTGCCCTCGGCCTTCGCGGCCGCCAGCTCGTCCTTGAGGTTGCCGAAGTTCTCGTCGAAGAAGCCGCCCTCCGACGCCATCATCGGCGTCGATACCAGCATAAGGGCCATGAAAAAGGCGCCCATCAGGCGCCTTGCAGTGTTCATCGACATGCCTTGCTCTCCTTTCCAGCGGGGGTGGCACACCACTCGCGCATGTAGCGCTCGAGGGTGTCGTGGGTGATGGCGCCAAGGTGGGTGCGGGCGACCGTGCCATCCGGCGCGACCAGCACAGTGGTCGGCAGGCCGCTGACCGGCCCGAACGGGCCGCGCCGCGCGGGGGCCATGGGCAGCACGGGGTAACTGATCATCTGGTCGTCGACGAAGCCGGCAAGCTTGGCCGGATCGACCTTCTCGAAGTTGATGCCCCACACCACCGCGTCCTTGTCCTGGTGGGTATCGTGGAAACGGATCAGCTCGGGGATCTCCTCCAGGCAGGGCGGGCACCAGGTCGCCCAGAAGTTCACCACCACGAACTTGCCCTTGAGGCTGGCGAGGACATGCTCCTTGCCCGCCATGTCCCTCAGGACAAGGTCCTCCGCCGCCCAGGCCGCCCCCTGGACGGCCAGCAGCAGGAAAAGCGCGACCAGGCGGCGCATCAGTGTTCCTCGGCCTTGTGCGAGAGGAACAACGCGAGACCGATCAGGGCGATGCCGCCGGCGAAGATCAGCAGGTCCAGCGGCTCCTTGAACCCCATGTTGATGCCGTACTCGAAAAACTTGATCACCAGGATCAGCATGATGACCTTGGCCAGACGGTTCTTCAGGTCGTCGATGCTGGTGATGACGAGAATGTTGGAGGCGGTCTCGCAACTCTCCTCCACCCCCTGGCAGCGAGCGAGGTCGATCTTGCTGATGAACAACTCGTACAGGCCGAGGGCGAAGATCAGCAGGATGGTGGCGAGCAGGAAGCCGTCGATGACCTCAACCACGTGGGTCACGGTCTGGTTGCGCAACTCGAGGCGGGTGGCCTGGTCCAGCGCGGGGTCGGCGTAGTGCAGCAGGTGCGAGACCATCACCCAGGCATCCACCGTGGCGACGTAGAACATGACCAGACTGAGCAGGGCGCTCACGATGACGGCGACGATGACCACCAGGCGCATGTCCCAAAGCATCTTCTCGAACAGCACTTCGATCTTCTTGTTCATCGGCAAGTCCTGGGGATGGGGAAGTGATTGGCGCATAAGTCTAAGGGCTGTCCGGCCCGCGCCTCAATGCCCGGCGGGCCGATGCGTGGCATAATTTCTGCACACTTTGCTCAACGATATCCCTGGCATGGCCGAGATCCTGGTCCTCTACTACAGCCGCGATGGCGGCACAGCCGCGATGGCGCGGCACGTGGCGCGCGGCGTCGAATCCGTCCCCGGCATGCAGGCCCGGCTGCGGCGCATCGATGCGGGCGAATCCGCCGCGGCGGCCGATGCTCCGCCCGCCGCGCGGGCGGAAGACCTGGCCGAGTGCGCGGGCCTGGTGCTCGGCAGCCCCACCTACTTCGGCAACATGGCCGGCCCGGTCAAGCAGTTCATCGACCAGACCAGCAGCCTGTGGCTGACCGGCGCGCTGATCGGCAGGCCGGCCGCCGTGTTCACATCCACCGCCAGCCTGCACGGCGGCCAGGAGAGCACGCTGCTGTCGATGATGATCCCCCTGCTGCACCACGGCATGCTGCTGGTCGGTCTGCCCTACAGCGAACCGGCCCTGCTGCGCACGAAAAGCGGCGGCACGCCCTATGGCGCCAGCCACACCTCCAGCGACGGCCGCCAGCCGCTGACCGAGGAGGAGAAGGCCCTCTGCCAGGCCCTCGGTCGCCGCGTCGCCGACACCGCCCGTCGCCTGGGCGCAACGCCCCCGACAGGCTGAGCCGCTTTCACCCGGTGCAAGCCGCGGTATATAGTGGAATCTCCCATAAACATGTAAGACGCCATGATCAAAAAATGCCTGTTTCCCGCTGCCGGTTACGGCACCCGCTTCCTCCCCGCGACCAAGGTCATCCCCAAGGAGATGCTGCCGATCGTGGATAAGCCGCTGATCCAGTACGGCGTCGAGGAGGCGATGGAGGCAGGCATCCGCGAGATGGCCATGGTGACCGGCCGCGGCAAGCGCGCGCTCGAGGACCACTTCGACATCAACTACGAGCTCGAGTCCCAGCTGCGCGGCACCAGCAAGGAAAGCCTGCTGGCCGGTATCCGCCACATCATCGACAACTGCAGCTTCTCCTACACCCGCCAGACCGAGATGCGCGGCCTCGGCCACGCGGTGCTGACCGGCGAGACCCTGATCGGCCACGAGGAGCCGTTCGCCGTGATCCTGGCCGATGACCTGTGCGTGAGCGATTCGCAGGGCGTGCTGGCGCAGATGGTCGAGGTGCACAAGAAGCACGGCTGCACCGTGGTCGCGGTGGAGGAAGTGCCGCAGAACGAGATCCACAAGTACGGCGTGATCGCGGGCGAGGAGATCGAACCCGGCGTCTACCGTGTCGACCACATGGTCGAGAAGCCCGCCGCCGAGGTGGCCCCCAGCAACCTCGCCGTGATCGGCCGCTACATCATCACGCCGGACATCTTCGACATCCTGCGCGAGACCCAGCCCGGCGCGGGTGGCGAGATCCAGCTCACCGACGCGCTGATGCAGCAGGCCAGGCAGGGCCGCGTCATGGCCTACAAGTTCAAGGGCCGTCGTTTCGACTGCGGTTCCGTGGGTGGCTTCGTCGCCGCCACCAACTACTTCTACCACATGGGCCGCAGGTAATACCGCATGCACATCTACCAAGACTCCGTCGTTACCATCGACTACCGCCTGACCAACGATGCGGGCGAGGTGATCGACTCCTCCGAGCATCACGGGCCGCTGGCCTACCTGCACGGTCACGGCAACATCATCCCGGGCCTCGAGCAGGCCCTCGAGGGGCGCGGCGCGGGTGACTCCTTCAAGGTCAGCGTCGAGCCGGCCCTGGGCTACGGTGAGCGCAACCCCGCCCTCACCCAGACCCTGCCGAGCAGCATGTTCGGCGGCGTCGACCAGATCCAGGTCGGCATGCAGTTCCATGCCCAGACCGACCACGGCATCGAGGTGGTCACCGTGACCGCGGTCGAAGGCGACCAGGTCACCATCGACGGCAACCATCCGCTGGCGGGCCAGACCCTGCACTTCGACGTCACGGTGCGCGAGGTCCGCGCGGCCGACGCCGAGGAGCTCGCCCACGGCCACGTGCACGGCGAGCACGGCCATCACCACTGAGCGAAGGCGCTCGGCGACCAAGGGGGCTGCGGCCCCCTTTTTCGTGCCCGCAAGGGATGCCCGCATGGCATGACGGGTTGAACTTCTCCCGCTTTCCCCTTATTCATTCGGCAACCTTTGCAACCCCATCCCGGAGTCCCCATGAGCCTGCAAGCCCTGATCTTCGACGTCGACGGCACCCTGGCCGACACCGAGCGCGACGGCCATCGCCCCGCCTTCAACGCCGCCTTCCGCGAGGCCGGTCTGGACTGGGACTGGGACGTGGCGATGTACGGCGAATTGCTGGCAGTGACCGGCGGCAAGGAACGCATCCGCTACTACCTGGAGCGATTCAACCCGGATTTCATCCTGCCGGACAACGCCGACGAATGGATCGCCGGCCTGCACAAGGCCAAGACCCGCCACTACGTGCGCATGCTGGGCGAGGGATTGATCCCGCTGCGCCCTGGCGTGAAGCGCCTGATCGCGGAGGCGCGCGCCGAGGGCCTGCGTCTGGCCATCGCCACCACCACCACGCCCGAGAACGTCACCGCCCTGCTCGCCGCGACCCTCGGCCCGGACAGCATCGGCTGGTTCGAGGTGATCGCCGCCGGCGACATCGTGCCGAAGAAGAAGCCGGACCCGGCCATCTACACCTGGGCGCTGGAGAGCATGGGGCTCGCGCCCGAGGCCTGCCTGGCGTTCGAGGATTCGCGCAACGGCGTGCTCTCCTCCACGGGCGCCGGCCTGCGCACCCTGGTCACCATCAACGACTACACCCGCGATGACGAGCTGACCGGCGCCGAGCTGATCCTGGAACACCTGGGCGAGCCGGGCGAGCCCGCGAACATCCTGTTCGGCGGCGAGGGCCCACGCATCGTGGACGTCCCGTTCCTGCGCGAGCTGGCCGCGAGATAAGGACGGCCATCCAGGCCATCAAATCCCTGAATGATCGGGGCGGGCATCTGCCATTATCCTTGGTCCGATGAACGGCGAGGAGCCTCCTCGCCCCCACCGACGGACGACCGATGAGCAGCACCGAAGCTACATTCCCCTATGCCGGTTTCCTCGACCAGTTCGAGGAGGCGATCTACTGGCACATTGCCTGGTATTCGCGCGGCATTCGCCACCTGATGTTCAGCAACGGCGCGGGCGACGACCTCGTCGGCAAGGATGCGCACCTGCACTGCCGCCTGGGCGGATTCCTCAGTCGATTTCCCACCCCGCCGGGCTGCGCCGAGATGGTCGAACAGATCGACGAGCTGCACGAGCAGATGCATGCGCTGATGCGCGATGCCCTGCTGGAGAGGCGCGAAGGCACCCCCATCGGCGAGGATGCCTACGCCGAGATCGAGGAAATGCAGAGCATGTTCTTCAGCAGCCTGCACGGCCTGTTCCGCAAGGTGATGGAGGATCACTGCCTGGAGATCGCCCGCCAGCAACTCGAGGCTCAAGCCGCCAGCTGACCGCGTTCGCCTTCGGCGCCCCCCCAATTTGCTGATCCATCCTCTCCGGCCCATTGGCCATCCATGGCCAATCCCGCTTCGGGGTACGGCCGTCGAGATCGGCTGTCGAGAGCCCGACAAATCGGTATCGCCTCAGGCCCAGGCCTCGAGGCGGGCCGCGCCAAGCACGACGCGCAGCAGGTCGGCCACGCGGATGAGGCCCACCGGCCGATTTTCGTCATCCACCACTGGCAAGGCCGGATAGTCCTGATCCAGCATCAGGCGCGCGACGATCTCGAGCGGCGCATCCTCGCGCACCGCGTCCACCGGCTTGCGGCACACATCCCCCACGGTCAGCGGCTCCACCCGGGCGTTCGGCGACTCGCCAGGCGGCCAGACGGTCCGCAACAGCCCCCGGGTCTCCAGCAGACCGACCAGCTCGCCCGTATCGTCCACCACCATGGCCTGCTCGATGCCCCGGCGGTGCAACGCCTCGCGGGCCTCGCCCAGGGGCATGGAGGCCTTCAGGGTATACGCGCCATCCTGCATGAGCTCGCCCGCGCGCAAGGCCCGTGCGGCCGCCCCTGTCCGCTCCCGCGTCGCGCTGATCGCCGCCCGCAGCCGTGCGGCGGCCTGCGAGGCGGCGCCTGCCTCACCCTGAACAGGCCTGACCGCCGCCGCGGGCTGCGTTGCGGCCGGACCGCCCTCCAACGGCAGTCGCTCGAGGGGGTAGGGATCGTGTACACCTGGTCCGTGAACGATGATGGCCATGCATTGCCTCGCTCGGCTGGATGCCTGCCGTGCGCCACGCCCGGACAGGCCCTAACAGGTGCTGAAAAACCTCATCCTTGAGTTTTTCAGGCGGGATAGCCCAAACCGGCCTCGTTCAAAAGGCCGCGCCCCCACGCCTCCACCTGATCGAGAATAAGCCATTCACGGCCGGTCGATGAGGGATCGGCGCGCAAGGCCTCGATGCTGGTGAAGAACTTCTCCGCCCACATCCCCGCCCCGCCCTCCTCGTGCAGCAGGCGCGAAGCGAGCAGGTCATGCCAGTGTTCGCGCTCCTCCGCCCCAAGGGTCGCCGGGAAGTGGCGCGCGCGGTAGCGGAACATCAGCTCGCGCAGACGGGCATCCTGCAGGGCCTGCTGCAACTCGGCCAACCGCTCCGGCGCCAGCGCGCGCACCTGCGCCAGGCGCTGGCGATCGCCATCCGGCATGAAGCCCTGGTACAGCGCCGCCTCGGCGTCCACCGCGCGGGCCGGTGGCTCGGCGGCATACAGGCCGCGTGCCAGGGCCTCGAAGGCCTCGCGGTGGGCCTGGATCAAATCGAAATGGCGCTGGCATGCATCGCGATCGATCCCGAGGCGCTGTGCGCCGGCCTCGTCCAGCACGCGGAAGGGCGCCAGCAACGGGGCGCGGTTGAGATGAAGCTCCTTGATCGCCGGGCGCTCGACGCCCTCGGGCAAGTCCTCGCCGCGCGCGAACAGCAGTTCGAGCAGTTGTTCCGGCGGGGTCTCCAGCAGCCGTTCGGGATCCTGGCGCAGGTCGGCCACGATCAGCCGGTTCTGGATGCGCGGGTGCGCGCCAAGCACCGCGATCGCGGTGGTATGGCCGTGGATGGCGGGGAACATGCCCGAGGTGTGCAGCAGCGGCTTGCCCTGCTCCTTCACCAGCAGGTCGCGCACCGCGTTCTTGCCGCGCAGGGCATAGGCATAGTCGAACAGCCTAGGCTGGCGCGCGCGGATCAGGCGCGCGAGGGCGATGGTGGCGCGCACGTCGGACAGGGCATCGTGCGCATCCAGGTGCGGCAGGCCGTTGGCGAGGGTCAGGTGCTCCAGCCGGAAACTCGGCGCGTCGTCATCCCGCCGGGGCCACTCGATCCCATCCGGGCGCAGGGCGTAGGTGTAGCGCGCGACGTCCAGCAGGTCCCAGCGGCTGTTGCCGTTCTGCCACTCGTGCGCGTACGGATCGATGAAGTTGCGGTAGAACAGGAAGCGGGTGTAGCTGTCGTCGAAGCGGATGCTGTTGAAGCCGCTGATGCAGGTGCCCGGCTCGCCCATCGCCGCCCGCACCCGGTCGGCGAATTCGGGCTCGGGCAGGCCGCGCTCCTCCGCCTGTTGCGGGGTGATGCCGGTGATCAGGCAGGCCACCGGGTCCGGCAGGCAGTCGTGGCATGGCTTGCAGAACAGTTCGATCGGCTCGCCGACCGGATCCAGCCGCTCGTCGGTGCGGATGGCGGCGAACTGGGCGATGCGGCCGCTGGCAGGATCGGCGCTGAAGGTCTCGTAGTCGTACCAGAGGATGGAGTTCAAGGGCTGTTTCCCGCACGAAATGACGTTGCGTCCTAGAATGGCGACATGGACATCATCACCGATCTGCTCGCCTGGTTCGAGGCCCACCCCTGGCTGGTCGTCGGGCTGAGCATCTTCAGCATCCTCGGTTTCCTTGGCGCGCTGGTCAGCCTGCCCTGGCTGGTCACGCGCATCCCGCCCGACTACTTCGCCCCGCCGCACCGTAAGCGCTCGCGCTTCGCCGAAAAGCACCCCGTCCTGCGCTGGGACATCCTGATCCTGCGCAACGTGATCGGGCTGGTGATCCTGTTCGCAGGCATCCTGATGCTGTTCATCCCGGGCCAGGGGCTGATTACCATCCTCGCCGGGCTGATCCTGATGAACTACCCGGGCAAGTACCGGCTGGAACGCTGGATCATCCGCAGGCCCCTGCTGCTGAATACCGTCAACGCCCTGCGGGTCAAGCGGGGCGCGGATCCGCTGGAGTTCTGAGTCAATACTGAACGAATCCAGCCATGGATTCTTTCGGTTCGGCCCGTCAGCCCCCGGAAATGTTCGGCATCCTCGCCGACAGCGGCCGCGCCTCGCCGTAGAGGCGCCACTCGAACACCGTGGCGTAATGCAGCACGGCGCGGCAGTACTCACGGGTCTCGGTGAGGGGCACGGTGTCGACCCAGATGTCCGCCGGCAGGGTCTCGGCCTTCGGCAGCCACTGCTTCACCCTCCCCGGCCCTGCGTTGTAGGCGGCGGTGGCGAGCACCTGGTTCTCGTCGAACTTGTCCAGCACGTAGCGCAAGTAGGCGCTGCCAAGGCGCATGTTGGAGGCCGGATCGTGCAGATCGCTGCGCCCCGGGGCCGGCAGGTCGAACTTCTTCGCCACGTACTTGGCCGTGTCGGGCATGAGCTGCATCAGGCCCTGGGCCCCGGCACTGGAGCCGATGTCCGGCATGAAGGCGCTCTCGCGACGCATGACGCCGAACATCCAGCCGCTGTCGATCGCGGTCTGGCGGGCGAAGCGTTCGACGTCGTCCCGCCACGGCAGGGGAAAGCGGACCTCGAGGTCCTCGAGACCGGAATTGCGCGCCTTGCCCATGGTGATGGCGGCGCGGTCCATCCAGCCCCAGCGGGCGGCCAGGTGCGCGGCGGCGCGCTGGGTGGACGGGTCCATGTCGCGCAGGGCCACCTGCCATTCCTTGCGTGCCTCGCTCACCAGGCCCATGGCATGGAACTCGCGCGCACGGCGGACGGCCGGGCGGGCGGCAACCTGCTCGACAATCTCGTCGGGAGGCAGGTCGACGTAGGCGAGCCCGTAGCGGACGCCGGCGCGGTCCGCCGCCAACAGGCCGTAGTAGCTGACGCCCCGGGCGATGTCCCGCCAGATCTGCCGCGCGGCATCATCCTGCCCCAGCGCCTCCATCGCCCGGGCGCGCCAGTAGCGCCACTCCTCCTCGGCCTGCTCCTCCACCGGCATGGCCTCGATGGCAGCCAGCGCCCGATCCCAGCGCTGGGTGCGGAGGGCCGCGCGCACCTTCCAGGCACGGCCATCCTTGTCGAGGGCGCCGGAGGGCACGCCCTCGAACCAGTCGGAGGCCTCAGGCAGATGCTGGCGCGCCGCCGCCATGGCGATCCCGCCCTCCGCCTCGTGGCGCACCTCGGCCGGCATGGCCTCGCGCGCCGCCAGCCCGCGCCAGAGAGCGCGCGCCTCGCCCGCATCCTTGCGCGCCACGCGCTTGACCGCGTCGGCCAGCATGAGGTGCAGCACCGCATCGCCCCGTGCGCTCTTCTGCCGCTCTAGGAAGCGCTCGGGCTGCTTGCGCGCCTCCACCCAGACGGGGATGCGGTCCTGCGCTCCAACCCGCGTGGCCAGACGGCGCGCCTCGCTGGTCCGGCCGTCTTCCATGGCCTGCTCGATGCGCTTCCAGAGCCGCTCCGAGGTCAGATACCCCGCCTCCGCCAGCCAATCCTCGATCCGCTGGCAGGCCTCCGGCATCGCCTTGCCTTCGTTCCACAGGGCGAGCGCCTCACCGAGCTGGGGGCGCCACCCCTGCTCCGCACCGCGGGCCACCACGCGCTGGCAGCGGAACTCGAAGCCATCCAGCGCGGCATCATCGAAGGCTAGATAGGACGCCCAGTCGCCCGTGTCGGCGAACAGCCGCAACATGCGCTTGCGCAGGTCCTCGGACATGAAGCTGTCCGGCACGTCGCGCAGGAAGGCGGCGACCTCCCCGGAGGGCGCCGCTTCGAGGCGCGCGCGCAGATCGAGGTAGCGCAGGTAATCCTTCAACGGGTAGTCCCGCAGATCGTCCAGACGGGCCAGCGCGGCCTCGCGCTGGCCGGCCTGGAGGGCCGCGAGCGCCTCGCGGAAGGCCGGGCGGTCATCATCCAGCCCTGCCCGGACGGGAGAGAGCATCGCGCCGCCGAGGATCAGTACGGCGGCCATTTGACCGGCAAGCAAACGCATAACGGCATCCGCGCCCGAGGGCGCTCCTGTGGGTGGGAATGATTTCTCTCAGGCAAGTCGCCCCAACAGGGGCGACCTGAAAAATCCCCTGAATGGAATTTTCCGGTATTTGCGTAAGATTCTAGCGCATGTACACCGGCCGATTCGCCCCGACCCCCAGCGGTCCCCTCCATTTCGGTTCCCTGATCGCCGCCCTGGCGAGCTTTCTCGATGCCCGCGCCCACGACGGACGCTGGCTGGTGCGCATCGAGGATCTGGACCCGCCGCGCTGCGTGCCCGGCGCGGCGGACACGATCCTGCGCCAGCTGGAGGCCCACGGGCTGGAGTGGGATGGCGAAGTCGTCCACCAGTCCTCCCGCACCGAGGCCTACCGCGAGGCGCTGGAAGCACTGCGCCGGCTCGGTCTCGCCTATCCCTGCACGTGCTCGCGCACCGAAATCCGCGCCCAGGCCTCGCGCATGGGGTGCGAGGGCCCGATTTATCCCGGCACCTGCCGCATGCGCCCCCCCATTCCCGGCCGGCAGCATGCCGTGCGGCTCGATACCCGTGGCGCGGTGATCGACTTCACCGACCGCCTGCACGGACCGATACGGCAGGACATCGGGAACGAACTGGGCGACTTCGTCATCTGGCGGGTGGAGGACATCGCCAGCTACCACCTCGCGGTGGTGGTTGACGATGCCTGGCAGGGCGTGACCTTTGTTGTGCGCGGCGCCGACCTGCTCGACTCCACCCCGCGCCAGATTCTCCTGCAGCGTCTGCTCGGCCTGGCGGAGCCGCGCTACCTGCACCTCCCGCTCGCCCTGGCCGCCAATGGCCAGAAGCTCTCCAAGCAGAATCTCGCCCCACCGTTGCCGCTCGAGGAGACGCACCGGGCCCTGGCGCGCGCACTGGCCTTTCTCGGCCAGCCCCCTCCCGGGGAACTGGCCAGGGAAGGCCCGCACGCCATCCTGGCCTGGGCAATCGCGCATTGGAATCCCGCCGCCATCCCAGCGGCCTCCCGCAGCACCTGAACCCCAACTTGACGCCGCCCAGCGCCGCAGCCATCATCGCTAGAACACAAATTCTAGACATGCCCGATGTTCTCATCCGACAGCACGCGTGATCGCGTACTTGATGCCGCCCTGCAGCTGTTCGCCGAACGCGGCTACTTCGCCACCTCGGTGCACGACATCGGCCGCCTCGCCGAGGTCAGCATCGGCTCGATCTACCATCACTTCGGCGACAAGGAAGGCATCGCCCGGGCCCTGGTCAGCCTCCTGTCCGAGCACATGGAGGGCCTGATCCGCTCCGGCGCGGCCGGCCATGGCAGCGCACACGACCGGGCGCGCGGCGTCGTGGCCCGACTGTTCGAGTTTGCCGAGCAGGAACCCCGCGCGATGGACTTCATGCTGGCCGCGCGCCATCGCGAGTTCCTGCCCTCCGCGCCCCCGGTCTGCGCCTCGCGCCCCTTCCAGATGATGCGCGAGATCGTCGCCGAGGGCATGGAGACCGGGGAGATCGAGCAGATGGACGTGATGATCGCCGCGTCCTGCCTGTTCGGCGGCCCCCTGCGCCTGATCGCCACCCGGATCGACGGCCTGCTCGACCGCCCGCTGCCCGAGACCCTGAATGAAGTCTGGCCGCTGGCCTGGAGGGCGGTGGCCCGCTGAGCCCGGCGCAAAAGCCATCCATCGACTAGAACGAACGTTCGTTCGAAACCCGCGACACAACGACACCACCGGGAGAATCACCATGCCACGCCTTGTCTTCGCACTGATCGCCATGATGGCCTGCCTCCTGCCCCTGCATGCGCAGGCGGCCCAGCCGGTCATCAATGACGCGGACGCCCTCAAGGGCCAGACCCATGCCAAGGGGGTGTTCCTGATCGACTTTACCGACCCGGCCAAGACCGCCTTCTACCTCGAGGTGATCAAGGGCACCCACGCGGGCTTCGTGCGCCAGAAGGTCGAGCCGGACCTGGTGCTGGTCTTCATCGGCCCGACCGTGCGCTTCCTGACCACCGAACCCCACCCCGACCTCGCCCTCGAGCAGGGCGAGCATCTCGAGGCCATTGCCCGCCATGTCCGCGATCTCAAGGCGCTGGGCGTAAGGATGGAGGCCTGCGCCGTGGCGACGGAGGTCTTCGGCGTGCGCAACGAGACCATCCTGCCGGAAATCAAGATCATCGGCGACGGCTTCATCTCGCTGATCGGCTATCAGGGCCAGGGCTACAAGCTCGTACCGCTGTTCTGAGGGGGGCTACCAATGCTCATGATCGATCATCGCGACTCCAGCTGGTGGTACTGGCTGGCGACCGTCCTCTTCCTGACCGCCGGGGTGGCCGGGTGGCCTGAAGGCTTCCTGCTCGCCATCGGCCTGACCGTGATCCAGATCGTCCATTACGGGCTTCAGCACGGCAGCCTCGGCGCATTCCCGCTCCAGGTGCGCATCGGCTACCTCCTGCTCCTGCTGATCGCTCTGCCCGAAGGCTTGCAGTGGCTGTTCTGGGTGCCAACCATCGGCACCTGGGCGCAGGTCCTGTTTGGCTACTGCACCATGGCCCGCTTCGTCTCACTCATGCCCTGGAACCGCACCGAGGCCCTCTCTCTCGGCCTGCTCCGGCGCACCTTCCTGTCCGCCCCGGTGCGCGGAAGCATCCTGCGCACCGCACCCCGCGGCGAGGGCTGACCCAGCGGCTCAGCGCGCCTGCCCCTGCATGCCTCGCCGGGGCAGGCGCAGCACCGGACTGCCCTCGCCTTCCTGCACGATCAGCCAGGCCACGCCGTCACGGCTGTAGCTCAAGCCCTCGTACTGCCTCGCCCCAGGCAGGTCGATCACCTCCGGCGTGCCGCGCAGTGCTTCGAGCCAGGACAGGCCTGCCGGCCTGCGGAATACATACAGGTGCGCATAGGTCAGCACGGCCACTTCGCCCCCGTCCGGGGCAAAGGCCATGTCGGTGGGCTGGTGGGTGAAGGGCAGCACCTTCAGCTCGCTCGGCATGCCCGTGGTCAGGGGTGCGGCAAGCTCCGCGATCTCGCCCAGGTAATCGAGCTTGCGCGATCCGCCCTTGCCTGCGAGCAGCGGGGCGCGGTACAGGCGCGCGGGGACGTCTCGCTTGCTGAGGATGTAGACGGCCCCCTCCGCGCCATCCACGGCCATGGCCTCGGCATCGCGCGGACCGTCGGGATAGGTCAGGCGCAGGGTCCAGGCCGGACCGACGTGCAGCCGCCCCTCGGCCTTCCCAGGCTCCTCGACGGCATCCAGGCGAATGCCGCGACCGCGCCGGGCACGGTTGTCGCCCAGGTCGCCGATCAGCAGGTAACCCTTCCCCTTCCAGCGGAAGGCGCTGATCGCCTCCCAATCGTAGGGCTTGAGCCCGTCGACCCACAGTTCGCCGCGCACACGCCCCTCCGCGTCGACGGCGTAAAGCAGCGGCTCGGTCGACTGGCTGTCGAAGAAGGCGCGGCTGTCATTGTGGGCCCAGTAGACCCCCGTCTGTCGGGTGGATGCGGCCAGCCCGCTCACCTCGTCGATGCGGGGATCTAGCCGGGTCTCGGCTCCGCCGAACTGGCTTGAGGCAGCGCTCTGGCAGGCCGTCAGGACGGTGAACAGCAGGCCGGCAAGGCCCAGGAGACTCGGATGGGCGATGGGCCGGGAACGGGCGAAGGCTGGCATGCGGACAGTCGGTCGGGAAGGGAAAACGGGCTCATGGTATGCCAGGCGCGGCTCTGCTTCATTACCCGCCGGGCCGCACGCAACAAAAAAGCGCGGACTTGCCGCGCTTTTTCGGGGGCCTTATGGGGGCTGGAATCAGAGCTTGCCGGCCTCGCTGGCCAGATACTCGGCCACGCCCTGCGGGTCGGCCTTCATGCCCTTGTCGCCTTCCTTCCAGCCAGCCGGGCAGACCTCGCCGTGCTGCTCGGTGAACTGCAGCGCGTCGACCATGCGGAGCATCTCGTCGATGTTGCGCCCCAGAGGCAGGTCGTTGACCACCTGGTGGCGCACGATGCCGCTCTTGTCGATCAGGAAAGAGCCGCGGAAGGCCACGTTGCCGTCCGGGGTTTCCACGTCGTAGGCCTTGCAGATGGCGTGGTTCATGTCAGCCACCAGGGTGTAGCGGACCGGACCGATGCCGCCCTTCTCGACCGGGGTGTTGCGCCAGGCATTGTGGGTGAAGTGGGAGTCGATGGAGACACCGATCACCTCGACGTTACGCTTCCTGAACTCCTCGATGCGGTGATCGAAGGCGATCAGCTCGGACGGGCACACGAAGGTGAAGTCGAGCGGATAGAAGAAGATGACCGCGTATTTGCCACGGATGGCGGAATCGAGACGGAAATCCTCGACGATCTGGCCATTGCCGAGCACGGCGGCGGCGGTGAAGTTGGGGGCCTGACGGCCGACGAGTACGCCCATGGAGGTTCTCCTTGTTGCCAGGGATGGGTCAAATGCCCGACGAGTCTAGTCGGAATCGGGCGGATGCCTCAACCCCGGCGAATCAGCCGTTGATGCGCTCGTACTTGGCCTGCAGCTCCTCGCGCGTCTCCTTGTGGTCCGGGTCCGGGATGATGCAGTCGACCGGGCAGACCTCGACGCATTGGGCGGTGTCGTAGTGCCCCACGCACTCGGTGCACAGACTCGGGTCGATGACGTAGATCTCGTCCCCCTGGGAGATGGCGCCGTTCGGGCACTCCGGCTCGCACACGTCGCAGTTGATGCATTCGTCGGTAATCAGCAGGGCCATGATGCCTCCCGGTTGGATCAGAAAAATCGGCGCGAAATCTTAGGCGAAAAGTTGAAAAACTCCATCCATGAAGTTTTTCAACCCGCCTGTTGCGGTACACGCCATCATCGTTGCGCGGAGCAACGATGGGACGCGTAGCGTTCCCCGAAGGGCTGGACACATGGATGTGTCCAGCCGCAACAGGCTCCGCAAATCAACGGCTCACGCCGTTGTTTGCGCACGGGCATCCCTGCCCCAAGGGGAACCGCTGAACGTTCAGCGGTTCCTCAGCCAAACTTGACCTTCAACGCAGCCTGCACGTTCGGCGGCACGAAGGGCGTGACGTCCCCGCCGAGCCTCGCGATCTCGCGCACCAGGGTGGAGGCAAGGAAGCTGTAGCTCTCCGCCGGGGTGAGGAAGACCGTTTCGAGCGCGGGATCCAGGCGGCGGTTGATCGCCGCGAGCTGCATCTCATACTCGAAGTCCGACACCGCGCGGAGGCCGCGGATCACCGCCCGCGCCCCCATCGCGCGGGCGAAATCGACCAGCAGGCCATGGAATGGCTCCACCCTCACCCCGGGGATGCCCGCCAGGGCCTCGCGCGCCATTGCCGTGCGCTCCGCGAGATCGAACACCGGCTGCTTGGTACTGTGTGCCGCGACCCCCACCACCACCTCGCCGAACAGCGAGGCGGCGCGCCGGATCACGTCGATGTGGCCGAGGGTGATCGGGTCGAAGGTACCGGGATAGATGGTGGCGGTCATGGCTCTTTTCAAGGACTGAAGTGGTAGAGATAGTACCCCACCTCGCCGGCCTCCCCCTGGCGCAGCAGTTCCCAGCCCGACGGCACGTCCGGGGAGCCGAGGCGCGCGGGGCGCTCCACGTAGATGCGCGCATCCGGCGCGAGCCAGCCCGCCCCGGCCAGGGCCGCGAGGACCAGGCCGAGCAGGTCGCTGGCATAGGGCGGGTCGAGGAAGACCACGTCGTACGGCCGGGACGGGGCGTGGCGCAGGAAGGCCTGCGCATCCTGGTGATGCACCCGCGCCCGTTCGGCCAGGCGCAGCAACTCTAGATTGGCAAGCAGCAGGCGCGCCGCCCCGCCATCCTTTTCGACCAGGTCGCACCAGCTTGCCCCGCGCGAGAGCGCCTCGAGGCCGAGCACCCCGCTGCCGGCGAACAGGTCGAGCACCCGCGCGCCCGGCAGCACCGCGGCCAGCCAGTTGAACAGGGTCTCGCGCACCCTGTCCGGGGTCGGACGCAGGCCGGGCCGGTCGAGCACCTTGAGCTGGCGACGCTTGTGTTCGCCGCCGATGATCCTGACGACGTTACTGCTGCGGGCCACCCACGATCACCATGACGAGCCGGTCGGGATGGATGCGGCGCTGCCAGGCCGCGCGGATGTCGTCCACGCTGGTCGCCTCGACCCGACCGGGATAGCGGTCGAGGAAGTCGAGCGGCAGGCGGTAGAGGCCGATGATCGAGAGCCAGTCGGCGATCTCGCGGTTGCTGTCCAGCCGAAGCGGGAAGCCACCGACGATGTTCTTCTGCGCGTGCTCGAGCTCGGGCAGGCTCGGCCCCTCCTCGACGAAGCGGGCGAGGTTGCCGCGCAGCAGTTGTTCGGCCTGTTCCGCCTGGTCGAGCCTGGTCTGCATGCCCATCTGGAACGGGCCGGGAACGGCCATCGGCAGCAAGTAGCTGTACACGCTGTAGGCCAGGCCGCGCTTCTCGCGGATCTCCTCCATCAGGCGGGAGGAGAAGCCGCTGCCGCCGAGCACGTGGTTGCCGACATAGAGAGGGAAGTAGTCCGGGTCGACGCGCGCCATGCCGACCTGCCCGGCCAGGATGGTCACCTGGGTGGAGGGGAACGGGATGCGCACGGTCTTGCCCTCGCCAGCCTCGGTAACCGGCGGCAGCGCCGGCAGGGGCTCGCCCCTGGGCACGGCGGCGGCCAGGCGTTCGGCCGTCCGCTCCGCCTGCTCGCGGCTCAGGTCGCCGACCAGGGCGATCACCATGCCGGCGGCGACGTAGTGGCGTCGGTGGAAGTCCCGGACGTCCCCGACCTTCAGCGCCTGCAGGCTGTCCGCCTCGCCCTCCGGCTGGAAGGCATATGGATGGTTGCCGTAGAGCGCCTTGTAGAAGGCACGGCGGGCCACCTCCCCCGGCTGCTGCTCGCCGGCCTTGAGTCCGAGCAGGGCGCGCTCGCGCTCGCGGCGAAAGTCCTCCTCGGCAAAGCGCGGCTGCCCCATGACGGCGACGAAGGTCTCCAGGGCCGGCTCGAGCCGGGCGGGGTCGCTCAGGCTGCGCAGGCTGAGGGTGGCGGCGTCCTGACTGGCCGAGGCGCCGAAGCGCGCGCCGACGTTCTCGAAGGCCTCGGCCACGGCCTGCGCATCCCTCTCGCCCGCCCCCTGGTCCAGCAGCGCGGCAGTCAGACTGGCCAGGCCATGCGCCGCGCCATCGCGCGCGCTTCCGGCATCGAAGCTGACGCGGATATCGACCATCGGCAGGGCGCGCGCCTCAACGAACAGCACCCGGACGCCGCCGGACGTCTCCCAGTGCTGGATGGGCAAGCCGGCCCACGCGGGGACGGCCACGAACAGGAGCAGCAGGCCGCGCAACAGATCAGCGAACATGACGGGCACCTCCCATGCCTTCCGGGCGCGGCGGCGTCGCCCCGGGTTCGAGCGGCAGCGGGTCAAGCACCCCGACCGTCAACCGGTCGTCGATCAGGTACTTGCGCGCCACGGACTGCACCTGTTCGGCGGTCACCGCCTCGATGCCCGGCACCAACTCGTTCAGGCGCCGGTGCCCCAGGCCGACCGTCTCGTAGGTCCCGAGACGCATCGCCTGGTAGAACACCGAGTCGCGCCCGTAGACCTCGGCCGCGATGACCTGCGCCTTGACTCGCGCCAGCTCCGCCGCACTGACCGGCTCGTCGCGCAGGCGGGCGATCTCCCGGCGCAACGCCTGTTCCAGCGCGCCGACCTCCACGCCCTCGGACGGCACGGCGGAGAGCAAGAACAGGTCATGCAGGCGGCTGTCCGCGCCGTAGCCCGCACCGACCTCGCCGGCAAGGCGCGACTCGCGCACCAGCCTCTGCTGCAGGCGCGCGCTCTGGCCGCCATCCAACACCCCCGCCAGGACTTCCAGCGCGTAGGCCTCCCAGGCTGGCACGTCGTCCATGAGCACCGGCACCCGGTAGCCCATGAGCAGGGCGGGCAGCCTGGCCGGGGCGCGCAGCACCATGCGCCGCTCGCCGGCCTGCTCGATCGCCTGGCGGCGCTCGCGCCCGGCCAGCTCGAAGGGCTGCAGCGGACCGAAATGCTTGAGCGCGAGCCGCTTCACCTCGGCCGGCGTCACGTCGCCGACCACCACGAGGGTGGCGTTGTTCGGCGCATAGTGGGCGCGATACCAGCTGCGCAGATCCTCGGCCCGGAGCCGGTCGAGATCGTGCATCCAGCCGATGATCGGGTGGTGGTAGCCGCCGTTGAGCCAGGCCATGGCCTGGAACTGCTCGTACAGGCGCGCGTTGGGGTCGTCCTCGGTGCGCATGCGGCGCTCTTCCTTGACCACCTCGACCTCCTTGATGAAGTCCTCCTCGCGCAGGAGCAGGTTGCGCATGCGGTCGGCCTCGAGGTTCAGGGCGACCTCGAGATGCTCCTTCGCCAGGGTCTGGAAGTAGGCGGTGTAGTCGCGACTGGTGAAAGCGTTCTCCTGCCCGCCATGCGCGGCGATGATCTCGGAGAACTTGCCGGCGGGCAGCCTGGCCGTGCCCTTGAACATCATGTGCTCGAGCACGTGCGAGATGCCCGTCAGCCCGCCCGGCTCGTCACTCGAGCCGACCTTGTACCAGACCTGCGACGTCACCACCGGGGCGCGCGGATCCGTCTGGACGAGGATGCGCAGGCCGTTGGGCAGGCGCTCCTCGAACACCTCGGAAGCAGGCTGTGGGGCGGCCTGGGCGGCGTGCAGGCAGAGCAGACCGGCACACAACATGATCCATCGCGGCATGGCGGGGTCTCCGTGAAAGTTCGGGCCAAAAAGTTCGTGGATGATACGATACAGGGACGTTCCCATCGTGCGACAAGAGCATTCCATGTTTGGTTTCCTGCGCCGTTTCCGGCGTGAAGACAAAGCCGAAGAAACCACCCTGCCCCAGGCCGAACCCATCGCGCCCGAGCCCCTCGCCGAGCCCGCCATGCCCCCTGCCGTCGTGCAGGAGCCCGTACAGCCGCCTTCCGTCGCCGAACCGGCGTCCCTCGCGGCGGAGCCCGCCGAACCGCCGGCCGGCGGGCTGTGGTCCAGCCTGCGCAGCAAGCTCGCCCGCACCCGCGCCGGCCTGACCGAGGGTCTCGCCAGCCTGGTGCTGGGCAAGAAGCAGATCGACGACGAGCTGCTGGAGGAGATCGAGACCCGCCTGCTGCTCGCCGATGTCGGCATGGAGACCACGCAGGAGATCATCGCCGACCTCACCCGGCGCGTGTCGCGCAGGGAACTGAAGGAGCCCGAGGCCCTCCTCGAGGCCCTGTACGAGCACATGGTGCGCCTGCTGGAGCCGGTGGAGCAGCCCTTGGTCATCGACCCGGGCAGGAAACCGCATGTGATCCTCGTCGTCGGCATCAACGGCGCGGGCAAGACCACCACCATCGGTAAGCTCGGCCAGCGTTACGCGCAGGCCGGGCACAAGGTGATGCTGGCGGCGGGGGACACCTTCCGCGCCGCCGCCGTCGAGCAACTGCAGGCCTGGGGGGCGCGCACCGGCGTACCGGTCATCGCCCAGGGCCAGGGCGCGGATTCCGCCGGGGTGGTGTTCGATGCCCTGCAGGCGGCCAGGGCACGCGGCGCGGACTTGCTGATCGCGGACACGGCCGGCCGCCTGCACACCCAGGGCGGATTGATGGAGGAGGTCAAGAAGGTCAAGCGCGTGCTGGCCAAGCTCGATCCCGAGGCCCCGCACGAGGTACTGCTGGTGCTGGACGCGAGCATCGGCCAGAACGCGCTGAACCAGGCCGTGCAGTTCAACGAGGCATTGGGCGTGACCGGACTCGTCATCGCCAAGCTCGACGGTACGGCCAAGGGCGGCATCGTGTTCGCCATCACCCGCAGGCTCGGCCTGCCGATCCGCTTCATCGGCGTGGGGGAGAAGGCCGAGGACCTCCGCCCCTTCGCCGCGCGCGAATTCGTCGACGCCCTGCTCGACCACGAGTCCTGATGCCCGGAGGGAGGCCATGATCGAGTTCAGCCGGGTCAGCAAGACCTATCCGAACGGGCAGGCTGCACTGCAGGAAGTCAGCTTCCGCCTGCCGGCCGGCCGCATGGCCTTCCTCACCGGCCCCTCCGGCGCCGGGAAAAGCACCTTGCTCAAGCTGATCCCGCAGATCGAGCGCCCGAGCAACGGCCAGGTGCTGATCAATGGCACCGACATCGGCCGGCTGGCGGGTTGGCGCATCCCTCACCTGCGCCGCCGCATCGGCCTGATCTTCCAGGATCCGCACCTGCTGTCCGAATTGAGCGTATTCGACAACATCGCCCTGCCCCTGCGCGTGCAGCACTACCCACGCGAGGAGACCGCCCGCCGGGTGCGCGCCGCGCTGGACAAGGTCGGCCTTCTGGATCGCGAGAGATCCCGCCCGCAGGAGCTCTCCGGCGGCGAGCAGCAGCGCGTCAACATCGCCCGCGCCCTGGTCGCGAAGCCCTCGATCATCCTGGCCGACGAACCGACCGGCAATCTCGACCCCGAGCTCGCGCTCGAGATCATGCGCCTGTTCACCCAGTTCAATGCCGCCGGCGTGACCATGCTGATCGCCACCCATGCCTTGGGGCTGATCAACCAGTTCGATGCCCCGCGCCTGATGCTACGCGATGGACGCCTGCGCATGGAGGAGGCATGAGCCGCAACCACGCCCAGCGCGGACACACCGCTGGAGTCCGCCTCAATGCCTGGCTGGCCCATCACGGTGAAAGCCTGCGCGACGCCCTCCGCCGCTTCGCCCGCCGCCCCTTCGGCCACCTGCTCAGCATGCTGGTGATCGCCGTCAGCCTGACCATTCCGATCACCCTCCTCGCCACCCTGCACGGCGCACGCACCGGCCTCGCGGGCTGGTCGAACGAGGCCGCCCAGCTGCAACTTTTCCTCAAGCCGGCGGCGAGCAGCAGCGAGGCCGATGCCCTGCTGCGGTCACTCCGCCAGGATCAGGCGATCGCGGAAGCACGCCTGATCACGCCGGAGGAAGGGATGGCCCAGCTGGCCCGCGCCCATGCGCTCGACGGCCTGCTGGATGAGCTGAAGGACAACCCCCTGCCGGCCGTGATCGAGCTCCGGCCGCACTCGGCCGCGGACATGGAAGGCCTGCGCACGCGCCTGGCCGGCCGGACCGAGGTAGACACGGTGCGGATGGATTCTGAGGCGGTCCAGCGCCTGCGTGGACTGATCGATGCCGGCGAGCGACTGACCCTGATCTTCCTCGTCATCCTCGCCCCCGCGCTGGCAATCACCGTCGGCAACACCATCCGCCTGGAACTCGAGCGGCGCGCCGAGGAGGTGCGCCTGCTGCAGCTGATCGGAGCCACCCATGCCTTCATCCGCCGCCCGCTGCTCTATGCCGGGGCCATCCTCGGCCTTGGCGGCACGCTGCTCAGCCTGCTGTTTGCGGGCCTGGCCGTTCGCCTGCTGCTCAGTGCTGCGGCTCACAACGGCTGGCAGATCGCCCTTCCGGCCGCACCCTCCTACCTTCTGCTGATCCTCATCCCCGTTGGCATCGCGCTCGGGGTGCTGGCCGCCTGGCTGGCCAGCGCGCTGCAGATCCGCCGCATCCGTCCGGCCTGAACAACGTCGTCGAGCTCCCGAGGGCCCGCTCTCGACAGCCGATCTCGATGGCCGTACCCCGAAGGGGCATTGGCCATGGATGGCCAATGGGCCTTCGATGCGGGACCAGCCCCGAAGGGGCATCGGCCATGGATGGATTCCGCTAGCCCGGCAGCGGGCTTCGTCTACGCCTTGGGAACCTTTTTGCGGATTAGCACTCAAATCAAACGAGTGCTAAATTCATCCGGGTGATACCCAGGGGTTCGACCAATGCGAGAACTTGCCCACCTTTCCGCCCTGCCGGCCCAGCGAGAGGCCTTCGCCGCCTATCTGGCCGAGGTTCGCCAGATCCCGCTGCTCGCTGCCGAGGACGAATACCGCCTGGCGGTCCGCCTGCGCGACGACAAGGATCTGGATGCCGCGCGGCAGCTGGTGATGGGGCACCTGCGTTTCGTCGTACACATCGCGCGCAGCTACTCGGGCTACGGCCTGCCGCTAAGCGAGCTGGTGCAGGAAGGCAACATCGGCCTGATGAAGGCGGTGCGACGCTACGAGCCGGACCGCAAGGTGCGCCTGATCACCTTCGCCGTGCATTGGATCCGGGCCGAGATCCACGAGTTCATCCTGCGCAACTGGCGCATGGTGCGGGTGGCCACCACCAAGGCCCAGCGCAAGCTGTTCTTCCGCCTGCGCGGCATGCGTGACGGCGAGCGCTGGCTGAGCCAGGAAGAGGCCCGGGCCATCGCCGGGGAACTCAACGTCCCGGTCAAGGAGGTGTTCGAGATGGAGTCCCGCCTGCTGGGGCGCGACGTCGCCATCGAGCCGGAGCAGGACGAGGAGGCGCACCTGGCCCCGATCGCCTGGCTCGAGGCCCCGGACAGCGATCCGGCCGAGGCGCTGGAGCAGATCGACAGCCAGGGCTTCCGCCTGGAGCAGCTCGAATCCGCCCTCGATGCCCTTGATGCCCGCAGCCGCGACATCGTCCGCCGCCGCTGGCTGGTCGAGGGCGAGAAGGCGACGTTGCACGAGCTGGCCGCCGAGTACCAGGTCTCCGCCGAGCGCATCCGCCAGATCGAGCAGGCCGCCATGCGCAAGATGCGCCAGGCCATCACGGTGGAATAACCCGGGACGGAAGGTTCGTTTCCCTCCCCTTGCATAGCAAAAGGCCCGCACACGTGCGGGCCTTTCCGTTTTGGGCCGGCTGGGAGGTCTCCCCCTGCCGACCGACAACTCGATCAGCTGAAGATCACGCTCAGGAAGCTCAGCCAGGAGAAGATAATCAGGCCGATGACGAAGGTGAAGGCTGCATTCTGGAAGTTGAACATGTGGGCCATGTGATGTGCTCCTGTCGTTAATGTTTTGGCTGTATGTCCGGTGGCGTTTCCCGCGGCTCCGCGGACGGCCCCTGCGGCCTGGGAATACGCGGGTCGTCGTCATCCATGAGGATGCGATGCGCCGGCCCCTCGAGGTCGTCGTACTGGCCGCTGCGCACGGTCCACACCACGGCCCAGATCATGATCCCCATCACGACGATGCTGAGGGGGACCAGGAAATAAAGAATATCCACAGACCAACCCGGTTTATTTGCGCAAGCTACCCGTTCCCCTCTAACGGCGCAAGCGCAAGGCGTTTAATACCACGATAATCGAGCTTAATGACATACCGATCGCCGCGAGCCAGGGAGGGACAAAGCCCGCGGCGGCCGCGGGCACGGCGACCAGGTTGTAGCCCAGCGCCCAGCCGAGATTCTGGCGGATGATGGTCATGGTCCGGCGCGCGACGCGTACCCCAGCCGGGATATGGCTCAGGTTCTCGGACAACAGGATCATGTCCGCCGAGGCCTGAGCCAGTTGCGTGCCACCACCCATGGCCAGCGAGGCCTGGGCCCCGGCGAGAACCGGCGCATCGTTCACGCCATCCCCCACCATCACCACCACCTGGCCCTGCTCCTGCAGCTGGCGCAGGTGGCTCAGCTTGTCCTGGGGCAGCAAGCCACCGTGGGCATGGGGGATACCGAGTTCGCGCGCCACCCGTTCGGCCTCCTGCGGACGGTCCCCGCTCAGCAGACTGACCTCCAGCCCGAGTTCGCGCAATTCACGGATCGCACCGACGGCCTCCTCGCGCGGCGCATCGCGCAGCACGAACCAGGCCAGCGCTCCGCCCGCGTCGGCCAGCAGGACAACCGTCCCGGCCGATTCCGGGATCATTGGCACGGGCTGGCCGGACAGGGCCATGGCGAAATCCGACACGCCGATGCGGAAGCGACGGCCGCCGACACTCCCCTCCATACCCTGTCCCGGCACTGCGCTGACCTCGTCCGCGGCCACGCCCTTCCCCGCCCGGGTCAGGATGGCGCGCGCCACGGGGTGCTCGGAGGCTCGTTCGAGCGCCGCCGCCCAGGCGAGCGCCTCGGTCTCGCTTGCCTCGCCCAGGGGAATCACACGCTCGAGCGAGAGGCGACCATCAGTAAGTGTGCCGGTCTTGTCGAACACCACATGAGTGGCACGGGCCAGAGTCTCGAGGGCGTGACCACGGGTCACCAGCAGCCCGAGGCGGGTGAGCCTGCCGGTTGCCGCGGTCAGGGCTGCGGGAGTGGCGAGGCCGAGAGCACAGGGACAGGTGACGGCCAGCAGGGCAACGGTGATCCAGAACGCACGGGATGGCTCGTGCAGCCACCACCAGGTCGCCACCAGGACGCTGACCACGAGCAGGCCGAAGATGAACCACTGCGCCGCACGGTCGGCCAGTTGGCCGATGCGGGGTTTCTCGGCCTGGGCGCGGTCCAGCAGGCGCAGGATGGAGGACAGGACAGTCTCCTCGCCAACCTTCTCCACGCGCACGAGCAGCGGGCTCTCGACGTTCACCGCGCCGCCGATCACAGCGTCCCCGGGGCCGCGCCCGCGCGGCACGCTCTCGCCGGTCAGGAGGGACTCGTCCACGCTGCTGTGCCCCTCCAGCACCACGCCGTCGGCCGGGACGCTCTCCCCAGGGCGGACACGAACCCGGTCCCCGGGGCGCAGCTCGGCAACGGCCACCATGTGCTCGACGCCGTCCTCACCGATGCGGGCAGCGATGTTCGGCAACAGCTTCACCAGGGCCTCGGCCGATTCACCCGCCTTGTGCCGGGCAAGCATCTCCAGATAGCGCCCGGCCAGCAACAGGAAGGCGAACATGGTGACGGTGTCGAAATACACCTCGCCACTGTTGGTCACTGTCGCCCAGGCGCTGGCCAGGAAAGTCAGCGCGAGAGTGATGCTCACCGGCAGGTCCATGCCCAGCCGCTTCTGCCGCAGATCGCGCCAGGCGGAGGTAAAGAAGCCGAGCGAGCTGTAGAAGATCACCGGCAGGGTGATGACCAGGCTCGCCCAGCGCAGGAATTGCCGCAGCCCCTCATCCATGCCGTGAAAATCGCCCGAATACAGGGCAATGGCAGTCATCATCGCCTGCATCATGCCGAGCCCCGCCACCCCCACGCGCCGGAGTGCCTGGGCACGCTCGCGCTTGAAGGCGGCCTCTTGGCGCCCGGCATCGAAGGGGTGGGCCTGGTAGCCGATCGAGGTGATCGCCCGGAGGATCTCGCTCAACTGGATCTGGCGCGCATCCCATTGCACCCGGGCGCGCTTGGTGGCGTAGTTGATGTTGAAGGCCAAAATGCCCGGCAGGGCACGCACATGTTTCTCGTTCAGCCATACGCAGGCGGCGCAGGTGATGCCCTCGAGGATCAGGGCCGCTTCGCGCATATCCCCCTGGCCGCTGACGAAGCTGCGCTGGAGAGCTTCGCTGTCATACAGGCGCAGCCCCTCGAGCTCCTGCGGGACCAGGTCATGCGCACGGTCGGCCGGCTGGGTGCGATAGCTGTAGTACTCCTCCATGCCACCATCGACGATCGCCTGGGCCACTGCCTGGCACCCCGGGCAACACATGGCGCGCGGCTGATCCTTGACGCGTACGGAATAGTGCGCCCCCGGCGGGATCGGCAGGCCGCAATGGAAGCACTCGCCCTCCCCGGGCAGAGGACGGGGGTCAGACATGGCTCAAGAGACGCCGGTCAGGGGGCCGCGACATCCGTCGCGGCCCGCACCTCATGGATATCCTCGCCACGCTGGACGACGATAACCACCTGCCAGAGGCCGGCGAGGGGCGGGGTGGCATTGGCACGGTAGAAACCAGGCTCGACCTCGGGCAGGGCCAGGCTGAAGTCCTCACGCTGGTTGGAGGGGCGCATGAAGCGCGCGCTGACCTCGGCGCCGCTGATGGGTGAGCCGTGGCGATCGCGTGCCTGCACCTGGAACGGCGCCTCCCGGTCCTTGACTGGATCCCCTAGCCAGCCGTAGTCCACCTGCCAGCCGCGCTCCTTCTGCAGCTCGACCCGATGCAGGTAGTCGTTGTAGAGCGCTTCCTTCTTCTGGTAGTCGTGCGAGGTCACGCCAGGAAAGTACGAGCTCACCGCCTCCCCCTGCTTGGGTTTGGGCAGGAGCCAAGCGCTGACGCGGCTGTCCAGCCCGCCGGTGGCGACCGTGACGAATACGGCGTCCAGGGCGATGATCACGGCGAAGAAGCCGATGATCAGTCCCGGCCCCCAGCGGAAGCTGCGCCCTTCATCCCGCCGCTGCTGCTCTCCTTGATGAGCCAGCACGCCAAGGATGAAGACCACCACCAGGTAGACCGCAAGATGAATGGCCAGCACATCGGCACCGGGCCAGTTCAGCAAGGCGAACGGCAGGTAGAAACCAGGCGTGAGGATGGCAAGGATGACCGCCGACTGACGCCCTCCGAGGCGAACCAGGCGGTTCAACCCCAGGAAGGCGAGCACGATCAGCAGGATGCCTGCACCGAGCGAAATCAGGATGGACATGGGTCGTTATCAACGCGGCATGTTGAAGGTGGCATTCATCGCCACGGGTTCGATCTGGCCATCCTTGTCGGTCAACACGAAACGGAAATTCTGCTGCGTGCCCTTGGCGCCCGCCGGCAGCTTCACCCTCACCAGCAGACGAAGCAGCTTGTCGGAGGGCACCTCGATGTCCTTCTTGCCCCCGGCGATCTCGATCTCCGCATCGGCCAGGCCCTCAACACCAAGATCGAGACGGAGCGGGCGGGGGACCTTGTTGTTGATCTTGATCTCGTAGCTGTTCTGCACCCGGCCATCGGCCAGGGTCACCGCCAGGGGATTGCGCACCTGGTTCACTGCGAAGTCCATCGGCGCCTGATGCAGGACGCCGTAGGCCAGGAGCCCGATGACCACCAGGATCGCCAGACCGTAACCGATCGTCTTCGGCTTGAAAACCCGCGGTTTTACCCCGGTTTCAATTTCCTGCTCGGAGGCATAGCGAATCAGGCTGCGGTCCCAGCCCTGCTTGTCCATGATTTCGTTGCAGGCATCGATGCACAGGCCACAGTTGATGCAGGCGATCTGCAGGCCGTTGCGGATGTCGATGCCGGTCGGGCAGACCTGAACGCACAGGCCGCAATCGACGCAGTCCCCATGACCGGCCGCCTTGCGCTCTTCCTGGGTCTTCAGGCCACGACCAAGGTGGGCGCGCCCCTTCTCGCCCTCGCCACGCTTGTAGTCGTAGGAGGGGATAAGGGTCTCCTTGTCGAACATCACCGTCTGGAAGCGGGAATAAGGGCACATGTAGATGCACACCTGCTCGCGCACGAAGCCGGCCACGACAAAGGTAATGGCGGTCAGCAGGCCGATGGTGATGTAGGCCGCCGATGCAGCATGGCCGGTGAAGAAGTCACCGAGCAGGCCCGGGGCATCCGTCCAGTAGGCCGTGAACGTGAAGCCGGTGAGCCAGGCAAAGGCCAGCCATGCCGCCCAGGTGAGCCCCTTCTTGCTGATCTTCTGCGCGTTCCAGGGCATTTTCTCGAGCTTCAGGCGCAGCTGGCGGTCCCCCTGGATCCAACGCTCGATGTACATGAACGCGTCGGTCCACAGGGTCTGGAAGCAGAAATAGCCGCAGAAGGCACGGCCGACCACGCCAGTCACGAAGAACAACAGCCAGGCGAAGATGATCAGCGCGCCGGCCAGCCAGTAGATGTCCTGCGGATGAACGATCAGGTCGAAGATGTAGAAGCGGCGGCCCGGGATATCGAAAAGCACCGCCTGCGAAGGCCCGTCACCACGATCCCAGCGCAACCAGGGCAGGAGGAAGAAGACGGCGTAGGCCAGCACCAGCATCCCCGTCTTGAAAGTACGGAATGTGCCCTTCACCGATTTCGGATGAATGGCGACGCGTTCCTGGTAGAGCTTTTCTTCCGTCTCGACGGACATACATCGGGCTCCTGTGCATTCATTATCGAATGCTGATAATCATACAACAGACAGGGTCTTGGCCTGCGCAAAAAAAATGCCGGCAAGGCCGGCATTTTCAAGTACGAAGCACGTAGGAAGCGGTTACTTGCCGCCGCCCAGTTCGTGCACGTACACGGTCAGCATCTTGATCTCCTCAGGCTTGAGGCGACTGCCAAAAGCCGGCATCTCGCGCTGAATGCCCTTGTTGATCACGCCAGCGACCAGCTTCTTCTTTTCTTCGATGGAGCCTGCTGCCGGGATATTGATCACAGACCAGGCCTTGTCGGTCAGGTTGGCCGCGCCCATCATCGGATTGCCCTTGCCCTCGGCACCATGGCAGCCCATACACATGGCATAGCCCTGCTTGCCGCGCTCGGCAGCCGCGGCATCCACTGTCTCGCCGGACAGGCTCAGCACATAGCTGGCCACGTCATCGAGGGCCTGGCCCTGGATATTGGCGAAGGCGGGCATGTTGCCCTTGCGGCCCGAGGCGATGCTGGCCTGGATGTGATCGACCTTGCCACCCCACAGCCAGTCGTCGTCCGCCAGGTTGGGGAAGAATGGCAGGTTGCCCTGACCGCCCTGGCCGTGGCACGCGGCGCAATAGTCGCCAAAGTAGCCTTTGGCCATGGAGCGCGCGAAGGCCATCATGTCGGGGTTGGCGAGGATTTCCTCGTAGGAGGCGGCGCCGACCTTCTCGATGTACTCACGCTGCTTCACCGCTGCCGGGCTGCTCTGCATCTCCTCGATCAGCTGGCTGCGGGAGTTCCACGGCATCTCCTTGGTCTGGCCGTTCTCTTCCACCGTGACGGTTGCGATACCGCGGGTGAAGCTTTTGCCGACCGGCCACGCCGGATAGATGATCCAGTAGACGACCGCGAAAATGATGGTGGCGTAGAAGGCCCACAGCCACCAGTTGGGCAACGGGTTGTTGTACTCGCGCAGATCACCATCCCAGACGTGACCGGTGGTTTCGACCTGCTTGGACTTGTTAGCGGGATTCGCCATGACTATTTATCCCCTTGTTTCGACGCAGGCTTCTTTTCCTCGTCGTCGATAAACGGAATGTTCTTGTAGGACTCGAGCCGATCCTTGCGCTGCTTGCCGGTATAGACGTAGAGCACGATGCCGACGAAAGTGGTGAAGAAGATGAGCAGGGCCAGCACCTTGCTGTTGCCGAGATCACCCAACCAAGCCCAGATTTCAGACATGTCGTGCTCCTGACGTCTCTATGCGGCCGTATCAGCGGAAGTTGGCGAAGTAGCCCTGCTCGTACTGCTTGAAGTCCACCAGGGTGCCCAGCATCTGCAGGTAGGCGACCATGGCGTCCATCTCGGTGATGCGCGACTTGTCGCCATCCCAGTTGCGGCCATTGGCTTCCGCCTCGAGGGTGGCCTTGGCGTTCGGGATGTGCAGCTTGTCCGCCATCTCCTTGCCATGCTCGGCCACGTTGGCCTGGTACTCCTCCTCGGTGAGGGAGTACGGCACGCCGGTCATCTTGAGCGCCTTCATGCGGTTCTCGATGTCACCGTAGCTGAGCTCCTTCTCCATCAGCCAGGGATAGGCCGGCATGATGGATTCGGGCACGACGTTCTGCGGGCGGATCAGGTGCTGGGTGTGCCATTCGTCGGAGTATTTGCCGCCAAGACGGGCGATGTCCGGACCGGTGCGCTTGGAGGCCCACTGGAACGGGTGGTCGTACTTCGACTCGGCCGCCAGGGAGTAGTGGCCGTAGCGCAGCATCTCATCGCGGAACGGACGGATCATCTGCGAATGGCAGGCGTAGCAGCCCTCGCGGATGTACAGGTCACGGCCACGCAGCTCCAGCGGGGTGTACGGACGCACACCCTTGACCTCTTCGACCGTGTCCTTGATATGGAACAGCGGGACGATCTCGACCAGGCCACCAATGCTGACCGCCACCAGAGTGAGGACGATCAGCAGGCCGGCATTGATTTCGATGCTTTCGTGCTTCATCGATCAATCTCCTTATCAGCGCGCCACGGCCGCTGCGCCAGACACTTCGACGGCAACGCCGCGCTTGGCCTGGGCAATGGTCATGTAGACGTTGTAAACCATCATCAGGATGCCGGCGACGAAGAACATGCCACCGATGGCGCGCACGACGTACGGCAGGTGCATGAAGGTCACGGTCTCGATGAAGGTGTAGGCGAGGTTGCCGTACTCATCGAAGGCACGCAGCATCAGACCCTGGCCGATGCCGGCCACCCACAGCGAGGCGATGTAGAGCACGATGCCGATGGTCGCCAGCCAGAAATGGGTGTAGATCATCTTGGTGCTGTACATGCTGGTCGCACCCCACAGACGCGGGATGAGGTGGTAGAACGAGCCGAAGGTGATCATGGCCACCCAGCCGAGGGCGCCAGAGTGCACGTGGCCTACGGTCCAGTCGGTGTAGTGGGACAGCGCGTTGACGCTCTTGAGCGACATCAGCGGGCCTTCGAAGGTCGACATGCCGTAGAAGGACAGCGCGGTGATCATGAACAGCATGATCGGGTCGGTGCGCAGCTTATCCCACGCGCCGGACAGGGTCATGATGCCGTTGATCATGCCACCCCAGGACGGCAGCAGCAGCAGGATGGAGAATGTGGCCGCCAGGGTGGAGGTCCAGTCCGGGATCGCGGTCCAGTGCAGGTGGTGGGTACCCGCCCACATGTACAGGAAGGACAGGGCCCAGAAGTGGACGATGGACAGGCGGTAGGAATAGACCGGACGGCCAGCCTGCTTCGGAACGAAGTAGTACATCATGCCGAGGAAGGCCGCAGTCAGGAAGAAGCCTACCGCGTTATGGCCGTACCACCACTGGGTCATCGCATCCTGCACGCCGGAGAACAGGCTGTAGGACTCGAGGCTGTTCCAGGCTACCGGCACCGCCAGGTTGTTGAAGATGTGCAGCAGGGCAATCACGAACAGGAAGGCGATGAAGAACCAGTTGGCCACGTAGATATGCGGCTGGCTGCGGTTCACCAGGGTCATCACGAAGATGACGATGTAGGCGACCCAGACCACGGCGATGGCCAGGTCGAGTTGCCAGATGAACTCGGCGTACTCGCGACCCTGGGTGAAGCCCAGCATGTAGAGCACGACGCCGCCACCGACGCCGACCTGCCAGCCCCAGAAGGTGAACTCGGGCAACCAGCGACCGCCCCACAGGCGGGCCTGGCAGGTGCGCTGCACGATGTAATACGAGGTCGCGAACAGGGCGCTGCCGCCGAAACCGAAGATCACCAGCGTGGTGTGCACCGGACGCAGGCGCCCGAAGGTGATTTCGGCGATATCGAAGTTCAGGAACGGCCACGCCAGCTCACTGGCGATGTACGTTCCCGCAGTCATGCCAAGGACGCCCCAGACGAGCGCCATGATGGCGAACTTCTTCACAATGTCGTAGTTGTACTGCTCTGTGGCAACGGCCGTGCTCGTTGACATCTCGAGTCTCCTCCCAAGGTTAATGCTTGTTGCTCGGGGCCCCGGAAGGCGGACCTTCCCCATACCCTTTGCTGGCCGGTGCATGTTACTGCAACGCTAGGCCCCTCTAAAGTTCCTTATTTTTCCGGGCTTTTCCCTTGGACATTCAAAAAACACGCAGTATTTCAATGTGTTTTCAAACAACCAAAAGCAACCAGAATGCATGGATCAAAATATTTGATCACCGCCTGAGGGAACCCAGAGGGATGCGCACCTCCCCCTGTGCATCGGCCACATAGCGCCCAGCCTCGCCCCCCCAGGCCTGGCCATGGATGACCTCGTAGCTCACCGGCAACATTCCCTCCGCATTGCGGTGCACCTCGTACGCAGCCCGCACACGGCCCAGCCGCCCCTTGCCGGTCAGTCCACGCGCCCGCCCAGCCATGCCATTGTGCGCACCGATGCCCTTGAGGCTGCGCATGACGGACTGCACGTCCGGGTAGTCGAGCCGGATGCGTTCGACATCCATCACTGGGTCGCGCAGACCCGCGCGCACGAGCGCATCGCCCAGGTCATGCATGTCATAGAAAAGATTGACGTGGGTGTGCCCGGGATCGGCCGCCCGCCATGCGTCACGCAGTTCGTGCAGGGTATCGGGCCCAAGGGTGGAGAACAGGAACACCCCGCCAGGCCGGAGCACCCGGCGCGCCTCCCGGAACACCTGTGCGGGCTCGTTGCTCCACTGCAGGGTCAGACTGGAGAACAGCAGGTCGACGCTCGCGTCGCGCAGGGGCAGCCTCTCCATGTCGGCGCAGAGGAGATCCGGCTTGCGCAGCCAGGACTGACGTCCTCGCGCCTCCTCCAGCATGCCGCGCGAGATGTCGAGACCGAGCAGCCGGGCCCGCGAGAAACGCTTGCGCAAGGCGCGCAGCGCCGCCCCCGTACCGCAGCCAAGATCGACAACAACCTCGGGAGACAGCCTCAGCCACTCGAGGCGGGAGAGCATCTCCTCGCGCACGATGCGCTGCAGCCGGGCGTGCTCGTCGTAGCTCGATGCGGCAAGGTCGAATGAACGCCTGACACGCCCCTTCTCCAGTTCATACTCGCGCATATTGGACCTTCTTCACCGTTGATCGAGCCAGCGGCCAAGGAGGCCGGGGGCATGCAGGAACGGGGCATGCCCGGCTCCGGCCTGGATGTGGATCTCCGCTTGTGGCAGGGCCTGGCGGTACATCTCCGCCACACAAGGGGGGACGATGCGGTCCCGGTCCCCGAGAAGCACATGCACAGGGAGCCCCAGCCCGTGCAGGGACACGCTCAGGTCCGTGTCACGCAGGATCGCCAATCCCGCCCGCAGGGCTGCCTCGGCAGCCGGAGGCGACTCCGCAACGGCCTGCCCGAGCCGGGCGCGCACCTCACGCGCCCCCTCCGCGCCCACCGCCTGCAGGGCGAGGAAGCGCTGCAGGGTGAGGGCCTGATCCTGAGCCAGCCCTGCCATGAACTGACCAAGGGTGTCGGCCGCCATGCCGCAGGCCTGATCGCTCGTGGCGACGAAACGCGGGGTGGCCCCGAGCAGGATCAGGCGAGCCACGCGCTCAGGTGCGCGCCGGGCCACCTCCAGGGCCAGCAGGCCGCCCAGCGACCACCCCACCCACACGGCCCGCTCCGGAGCACGGGCCAGGAGGTCCTCCGCCCAGAGACCGGCATCAGCCCCAAGGCCCGCATCCCACGACCGGCCGCCATGCCCCGGCAGGTCGAGCGCCAGCGCGGGCTCCGCCGCGAAGGCCGGCACCGCACGCCAGATAGCCGAACTCATGCCCCAGCCATGCACCCATACCACCGGCAACACCGGTTTGGCGCCGCCACCTTGCCCACGTATCATCGCGCTCCCGAATACATCTTATTGATTGAATCCCATGACCTGGCTTGACCTTGCCCTGCCGATCGGCGCCTACCTGCTCGGCTCCGTTGCCACCGCCATCGTCGTCAGCCGGCTGCTCGGCCTGCCCGACCCGCGCACCATGGGTTCCGGCAATCCCGGCGCCACCAATGTCCTGCGCACCGGGCGCAAAGGTGCCGCGCTCGCCACCTTGCTGGGGGACCTGCTCAAGGGGTTGTTGCCGGTCGCGCTGGCTCGCCTGCTGGAGGTTGGGGAGGTCACCCTGATCGCGACCGCTCTGGCCGCCTTCCTCGGCCACATCTACCCGGTCTTCTTCCAGTTCCGCGGCGGCAAGGGTGTGGCCACCGCCCTTGGCGTGCTGCTTGGCCTCGCCCCCTGGCTCGGCCTCGCCGTGCTCGGAGTCTGGTTGCTCGTGGCAGCCACCCTGCGCTATTCCTCGCTCGCTGCGCTGATTGCCGCCGCGACCGCCCCGGTGATCGCCTGGGGCCTGGGCCTCGGCGCCGCCGCCATCATCGGCGTCGCCTTCATGAGCGCCCTGCTCATCCTGCGCCACCGCGGCAACATCCAGCGCCTGCTGAACGGCACCGAGAGCCGCATCGGCGCGAAGAAAGGCGTTTAAGACAGCCCCTTCAGTTCGCCAAGCGGCCAGCGCGCCCGCGCGGCGAAGGCAGCCGCCGGCCCGCCCTGACCGGCCTGCAGCCGCAGCCACCCCGTGTAGGCGATCATGGCGGCGTTGTCGGTACAGAACTCCTGGCGCGGAAAGAAGGCCTCGCCACCACGCGCCTTCAGCATGCCCGAGAGGGATTCGCGCAGGCGCTGGTTCGCCCCCACCCCCCCCGCGACCACCAGCTGGCGCATGCCGGTCTGCCCGAGCGCCCGCTCGCACTTGATCACGAGGGTCTCGACGATGGCCTCCTCGAAGGCACGGGCGACATCCGCCCGCCCCTGCTCGTCCTCCACTCCCTCCAGGGCAAGCAGCGCACGGGTCTTGAGACCGCTGAAGCTGAAATCGAGCCCGGGCCGGTCGATCATCGGCCGCGGGAAGCGATGGCCCCCCTCGCGCCCTCGCCCCGCCAGCCGGGCCAGCGCCGCCCCGCCGGGGTAGCCCAACCCCATCAGCTTGGCGATCTTGTCGAAGGCCTCGCCGACCGCATCATCCAGTGTCTCGCCGAGCACTTCGTACACCCCCACCTCCGGCACTGCCACCAGCATGGTGTGACCACCGGAGACCAGCAGGGCGACGAACGGCGGGCGCAGACCGGGATTGTCGAGCATTGGCGCCAGCAGGTGCCCTTCCATGTGATGCACGCCGATGGCCGGCACGCCGAGGGCGCAGGCCAGCCCCGCGCCGAAGGCGGTGCCAACCAGCAGGGCACCAAGCAGCCCCGGCCCTTCGGTGTAGGCCACCCCGCCGATCGACTGGCGCGTGACCCCGGCCTCCTCCAGCAGGTCATCGACCATCGGCAGGAGCCAGCGCACATGGTCGCGCGATGCGAGCTCGGGCACGACGCCGCCATACTCGACGTGCACGTCTTGCGTGCGCACACGATGCCCGAGCAGACCGCCCTCGCTGGCATACAGCGCGCAGGCCGTCTCGTCGCACGAGGTTTCGATTCCAACAACGATCATGCCAGACTTCATTGCCTTCAAAAGGTGGCTATTGTTGCATTGCTTGCCCCAGGTCGTATAATTCCGGCCTTTCTGCAAGCCCTGCCCGTGCCACTGGTCGGCCGGACAGGCATGAACCGGTTCAGACCTTTTTATTACTGGAGTCCCAATGCCTTCCGTCCGCGTCAAAGAGAACGAGCCTTTCGAAGTCGCCGTGCGCCGCTTCAAGCGCACCTGTGAAAAGGCCGGCATCATCTCCGAACTGCGCGCCCGCGAGTTCTACGAGAAGCCGACCACCGAGCGCAAGCGCAAGCTGGCTGCCGCCGTCAAGCGCAACCAGAAGCGTCTGGCGAAGGAAGCCGCTCGCCGCACCCGCCTCTACTGACCGATCGGATGTCGGGCATGACCGAGGCGACCTCCGCCCTCAAGGCGCGGATCACCGATGACATGAAGGCGACGATGAAGGCGGGCGACAAGCCCCGCCTCGCCGTGATCCGCCTCATTCAGGCCGCGCTCAAGCAGAAAGAGGTGGATGAGCGCATCACCCTCGCCGACGCGGACGTCATCGCCGTGCTCGACAAGATGGGCAAGCAGCGCCGCGAGTCCCTCGAGCAGTACAAGGCCGCGGGCCGTGCGGATCTGGCGGAGCAGGAGTCCTACGAACTGGAGGTCATCCAGTCCTACCTGCCTGCCCCGCTGAGCGATGCGGAGATCGATGCCCTCATCGCCGAGGCCGTCGCGGCCACCGGCGCCACCAGTGTCCGGGAGATGGGCGCGGTCATGGGCAAGCTCAGGCCGCAACTTCAGGGGCGCGCGGACATGACCCAGGTGAGTGCCCGCATCAAGTCCGCCCTCGGCGGCTGACCGCGAACTCCCTCAAGCCGCACGGATTCAAAGCCTCGCCCCATCGGATGTGACATGGGCGCGAGGCTTTTCCATCTAATAGACCTACGCGAGACGCCGTCATGGGTAACGTCTTTCAATTCCTCGATGTCCCCCGCCAGGATCCGCCCAAGGCCAAGGCCGAGGCGCGCGTGCATTTCTACGGGGAAATCTACGGCCAGTTCGATCCGCAGACCGCCGCCCAGCAGGCTGACCGCTGCCTGTCCTGCGGCAACCCGTACTGCGAGTGGAAGTGCCCGGTCCACAACTACATCCCCAACTGGCTGAAGCTGGTCGCCGAGGGCAACCTGTTCGAGGCCGCGGAGATGTCGCACAAGACCAACTCCCTGCCCGAGGTCTGCGGCCGCGTCTGTCCGCAGGATCGCCTGTGCGAGGGCGCCTGCACCCTCAACACCGACAGTTACTCCGAATTCGGTCACGGCTTCGGCGCCGTCACCATCGGCTCGATCGAGAAATACATCACCGACGAGGCCGTCAAGCAGGGCTGGCGCCCGGACATGAGCGGCGTCACCCCGACTGGCAAGCGCGTCGCCATCATCGGCGCCGGCCCTGCGGGCCTCGGCTGCGCGGACATTCTCGTGCGCAATGGCGTCAAGCCGGTCGTATTCGACCGCTACCCGCAGATCGGCGGCCTGCTGACTTTCGGCATCCCGCCGTTCAAGCTGGAGAAGGAGGTCCTCGAGACCCGTCGCATGCTGATGGAAGGCATGGGGGTCGAGTTCCGCCTGAACACAGAGATCGGCCGCGACATCCCGTTCCAGGCGCTGCTGGACGAGTACGATGCCGTCTTCCTCGGCATGGGCACCTACACCTACATGAAGGGTGGCTTCCCGGGCGAGGACCTGCCTGGCGTGTACGATGCCCTGCCCTTCCTGATCTCCAACATCAACCGCCTGATGAACGTCGAGAAGAGCCCCACGGACTTCATCGACATGAAGGGCAAGCGCGTCATCGTGCTGGGCGGTGGCGACACCGCGATGGACTGCACCCGGACCTCGATCCGCCAGGGCGCGGTCGCGGTCACCTGCGCCTACCGGCGCGATGAGGACAACATGCCGGGCTCCAAGCGCGAGGTCGCGAACGCTAAGGAAGAGGGCGTGCAATTCCTGTTCAACCGCCAGCCGGTCGAGATTGTCGGTAACGGCCGCGTTGAAGGGGTCAAGTTCGTGCAGACCCGCCTCGGCGCCCCCGATGCGCGCGGCCGCCGCAGCCCCGAGGTCGTGCCGGGTTCCGAGGAGATCGTGCCGGCCGATGCCGTGCTGGTCGCCTTCGGCTTCCGCCCATCCCCCGCCCCGTGGTTGGCCGACTTCGGCATCCAGACCCAGCAGGACGGCCGCGTGATCGCCCCCGCCAATGGCCCCTTGGCACATCAGACCAGCAATCCGAAGGTCTTTGCCGGCGGCGACATGGTGCGCGGTTCCGACCTCGTCGTGACCGCCGTGTTCGAAGGCCGCGAAGCCGCCAAGGGCATCCTCGACTACCTGGGCGTCTGAGCCCCCAAAGGCGCCCCCGGGCGCCTTTTTCATATACGGACTGATATGAACGCACTCAAGAACGACCGCTTCCTGCGCGCCCTGCTGCGCCAGCCCGTGGACCGCACCCCGATGTGGATCATGCGCCAGGCCGGCCGCTACCTGCCCGAATACCGCGCCACGCGAGCCAAGGCAGGCAGTTTCATGAACCTGTGCAAGAGCCCGGAGCTCGCCTGCGAGGTCACCCTGCAGCCGCTCGAGCGTTTCGAGCTGGACGCGGCAATCCTGTTCTCCGACATCCTCACCGTGCCGGATGCGATGGGCCTCGGCCTCGGCTTCTACGAAGGCGAGGGCCCGCGCTTCGCCAATCCCGTACGCAGCGCCGCGGACATCGACCGCCTGCCCATTCCGGACCCGGAGGGAGAGCTGAAGTATGTGATGGACGCCGTGCGCACCATCCGCCGCGAGCTGAACGGCCGCGTGCCGCTGATCGGCTTTTCCGGCAGCCCGTGGACCCTCGCGGCCTACATGGTCGAGGGCGAGGGCAGCCGCGACTTCTCCCGCGCCAAGGCCATGATGTTCGATCGCCCGGACCTGATGGAGAGCCTGCTGGACAAGATCACCCAGTCCGTCGCGGCCTACCTCAATGGCCAGATCGCCGCCGGCGCTCAGGCAGTCATGCTGTTCGACACCTGGGGCGGCATGCTCACCCCGCGCGACTACATGCGCTTCTCGCTCGAGCCGATGCGCAAGGTCATCGCCCAGCTCAAGCGCGAACATGAGGGACACAAGGTGCCGGTGGTGCTGTTCACCAAGGGTGGCGGCCAGTGGCTGGAGGCGATGGCCCAGAGCGGCGCCGACGCGCTGGGCCTGGATTGGACCACCGACATCGGTGAGGCGCGCCGCCGCGTGGGTGACCATGTTGCCCTGCAGGGCAACATGGACCCGAATGTCCTGTACGCCTCGCCAAAGCGCATCCGCGAGGAGGTGGCGAGCATCCTGGCCGCCTACGGTGCGGGCAGCGGCCACGTCTTCAACCTCGGCCACGGCATCCATCCCGGCATCGATCCGGAGCATGTCGCCGCCTTCGTGCAAGCCGTGCGCGAACTCAGCCCGGCCTATCACGCCGCCGGCTGACCCCCCCCGCCGCGCTCCGGGGCGCGGCTTTCCCAACCTGCCCGACTATCCCTCCCCCCGGGGGACTCAAGGGGTCTTCGGCTCACTCACATTTCCAGCCTCCATGGCCGCAAGCAGGCGTTCCACCTTGCGCAGGGGCGCCCGTTCCATCGCCCCGCCCTCGCCGTAACCGGCAGGTGGCTCGCGCAGGGCCTTGGGCGGCATGACCACCAGATCGACGACATGGTCGCCAGCCAAGAGCGAGAACAGCGGATACGACCTGACCGAGCCGTCACGATAACGCAGGTTGCGCTGCCCCTCACGGAAAGGCATGTCGGCATTCAAAAGATGCAGCATGACCTGCTCCGGGGCTTCGGCGAACAGGTGCAGGGTAATGGGGCTGTTGCTGTCCGCCGTACCGGACAGCACGGAACCGACCAGACGCGGCTCGAAGCCGGCCAGGAAGCGCATGGCCTTGACCGCCTCCTGGCGCATCCGCCGCAGCGCCTCGGGCTGCCCGGGGCGGAACAAGCGCTGGTAGCCGCGCAGCTGTTCCTCCACCTCATCGCACGATGGCTCATCCCGCCCGGGAACACAGCCGATTTCGGCAGCGACCTTGCGCTTGGCCGCCTCACAGTCCAGCCCCTGCCCCTCGGCCATCAGCCTCGCGGCCCGCTCGGCCCACTGAGCGCGCAGGTCCATCAGAACAGCTCTTCTACAACCTGACGATCCCCGATCGCCTCGGAAACCGCCTCAGGCGGAAGGTATTCCGGCATGACTGCGGTGGTCACCTGCGGATAGCGGACGTCGAAATACTCGCTGATGGCGCCCGGGGTACCCGGAGCCACCTGATAACCGGTCTCAGGATCGATGCTGGCCATGACAATCCCCTCCGGCGGCAGTGACTCCTGCACTGGCCGGTCCTTCAAGGCCACCTGCATGAAATCGACCCATATCGGCACGGCCGCCTTGCCGCCGGTCTCCTTCTTGCCGAGTGGACGATAGTCGTCGAATCCCACCCACGCCGTGGCCACGATGCCAGGACCGTAGCCGCTGAACCAGGCATCGCGCTGGTCATTGGTCGTGCCGGTCTTGCCGCCGACATCCGGTCGCTTGAGCGCTCGACCAGCCGAAGCAGCGGTACCGCGCTTCACCACATCACGCAGCATGACCTGCATGAGCCATGCATTCTCCGGCGAGATCACGCGCGGCGCCTGGCCTGCCACGCCCGGCTGGCAACGGTTACCGGCCGCCCCCCCCCGATCCGCTCCCGATGATCCGGTGACGCCGGCCAGCCCTGGATACCCATTGCCAGCACCCCTGGGCAATACCGCGAGTTCGTTGTCGCAGAATTGCTGCGGCAAGGCCTCGAACAGGACGTGCCCCCCCACGTCTTCGACACGCTGGATGAAATAGGGCTCGACCCGATAGCCGCCGTTGGCGAACACCATGTAGGCCGAGGCCAGCTCCCAGGGGGTGAGGGCATAGCTTCCGAGAGCCAGCGAGAGTGTGGGCTGCCACTGCCCCACCGGCAGCCCGAAGGGCTTGGCGTGACGCAGCACCACCTCAGGGGTGATCGCCTCCATGAGCCGCACCGAAACCAGGTTCTGCGAACGCACCAAGGCCTCGTGCAAGCGGGTCGGCCCGTAGGATTTCTCCTCATAGTTGCGCGGCCTCCAGTCCTCCTCGTTGGCTGCGGCCTTCTCGTATACCCGGGGATCGTCACTGATCACACTGGCAAGGGTGAAGCCGTTCTCCAGCGCCGCCGAATAGAGGAAGGGCTTGAAGGACGAACCCGGCTGGCGCTGAGCCTGCACGATGCGGTTGAATTTGCTGAGGGTGAAATCGTAGCCCCCCTCGAGGGCCAGCAGGGCACCGCTCGCACTGTCGAAGGCGACGAAAGCCCCGGCCGCCTGCGGCAGTTGCGCAAGCGTGTAGCCCTTCTCCCCCTGGCGCAGACGCACGATGTCGCCAGGCGAGAGGACTTCGGTCACCGATTTCGGACGGGGCCCCATCGCATCCTCGCCAAGATAGGGGCGCGCCCACTGCAGGGACTCGAGGTCCAGCACATGCCGCAGTCCCTGGCCATCCACCACGGTGGCCTGCCTCGGCCCCGCCTCGAGCACGACCGCCGCAACGAGCCCCGCCACCGGTCGCTGGGCACGCGCATGGCTGGCCGCCGCCTCAACATCCCCCGCCGGGAATTCGGCGCGGCCTTCCGCCCCGCGCCAGCCATGCCGGCGATCGTAATCAAGCAAGGCATTCCGCAGGGCAAGACTCGCCGTGCGCTGAAGCTCGGGGTCCAGCGTGGTGTAAACACGCAAGCCCATCTCGTAAGCCGCCTCGCCGAATTGCTCCACCATGCGCGCCCGGACCATCTCGGCCACATACGGGGCACTGACCTCGGCCGCAGCGCCGAGGAACAGCGTGGTTTGCACCGGCTCCAGCTGTGCCGCCTTCGCCTGCGCATCGGCCAGCCAGCCAAGTTCGCTCATCCGATCAAGGATGTAATCCCGGCGGATCTTGGCCCGTTCGGGATTGACCACCGGGTTGAACCTGGAAGGAGCCTTGGGCAGACCGGCCAGCATCGCCGCCTCGGCGGGGGTCAGCGCATCGAGAGACTTGTTGTAATAGATCGACGCCGCGGCCGCGACACCGTAGGCCCGATTGCCGAGATAGATCTTGTTCAAATAGAGTTCGAGGATCTGCCGCTTGCTCAGTTCGCGCTCGATTTTGATCGCGAGAAGGATCTCCCTGAACTTGCGGCTGTAGGTCTTCTCGCTGCTGAGGAAGAAATTGCGCGCCACCTGCATGGTGATGGTGCTGCCGCCCTGCCCCTTGTGGCCCGTGCGCAACAGTTCCCACCCTGCGCGGAACAGCCCCTGCAGGTCCACTCCGGGATGCTGATAGAAGCGGTCGTCCTCCGCCGCAAGGAAAGCTTTTTCAACCAATTCAGGAACTTGGTCCATCGATATGGGGATGCGTCGTTTCTCGCCGAACTCCGCGATCAACCCCCCATTGCGGTCATAAACCCGTAACGGGACCTGGTACTGGGTGTCCCGCAGGGCGTTGACATCAGGCAATTCCTCACTATAAACATGGTACGCGACACCCCACGCACCAAGCGCAAGGAATGCAACAAGAACAAAGAGATAGAAAACGGACTTGAAAAGAAGCTTTAGAAGGTTCATAAGTATCCGGGCTGTCCGGCGCGCATGACTTCGGGGCAGATGGATAGACCGTTTGAATCAAGGCCGGAACATCCTTTGCGACCTTGATCAAACCGCAGGCCACAATAACGCAAAAGGGTGCGATAGAGGAAAGCCGCTGTGTTTCGCCGAAGCCAAAAACAACCATTGCTCGGGCTGGATATCAGCTCGACCGCGGTCAAGCTGATCGAGCTCAGCCGAACCCGCGATACCTACCGCGTCGAGGCCCTGTCCATCGAGCCCCTGCCCGAACGCGCCATCCAGGACAAGTCCATCATGGACCCGGAAGCCGTTGGCGCAGCGATCCGCAAGGCGGTGAAGGACTCTGGCACCCGATCCAAGCGCGCCGCGATCGCGGTTCCCGGATCCATCGCCGTATCCAAGGTGGTCACCCTGCCCGCCGGCCTGAGCGAAATGGAGCTGGAAGCGCAGATCCGCATGGAGGCCGACCAGCACGTCCCCTTCCCGCTCGAGGAGATCAACCTCGACTTCGAGGCGCTCGGCCCCACCCCCGGCAACCCCGGAACCATTGATGTCCTGCTCGCCGCCACCCGTTCCGAAAACCTCGAATCCCGGGTTGCGGCCGCCGAACTGGGCGGACTGCAGGTGGAGATCGTCGACATCGAGCCTTTCGCGCTGGAAAATGCCTATCTCGAGCTGCTGGCCCCTAGGCTTCCGGACATCACTCCCGACATGGCTGTCGCCCTGTTCGACATCGGCTCCACTGTCACGAGCCTCAGCGTGTTCCATCAGGGCAAGATGATCTATACCCGGGAACACCCCTTCGGCGGCCGCCAGCACTCGGATGAAATCATGCGCCGCTACCAGATGACCCACGCCGAAGCCAGCCGCGCAAAGCGCCAGGGCGGATTGCCGGAGAGCTATGTGGGCGAGGTCCTTGAGCCGTTCATCGAACTTGCCACCCAGCAGCTCAATCGCTTCCTGCAATTCTTCTATGCCGCCCACCCGAACGTTCATGTCATGCGGCTTCTGCTGGGCGGAGGCGTCGCCGCCATGCCGGAACTGAACGAGCGCGTCGCCCACAGCACGGGGATCGAAACCACGACCGCCAACCCGTTCATCGGCATGAGCCGCGCACCGCGGGTCTCCAACCGCGTCGTCAACGAGGACGCCACAGCCATGCTGATCGCCTGTGGCCTGGCCCTGAGGGGTTTCGACTAATGCCACGCATCAACCTACTCCCGTGGCGCGAAAACCTGCGCAAGCAGCGTCAACGCGCCTTCGTCAAACACGCCGGGCTGGCCTTCGCCCTGGCCCTCGGCTTCGTTGTGCTCGGCCATGTCGTCGTCCAGAGCCAGATCGACGACCAGGAGCGACGCAACGCCTTCCTTACCGAGACCATCGCCGACCTTGACCGACAGATTGCAGAGATCAAGGCGCTCAAGGAAACCCGCGCCAACCTGGTGGCACGCATGGAAGTGATCGAGCGCCTGCAGCAGACCCGCTCCTACGTGGTACACGCCTTCGACGAGATTGCACGCACCGTCCCGGAGGGCATCATCCTGACCAAGGTCGCGCTGAAGAACGACCAGCAGCTCGAGATCAACGGCATCAGCGATACCGCCGCGCGGGTTGCCGACTACCTGCGCAACCTCAACCGTACCGAGTGGCTGAGCAACGCCTCCATCGTCGGCACCGGCATTCTCGCCCAGGATCTGTCCAAGCCGGGCAGCCAGCCGCCCGCATCGGGCCTCAAGGGCGAGTACGCCTTCAACATCACCGCCCAGTTCAGCCCGCCCGCCGCCGCGGGCGGTGCCAACGGCGAGGAGGCCAGGAAGCCATGAACCTCCAGGATCTTCGTGACATCGACCTGCAGAACATCGGCCGCGCACCGCTGGCTGTCCGCCTGACACTGATCGGTCTGATCGTGGCTGCCACCATTGCTGCGGGCTACCAGCTCGACATCCGCGACCTGATCGAGCAGCGCGACATGATCCGCGCCAAGGAGCCCGAACTACGGCAGCAAGTCGAACTCAAGCAGCAGCAGGCCGCCAACCTCAACGCCTACAAGGCCCAGCTGGCCGAAATGGAGAAGACCTTCGGCAACCTGTTGCGCCAGCTGCCGAACAAGAAGGAGGCGGAGAACCTCATCGTCGACGTGGCCCAGACCTCGCTCGCCAATGGATTGAAGAACCAGCAGATCCAGCCCGGCCAGGAGATCATCCACGACTTCTACGCCGAGCTGCCCTACACGCTGCGCCTGCAGGGCGGCTTCCACCAACTGGCCAAGTTCGCCAGCGACACCGCAGCCCTGCCGCGCATCGTCACCCTGCACAACTTCACCGCATCGCTGGGGGATCCCAAGGGTGGCAACGAGCTGAACATGGAGATCACCGCCAAGACATACCGCTACCTCGAAGAAAGCGAGATGCCAAAGCCGGATCCCAAGAAACCCAAAGCGAAGGGCAAGTCATGACGCGGCGCTCCTCCCTTTCCCCCCTGGCCCTTGGCCTCGCCATCGTTTTGCTGAATACCGGCTGCACGCAGGGCACGGACGACCTGCAGCAGTTCGTTGCCGAGGTCAAGCAGCGCCCGGCCAAGCCCATCGAACCGATGCCGGAGATCAAGACCTACGAGCCGTTCACCTATGCCGCCTTCGACCTGCGCGATCCGTTCACCGCCCCGCAGGCGGCCCAGGACGAAAAGGGCAACGGCCTGCGTCCGGACACCGAGCGCCGCAAGGAGCCGCTGGAGCTCTACCCGCTGGACGGACTCTCCATGATGGGCGTCATCGAGAAGAACAAGCGCACCCTCGCGCTCATCCGCTCCAGCGATGGCACGATCCATCAGGTCGCGGTCGGCAACTACGCCGGCCAGAACTACGGCCGCATCACCAGCATTCAAGAAGACCGGGTCGATCTGACCGAAATCATTCCCGATGGCGCAGGGGGGTGGATCGAGCGCCCCGCATCCATCGCCATGAGAGAAGGAACCCAGGGTAACCAGCCATGAAACAGACCACCATTCACAAGCATCGTCTGGCGCAAGCGGCGGAATCCATCCCTGGATTCCGCCCTTCGGGTGACGCCGCGCGCCCCAGCGCCGTTCCCTTCGGCGCTGTTATTGCCCTCACCCTGGGCCTTGGCCTCCATGCCGCCTGGGCGGAGAACGTCATTCAGGGCATGAATGTCACCAACACCCCCGACGGCGGCATGCAGATCCGCTTTACCCTGGCCACCCCGCCGCAGAGCGCCCCCAGCCACTTCAGCATCGAGCAGCCGTCCCGCATCGCCCTGGACTTCCAGGACACCAAGCTCGGCCTGGACAAGCGATTCCAGAGCATCGAAAGCAGCGCGGTGAACGACGTCCGCTTCGCCGAGTCGGGCGGCCGCACCCGTGCGGTCATCGGCCTGAAGGGAAATGCCGCCTACGACATCAAGACGGAAGGCCAGGACGTCATCCTGGCCATCCAGCCCGAGAGCCGCCAAGCGAGCATGGAGGCCGCCAGCACCCAGCAGCCCCTGACGGACACGGTCGATGCCGCCGAAGTGGATTTCCGCCGGGGCAGCCAGGGCGAAGGCCGCCTGGTCGTCAAACTTGCACGCCCCAACGTGCCGATGACCATGAACGCCGAAGGGCGTCGCCTGATCATCGACCTGCCGCAAACCCGCCTGACTGCAGAGCAATACGACGTTGCCGATTTTGCCACCCCGGTGAGCAAGGTCAGCGTGCAGCAGCGCGGCGCCGGATCGCGCCTGATCGTCGAGACCAGCGCCCCGTTCGACAAACTGGCCTACCAGGCCGACAACCAGCTCACCGTCGAGGTACGCCCCCTGCCGAAGGAGCAGCCTGCCACGGCCGGCCTGGGACCCAAGACCTACCAGGGCGAACGACTCACCCTCAAGTTCCAGGACATCGAGATCCGCCCCCTGCTGCAATTGCTGGCCGACTTCACTGGCAACAACATCGTGGTCAGCGACAGCGTCCAGGGGCGCATGAGCCTGCGCCTGGAGAATGTGCCCTGGGACCAGGCCATGGACCTGATCCTGACCACCAAGGGCCTGTCCCAGCGCAAGAGCGGCAATGTCATCTTCGTGGCCCCGACGGCGGAGATCACCGCGCGCGAGAAGGCCGAGATGGAGGCGCGCAAGCAGAGCGAGGATCTCGCCCCGCTCATGTCGGAGTTCATGCAGGTCAATTACGCCAAGGCTTCCGACATCGCCAAGCTCCTGCGCCCGACCGCGGTGCCAGGCGCCGCGGCACCCGTAGCGGGCACGACAGGAACCGTGGCCGCCCGCCAGGTCGGCTTCCTCAGCCCGCGCGGCACGCTCACCGTGGATGAGCGCACCAACACCCTGCTGGTCAACGACACTCCGGACAGTCTGGACAAGATCCGCGACCTGGTGAAGAAGCTCGACACCCCGATCAAGCAGGTGCTGATCGAGTCGCGCATCGTCATCGCCACGGATGACTTCTCGCGCGAACTGGGGCTCAAGTGGGGTGTGACTGGCGCCTTCAACACCAGCGGCGACCCGATCCTCTTGAGCGGCAATGCGACCGGCACAGGGGGCATGGCCACCAATATCGGCTCGGGCAGCGCCCCCGGCGTACCGAGCCTCGGGGACCGCTTCAACATCAACATGCCCGCCGGAAGCTTCACCGGCAAGCCGGTCAGCGGCAGCCTGGGCCTGGCCGTACTCGGTTCCAACGTGCTCGTGGACCTCGAACTGCAGGCTTTGCAGGTCGAAGGCAAGGGCGAGATCGTATCCAGCCCGCGCGTGATCACCGCCAATGGCCAGAAGGCCACCATCAAGCAGGGCAAGGAAATCCCCTACCTGGAACAGACCTCGAGCGGTGCCACCAACATCGAATTCAAGGAGGCCGTGCTCGCGACCGAAGTCACCCCGCAGATCACGCCCAACAACGACGTGATCATGGACATCAAGGTGCAGAAGGACGAGCCGGACTTCACCCGTTCGATCAATGGTGTCCCGCCCATCGACAAGCGCGAGGTCAACACCAAGGTCCAGGTCCAGAACGGCGAGACCGTCGTGCTGGGGGGCATTTATGAGATCAGCAGCGCCGACCAGATCAACAAGATCCCCTTCCTTGGCGATCTCCCGATTCTGGGCCATCTATTCAAGACCAACGGCACCAAGAGCAACAAGTTCGAACTCATCATCTTCGTGACCCCGCGCATCGTCGAAAACGGCGTGATGGTCAATCCGAACAACTAAGAAGGACTCACCAGCCATGCGGACGTGGACACGCAAAGCCCTCCTGACCCTGACCCTCGCAGCCCCACTGGCCATGCTCTCAGCCTGTGGTGGTGGAGGCGGCGGCGGCCTTTTTGAGGACACCAGCGGCGGTACAACGAACCCTGCAGCATCTGCCGCATCAATCCTGGTTACCGCGGACAAGACATCCATCACCACGGACAATCTTGATACCGCAACCATCCAGGCGGTGGTCAAAGACGCAAGCAACCGGCTTCTCAAGGATGTGCCTGTTGAGTTCACCAGCAGCCTTGCAACAGGTGACCTGCGGGTACTTTCGTCGGTGACCGACGCTTCGGGCGTGATCGAGGCGACATTCAAATCAGGCACAAGCTACTCGACCGGCCTGGCGATCATCAGTGCGAAAGTCACTGGCACGGCCCTTTCGAACAGCGTGCCCATCGTCGTTGAAGGCTCGAGCTTTACTGCAGACGTCGCAGAGGCGACCCTTCAGACCGGACAGAGCCAAACCGTGACGTACACCGCCACCACCGGAGGCGGCGAACCGGCGCGCAATGTGTCGATCTGTCTCGACTTCAACTCGACCTACCTGCAGGTCAGTGGGAACCTGTCCGCCACATCGGACTGCGCCCATGCGATTTACACGGACGTTGCAACAGGCCGCGCGACCATTTCGGTACAGGCCATTGCCCAAGGCAACACGACGCTGCGGGCAGAGGCCCTCGGCATTACGACGGAAACGGCCTTCACCATCACACAGGCTGGCATGAGCGTGGCCCAGCCGGTTGCGGGCGCGACCCACCCCAACGACCAGTCTCTCCAGGTTCAAGTCAACGTCCCTGGCTACAGCGGCACCATCCGCTTCGCCACGACCGCAGGAACATGGAGCAACGGCCAGCCCACCATAGACGTGGCCGTGGGCGGCGGAGTTGCCAGCGCAACGCTGTCGGCCGGAATGCCGCAAGGCCGAGTCGACATCACAGCAACCAAGCTCGATGGCTCGAACTCGAACGTCTCCACCTATGTTTATGCCTACGACCCTGTGGCGCTGAATGACAGCAACACCTTCATCAAGCTGGAAATCGCCCCAACGTCGCTGCCCGCGGGCAGCGACGCGCGCGCCGATCTCAAGGCAACGGTCCAGAAGGATCTTGGCGGCGGCAACCTGGTGACCGCGCCTCCCGGCACCCTGGTAAGCTATCAAATCTCCGCAAGCACGGGCGGCGGCGAGTACATCACTCTTCCGACCGATGACACCGATCCGGCCGGCATTGCACTTTCCCAACTGGTCGCGGGCTCGACGGCATCTGCCGCCAACGGGGTCAAGGTCAGGGCTTGCGTAGTCGGGACGAACAAGTGCGCGGAAGAGTCGCTGACCATCGTCGACCAACCCGGCTCCATCACGATCGGGGAGGCCACCATCATCCGTCCCACCGCGGATGACACAGCCTATGAGTACCCGCTTTCCGTGATCGTGTCGGACGTCAACGGCGGCCTTCTCAGCGGCGTGCCCGTCAATCTGAGCGTCTGGCCCGTTGAGTTCGCCACCGGCTGCCGCAATGCGGAGGGCGCACCGATCAACTGCTCGGACCTGGCATACACGTTCTATCCGAACGAAGATTTGAACATGAATGTCACCCGGGATGTCTCCGAATCGCCCACGGCCGGACGCACCGACTGCGGTTCCGGCAGCTGCGCGCTCCTGCCGCCGAACAGCGCCGCAGGCACACTCCCCTCAAGCGTCACGACCGGCAGCAACGGACTGGCGACCTTCAATCTCACCTACCTCAAGGAGCAGGCTAGCTTCCTGAGAGTGCGGGTCACCGCCCGTGCCTCGGTGCAAGGCTCCGAGGTCGAGACTTCGAAAGAATTCGTGCTCCGTTTCGCAGAGGACGACAAGGAATACCTCCCCCAGAGCCCCTACAACCAGTATTTCCGTTGAGGAACACCACGCATCGGCTCCGAAGCCCGGCACCCGCCGGGCTTTCTTGCTTTATGGCCCCGCCGTTGGCATAAAGCGCGCATGACACCAAGCATCTTCCTCGTCGGCCCCATGGGAGCCGGCAAATCCACATCCGGGCGGCTACTGGCACGCACATTGGGCCTGACCTTCATCGACAGCGACAAGGTGATCGAGGAGCGCACCGGCGCGACCATCCCGCTCATCTTCGAACTGGAGGGCGAGGCGGGCTTCCGCGTGCGCGAGCGCGCCGTGATTGATGACCTGACCCGGGAAACCGGCATCGTGCTGGCCACCGGCGGGGGGGCGATCCTGGCGCCCGAGAACCGCGAGGTACTGCGCTCGCGCGGCAAGGTGGTGTACCTCCATGCATCCATCGACCACCAGATGGAGCGCACGGCCCATGACCGCAACCGCCCGCTGCTGCAAACGCCGGACCGGCGCGGGAAGCTGGAGGAGTTGATGAAGATCCGCGAGCCGCTCTACCGCGAGGCCGCGCATCTCGTGGTAGAAACCGACGGCCTCACGCCAAAGACCGTGGTGCAGCGCATTATCCGAGGACTGAAACTGGACGGACGCAGCTAGTAACCCGGCGTTTGAAAAGGCCGGGTTAATCCGAGGCATGAATGCCTCGGCGCGGCAATAAGTCGCGTAAGCCAAGGCCGGGCGTGTACCGGCCGAGGCTGCGCCCCCAAATACCATGGAAGGTATTTGGGGGCCGGATAAAAGTTACCCTCGGGGCGCACCAGGATGGAAGGAAACGGAGCCTCCCGGCTTCCGGCATGCGCCTTTGGCCGGCTACGGCGCTGCCAAGCGCTCCAGGACCGTAGCCGGATGGAGTAAAACGAAATCCGGGGCAATCCCAGGGAGCACCGCGCTCCCGGATTGCACTGCGTTCCATCCGGGCTTTGGCGCTTTTGATTACAATGCACGCATGAACCACCCCACCTGCCCCCCATGCACACCCTGAACGTTGACCTCGGCGACCGCAGCTATCCCATCTACATCGGCCAGGGGCTGCTCGACCAACCCGAACTGCTCCGCCAGCACATCCCCGGCAAGAACGCGCTGGTGGTGACCAATACCACCGTCGCCCCGCTCTACCGCTCCCGGCTGGACCAGGCGCTGGAAGGACTGCGGGTCGAGACGGTGGTGCTGCCCGATGGCGAGGCCTACAAGTCGATCGAGAGCCTGCAAAAGATCTGGGATGCGCTGGTGCTGGGTCGCTTCGACCGCAATACCACCCTGATCGCCCTCGGCGGCGGGGTGATCGGCGACATCACCGGCTTTGCCGCAGCGAGCTACCAGCGCGGCGTGCACTTCATCCAGATCCCCACTACCCTGCTCGCGCAGGTGGACTCCTCGGTCGGCGGCAAGACCGGCATCAACCATCCCGGCGGCAAGAACATGATCGGCGCATTCTGGCAGCCGCGTGCCGTGATCGCCGACACCGACACGCTCGACACCCTGCCGGATCGAGAGCTCTCCGCCGGCCTGGCGGAGGTCATCAAGTACGGCCTGATCTATGACGAGCCCTTCCTCGCCTGGATCGAGGCCCACGTCGAGCGCCTGCGCGCGCGTGACGCCGAAGCCCTCGCTTACGCCATCCGCCGCTCGTGCGAGATCAAGGCCGAAGTCGTCGGCCAGGACGAGCGCGAAAGCGGCCTGCGCGCCATCCTCAACCTCGGCCATACCTTCGGCCACGCCATCGAGACCGCCACCGGCTATGGCAACTGGCTGCACGGCGAGGCCGTGGGCGCCGGCATGTGCATGGCCGCGCGCCTGTCCGAGCTGGAGGGCTGGATCAGCGCGGCGGACGCGGCCCGCACCCGCGCCATCATCGAACGCGCCGGGCTGCCCACCCACGCCCCGCAGGGCATGACCCGCGAGCAGTTCCAGCACCTGATGGGCATCGACAAGAAGGTGCTGGATGGCAGGCTGCGCCTGGTCCTGCTGCAACGCATCGGCGAGGCGCGGGTGACCGGCGACTTCTCGCCCGCCAACCTGATCACCTGCCTCGATGAATTCACCCAAAGCGCCGTAGGGAAGGGCGCTGAATCGCCTAACGAACCCGAAGGGGGCCAGGCGGGACAGCCCGGCCCCCGCCCCGTGGAGCCCCGCTGATGAACGCGACCGATGCCCCCATGGACACCCCCCATCCGCTGCATGAGCGGGTCGAACTGATCGTCCACCTGCTCAAGTTCAGTGACCGCCTGTTCGCCATCATGAGCCCGGCCACGGACGAGCTCCACACGTTCACCGACCTGCTCATCAAGGAAGGCGGGGCAGGCCTGCTGTTCGCGCGGGTCCAACCCGACATCGCCCTGAATGCAGAAGACGTGGCCACCGACCTCGCCAGGGCATGGGGGATCGAACTCAATCTCGGCGAGTCGGCCATGCAGGCCATCGAACAGCGGCTCCCCGAACTGCTGCCCGAGCCTCGCCGGGCCGTTGCCATCATCGAGGATGTCGAGCGCCTGCCCCCCCATGCCCTCGATGAGCTCATCGGCTTCATGCAGCGCCTCGACAGCCAGACTGGCGGCCGGGTACGGCTGGCGTTGCTCGGCGGATCCAATCTGGCTGGCCAGCTCCAGCAAATGCAGAGTCTGGAGGCTGGCGGCCAGGTCTATGCACTCCATCTCGCCCCGCCTCCCGCCGAGGCCTTTGCAGACATGGCGACCAGCGTCCCGGGCGACGCGCCCCCCGTCTTCGAGCGCCCCGCCCCGCGCAGCAGCGAGGCTCCCGCCCTCCCCGGGCGCGCCTTGCTCATCGGCGGCGTCGCCGCCTCCCTCGCCCTTGCCGTGGCCATCGCCCTGCTGATGCGGCCTGGCGAGCCCGAAGTGGCGAAAGACCAGCAGGTCAGCGTACCGCTCAGGAGCGAAACGATCGCGAGCCTGCCAGTTGCGCCCCTTCCGGCACCGACACCCGGGGTCGTAACCGGCGAACCGGTGGCGCCCGCCGCCCCCGCGCCGATCGGCCACCAACTGACCGAATCCGTTACGGACGCGGGGGGGGCAAACGCCCCCATGATGCCCCCCCTGCCAGTGGCTCCCATGAGCACACCCCAGCCTGCCGCCCCCACCCCGGCAGAGGTCAAGCCCAGCGCGCCTGCGCCCACGGTGGAGCCGAAACCCAGTGCTCCGGCAGCCATGCCCACGGCGGAGCCGAAGCCGAGCCTGCCTGCGCCCAAACCGGCCGCCCAGCCGGCGAAGAAGGCTGCCAACTGGTACGCCCAGCAGAAGGGTGATCAGTACGTCCTGCAGGTGGTCAGCCTCAAGTCCGGCGCGGAAGTCGACCAGTTCATCAGCCGGCATGGCCTGAAGGACTGCCATAGCTTCCGCCAGCTGCGCGACGGGCAGACCCTGCACACCCTCACCTGCGGCCTCTACTCCAGCCGCGACGCGGCCAGCCAGGCATCCGCGAAGCTGCCGGAGAAGGCGCGGGCGGGCAAGCCCTTCCCCCGCAGGATCGACGATATCCGCAAGATCATGCAGCCGTAACGGACCAAACCCGCGCGACCGCCCCGGTCGCGCCCCGCCTTGTCCCGGGCGCCTCTCACGTCTAAAATGTCCGACCATTTTGCCCTTGACAACCCGGGCAAGGACATCGGCTGCCCCCTGCGGGCGCCGATATTCCAATGCCAAGCGAGAGTTGGACACACCCAGCAATGAACACCCTGCCTGCCTCCGGCCTCTACTCCCCCGAATTTGAACGCGATAACTGCGGTTTCGGCCTGATCGCCCAGATGGACGACAAACCCAGCCACTGGCTGGTACAGACCGCGATCGAGTCGCTGGCGCGCATGACGCACCGCGGGGGCATTTCCGCCGACGGCAAGTCGGGCGACGGCTGCGGCCTGCTGCTGAAGAAGCCGGATGCCTTCATGCGCGAGGAAGCGGCCAGGCTGGGCTTCGAGCTCGGTGAGCTGTACGCCGCCGGCGTGGTGTTCCTCAGCCAGGACAAGGCCCTCGCCGCCCGGGCGCGCGAGACCCTGGAGCGCGAAATCAGCGCGGAGGGCCTCGACTTCGCCGGCTGGCGCGTGCTCCCGACCGATCCCACCCAGCTCGGTCGCCAGGCCTTGGAGAAGCTGCCGGTCATCGAGCACGCCTACGTCAACGCCCCGGTCGGCATGGACGCGCGCCTGTTCGACACCAAGCTCTACATCGCCCGCCGCCGCACCGAGAAGCAGCTGGCCGATGACGCCACCTTCTACATCCCGACCCTGTCCAGCCAGGTGCTGTCGTACAAGGGCCTGATGATGCCGGAGGACCTGCCGCGCTTCTACCTCGACCTGCAGGATCCACGCCTGGCCACCTCGCAGTGCGTGTTCCACCAGCGATTTTCCACCAACACCTTCCCCGAGTGGCGCCTGGCCCAACCGTTCCGCCACCTGGCGCACAACGGCGAGATCAACACCATCCGCGCCAACCGCAACTGGGCCCGCGCGCGCGCCTACAAGTTCGAGACCGCGCTGATCCCGAACATGGAGGACGTGCGCCCGCTGGTCACCGAGACCGGTTCGGACTCGATGAGCATGGACAACATGCTCGAGGCCATGATCGCCGGCGGCATCGAGATGCTGCGCGCCATGCGCCTGATCGTGCCGCCGGCGTGGCAGAACATCGAGCACATGGATGCCGACCTGCGCGCCTTCTACGAATACCACTCCATGCACATGGAACCGTGGGACGGCCCGGCCGGCATGGTGATGACCGACGGCCGCTTCGTCGCCTGCGGCATGGACCGCAACGGCCTGCGCCCGGCGCGCTGGGTGATCACCAAGGACCGCCACATCACCCTCGCCTCCGAGATCGGCGTGTGGGACTACAAGCCCGAGGACGTCGTGCGCAAGGGCCGCGTCAAGCCGGGCCAGATCGTGGCCGTGGACACCGCCACCGGCACCTTGATGATGCCGGAAGACGTGGATGCCATGCTCAAGGGCCGCCAGCCGTACGGCCAGTGGCTCAAGCAGCATGCCCGTCGCCTGGAGTCCGGGCTCGAGGCCGACCTGCTGGCTGCTGCTCCGCTGGACGACGAGCAGCTCGCCGTGTTCGAGAAGATGTTCCAGGTCACCTACGAGGAGCGGGACCAGATCCTGCGCGTGCTGGCCGAGGCTGGCCAGGAGGCGGTCGGCTCCATGGGCGACGACACGCCGATGGCGGTCCTCTCGCAGATGGAGCGCTCGCCCTACGACTACTTCCGCCAGCAGTTCGCCCAGGTCACCAACCCGCCGATCGACCCGCTTCGAGAGACGATCGTCATGTCGCTCGAGACCTGCATCGGCGCCGAGCGCAACCTATTCGAGGAAACCCCCGAGCACGCCCACCGCCTGCTGCTGGAGTCCCCCGTCCTGACCGAGGGCAAGTTCAAGGCCCTGCTGGCGGTGGACGATGCGGCCTACGCGAACAGCGTGATCGACCTGAACCGCGACGAGAACCTGCCGCTCGAGCAGGCCATCCGCGCCATCTCTGACGAGGCCGTCGCCGCAGTGAGGGCCGGCAAGGTCGTGATCGTGCTGTCCGATCGCGCCATCGAGCGCGGCAAGCTGCCGGTCCACGCCCTGCTCGCCACCGGCGCGGTCCACCACCGCCTGATCGCCGCGGGCCTGCGCTGCGACGCCAACCTCGTCATCGAAACCGGCACCGCGCGCGACCCGCACCACTTCGCCTGCCTGATCGGCTACGGCGCCACCGCCGTCTACCCGTACCTGGCCTTTGAGAGCATCGCGGGCATGCAGCGCGTCGGCGAGATGAAGGAGGGCATGACCTCCGCCAAGATGGCCGCGAATTTCGTCAAGGGCATCGACAAGGGCTTGATGAAGATCTTGTCCAAGATGGGCATCTCCACCATCGCCAGCTACCGGGGCTCGCAGCTGTTCGAGATCATCGGCCTGGCCGACAACGTGGTCGAACTGTGCTTCAAGGACACCACCAGCCGCCTGAAGGGCGCCGGTTTCGAGGAACTGCAGGCCGAACAGGCCGTGCTGGCCCGCGAGGCCTGGAACAAGCGCAAGCTGCCGCGCCAGGGCGGCCTGCTCAAGTTCATCTACGGCGGCGAGTACCACGCCTACAACCCGGACGTGGTGCAGACCCTGCAGCAGGCCGTCAACAGCGGCGACTTCTCGGTCTGGAAGCAATACGCCAGGCACGTCGACGAGCGCCCGATCGCCACCCTGCGCGACATGTTCAAGCTGCGTTCCGGCACCACGCCGATCGCGCTGGACGATGTCGAGCCGATCGAGCAGATCGTCAAGCGCTTCGACTCCGCCGGCATGTCGCTGGGCGCCCTCTCCCCCGAGGCGCACGAGACCCTGGCCGAGGCGATGAACCGCCTGGGCGCGCGCTCCAACTCCGGCGAGGGCGGCGAGGATCCTGCGCGCTACGGCACCCTCAAGATGTCGAAGATCAAGCAGATCGCCTCCGGCCGCTTCGGCGTCACCCCGCACTACCTGGTCAACGCCGAAGTGCTGCAGATCAAGGTCGCGCAGGGCGCGAAGCCGGGCGAAGGCGGCCAGCTGCCGGGCGACAAGGTCAACGAGATGATCGCCAGGCTGCGCTACGCGCGTCCCGGCGTCGCCCTGATCTCGCCGCCGCCGCACCATGACATCTACTCGATCGAGGACCTCGCGCAGCTGATCTTCGACCTCAAGCAGGTCAACCCGCAGGCGCAGGTCTCCGTGAAGTTGGTAGCCGAGCCGGGCGTGGGCACCATCGCCGCCGGCGTGGCCAAGGCCTATGCCGACCTGATCACCATCTCCGGCTATGACGGCGGCACCGGCGCCTCGCCGCTGACCTCCGTCAAGTACGCCGGCAGCCCGTTCGAACTGGGCCTGTCCGAGGCGCACCAGACCCTGCGCGCCAACGACCTGCGCGACAAGGTGCGCCTGCAGGCCGACGGCGGCATGAAGACCGGCCTCGACGTGATCAAGGCGGCCATCCTCGGCGCCGAGAGCTTCGGCTTCGGCACCGGGCCGATGATCGCCATGGGCTGCAAGTTCCTGCGCATCTGCCACCTGAACAACTGCGCCACCGGCGTCGCCACCCAGAACAAGGTGCTGCGTATGCAGCACTACAAGGGCGACGTCGAGAAGGTGATGAACTACTTCAGGTTCATCGCCATGGAGGTGCGCGAGTACCTGGCCCACCTCGGCCTGCGCCGCCTGGAGGACCTGATCGGCCGCACCGACCTGCTCGAGATCCTGCCCGGCACCACCGCCAAGCAGCAGAAGCTCGACCTGTCGCCGATCCTGTCCGACATGGGCCTGCGCGACACCAAGCCGCTGTGCTGCGCCGTGCAACACAACGACCCGTACGACAAGGGCCTGCTGGCCGAGCGCATGGTGCAGGCCGTGCTGCCCGCCATCGAGACCAAGTCCGGCGGCGAGTTCAGCTTCGAGGTGCGCAACACCGACCGTTCGCTCGGTGCGCGCATCTCCGGCGAGATCGCCAAGCGCCACGGCAACCTCGGCATGGAGGACGCCCCCATCACGATCAGGCTCACCGGCACCGTCGGCCAGAGCTTCGGCGTGTGGAACGCGGGCGGCCTGAACATGATCCTCGAGGGCGACGCCAACGACTACGTTGGCAAGGGCATGGCCGGCGGCAAGCTGGCCCTGTTCCAATCCAGGGGCACCGATCTGCCGACCCACGAGACCCCGATCATCGGCAACACCTGCCTGTACGGAGCGACCGGTGGCAAGCTCTTCGCCGCCGGCACCGCGGGCGAGCGCTTCGGCGTGCGCAATTCCGGCGCCTTCGCGGTGATCGAGGGCTGCGGCGACCACGGCTGCGAATACATGACGGGCGGCATCGTCACCATCCTCGGCCGCACCGGGGTGAACTTCGGCGCGGGCATGACCGGCGGCTTCGCCTACGTGCTGGACGAGGACAACAACTTCGTCGACCGTTACAACCACGAACTGATCGACATCCACCGCCTCGTCCCGGCGCAGATGGAGGCCCACCGCCAGCACCTCCGCGGCATCCTCGAGAGCCATCTGGCGGAAACCGGCAGCCCGAGGGCGCGCGACATCCTCGCCCGTTTCGAGGATTGGATCGGCAAGTTCTGGCTGATCAAGCCCAAGGCCGCCGAACTGAGCCAGCTGCTCGACACCCTGGCATCGGCCGCCTGACCCGGCCCAGGCACGATGAACCCGGCTCTTAAAGACCGGGTTCATCTGGGGCATGAATGCCCTGGCGCGGCGTAAAGCCGCGTAAGCCAAGGCCGGGCGTGTACCGGCCTTGGCCGCCGCCCAAAGGTACCAGGAAGGTATTTTGGGGCTAGTTTAATACCCCCCGACAAGGCCCTGCGATGCGGGGCCTTGCTTTTTCCGGGCCTCGGCTACACTCATTCCCTTGTGCCCCCCACCACCTCGAGCATGTCCCGCATCCCGCAAAGCTTCATCGACGACCTGGTAGCCCGCGCCGACATCGTCGAGGTCATCGGCAGCCGTGTACCACTGAAGAAGAAGGGTAAGGAATACGCTGCCTGCTGCCCGTTCCATCACGAGAAATCGCCCTCGTTCTTCGTCAGCCCGGACAAGCAGTTCTATCACTGCTTCGGCTGCGGGGCGCACGGCACCGTGCTCGGTTTCCTGATGGCCTTCGAGCGGCTCGACTTCGTCGAGGCGGTCGAGACCCTGGCCGGGCAGATGGGCCTGGAGGTGCCCCGGGAGGGGGGCGAGGCGCCGCAGGCCCATCCCCACGCCCCGCTGCTGGCGGTGCTGGAGGACTGCGCCCGCTTCTACCAGGCCGAGCTCAAGCACACCCCGCGTGCCATCGACTACCTCAAGCGGCGCGGGGTGAGCGGCGAGACCGCCGCCGCCTTCGGACTCGGCTACGCCCCCCCGGGCTTCGATACCCTGGAGCGCGCGCTGCGGCTGGACAGGCAGGGTATCGACCAGCTCAAACGCGCCGGCATGCTGAGCGAAGGCGAGCACGGCCGCCTGTACGACCGCTTCCGCGAACGGGTCATGTTCCCCATCCGCGACCGGCGCGGCCGTGTCATCGCCTTCGGTGGACGGGTTCTGGGCGACGAGAAGCCCAAGTACCTCAACTCGCCGGAGACCCCCCTGTTCCACAAGGGCCACGAGCTTTACGGCCTGTACGAGGCCCGCAAGGCCCTTGGCCGCCCAGACCGCCTGATCGTGGTCGAGGGCTACATGGATGTGGTCATGCTCGCCCAGCACGGCCTGCGCGAGGCGGTCGCCACCCTCGGCACCGCCGTCACCCGCGAGCAGGTCGACCTGATGTTCCGCCACACCGCCCAGGTCGTGTTCTGTTTCGACGGCGACGAGGCCGGCCGCCGCGCCGCCTGGCGCGCGCTGGAGTCCACCCTCCCCCTGCTGCGGGACGGCCTCGACGCCCGCTTCCTGTTCCTGCCGGAGGGCGAGGACCCGGACAGCCTGGTGCGCCAGGAGGGGGCCGAAGCCTTCCGCGCCCGGATCGGCAGCGACGCACTCGGCTTCGATGCCTTCCTGCTGGACGAACTGGCCCGCCAGGCCGAGGACGACGGCACTCCGGCCGCCCGGGCAAGGCTCAAGACCCTGGCCCTGCCGCTGATCCAGGGGATGCCCGCCGGGGTGCTCAAGGACCTCGTGCTCGACGAGCTGGCCGGACGCATCGGAGTGACCGTCGACCGACTGCTACCGGGGACCGATCTCGAAGGCCGTACCCCGAAAGGGCATCGGCCATGGATGGCCAATGGGCCTGAGGGGAGGGACCAGCGCCGCGCCCCGGCGCCCCACCCTCCGGAACGCCCCGCCGCGCCGCCCGATGGCGGACGCCCCACGGCCCTGCGCAAGGCCATCGTCCTGCTGCTGCACTATCCCGACCTGGCCTCCCGTCGGGCGCCGGACCCGGCCTGGGCACAGTCCCCCGTCCCGGGCCTTCCGCTGCTGACGCAGCTCATCGACCACCTGCGCAGCCGCCCGGCCCCCATGGGCGTGACCCTTGAACACTTCCGTGCCAGCCCCCACGCTCAGGTCATGCAGGCGATCAGCCGGCTGCCGCCGCCGCGGGAGAGCGAGGATATCGATGTCCGCGAGCGCATGTGGCTCGACATGCTCGAACACATCGCCGCCACTCACAACCGGGCACGCCTGCGGCAACTGACCGAACGGCCGTTTGCCGAACTGCAACCCCTTGAGCGACAGGAACTTTTGCGGCTGACAACACTCCAATTCAGCCGTGAATAATTCGCCCTTTGTTGGTATAATTTTTTGTTTGATTTGACCCGAGGCTCGCACTCGACCATGTTCGAAGATCCGCAGTCCAGCATTAAAGAACTCATTGCCCGCGGCAAAGAGCAGGGTTACCTGACCTACGCCGAGATCAACGACACCCTGCCGGAAGGCATGGTCGAAGCCGACCAGATGGAAGACATCATCGGCATGATCAACGACATGGGCATCCAGGTCTTCGAAGTGGCGCCCGATGCCGACGAGCTGACCCTGTCCGACAATGCCGTGGCCACCGACGAGGACGCTGCGGAAGAGGCCGTGGCGGCGCTGGCCTCCTCGGTCGACGACGGCGTGGGCCGCACCACCGACCCCGTGCGCATGTACATGCGCGAGATGGGCACCGTCGAGCTGCTGACCCGCGAGGGCGAGATCGAGATCGCGAAGCGCATCGAGAGCGGCCTGCGCGACATGCTCACCGCCCTCGCTGCCCATCCGCCCGCCATTTCCGAGCTGCTGGCCGATTTCGAGCGCTTCGATGCGGGCGAGATGCGCCTGGCCGACATCGTCGTCGGCTTCGCCCAGGCGGAGGAACTGCCGGAAGAGGCCGCTGTCGCCGACGACTCCGTCGATGCCGCAGCCGTCGACGAGGACGAGGAAGACGACACCGCCACCGACGACACCGACGAGGCTGCGGACACCGCCCTCGACCCCGAGGCCGTGCGCGCGCACATGCACATCCTGCGCGACCTGCATGCCCGCCGCCTGTCCGGCGAGGACGTCCTGGGCGAGCTGGAGGCCCGCCTGCTCGAGCTCAAGCTCAATCCGCAGCTGTCCGACCGCCTGGTCAACAACCTGCGCGACACCCTGACCCGCGTGCGCCAGATCGAGCGCCAGATCCTCGACCTGTGCGTGAACAAGGGCGGCATGCCGCGCGAGCGCTTCATCGAGACCTTCCCCGGCAACGAGTCCCGCGCCGAGTGGCTGGACGAGCACGTGAGCGACAAGAAGTTCGGCGAACGCCTGAACGGCTACCGCAGCGAAGTGGAGCGCCTGCAAAAGCGCCTGTCCCATGTCGAGCGTGACAACGCCCTCAGCGTGCGCCAGCTCAAGGACATCAACCGCCGCATGTCGATGGGCGAGGCCCGTGCGCGCAAGGCGAAGAAGGAAATGGTCGAGGCCAACCTGCGTCTCGTCATCTCCATCGCCAAGAAGTACACCAACCGCGGCCTGCAGTTCCTCGACCTGATCCAGGAAGGCAACATCGGCCTGATGAAGGCGGTCGACAAGTTCGAATACCGCCGCGGCTACAAGTTCTCGACCTACGCCACCTGGTGGATCCGCCAGGCCATCACCCGCTCCATCGCGGACCAGGCCCGCACGATCCGCATCCCGGTGCACATGATCGAGACGATCAACAAGCTCAACCGCATCTCCCGCCAGATGCTGCAGGAGATGGGCCGCGACCCAACCCCGGAAGAGCTGGCCGAGCGCATGGCCATGCCGGAGGACAAGGTGCGCAAGGTGCTGAAGATCGCCAAGGAGCCGATCTCCATGGAGACCCCGATCGGCGACGACGAGGATTCGCATCTGGGCGACTTCATCGAGGACACCAGCGTCATCTCGCCGCTGGATGCCGCCACCAATGCCGGCCTCGCCGAGGCCGTGCGCGAAGTGATGGCCAGCCTCACCCCGCGCGAGGCCAAGGTCCTGCGCATGCGCTTCGGCATCGACATGAACACCGACCACACCCTCGAGGAGGTCGGCAAGCAGTTCGACGTCACCCGCGAGCGCATCCGCCAGATCGAGGCCAAGGCCCTGCGCAAGCTGCGCCACCCCTCGCGCTCCGAGCTGCTGCGAAGCTTCCTCGAAGCCGAGCACTGATCTATCCTTCGAGGCCCGGTTTCCCGGGCCTTTCTTCGTCGGGCCTATAGCACAACGGTCAGTGCAGGGGACTCATAATCCCTTGGTTGCAGGTTCGAATCCTGCTGGGCCCACCACTCCTTCCTGCGGCTGTGCAGACAAGACCCCAGAGCCGGGTTATAAAGCCCCACATGCGCCCAGCCTCTTCCTCCAGCCGAAATCCGACCGCCATCCTGGGCCGCAGAATGCTGCTTGGCCTTGTGCTGCCCCTGATCCTGGCCGCCTGTGGCAGCGAGGACGCCGCCCCGACCCTGCCGGCCTACAGCGCCACCCCGTCCAAGCCGCTGGTTCCGGTGCTCATGCTCGGAGTGCATCCGCTGCACAACCCGGTCAAGCTTCTCGAGACCTACGGCCCCATCGTCGACACCCTGAACAGGACCATCCCCGAAGTGGAGATCCGGCTCGAGGCCTCGCGCGACTACGCCGAGTTCGAGCGCAAGCTGGAGCAGCGCCAGCTTGAGCTCGCCCTGCCCAATCCCTATCAGACCGTGACCGCCACGCAGCACGGCTACAGGATATTCGCCAAGGTCAAGGGCGACGAAGATTTCCACGGCCTGATCCTGGTCCGCAGGCGGAAAGGATCCCCCGAAGATGTCGGCGACCTGCGCGGCAAGACCCTCAGCTGCCCCGCCCTCACCGCCGTGGCCGGCTGCATGCTGCCCCTGTTCCATCTGCGGCAGGAGGGGCTGGATGTGAAGCGGGACCTCAAGATCATCGCCGTCGGCTCCCAGGAATCCAGCATCCTGTCCGTGGCACGCGGGCTGGTGGACGCCGGAGCCACTTGGCCGCCGCCCTGGCGGGCCTTCCAGAAGGAGCACCCGGAGCTCGCCCGCCAGCTGGTGGTGCGCTGGCAGACCGCCTCGCTGCCGAACAACGGACTCGTGGCGCGGGATGACCTGGATCCCGCGCTGGTCGGGCGCATCCGGGCCCAGCTGATCGCCCTGTCCGACACCAAGGATGGACGCCGCCGCCTGGCGAAGGCCGAGATCCAGGGCTTCGAGTTGGCGGATGACGACACCTATGCACCGGTAAGGGACTTCCTGCAGCACTACCGGGAGCAGGTCGGGGAGCTGGCGCGATGAGGCTATCCATCCCTTCGGCCCTGCCGCGCCTGCTCGGCACCTCGCTCCGCCGCCGCCTGGCCGTCAGCATCGCGCTGGTCCACGCGCTGATGATGGCCGTCTTCGTGTTCGACCTGAGCCTCCGCGAACAGCAGCTGCTGGTCAAGAACACCGAGCAGTCGACCCTGAATACCGCCGCCCTGCTGGCGCGCTCCAGCTTTGAATGGGTGCTCGCGCGCGACCTCGCCGGCCTCGGCGAGCTGATCAGGCCGCTGGCGGAGGACCCGGACATCGAATTCGCCATGATCATCGACCACGAGGGTCGCGTCCTCGCCCACAGCGACCCGGAGCAGGTCGGGCGCTACGTAAGCGACCCCGTCAGCCTTGCGGCGCTGCGGCACAGCCAGCCCGAACCCCATCTGGTCCAGAACGCCCCTGCCCTGATCGACGGCATCGCCCCCATCCTTTCGAGGCCATCCCGCGCCGGTGCGAGCGGACAGGCGGACCAGGCCGGCAAGATCCTGGGATGGACGCGCATCGGCACGAACACCGAGCGCACCCATGCGGCCCTCGACAAGATCCTGCGCGACGGCCTGTTCTACACCCTGGCCGCCATCCTCCTCGGCACCCTGCTCGCCCTGCTCATCGCCGCCGACCTCACCCGCGACCTGCGCCGCGTCAAGACCCTGTTCCTGCGCGTCAGCGCGGGCGAACTGGACCAGCGCATCGAGGTCGTCCGCAGGGACGAGCTGGGCGACCTGATGCACGGGCTCAACCACATGTTGGAACGACTGGAAGAGGACGAGCAACTCCTGCGGGAGACGCGCGAGCGGCTGGAACTGGCACTGCAGGGCAGCAACGACGGCCTGTGGGACTGGAACCTCGTCAGCGACACGGTCTACTTCTCGCCGCGCTGGAAGGCGATGCTGGGTTACGGCGAGGACGAGATCGGCGAGGCCCCCGCCGAATGGTCGGGACGCATCCATCCGGACGACGTCGATCGCACCATGCGCGCCCTGGATGACCACCTGGCAGACCGAACTCCGGCGTTCGAGATCATCCATCGCATGCGCCACAAGGACGGTGGCTGGCGCTGGATCCTAAGCCGGGGCCGCGCCCTGCGCGACGGGCATGGCCGGGCCTACCGCGTCGTCGGCACCCTTACGGACATCACCGAACTCAAGGAGACCGAGGGCCGGCTGGCCATCGAGCGCTCGCGCCTGGCGGGACTGCTGGCCAATCTCTATTCCGCCGTGCTGGTGGAGGACGAGTCGCGGCACATCGCCCTCGCCAACCAGGCCTTCTGCGACATGTTCCACATTCCCTCCCCGCCGGAGGCGCTGGTGGGCACGGACTGTGCCGAGGCCGCTCGAGCCAGCCTGCCGCAGGTCAAGGACGGCTCCCGCTTCGTCCAGCGCATCGAGACCCTGCTCGCGCGCCGTGAGCCGGCCCTCGGCGACATCGTCGAGATGGCCGACGGACGGGTGCTGGAGCGGGATTACTCCCCCATCCTGGTCGACGGCGCGCCACAGGGGCATCTGTGGATGTATCGCGACATCACCGCGCGCATCGAGCTCGAGCTCAGTCTCGACGAACAGCGTGAACGACTGCGCATCGTGCTCATGTCGATGGCGGACGGCGTGATCGTCACTGATCCCGACGGAAGGATCGAATTCCTCAACCCCGTGGCCGAAGAGTTGACGGGCTGGCCGCTGAACGAAGCCAGGAATCGCCCCCTCGAGCAGGTGGCCCGGCTGATGACCGAGGACAGTGCGAACGTCCTCGATGGCGCCACCGTGCACCAGCTCATGCAGAAAGGCCGCCAGGAGATCACCGCCCGCCTCGCCCGCCGCGGGGCCATCGAATCCTTCGTCGAGATCGAACTCAAGGCCGCCCCCATGCTGGGCGCGGGTGGGGCCGAGGGCCTGGTGCTGATCCTGCATGACGTCAGCGAAACCCATCGCCTGATGGAGCAGATGAGCTGGCAGGCGAGCCACGACCCGCTCACCGGCCTGCCCAACCGCACGGCCTTCGGCGAGCGGCTCAGGAGCTTGCTGGAAGGCGCCCGGACCGCCGGCGAGCGGCATGCGCTGCTCTACATGGATCTCGACCAGTTCAAGGTCGTCAACGACACCTGCGGCCATCATGCCGGCGACGAGCTGCTGATGAACATCGCCCACCTGCTGCGTGGCGGGGTACGCCGCGACGACATGATCGCCCGCCTCGGCGGCGACGAATTCGCCGCCCTGCTGCCGAACTGCTCGACCGAGGTCGCCGAGCGCATCGCCAACCAGCTGCGCGAGAGCGTGCAGAACTTCAGCTTCTACTGGCAGGACCGCGTCTTCAACGTGGGCGTGAGCATCGGCATCGTCACCATCGACCCGCAATGGGGCGCCGCCGACGAGATCCTGCGCGCCGCCGACATCGCCTGCTATGCCGCCAAGGAGCGCGGGCGCAACCGCATCCACGTCTACGAAGCCGCGGACGAGGTCATGTCACGCCAGGTCGAGCAGCTCGGCATGGCCTCGCAGATCCAGCTCGCCGTGCGCGAATCCCGCTTCATCCTCTACGCCCAGCCGCTCAAGCCCCTGGAGCGACCGCGCGTGGACGACGGCCTGCACCTTGAGGTGCTGGTGCGCATGCTCGACCGCCACGGTAACCTCATCGCCCCCGGCCTGTTCATCAGCGCCGCGGAACGCTACAACCTCATGCAGGCGATCGACCGCTGGGTGGTCAGTTCCACCCTCGAGCGCCTGCACCAGGCCCTGGACACGCCGACCGGCAGGCGCCTGAGGCATGTCGGCATCAACCTCTCCGGCAACTCGCTGACCGACGAGGACATGCTCACCTTCGTGGAGAAGGAGGTGCGCCGCTACGATTTCCCGCCCGGCCTGATCTGCTTCGAGATCACCGAGACCGCCATCATCAGCAACATGCACCAGGCGCTCGCCTTCATCCAGCGCATGAAGACCCTCGGCTGCACCTTCGCGCTCGACGACTTCGGCTCGGGGCTGTCCTCCTTCGCCTACCTCAAGGCCCTGCCGGTGGACTTCCTCAAGATCGACGGCGTGTTCGTACGCGACATCGAGAGCGACGCCCACGACCGCACCTTCGTCCAGGCCATCAACCAGGTCGGACGCACGCTGGGCCTGAAGACTATCGCCGAATTCGTCGAGAATGCCGCCACCGAGCAGATCCTGCGCGGCATGGGCGTAGACTTCGCCCAGGGCTACGGTGTCAGCCCGCCCAAGCCTCTGGAGGACCTCCTGGGCGGCGAGCCGGGCGCCTCTCCCGCGTAACGGGTCAAGGCCATGGACGGCCGAGAGGTGCGGGCTCAACCGATTTGTCGGGAACAAATCGGGGGGCGCCGAAGGCAAGCCCGTAAGGGGCCGGCCATGGATGGTCGGCATCCGCCAGCTCCGCGTTAAGCCAGGATGAGCAGGCCCCGGCCACGCCCGACAATCCGGCTATAATGCCGTCTACCTGACCGCGGCATTTCCAGAAAGGCGTCAGTCCCATGCAGTTGCGCTTCGTGAAGATGCACGGCCTCGGCAACGACTTCGTCGTGCTCGACGGCGTGCGCCAGCAGATCACCCTTACCACCGATCAGGTCCGCTTCCTCGCCGACCGGCACTTCGGCATCGGCTGCGACCAGTTGCTGGTCGTCGAGCCCGCCCCCACCCCCGACACTCTGTTCCGCTACCGCATCTTCAACGCCGACGGCGGCGAGGTGGAGCAGTGCGGCAACGGCGCGCGCTGCTTCGCCCGCTTCGTGCGCGACGAAGGTCTGACCGACGCCACCACCATCCCGGTCATGACCGCCTCCGGGCGCATCGTGCTGCACGTCGAGGACGACGGCGAGGTGACGGTGGACATGGGCATGCCCCGTCTTGAACCGGCCGAGATCCCGTTCGAGGCCGAGCGGCGCGAGATGGGCTACGCCCTCTATGCCGGCGGCGAGTTCCACACCATCAGCGCGGTGTCGATGGGCAACCCTCATGCGGTGCTGCGCGTGGAGGATGCCGACACCGCTCCGATCGAGACGCTCGGCCCGGCCATCGAATCCCACCCGCGCTTCCCCCGCCGGGTCAACGTCGGCTTCATGCAGGTCGTCGCCCCCGACCACATCCGCCTGCGCGTGTACGAGCGCGGTGCGGGCGAGACCCTGGCCTGCGGCACCGGCGCCTGCGCGGCGGTGGTCGCCGGGCGCCTGCACGGCTGGCTGGTCGATACCGTCAGGGTGGACCTGCCCGGCGGACGCCTGACCGTCCACTGGCAAGGAGAGGGCCGGCACGTCATGATGACCGGACCCGCCACCCGGGTGTTCGAGGGGAGGATCGAGCTGTGAGCGAAGCGCTGCTGGCCCTTGGCGAGGACGCCGTGGCCGAATACCTGGCCGAGCACCCGGATTTCTTCGTCGGCCACGAACCCCTGCTGCTCGGCATGCGGCTCCCGCACACCGCGCCCGGCACCGTGTCCCTCGTCGAGCGTCAGGCGGCCCTGCTGCGCGAGCGCGTCGGCACGCTGGAGAAGACCCTGCGTGACCTGCATACCCAGGCGCATGCCAACGAGCGCCTGGCCGCGCGCATGCACCAACTCGCCCTCGCCCTGATCGCGGCCGACAGCCCCTGCGAGGTGCTCGAGGCCGCACGCACCCGCCTGTGCACGGACTTCGACCTGGCCGGCGTGCTGGTCGGCCTGGAAGAGGGACACACCCTGGTCACCGCCTGCATCGAGACTCCCCAGGGCGCAGCCTGGAGCAGCCTGTTCGCGCTGCAGGGCCCCCAGATGCCGCGCACCAGCGGCACGCTGCGCGAACTGCTCACGGCCCACGGCCTGCCCGAAACCGCCTCGGTGGCGGCCATCCCCCTGCTTGGCGAAGGCTTCCGCGGCGCCATGCTGCTGGTCAAGCGCGAACCGCAGGGCTTCCGCCCGGACATGGGCACCCTGTTCCTCGAGCAGATCGGCGACCTGGTCAGCGCGGCGCTGGCGCGCGCCCGGTGAACACCGGCTTGCGGGAAGGCCGTCCATGAGCGACATTCCCCGGCTTGGCTCCTTCCTCGCCCAGCTTGCGGCGAACAACGCCTCGCCCCACACCCGCGCGGCCTATGCACGCGACCTGGCCGATGCCTGGGGATTCCTCGCCGGTCAGGGGCTGAGCGACTGGCTTGAGGCCCAGCCCCATCACCTGCGCCTGTGGTTGGCCAAACGCCATGCCGAAGGGCTCTCCCCCCGCACCCTCGCCCGCCGCCTGGCGGCCGTGCGCGCCCTGCTCCGCACCCTGCGCCGGCAGGGCCTGGTCGAGCACGACCCGAGCACCGGCCTGCGCCTGCCGCGCGCCGACCGCCGGCTGCCGGAAACCCTCGAGCCCGAGCCGCTCAATCACCTGCTGGACCAACCCGCGGACGACTCTCTCGAGGCGCGCGACATCGCCATGCTGGAGCTGATGTACGGCAGCGGCCTGCGCCTGGCCGAGGCCTGCGGCCTACAACTGCACGACCTCGACCAGACTTCCGGCGAGGCCCGCGTACTCGGCAAGGGCGGCAAGACCCGCATCGTGCCGGTCGGCGACACCGCGCTCGCCGCCGTGCGGCGCTGGCTGGGCCTGCGGCCGGCCCATGCCCCGGCGGGGGAGACCGCCCTGTTCGTCAGCAAGCGGGGCCATCCCATTGCCCCGCGCACGGTGCAGGCCCGCCTGACCCGGCTTGCGCGCAAGCACGGCCTCGCCGGCCGGGTGCACCCGCACATGCTGCGCCACGCCTGCGCCAGCCATTTCCTGCAGAACAGCGGCGACCTGCGCGCGGTGCAGGAACTGCTTGGGCACAGCAACCTCGCCACCACCCAGATCTACACCCACCTCGACTTCCAGCACCTGGCTCAGGCGTACGACTCAGCCCACCCGCGCGCCAGGCGGCGGAATCCATCCCCGGATTCCGCCTCCGGTGACGCTTCGCGTCCCAACGCCGTTCCCAACGCCGTTCCCAACGGCGTTGCTCACGAAGACGTAGGCGCCGCCCTCGGCGCGAGGATCGGCCCGGGGGTCGCCTACTAGCCTCTGCCGGAACAACCTCGCGTGGGCTGATGTTAAGATCGTTCCATCCCCACACCGGCTTGCACCCCATGGAACAGTTCCACGGCACCACCATCCTTTGCGTCCGCCGCGACGGCCGCACCGTCATCGGCGGCGACGGCCAGGTCTCGCTCGGCCCGACCATCGTCAAGGGCAACGCGCGCAAGGTGCGCCGCCTGCACGACGGCAGTGTGATCGCGGGCTTCGCCGGCGGCACTGCCGACGCCTTCACCCTGTTCGAGCGCTTCGAGGCCAAACTGGTCAAGCACGGCGGCAACCTCGTCCGCTCGGCGGTCGAGCTGGCCAAGGACTGGCGCACCGACCGCGCCATGCGCCGTCTGGAGGCGATGCTGATCGTCGCCGACCGCGAGACCATGCTCACCATCTCCGGCCTCGGCGACGTGCTCGAGCCGGAGCACGGCCTGCTCGCCATCGGCTCCGGCGGCGCCTACGCCCAGTCCGCGGCACGCGCCCTGCTGCAGCACTCCCCGCTGGACGCGCGCCAGATTGTCGAGCAATCGCTCACCATCGCCGCCGAGACCTGCGTGTACACCAACCGCAGCTTCACCATCGAAGAACTCTGACCTTGCCCAGCAGGGGCGGTCTTGCCCCTGCTGGCCATACCGGAATACCCATGAATACCTCCGTTCAATCCCTGACCCCCGCCGAGATCGTCGCCGAACTCGACAAACACATCGTCGGCCAGCAGGACGCCAAGCGCGCCGTCGCCATCGCCCTGCGCAACCGCTGGCGCCGCCAGCAGGTGGCCGAGCCGATGCGCCACGAGATCACACCGAAGAACATCCTCATGATCGGCCCGACCGGCGTGGGCAAGACCGAGATCGCCCGCCGCCTGGCGCGCCTGGCCAACGCCCCCTTCCTCAAGGTGGAGGCGACCAAGTTCACCGAAGTCGGCTACGTCGGACGCGATGTGGAGAGCATCATCCGTGATCTTGCCGATGTCGGCATGAAGATGGTGCGCGCCGTGGCGCAGGAACGCGTACGCGACAAGGCGCGCGAAGCCGCCGAGGAGCGCGTGCTCGACGCCCTCCTCCCCCCGCCGCGCGACACCAACCCCTGGGGCACGGACGAGCACACCGACAAGGCCTACGCCAACACGCGCGAGAAGTTCCGCGCGCGCCTGCGCGAGGGCCAGCTTGACGACAAGGAGATCGAGATCGACGTCGAGGGTCCGAAGCTTGGCGTGGACATCCTCTCCCCGCCCGGCATGGAGGACATGGCCAGCCAGCTCAAGGGCCTGTTCCAAAACCTTGGCGTCCAGCGCACCCAGCGCCGCAAGATGCGCATCGCGGAGGCCCTGCGCCAGCTCACCGAGGAGGAGGCCGCGCGCCGGGTCAGTGACGAGGAGATCAAGCAGGAGGCCGCCGAGCTGGTCGAGCAGCACGGCATCGTGTTCATCGACGAGATCGACAAGGTCTGCCGCAAGGGCGAGTTCAGCGGCTCGGACGTCTCCCGCGAGGGCGTGCAGCGCGACCTGCTACCCCTGATCGAGGGCAGCACGGTGAACACCAAGATCGGCATGATCAAGACCGATCACATCCTGTTCATCGCCTCCGGGGCCTTCCACCTCGCCCGCCCGTCGGACCTGATCCCCGAGCTGCAGGGCCGCCTGCCGATCCGGGTGGAACTGACCGCGCTGACCGCCGACGATTTCGTGTGCATCCTGACCGAGCCGGACGCCGCGCTGATCAAGCAGTACCAGGCCCTGCTCGCCACCGAGGGCGTCCAGCTGGAGTTCACCGACGCGGCCATTCGCCGCCTGGCCGAGGTGGCCTTTGAAGTGAACGCCACCACCGAGAACATCGGCGCCCGCCGGCTGCACACGGTGGTCGAGCGGCTGCTGGAGAACCTGGCGTTCGAGGCCCCGGCGAAGGCAGGGGAGACCGTCACGCTGGACGTGGCGGACGTGGACGCGAAGCTCGGGGCGCTGGTGAAGAGTGAGGATTTGAGTCGGTATATCCTTTGATCGCCCTGTCCAGAAAACGAAGGTTTGCGGGACGGCGTCGAGCGAAGGGCCCATTCCCCCTTGGGGCCGCCCTGGACTGGCCTGTGGAAGCCGGGTGAATGGGCCAAGGATGGCCCATTCAGCCCCGCCGCGACAGGAAGTCGCGTCGGGGCGGCCCGGCTGGAACAGGTCAGGCCAGGGTTTGCCCGAAGGGCCGGCCCCTCGGGGGCGTGTTCTTTTGGTTACTTTTCTTGCACGAGCAAGAAAAGTGACTCGCCCGCATGCGATCCGGGCGAGTCGAAGCACTGGCCTTGAGGCGGGCGAAACAGCCCGCAAGCCTGTCTCAAAGCGGCTTTGAACAACCGTTGAAGGTTGACTTCGCCCGCTTCGAAGCATGGCGCTTCGCCCTGCTGCTTGCGCACGCGGGCGAGTGACTTTCTTTGCTTGCCCAAAGAAAGTCACCAAAGAAAGGGCACCCCCGCGGGGTCGCCCTTCGGGCAAGCCATGGCCAGGGTCGCTCCGACCGGGCCGTCCCGACGCGACTTCCTGTCGCGGCGGGACTGAAAGGGCCATCCATGGCCCTTTCACCCGGTCTCCACAACCCCGGCCATGGCGACCCCAAGGGGGAATGGGCCCTTCGCTCGACGCCGTCCCGCAAACCTTCGTTTCGCAGACTCCGCCACACCGATCAAAAAACCATGTCCCGCCACCACCCCACCAGCCTCACCCTCCACCGCGCCACCCGCGCCCTCGAAGTCAGCTTCGACGACGGCACCACCTACACCCTCCCCTGCGAATACCTGCGCGTCTTCTCCCCCTCCGCCGAGGTCCGCGGCCACGGCCTGCCCGAGCCACTGCTGGTCACCGGCAAGCGCGAGGTCAACATCAACGCCATCGAACCGGTCGGCCAGTACGCGGTGAAACTGATCTTCGACGACGGACACGACAGCGGGCTGTATGATTGGGACTTTCTCTACGCCCTCGGCCGGGACCACGACGCCCAGTGGGCGCGCTATCTCGAACGGCTGAACGCGGCGGGCAAGACACGGGACGCATGATGAGCAAAGACTCAACGGATTTCGGCTTCCGCCGCGTGGCGGTGGACGAGAAGGCCAGGCTGGTGCGCGGGGTGTTCGACTCCGTGGCCGGCAAGTACGATCTGATGAACGACTTGATGTCGTTCGGCATCCATCGCCTGTGGAAGCGCATCACCCTCTCGCGCACCGGCCTGCGCCCGGGCATGCGCGCGCTCGACCTCGCCGGCGGCACCGGGGACCTGTCCGCCGGCATGCTCAGGCAGGTCGGGCGCGACGGGCTGGTGGTGCTGTCCGACATCAATGCGGAGATGCTCACCCGTGGCCGCGACCGCCTGATCAACGACGGTTTCGGCGCCGAGGCACAGACCGCGCAGGTCAACGCGGAGATGATCCCGTTCGCCGACAACAGCTTCGATGCCGTCACCATCGGCTTCGGCCTGCGCAACGTCACCCATAAGGAGCAGGCGCTCGCCGAGATGCTGCGCGTGCTCAAACCGGGCGGCCGCGCGCTGGTGCTGGAGTTCTCCCACCCGCGCCACGACCTCATGAAGAAGGTCTACGATCTCTACTCCTTCAAGGCCCTGCCGCTGATGGGCCGGCTTGTCGCGGGCGACGCGGAGAGCTACCAGTACCTGGCCGAGTCGATCCGCATGCACCCGGACCAGGACACGCTCAAGGGCATGATGGAAGCCGCGGGCTTCATGCGCTGCGACTATCTCAACATGAGCGATGGCATCGTCGCCCTGCACTGGGGCTTCAAGGCGTGACACCCGAGCTTGCCGAACTCTCGCGGCTTGCCCTGGAGCGGGCCCTCAACGCCGCGCTGGAGGCCGATCCGGCCACCCGCGCCGGCCTGCGCGGGCTGGCCGGCAAGCGCATTCGCTTCGAGCTTAGGGGCTTGTTCGATCTCGACCTGCTCGTGCCGGGCGATGCCCTGGTCGTCGCCGGCCCCGGCCTGGACGAGCCCGACGCCACCCTTCGCGCCTCCCCCTTCGGCTTCCTGCGCGCGCGCATGCGCGGCGATCTGATGCACGGCGACATCGAGCTGACCGGCGACAGCCACCTCACTGTGCGCGCCGCCCGCCTGCTGAGCGGCCTTGCGCCCGACATCGAGATGGCGCTGACCCCATATGTCGGCATGCTGGCCGCCCACCAGGTCGGCCGCCTGTGGCACGGGATGAGGGACGAGTTGCGCCGCTTCACCGACCACCGCCTGCGGGACGAGGCCGATTACCTGAGGGACGAGGCCGGCCTCGCCCCCCACCGCGCCGAACTGGAGCCGTGGTTCGATGCCGTCGACCGGGTGCGGGACGGAGTGGACGCGCTGGAGGCGCGCATCCGGCGTCTGGGCGGAGCCCCCCCGATGAACACCACACGCACGGACGTGACCCCATGATCCGCCCCCGTCAGCTGCTGCGCCTGTTCACCATCCAGTGGGTCCTGATGCGCCACGGGCTGGACGAACTGCTGTTCGCCACGCCCTGGTTCAAGCCGCTGCGCTTCATGCTCTGGCTCTCGCCCTGGCGCCTTCTCGGCCGCACCCGCCGCTCGCGCGGAGAGCGCCTGCGCCTGGCATTGGAGGAGCTGGGACCGATCTTCGTCAAGTTCGGCCAGGCCCTCTCCACCCGCCGCGACCTGCTGCCCGAGGACGTGGCCGACGAACTGGCGAAACTGCAGGACCGGGTGCCGCCCTTCCCCGGCACGCAGGCCCGCGCCCTGATCGAGAAGGCGCTCGGCAAGCCGGTCGGCGAGCTGTTCCTCGAGTTCGACGAAACCCCGCTCGCCTCCGCCTCCATCGCCCAGGTGCATCCGGCGCGCCTGCCCGACGGCAAGGCCGTGGTGGTCAAGGTGGTGCGCCCCAATATCCTGCCGGTCATCGAGCGCGACCTCGAGATCCTCCACACCCTCGCCCACCTCGCCGAGAAGGCCTCGCGAGAGGCACGCCGCCTGCATCCGGCGGACGTGGTCGACGAGTTCGACAAGACCCTGCACGACGAACTCGACCTCGTGCGCGAGGCGGCCAACTGCGGCCAGCTGGCGCGTCATTTCGTCGGCTCCCGGCTGCTGTACGTGCCGGAGGTGTACTGGGCCTACATCCAGCCGAACGTGATGGTGCAGGAGCGCATCCACGGCATACCGGTCAGCGACCTCGCCGCCCTGCGCGCGGCGGGCATCGACATGAAGGCCCTGGCGGAGCGCGGGGTGGAGATCTTCTTCACCCAGGTGTTCACGCACAACTTCTTCCACGCCGACATGCATCCGGGCAACATCTTCGTCTCCCCCGAGACGCCCGCCACGCCGCGCTACATGGCGGTCGACTTCGGCATCATGGGCGCCCTCACCCCGGAGGACCAGCGCTACCTCGCGGAGAATTTCCACGCCTTCTTCAACCGCGACTACCGCCGGGTGGCCGAGCTGCACATCGAATCCGGCTGGGTGCCGGCCCATACGCGGGTGAACGAGTTCGAGGCCGCGATCCGCACCGTCAGCGAGCCGATCTTTCAGCGCCCGCTGCGCGAGATCTCCTTCGGCCACTTCCTGCTGCGCCTGTTCCAGACCGCGCGCCGCTTCGACATGGAGGTGCAGCCACAGCTGGTGCTGCTGCAGAAGACGCTGCTGAACGTGGAGGGGCTGGGGCGCCAGCTCTACCCGGACCTCGACCTGTGGACCACCGCCAAGCCATTCATCGAGCGCTGGATGCGCGAGCGGATCGGCCCGAAGGCCGCGCTGAACAAGCTGCGCGAGGAGCTTCCACGCGCGCTCGCCCTGCTTCCCGAGCTGCCGCGCCTGACCCACGAGGCCCTGAGCGCGCAGAAGAGACAGGCGGAACTGCTGGAGCGCCAGGCACAGGAAATCCACGCCCTGCGGGGAGCGATGGAGCGTGCTCGCCGCATCGGCCTGCAACTGACCCTGCTTGCCGTCACGGCCATCCTCCTGGCCCTGGCCCTGCGCTGGATGGTTTGAGCGGATGCCAGCCATCCTTGGCTGGCCCCCTACGGGCTCGCCTCTCGGCGATTCCCGATATGTTCCCGACAAATCGGTCCTGTCGGACATGGATGGCCGATAATCCCCTTGGGATTCGGCTGTCGAGGGCCAGGCGGCGTTGTTCGGGCCGGACCGCCCCATTTCCCTGATTGCGGCGCGGGCTTGCTGTAACGTATCCTCCCTGCGCACCAACGTTCCTGCGCAAGTGGTGCCTGGATGCCCGCAATCATCCAATGCTGGCGCGGCCTGAGCCTGCGCAACCAGCTTCTCGTCAGCCTCACGCTCGCGGCTGCCCTGCTTCTTCTCGTGCTTGGCTGGTGGACCAGCGGACAGGGCCGAGCCGTGGTCGAACGCTGCCGCGGCCTGCTGCTGCAGAACAGCGCGAACCACCTGGCGGACAAGCTGGCCAGCGGCCTGAACCAGCGCTCGCGAGAGATCGGGCTGATCGCCAGTCTCCCCCAACTGCGCGACCCGAACGCCTCCGCCGCGGAAAAGCGCGTGCTGCTCGACGAGCTCAAGCGCGCCTACCCGCTCTACGCATGGATCGGGCTCACCGACCCACAAGGCAACGTCATCGCCGGCAGCGAAGGACTGCTCGAAGGCAAGACCGTGGCCAAGCGGGCCTGGTTCCTCGAGGGACTGCAAGGACCGCATGTCGGGGACGTGCATGACGCCGTGCTGCTGGCGAAGATCCTGCCCAAACCCCAGATCGACCCTCTCCCCCTGCGGCTGGCCGACATCGCAAGCCCGGTCCGCGATGCCGACGGCAGGAGCATCGGCGTGCTGTGCGGCCACCTGAGTTGGGACTGGTCCTACATGGTGCGCAACGCGCTGATGGAGGGGACGGGGTTCGGCCACGGCGAAAGCATCGACATCTTCGTGCTCAACAAGATGGGCAACATCCTGGTCGGCACCCCCGAGATCCCACCGAGCGCCCGCGTGCTGGACTTCGAGAGCGTGCAGCTCGCCATGCTCGGCGACACCGGCTCGCGGGTGGAGACCTGGCCGGATGGCCGGCGCTATGTCACCGCCTATGCCCAGGCCAGGGGGGCGGAAGGCTACCCCAGCGCGGACTGGATCATCCTCGCCCGCGAGCCGGTCGAGGAGGCCTATGCGGTCGCGGACCAGCTCAACCGCGCCATCCTGCTCGCCTCCGGGGGCGCCTTCGCCTTGTTCCTGCTGCTGCTCACCCTGCAGGTTCGGCGGATCACCGCCCCGCTCGAGCGCATATCGGGCCATGCCCAGGCCATCGCGAGCGGTGCCAGCATCCACTCCCTGCCCAGGACCGGTGGCACGCGTGAGGTCACGCGCCTGACCGATGCCCTCGACACCATGCTGCGCTCGCTCGACAACCAGCGGGCCGAACTGAGCATGGCAGCCAAGGTCTTCGAGCACAGCCACGAGGGCATCATGATCACCGATGCAACCGCCCGCGTGCTGCGCGTCAACCCGGCCTTCCAGGAGATCACCGGCTTCCATCCGGACGAATGCATCGGCAACCGGCCTTCCTGCCTGAAGTCCGGGCTTCATGATGACGCGTTCTACGAGAGGCTGTGGGCCGCATTGAAGGATGCGGGGCAGTGGCGCGGGGAGATCTGGAACCGCCGCAAGAACGGCGAGGTCTACCCTGAGTGGCTGGCCATCAGCGCCGTGCGGGATGGCCACGGCGAGATCACCCACTACATCGGTGTCTTCACCGACATCACCGAACGCAAGGCGCAGGAGGAACGCATCGCCCACCTCGCCCACCATGACGCGCTCACCGACCTGCCCAACCGCCTGCTGCTGCATGACCGCCTGAACATCGCCCTCGAACATGCGCGCGATCGCCAGGGACGCCTGGCCGTGCTGTTCATCGACCTGGACATGTTCAAACACATCAACGACACCCTTGGGCATATCCAGGGGGACCAGCTGCTGGTGCAGGTGGCCCGGCGCCTGCGAGCCCTGACGCCTGCCATCGACACGGTGGCGCGCATGGGGGGCGACGAATTCGTCATGCTGGTGCGCGGCGATGCCGACGATGCCTCACGCCGCGCGCAGACCATCCTGAGCGCCCTTCTCGCCCCCTTCGAGATCGCCGGGCGCAGCATGCACATCACCACCAGCATCGGCATCAGCCTCTACCCGGAGGATGCCGACAATCCCGATGACCTGCTGCGCCACGCCGACGTGGCCCTGTACCAGGCCAAGCAGAGCCGTAACGCCTTCCGATTCCATACCGAAAGCATGACCCGTCATGCGGAGGAGCGCCTGCGTCTGGAGCAAGCCCTGCGCGAGGCCATCGACCGGGAGCAGTTCCAACTGGCCTACCAGCCGCAGCTGAACCTGCGCGACGGCAAGGTGATCGGCGCCGAGGCACTGATCCGCTGGCCGCATCCCGAGCTCGGTCCCATCCCTCCGGGGCGGTTCATCCCGCTGGCCGAGGAGATCGGGGTCATCGGCAGCATCGGCGACTGGGTACTGCGCACCGCCTGCCGGCAGATGCAGGCCTGGCGCGAGGCGCGTGGCGTGGGTTGGCGCGTGGCGGTCAACCTGTCGATCGCCCAGTTGGAGAACGAGCACTGCATCAGGATCGTCCAGCGGGCCCTGAACGAGAGCGGCCTGCCCGTGGAAGCCCTCGAGATCGAGGTCACCGAGAGCATGATGATGACGGACAACCCGATGGTGCGGGGCAACCTCGACCGCCTGCGCGGGCTGGGCATCAAGATCGCGCTGGACGACTTCGGCACCGGCTACTCGAACCTCGGCTACCTCGCCGACATGCCGATCGACATCCTCAAGATCGACAAGCGCTTCGTCGACACCGTCACCCAGTCGGGCAAGGGCGACGCCGTGGCGCGCCTGATCATCCAGATGGCCGAGGAACTCGGCTTCGCCACCCTTGCGGAAGGGGTGGAACGCGCCGACCAGGCCGAGGCACTGGCCCGCCTGGGCTGCCATTTCGTGCAGGGCTACCACTTCGCCCGGCCGCTGCCGCCCGAGGAGATCGAGGCGCGCTATCTGGCGGGGGGCGGCACTTAACAGCAACTGTTGAAAAAGGGCTTTCCTGCCCTTTTTCAACTCGGCTGATCCCTCCTTTCAGGCGCTTCCGGCATCCCTGCCGGAAGGCCCTTTGGGCTTCAGCCTTCGAGAGCGTCGCGAAGTGAATTTTCTCGAGGGCCGTACCCGCAAGGGCTTCCGACATGGATGTCGGCTCTCGACGGCCGTATCCCGCAGGGGCTTCGGCCATGGATGGCCGAAGGGACTTCGATCCGGGACCATGGGACCGAGAGGAGGGACCCGCGACGACCTCCGAACATCAATCACCTAGCGTGATTGATGTTCGTGCAAGGGTGTTTTTCAACACCCTTGTTAATCCGCCTGAGGATGCAAGGCCTGCCACTCCGCCCAAAGCCGGTCGAAGCTGCGGTCCATCATGCCCTCCACCGCGGGGTCCTTGAGAATGCTGGAGGGCAGCCAGCGCCACTGGCCGGCGAAATAGA